>CANOEC010000036.1 GCA_947564735.1 uncultured Lachnospiraceae bacterium | reverse complement strand
CAGACAAAAGCCAAAGTGCGGCTTTTATCTGCCCACAAAGTCTATCCATGCGCCCAACTACCCTATTGGAAGAATGTAGGTGTTGCGTATGGGTAATGTAACGAAACAGGCAAGCACACGCTTTTCCATAGTCAAACGGAGCATGGGGCAGTCAGCAGTTGAAAAAGCGTCCTACATCAGCAGGAGCATTCTTGTGAGCGAGTATGATGGGCAGACCTACCGCCCAAAATATCATGAAGATTTAGTCCACAGCGAAATCACTCTCCCGCCCAATGCACCCAAAGAGTATGCAGACCGAACCACTTTATGGAACGCTGTTGAACTGTCAGAAAAAAGACAGGACGCACAGCTTGCGAGAATGTTAAAGGCATCACTCCCCAACGAATGGAGTTATGAACTTGCAGAGGAAGTCGTGAGGGATTATGTTCAGAGGAATTTTGTTGACAAGGGTATGTGTGCGGATTGGGCAATCCATGACAGCGAGAACGACAAAGGACAGCGCAATCTCCATATCCATGTTTTGCTTACCATGCGCCCTCTCACAGAAAACGGGGAATGGGGAGCAAAATCAAAAAAGGTTTTTAACCTTGATGAAAATGGGGAAAGAATACCCGTTATCGACAAAAAGACAGGTCAGCAGAAAGTAGACAAGCGGAACAGAAAACAGTGGAAATGCCACACCGAGGACAGCACCGACTGGAATAGCAAAGAAAACGCCAAAATGTGGCGAAAGGATTTAGCCGACACAATCAATGCCACCAATGAGCAGTTGGGAATAGATTTGCATTGGGAACACCGTTCTTTTAAGGAGCAGGGGATTGACCGAGAGCCAACAATCCATATCGGGGCAACCGCCAACGCTTTAGAGCGCAAGGGCATACAGACCGAGAGGGGGAACATCAATCGGGAAATCGAAAAGCGCAATATGATGTTGGAGCAGGCAAAAGAAATGCTTGAAATTGCCAAGCAGGAAGTACACAGCGCACAGTATTCCAAGATTAAAAATGCGGCAGTCAGCGTAAAGAATGAAGTCCTTGAAATGATTGGGCGTGTGCAGGAGAAAATGGGCAGGCTTGCACTTCCGATTGTGAGTGCAAAGTATCTTGCGAAAATCCCCAACAGGGATAAAGTGCAGGACATTGACAATGCTAAAATTTTTTTGGAACGCAACAGCATAACCACGTTTGCACAGTTGGAGAAATTCAAAACGGATAAGGGGAAAGAGTTTGACAGTCGGGAGCAGATTTTCATACCCAAGTGGAAAAGATTGGAACAGCTAAAGGAACTTGCAAAAGCCTATGCCGACTATGAGCCATACAAGGCAGTGCATGATATGAGCAAATCATTAAGTGGTCTGAAGAAACTAAAATACGATAAGGAGCATGAACACGAACTTGTGATGTATGAGAACACAAGAGCCGATTTGAAAACGCTGCTTGCCGAGGGAGAGAAAATCACACCGAAAGCATGGAGGACAGAAAAAGAACAGCTTGAAAAGGAAGTGCCAACACTTCGGAGCGAAAGGGCGAGGGCGTGCCACGACCTTGCATTTGCGGAAGTGATAAGCTACAACAGAGCCAATCTTGAACGTGTGGAACAGAACGAGAGCCGTCAGCAGGACAGACAGCAAGGCAGAACTAAGCGGAGGGAGGAAGAAATTTAATGAAAATGCAATAGAAATATGAGCGTGATTGTGGTATTCTATTTAGAAATACAAATCGAAATTTATGTGAAAGGAATAATACATGAACAATAAATCTAAAAACGAAATAATAGAAGTGTTATATGATGCTGCCGAGAAGAGTTTTCTATCCCTGTTTACTGACCATGGTGATGAGTGTTTTTATTATTGCACTATTGTTATGGCAGATGCGGCAACACCATGTATTTCAGCACAATCCTATGAATCACTTGATAAATATATCAAAGAGAATGGTATGAGTGATGAAGATAAGGAAGAATGTAAGTGGTCATGGGCAGATTCGTTGTATTGTGGATATGGTTATGATGAGTATTTTGACAAGGTTGAGGAGCTTTTTAAAAAACGGTTCGCTGATGCAGAAAATAATTGCCAATATGAAAATGAGTATAAAACATGGCTTGAAGCTATGGAAGCAGTTATGAAAATGCTTGACCAAAAAGGTATTTTTGGTCATGGAAAAACTCGTGATGAAATTTTTATTTTTTCAGAAGAATCCCCTCCAGATGATGAAAGTGAGGAGTTTTATAAATGCGGTGAAAGATTAAATCCTCTCACAACATATAAGAAATGGCTTGATGATATGGAGTGTAACCTTTAAATTCAAGTTTGTTTAACAAACCATTGTCACAATCACAACAAAATAATAACACAGCGGTCAGAGCGTATAGAAATCTAATCTATGCGCTCTATTTTTATGTAAAGGAGCAGAAAATATGACAGAAACCAAAAACGAGCAACAGCCCCACAGCTTCAAGAGGAAGTTAGGGAACACCACTTACACCGTCAAGGTGCATTTCAGCAAGGACACCGACAAAACATTTAAGGACAGAGTGCAAAAGCTGATTATCAATGAGTGTCTTGAAAAAAATCAGAAATAATCCACATCAACACTTTACACCACTTATCAGAGGACAGCCTGCTGGCCGCTATGGAAAGGGCCGGGGCTGAGGATATGGGCGATGAAGTGGAGCGCAAGGGGCTTGGCACACCTGCCACAAGGGCGGACGTGATCGAAAAGTTAGTCAAAGATGGGTTTGTAAAGCGTGAGAAAAAGCAGATGCTCCCCACGGAGGACGGGGTAAAGCTCATCACGGTGCTTCCTGATGTGGTAAAATCCCCCAAACTTACCGCCGATTGGGAAAATGCCCTTACCCTTGTGTCAAAGGGCGAGTATTCCATGCAGGAATTTATGGGCGGCATAGAGGATATGGTAAAAGACCTTGTGCAGACCTACCACAGCATCAGCGATGAAGAAAAATCCATGTTCGGGGGCGGCACACAGGAATCTCTTGGGAAATGCCCGAAATGCGGCGGCGATGTGGTAAAGGGAAAATTCGGCGCTTACTGCAAGAGTAAATGCGGCATGAACGTATCACGGGCAATGGGGGCGGCGCTTACCGACAGCCAGGTAAAAAGTCTGCTGGAGGGGAAAAAGACCCTCGTAAAAGGCTTGAAGGGGAAGAAAGGCAGCTATGATGCGTACCTTATCCCGGAAGGGATTGAAGATTATTCCTATACCAAAGACGGGAAGGAAATCAAAGGCACACAGTATAAGGTAAAGCTGGAATTTCCCAAAAAGAAAAAGTAGCATAAGGGATTTTGTAACACAGGGCATACGGAAAACATCTGTATGCCTTTAAAATTTATGGAAAATGGAGGATTTGAAAATGAGTGAAGCAATGGAAAATGCAACAGTGAACACACCTGCAGAAAAGACAGAGGAAACGAAAGCGGAGAAATTTATCCGTCTTGGAGAGTATCGGATCAACAAAGCGATTGACGCTATCAGCAGGATTGAGAACCTTGCTAATAGATCGTCTTATGACTATACACCGGAGCAGGTGGAAGCCATGTTCTCCGTCCTGGAGTCTAAGGTGGCAGAGGTAAAAGAAAAGTTTGCAGCCGTAAAAGTAAAAGAAAGCACAGTTTTTTCCTTTGGGAACAAAGCGGAATAGGAGGGCAGGAATGATGATGGGAACAGGAGTTTTAAGCACAGGCGATAAGATCTTAAATCTGATGAAAGATATGGATATGAGCATACCGGGGCTGGCGGCATTGTCGGGCATACCGGAGAATACCCTGCTGAATGTGATGGCTGGTGTCTGTGAGCCGGATATTGCCATGGTCTGCAAGGTTGCCGATGCGCTGGGCATCTGTGTGAGGGAGCTTTGCCCGGATGAGGAACAGTACACAATCCCCATAAGGAAAGATACCCTTGCAAAGCTGATCGTGGTAAGCGAGGTCAATGGTGTGGAACTGGATGACCTGATCTCTTCCATTCTGGAAAAGGGCATTGAGGAAAACGGATTTTATGATTAAGGAGGTTGCAGATGGCAGGAGAATATCTTGTTTCAAAGAAATACCACGAGATTTCCATGCTTGCGGGGGAAACGGCAAACCAGGTGTCAAAAAATGGGAAGGAATGGGCAAAATACCTGACTACCGCCGCAAGGCTGTATAAATACCCATTTGAGGATCAGATGCTCATCTATGCACAAAGACCGGATGCAAAAGCCTGCGCCACTATGGAAATATGGAATGAAAAAATGTTCTGCTGGGTAAACCGTGGGGCAAAGGGGATTGCGCTTTTTGATAGGGAGAGCGAGCGTCCAAGGCTGAAATATGTCTTTGACGTGTCGGACGTGCATAAGTCAAGGCGGATAGGGAAAGACCCGTACCTGTGGGAACTGCGGGAGGAACACAAGGCCGCTGTGCTGGCACAGCTTGAAAAGACATACGGCACAACGGATAAGAACAATTCCTTTGAAGGCAGGCTCATGGAGATTGCGGGGAGGATTGCGGAAGATTATTACAGTGAGCTTCTTCCGGAGATGTCCTATGCAAAAGAGGGCAGCTTCTTAGAGGAGCTTGACGAGCTGAATGTGGGGCTGCGCCTGCGGGAAACGCTTTCCGCAAGCATTGCATACACCCTTTTGTCCCGGTGTGGTGCTGATATGGACTTTTGGAAAGACGAGCTGAATTTTGACTATATCAGTGAATTTAACACGACAAGGGCTTTATCCGTGGTAGGCAATGCCACCACGGATATGTGTAAGCCCCTGCTCATGGAGATCGGAAGGACGGTAGCGGCTTATGACCGCCAGATTGCCCGGAATAAAGCGAAAGAAAAGGCGAATGAGGCACAGGCCGACAATACTGAAAAAAATCCTCAAAAAGTGCTTGCAAATGTATCAGAGGCACGCTATAATGCTTTAAAGCGTGAAAGTAAAAACGAACCACAAACGGAAACAGATACCAACCACATAGAAACGGAGGGCATTGCATATGGAACTGACATACGAGAAGAACGGGAACTATCTGATACCCAACCTGATTCCGGACAGCGAACCGGAGGAACCGCTGACCAAGTACGGACTGATGCGGAAGAATTACCTGAAGGAACACCGGAGGGGGATCTACAGCGGCCTGCTGATGACGGGCGGACTGAAAGCGCACTGTCTGGAGATACAGAAGCAGGCAGAGGAACGGATGGACTTCCTGACGGAGCAGATGGCGAAAGCCGAGGGAGTGGACGAAGCCCTGAAAGCGTCCGATCAGATGAAGTGGGTGGCGAAGATGAACAACATCAGGCACTCAGCGGAGGAAACCGTACTGACGGAGCTGGTCTACAGCCTGTAAGCAGCGATACACAACAGAATATGGAAACAGAAAAGCTGGATAATGGAGAAGATTCATTGTCCAGCTCTTTTTTGGATAATCTGGACTTTGCTGAAAAAGCAATGGAGATTCAAAAAGGGCTTTTATGCTCTGATGATTTCCTTATCCATAAAAGACCGGAGATCGCAGGCTATTTTGCTATGGAGCAGGATACAATGCTGCAGACGGAGTATTTTAAGAACTGTTTCCATTTCGGTACATATTATGGGCTGAATGTGGCGGGTACTTCTATAGGCTTCCATGCCAATGATGAGGGGCTTCATATCAACATGAGCGGCAGGGCAGGGGCAGAAAATGAAGTGCTTTTATCATGGGAGGATGCCCGTTTCTTTGTCAACTCTTATATGGAGGACGATGTATATCTGCTTCCGGGGGAGAAAGCGGAGCAGATCGACACAAATGGGATGTACCAGCAGCTTGACCTTTTTTCCATGTTTTCAGAGCAGGTAGGCAGCATTGCCATGAAAGAGGCGGAGCAGGGGATTATCCCGGCAGAAAAAACAAACCTTGAATCGAAAAGGGAAATATTGCCACAAGAGCAGCTCGACACGATCCTGCGGAGCGGGGGCGGCAGGGATGACAGCCGCAAGCGTATCTATGCCAAGTACCAGCAGGGCAAGACAACGGAGGAAATGACGGCGTTTCTGAAAAAGGAATATGGAACTACGGGCAAAGGCTTTGAATTTGAGGGCAGACAGGTAGCCGTATGGTTCAATGAGCAGGGAATGACTGCCGGGTATGGCACATCTGCATTAGAAAATCCAAGGTTCACCATGAGCTGGCAGGAAATTGAAGCGCAGATACGCTCGCAGGTGGAAAACGGCACATATATGGGTGCAAATGAAGCCTACCTTGTGGACGAGGTGGAGCGTGGACGCATTGCGGATCGCCTTTATTTTTTCTTTCGTGACGGCATGGGGGAGCTGCCGGAAGAACTGGAACTGAAAGCGGCAAATTATCTGGATTCCCATGCAAAGCTCACGGAACTGTTATCGACACCGGAAGGTATTGATTTAATTGCTTCACATATGGATAAGGCATTAGGACAGCTTGAAAGTGGAGAGAAAGAGATGCGTGTCCGTTTTGTCATGCCAAAAGAAGAACTGCGGGCAGAGCTTGATAATCTGCTTTTAGAAAAGAAAACTTTTCCGGTAGCTGAAAATGTGGAAGTGAAAAAAGAGGATTTCATCACGCAGGACGAGATAGACCACAGGCTCGGCAGGGGAAGCGGCTTTGCACATGGTTCTTTTCGTATCTATGATTATTTCATGGAAGGGCATAGCAGCAAGGAAACGGCAGATTTTTTGAAAAACGAATATGGGATAGGAGGCAGCACACATGCGCTTGCTGGGGCTGACCATAGTTATGAAAACCATGATGGGAAAGGAATCAGGCTGGAAAAAGGCAGCATCATGGAGCCGTATACAGAAATCCTGTTGTCCTGGAAAGTGGTGGAAAAGCGTATCCGCAAGCTCATTCAGGAAGATAAGTATTTATCCCCAAAAGGCAAGGAAGCCTATGCGGAGTATAAGGTGGAGCAGGAGCAGAAAGAGCTTGAAAAAGCACAGGCAAAGATAGAGCGTGACACAAAGGTTTCCTGCAAGGATGCCATTGACCGGGCTATCGCTGAAAACTTCGACGGATACCGCCTGCCCAAAGGAACGGCAGAAGATGTCATAAAGGAATATGGTATCGAGCGTGTCAGCTATGTGCTTGCAAATACGGTCATGCATCGCAGCCAGGAGGACAGGATTTCCCCGGAAAACAAGGAATGGGCAAAGTCCATCGAACCGTATGCGATGTATGAGAACCGGGATATAGTAGCCGTTTCCCACCCTGCTGTCCTGAATGGATTCATCAACCAAGCAAGGAGATATATCGAGCGTGAGAAAGAGCTTGCGGCGCAGGCAGAAGCAGAACAGGCACAGGATGATAGTCCGGATATTTACGAGGGGGAATTAGACTGGCATACCGTACATGAGATGGACGATGATAACGGACAGCCTACGGAATGGGCGGCAAAACTGCCTAATGGGGAATTTCTCTGGATTGATAAGGAAGCGGAGGGGTATGCCTTATACAATACCCACCGTACAGACACAAGCCCCGTTTCTGTTTCGGAAACACTGGACGGGGCAAAAGAGGACGGGGAGGATTACGCAAAAGAATTTGCCGCTGATAATGCAGAGAAAGTGGAAAAGATTACGGTTGCACTGGAATCATCAGAGGATTTTTCAGAGCCGGAGATCGGTTTTTACACCCACCAATATGCCGATGGCAGGGAAGGAGTACGCTACCGCCTTGTGACACCAGGGGAGGATGGGCTTCTTGTGCCTTACCCGGAGCATAACCGTTTCTTTATCAATCGTGAGCTGGCACAGGAATACATAGATACCCATGCGGATCTGATTGATGTGATTGGATATGATGAGATGGTATTCCAGTCCATGCAGGAACAGAGTAGATATAAAAGGGAGCAGACAGGGCAGGAAACTTCTGGACATGATGTCCAGAAGCCGGAAACCATTTCCATTGATGGGCAGGAGTGCATCAAGACGGATGAATGGACAGCAGACGGTGATGTATATGTGCTTGGCAATTTCGTAGGTGACAGGGATTTCTTCTATGCAGAGGTAAATGGGAATACGCATTTTGAGTATGACCATAAGCCAGACAGGAAAGAAATAGAGATGGATTACCTCAATATAGAAGCCATGAGGGATATTGACCGCCACGAAGCGGAAGTATACGCACGCTTTGAAGGGGGCGATTATTATCCGGATATTGATGCCGATGAAATGGAGGGCGCAGAGAGGCCGTTGACCGCAGAAGATGTAAAGAACCTGGTCTTGGTCAACCGGGAGTATTTTTCAGGTTCCCGGACTACGGTCTATGACTTTGAGTGCGACATACGTGGGGAGCATGATTCCCTGCAATACACCTTGCAATACCACGATGATGGGGAAGGATTTACCATCCATACGGAAAAGGACGATATATGGGAACGTATGGCGGAGCCGGAGCTGGAACGGCTGGAAGTGATCCTCAGCAGGGAAGCGGTGTACTTTAAATACTATGAGAAGATAGCAGGGGCGGAAAGCCTTGAGGAGCTGAAGGAACTTGAGTATGAGATCATGGAAGATGAATCCTCTTATTTCCATGCTGTTTCAGGGAGGGTCTGGAAAGATTTTTCCCAAAAAGAACGTGAACTGTCAGCGCCGGAACAGGAAACTTCTGGACATGATGTCCAGAAGCCGGATTATCAGATTGGCGATACCGTAACCATTGAGGGATCAAAGTATATCATTGAAAATATTTCCGACAGGGAAGTGCAGCTCCTTGACCTGAACCTGCCTTTTCCGATTTCACGGGTGGAAAGCAAAGAGAACTTTGAGCGTCTGTTGGTAAAAGAAGCAGAGAATACCCTGACAGAGACGCCCATAACTACGGAATCGACGATATATCCGGGTGATAAAAATGGGCTTCCCTATGATATTGTTATTGAAAAGATGCACTTCGGGGAACCAGAACAGGCAGAGCCAAAGAAAGCGGCACAGGTTGATAAGTCCAATGCCGTAAACTTCCACATCACAGAAGACAGTCCTGGCATGGATAGGGCAGGCACAGGGTTTTCTCCAAAAGAGAAATTCCGGAGGAACATAGAAGCGATCCGCACGCTGGAAAAGATTGAAGGCGAGAACCGTACCGCCACACCAGAGGAACAAAGGATTTTATCACAGTATGTGGGCTGGGGCGGCCTTGCCGATGCTTTTGACGAGAGTAAAAGCGCATGGGCGGGCGAATATCAGGAATTGAAAAGCCTGCTGTCGGATGCAGAATACGCTTCCGCAAGGGAGAGTACTTTAAATGCCCACTATACAAACCCTACGATTATCCGCAGCATTTATGAAGCGTTAGGGAACATGGGCTTTGAAAAAGGAAATATATTGGAGCCTGCAATGGGAATCGGGAACTTTTACGGCTGTCTGCCGGAGAAGATGCAGGAGAGCAGGCTGTACGGTGTGGAGCTTGACGGGATCACCGGACGGATTGCCAGACAGCTCTACCCAAAAGCAAATATCAAAATCTCCGGCTTTGAAAAAACGGACTATCCAAACGATTTCTTTGACGTGGCAGTAGGCAACGTGCCTTTTGGCCAGTACAAGGTGGCTGACAGGCAGTATGACAAGAACAACTTCCTGATACATGATTACTTTTTTGCAAAGGCATTAGATAAGGTGCGGCCGGGCGGTGTAGTTGCCTTTGTCACGAGCAAGGGTACAATGGACAAGAAAAGCCCGGAAGTGCGGAAATACCTTGCACAGAGGGCGGAGCTTTTAGGGGCGGTCAGATTACCGAATACCGCTTTTAAGGAGAACGCAGGGACGGAAGTCACTTCCGATATTTTATTCCTGAAGAAACGTGACCGGGTGATGGATCTGGAGCCGGATTGGGTGCATCTTTCGGAAGATGCAGACGGCATCGCCATGAACAGTTATTTTGCGGAACACCCGGAGATGATCGTGGGGAAGATGGAGATGGTCTCCGGCCCTTATGGTATGGAAAGCACCTGCCAGCCCGACACCACAAGACCCTTTGCGGAGCAGCTTGCGGAAGCCATCAGCCGCATTGACGGGGAGATTGAGGAAACGGAGCTGGATATGCCGGATGATGACCTTTCAGAGCAGATAATCCCGGCAGACCCGGATGTGAAGAATTACAGCTATACGCTTGTGGAGGATAAGGTCTATTACCGGGAAAACTCCGTCATGAAGCCTGTGGACATGAAAGATTCCATGCTGGAGCGCATTAAGGGCATGGTAGGCATCCGGGATTGTACGCAGGAGCTGATCAATGTGCAGTTGGAGGAATATCCGGATTCGGTGATTCAGGAAAAGCAGGCGGAATTAAATTCGCTGTACGATGCTTTTTCCCAAAAGTACGGCCTGATCAATTCACAGACCAACAAGAGGGCATTTAACCAGGACAGCAGCTACTGCCTGCTATGCTCCCTTGAAAAGACAGACGAGGAAGGGAAATTTGTCGGCAAGGCGGATATGTTTACAAAGCGCACGATCAAGAAATCGGAGGTTGTCACAAGCGTTGACACGGCAACCGAAGCCCTTGCGGTGTCGCTGTCGGAAAAGGCGAGGGTTGACCTTGACTATATGGCGGAACTGTCCGGGAAAAGCATTGATACAATAAAAGAGGAACTGACCGGGGTTATCTTCCAGAATCCGGTAACGGACAAGTGGGAGACAGCGGACGAATATTTAAGCGGCAATGTCCGTGACAAGCTGGAAACGGCGAAAATCTATGCGGAGAAGCACCCGGAATACACCGTGAATGTGCAGGCGCTCACGCAGGTACAGCCAAAGGAGCTTGACGCAAGCGAGATCGAGGTTCGTATCGGCGCAACATGGGTAAAGCCGGAGTACCTGGAAGATTTCATGCGTGACATCTTTGAAACACCGCAGCACTTATTTGACAGGAACATCATGGGCATACAGTTTTCTGACGTGACAGGGCAGTGGAATGTAAAAGGCAAAAATGCGGATTATGGAAATTCCCTGGTGAACATGACTTACGGAACCAGCCGCAGGAACGCTTACCAGATCTTAGAGGATTCGCTGAACTTGAAGGACAGCCGGGTATATGACACAGTTGTGGAGGACGGGAAGGAAAAGAGAGTCCTTAATAAAAAGGAAACCACCCTTGCGGCGCAGAAGCAGGACACCATACGGGAAGCCTTTAAGGACTGGGTATTCCGTGACCCGGACAGGCGGCAGGACTTGGTGGAGAAATACAATAAGCTGTTCAATTCCACAAGGCCGAGGGAATATGACGGGGCGCACCTGAAATTTCCCGGCATGACACCGGACATTGAGCTAAAGCCCCACCAGAAAAACGCAGTCGCACACGTTTTATATGGGGACAATACCTTATTAGCGCACTGTGTAGGGGCGGGCAAGACCTTTGAAATGACAGCGGCGGCAATGGAGAGCAAACGGTTAGGCTTATGCCAAAAGAGCTTATTTGTCGTGCCGAACCACCTTACAGAGCAGTGGGCGAGTGACTTCCTGCGGCTCTATCCTGGCGCAAATATCCTTGCGGCAACAAAGAAAGATTTTGAGCCTGCCAACCGGAAGAAATTCTGTTCCCGGATAGCCACAGGCGATTATGATGCAGTCATTATCGGACATTCTCAATTTGAGAAGATCCCCCTTTCCATAGAGCGGCAGGAAGCCATAATAGAGCGGCAGATCAGTGAGATAGAGCTTGCCATAGAACAGGCGAAAGCCGACAATGGGGAACGCTATACCATTAAGCAGATGGAGAAAACGAGGAAATCACTCCTGACAAGGCTGGAAAAGCTGAATGACACATCGAGGAAAGACAATGTAGTGACCTTTGAGCAGCTTGGTGTTGACAGGCTTTTTGTAGACGAAAGCCATTTTTACAAAAATCTTTTCTTATACACAAAGATGCGGAACGTGGCAGGCATCGCACAGACGGAAGCACAGAAATCAAGCGATATGTTTGCGAAGTGCCAGTATCTTGATGAGATAACAGGCGGCAAGGGAGTGACCTTTGCCACAGGTACACCGATCTCTAACAGTATGACGGAGCTTTACACAAATATGCGCTATCTCCAGTACGGTACGCTTCAGAAGCTGGGGCTTGGGCATTTCGACAGTTGGGCATCTTCCTTTGGAGAAACCCAGACAGCGATAGATGTTGCGTCACAGTTATAGGTACATCAAACAAAATACAGGGCAGGAACACACTGAAAAAGAGGATTGCAGAGGGCAGTCCTTTTTTGATACCAAAAAGTAGGAGGATATGGAAGCATGACGAATTTAACAAAATATGAGATGGAAACGGTAGTTAATTACAATACCGCAGAACAGACAGCAACGGTTTACACAAGAGATAAATCGGTGATGCGCAAACTGGATCGGCTTGTGGCTGATTACCCTGACACTTACAAGCTGATAAATCAGACAGACATTGACAAAACCTATTCTATGCCGAAAACATACGTTAATTACCGTAAGCCAAGAGTATTAAGCGATAAACAGAGGGAACAGGCAAGGCAGAGAATGTCAAAGCTAAATTCCAGCGATAATTGATGTAAAAATGCAGATACAAGGAATTGCATTTAAGGATATGTGTAGCGGACAGCCCTGTGGGCATAATTCCTTGTTTGTAGTGCATGGATAAAGATTATTACGGATAAGGTATTTTGATTCAAAAACTCACGTTAATTATCGTGTAAAAATAAAATAAAAAGGAAAAGAGGGATAATTCCATGCCAGACAATGAAAGCAGATAAAAAGCCACTTAATGACGGAAAGGAGAGCCAAGTAATGGATTTTGAATATTTTTATGGGAAACAGAGCAGCCAGTATGCTTTTTACCGCATACCAAAGCAGTTATTTACGGAAAGACAGTTTGATGCGCTGTCAATCGGGGCAAAACTACTCTATGGAATGATGATTGACCGTATGGAACTGTCACAGAAAAACGGGTGGATTGACAGAAATGGGAGGGCATACATATATTTTACGGTTGACGAGGTAAAGGACAAGTTTCACTGCGCCAATGACAAGGCTGTAAAGCTGATGCGGGAGCTTGATAGCGATAAAGGTATAGGATTGATTGAGAGTGTCCGGCAGGGATTGGGAAAGCCGAATATTATCTATGTCAAGAATTTTGTAGGTGGTTCACAGGCGTAAAGGAAGGAAATAGCAGGATAGAAACATTTTTCTTTTGTAATGACAGATAGGAATGAGGGAGATTCCGCTGTAGCAGGCGTTATGCACATAGTCCACAATGCAAAGGGAAGGATTTAGGATAGGATTGATATGATTGATTCAGTATGACTATAATCAGTCTAATTATTATCAGTATTGTTACATTCCGATTTTCGGAATTGCAGAAGTTCAAAAATCTGACTTCAAGAGTTCCGGTTTTCGGAATTCAAGAAGTAGAGGAAATAGACTTCAAGAATTTTGATTTTCGGAATACAGTAAAAGCTACGATAGATATTGTAATTCTAATATTTCCTGCAAATCCTCAAGATTCGCTCTACATATTTTTGGGGTTCATATTTTTCTCCTCACGTAATTGAAAAATGTACAGAATTCTATTGACAGTTTTGTTTATGTGCTATATACTGTATTTGTTATAGCAATACAGTTAGCAACACACTGATACGGATTGGCGGTGAAATTTTGGAGATTGTCGTAAGTAATAAATCGAGTAGACCTTTATATGAGCAAATTGCCTCACAGGTTAAATCTTCTATTATGAGTGGTGAATTAAAGGCTGGTGATGCTATTCCGTCTGTACGTTCTCTTGCAAAATCATTGCAAATTAGTGTCTTGACAGTTCAAAAAGCATACGCCACTCTGCAAGACGAAGGTTTTATAGAAAGTACAGCGGGCAAAGGGTGCTATGTATCAGCACAAAACCAAGATTTTTACTTAGAAGAACAACAGAAAAAAATCGAAGAACGGTTTGTAGAAGCCATTGAAATAGCACGTGCAAGCGGTATTGATTTCGATAAGCTTGTTGGGTTGCTTACATTATTATATCAGGAGGATGATTAAATGACAGATAATATTTTGGAGGTTAAGAACCTTACAAAAGACTATGGGGATTTTGTTCTTGATAAATTGAGTTTCACAGTTCCTCGTGGTGTTATTATGGGGTTAATTGGAGAAAACGGAGCTGGAAAATCCACGACAATCAACTGTATACTTAATGAAATTACAATGAGCGATGGAGAAGTTGCTATTTTCGGGAAAGATAATATATCGGAAGAAGTCTTTATCAAAAATAAGATTGGGATTATATTTGATGAAAATCACTTTCCAGATATATTGACACCTGTTGAACTTGGAAAGTGCATGGCAGGTATATATTCAAACTGGCAATGCAGCGAGTATCAAAATTATCTTACACAATTTGAGTTGCCCCTCAAAAAGAAAATTAAAGATTTTTCAAGGGGAATGAAAGTCAAATTAGCTTTTGCTGTTGCTCTCTCTCATGAAGCAGAACTATTAATCTTGGATGAGGCTACCAGTGGACTTGATCCTGTAATTAGAGATGATATTCTCGATATTCTTATTGATTTTGTTCAGGATGAAAATCACTCTGTATTGTTTTCTACGCATATAACAAGTGATTTAGAGAAGGTGGCTGACTATGTCACTTTTATACACAATGGTAAATTGATTTTCAGTTATTCCAAAGATGAGATTATTGATAATTATGGTGTTATAATCTGCGGTTCTGCAATATTTGAGAAGATGGATAAGTCGGAAATCATAGCTTTTCGCAAACAGGATTTTCAGTATAAAGCCCTTGTCCGTAATCGCCATAAAGCAGAAAAAAGTTATCCAAAGGCAATAGTAGAACCTGCGAATATTGATGATATTATGCTGTTTTATATAAAGGGGGAAACAAAATGAAAGGATTAATTCAAAAAGATTTTTATGTTATGAGAGAACGCATACGTCCTATAAACTATGTTTTTATCGCTTTGATTGCACTGGCTGTGATAATTTATTTTCAATCGGTAGGTGCAATGTATGTAGCAATTTTTTTACCATTATTATTAGTGGACATACCTAAAACGATTATGGTATATGATACTCAATGTAAATGGGACAAAATGGCGATTGCTTTGCCTACTACTCGAAAAACAATCATTACAAGTAGATATTTATTTTTTATGATTATTGCTATTGTAATGTCAATTATTTCATTCTGCTTGTGTACTGTATCGACATTATTTTATGTTGAACTCACATTTGACCTATGCGTGAAATTTTCGTTAGCTGGATTTGCCCTCTCACTTTTTTATGGTCTGCTGACGATTCCAACGAATTATCTAATGGGAGCCAATGGCGGTTCATTTACAATGATATTTTCCGTTATGATGCTTTTAGCTGTTGCATTTGTCTTAAAGAAAGCTAATGTTGATCTTACGAGTTTAGCGTTATGGTTTGTAAATCATGCAATTATTATAGGGGCAGTTATTTTGGTGATTATGGGAGCAATTTCTTATAAGCTGTCAGTTTACTTCTATACCAAAATACATTCGTAATTTCGGATGTTTCAAAAAATGAAAACAGTTCAATGTGTTTTATGCCCAGTTTGCCAAAACAAAACACGACTAATAATTCGAGAAGATACAGTGATTGAATATTTTTCGTTGTATTGCCCCAAATGTAAGCAAGAAACGCTAATCAATGTTCGCAAATAAATATTATCAAAATGAAATCAGTTCCTACGGAAATGGTTTTGGAAAAGAGGAAAGAACAAAATGAAGTTGATCGAGATCATTGAATGATTTGTATGTGACTTGAATGTTGAAGAAAATAGCAAAATATTTTGGTGTACTGCAATGGGAGAATTAACTTCGATACAGTACACTTTTCTTATGTAAATTTTTGTGCTGTTTTGTTAAAAAGGTTTCAATATTTTGGAGAAAATTTGTTGCTGAGCAAACATATTTTCTGCACAAAAATTCTTCATTTTTACAAGCTATCTCTACGAAAAACAAGAGTTTTTTCAAAGGGGGTTAGGGGGATTTATTCCCTTAGCGCAAGCCAATTTTTGCAGATGTTCCGCAAGGAAAAATCTGTGAAAATTCGGTCTATGGACGTCCATAGGCAGTGCTTGCTATTTCGCCCTGTGTCATGACACAGGCAGTGCTTGCTATTCCAGAAATGGAATGCAAGCGGGTTTTAGCCTGCATAGTCAGGCTGCCCAAAACCAATACGGGCGTTACTGCCCATTCTGACAAAAAAATTCTGAAAAAGTTTTGGTAAATAGGAAGGTTTTTTGCCTATTTGCTATTTACTATAATAAAGGGGGCTGGACGGAAGGAGGGAACAGCATGACCGCCGCATACCGCAGAATGGAGATTGTCAGTATCCTTGTGGTCAACGGTCATGTTACGTCAAGGGAACTGGCGCAGGAATTTGGTGTTGCAAGGCGCACGATATTAAATGACGTTGCGGCTCTCACATATGGTTATCCCATATATACAAAGCCGGGAGCAGGCGGGGGGATTTTCATCATGGAGGGCTACAAGCCGTACAACAATACGCTCACTCCCTACGAACAGGAGAAACTCAAAAAAATGTATGATGCAGCAGAGGGAGAGGATAAAGAAATCCTGAAACGTGTCCTCAAAAAATACGGGGCGTATAAGCTGGAACTGTAGATGTTTTTTGAGGGAAACATACCATACAGATATAGGATTTTTTACAAGAAAATTTGACAACTGAATATCGCAAAACATACAGGACGTGAGGATATGTGTAGCCACTAAGTAAGTGCGCCATGATATGCCTGCAATAGTTTGGAATTGAACTAAAAGCAAGGGCATGGAGCGATAAGAACCTGACAAAATGCACAGCAGTTGTGCGGGGCGATGAAGCATATCTGTGATAATGATACTTCTGAATTTTTAAAAAGTTCAGTCATAAAATGACGGTGCAATTCCGATGTGGGCAGCGTACTGACCTGCCACTTGTATGTGGGTTTATTGGATTACAAAGCAAAGTCAAGAGAGAGAGCGGATTTGTAATTTTTTTGGATTGTAAAAAACAGCGTAAGGGCAGTTATGAACGTAACAGTTTGTAACTGTCCTTTTTTGCGTTTGAAGGGAGGAACTGAATGGGAAGTAAACAAAAAATCAAGAGCAAAAGCAGAAACGGAAACAGAAATATGCCGACACGGATTGTCGTGGAGCATATCTACTTGGGCGGTCAGAGCATGGAAGATGCTTTCCGTAAAATCAATGAGGAAACGGTCAGGAAAAATCTTGAAGAAATCGTTGGGAAAACGGTTTAATTTTATGGGCGGTCATGCTATAATGTGGTTAGTGTGTTCCGCCCTTTTATGGAGGTAGGAAGATGAAAGGGAACGGAACAAAAATCACAGCTTTATATTGCAGACTGTCACAGGACGATGGGAATGTCGGGGACAGCATGAGTATCCAGAGCCAGAAGGCAATCCTTGAAAAATTTGCAAGGGAAATGGGGAAAGCGGCTTACTCCTTCTATGTGGATGACGGTTACTCCGGTACAAATTTCCAAAGACCGAGTTTTCAGAGAATGATTGCCGATATTGAAGATGGGAAGATTGATACGGTCATCACAAAAGACCTCTCCCGTCTTGGCAGGAATTATCTTGAGAGTGGCGCATACATTGAAGTGTTTTTCCCACAGCACCATGTACGTTATATTGCAGTCAATGACGGTGTGGATTCCGAACAAAGCGGAGGACTTGACATCACGCCTTTCAAGAATATACTGAATGAATTTTATTCGAGAGATATTTCCAAAAAGGTCAAGAGCGGAAAGCATATACGGGCACTGGAAGGGAAATTCATGGGAACGACTGCACCATTCGGCTACATGAAAGATCCACAGGATAAAAACCACTTGATTGTTGATGAAGTGACTGCACCCACTGTCAGACTGATATACAGCCTTGCACTGGAAGGGTATGGAACAAACCGTATCGGCAAGGTGCTTTATGAGAGGAAAATCCCCAAGCCGAGCTATTACAAGCAGGAGTTTTTCTTACAGCATGATACGGGCAGCGATGATTACTGGTATGACTGGAAACAGGAGGTTATCACAAGGATTATCCGCAATCCCGTTTACAAAGGTGGTATGTATGTGCATGGGACTTCAAAGCCGACATTCAAATGTAAAGGCAGGGGATATATCCGGCGGGCTGACAGAGAGGTTTTGGAAAATGTGCATGAGGCGGTTGTCACCAAAGAGGTATGGCAGACGGCAAACGACAGCATTGACAGGCACACAAAAGTCAAGCCGTGTACTTCCGGTTATGAGAACATTTTCAGAGGGCTTCTGAAATGCCCTGATTGTGGGCAGACGCTCCTGATACATACGGACAACCGCAATCCTGACAGGGATTTACTGGACAAGACTTATTACCAATGCACCACTTACCGCAAAAAGGGAGCGAATTTCTGTACTGCACACCGGATCAGCGCAGGGGATATTGAAAACGCTATAAAAGCGGACATTGACAGACATGCAGTAAAAGCAATGAAAGACAAAGAGAAATTCATAAACAACGTACTTCTAAGCATGAATGAAAGCAGTGCGGAACGGTCGGAAAAGATAAAGGCGGAGATTGAGAAACTCAAAAAGAGGAACGCTGAACTTGACCAGATGTATATCCGGCTGTATGAGGATTATTCCGGCGGCAGGCTGTCGGAAAAGAAATTCACCATGATGTCAGCGCATTATGAGCAGGAACAGGACGCAAATGAGGAAAAGCTGTCGGAACTGGAAAGACAGCATAAAGCGAAGTCTGTCGCTGTTACCAATGCGGAGCAGTTTACAGAGAGCCTTGCACAGTGTGCGGGCATGAAGAAACTGACGGCAACGATTTTGAATACGCTGATAGAAAAGATAGAAGTACACAATCCAGTCATGGTCAACGGAGTGAAAGAACAGAAGTTGACTGTCTATTACAAATTCGTAGGTCAAATCGACTAAAGTATCTATAAATGGAACGCGATAGAACTGGCCCCGGAGGGGACTGGCTACCGGGCAAAGACAAGGTTTGCGAAGTTCTTCAACCTGCCGGAGCTTATCTCTTTATTCAAAGAGAGCGCCGACATCCAGACACCGGATATGTTGAAGCTGCCTGTGCCGGAAGCAGAATATGAAAACGTAGTGTTAAAGCCGAGCGAGTACCAGCAGGACATGGTTTCCTCACTGGCGGACAGGGCCGAAGCGGTACGCAACAGGCTTGTGGAGCCGTATCAGGATAACATGCTGAAAATCACTAATGACGGAAGGAAGCTGGCTCTGGATCAGCGGCTTATCAATGATATGCTGCCGGACAGTGAAAACTCCAAAGCAGCAACCTGTGTCGGAAAAGCATTTGAGATATGGGAGCAAACAAAAGAGCAGAAGTCCACACAGTTGATTTTTTGTGACCTTTCGACACCGAAAGGGGACGGCACATTTAATGTTTATGAAGATATAAAAAACAAGCTGGTGGAGAAAGGAGTGCCGCCAGAAGAGATCGCATTTATACATGAAGCGAATACGGAATTAAGGAAAGCGGAGCTGTTTGGCAAGGTTAGGAGCGGACAGGTTCGTTTTTTATTGGGTTCCACGCAGAAAATGGGGGCAGGAACCAACGTGCAGGACAGGTTGATAGCATTGCATCATCTCGATGTGCCGTGGCGCCCGTCCGATATTGAACAGCAGGAAGGCCGTATTTTAAGGCAGGGCAACCTCAATCCGAAAGTGAAGATTTTCCGGTATGTGACGGAAGGGACATTCGACAGCTATTCCTGGCAGCTCATTGAGAACAAGCAGAAATTCATCGGGCAGATCATGACGAGCAAATCCCCGGTGCGGAGCTGTGAGGACGTGGACGAAGCGGCGCTCACCTATGCGGAGGTAAAAGCCCTTGCGACAGGCAATCCCTATATAAAGGAAAAGATGGATCTCGACATCCAGGTATCAAAGCTGAAGCTGATGAAAGGAAACCACACAAGCCAGAAATATAAACTGGAGGATAATATCGCAAAGCATTACCCGCAGCAGATCGCAATCCTGAAGGAGCGGATCAGCGGCATGGCGGCGGATATTCAGACCGCAAAGGCAAATCTCCCGGCAGACAAGGAACAGTTTGTCATGAAAGTCGGGAATAAAGTCTATACGGACAGGAAAGAAGCCGGGACTGCACTTGTGGAGATGTGCAAAGAAATGAAAACCGTCAATGTGCCTGCCACAGTGGGGGAATATGCCGGGTTTAAGATGGCGGTGTCCTTTGATTCATTCAACCACAAATTTGTGATGAACTTAAAGGGGCAGCTTTCCCATAACCTTGAAGTCGGCTCTGACCCGCTGGGCAACATCGCCCGTATCAACCATGCACTGGAATCCATGCCGAAACAGCTTGCTGAAGCACAGACCAAACTGGAAACTGTAGAACGGCAGCTTGAAACCGCAAAAACGGAGGTAAACAAGCCTTTTGCACAGGAAGCGGAGCTTGCGGAGAAGCTGGAACGGCTTTCCGCCTTAAATGCCCTGCTCAACATGGATGAAAAAGGGGACGATGCCCTTGGCATGGACGATATTGCCGATATTGATAATGCCAGGGAGGAAGAAAACAAAGGCCAGGACACTTCTGGACATGATGTCCAGAAGCCGGGGCAGGAAGAACATGCCATTGAGAAGCCGGAAACGGTGGAAACTGCCTCTGATGCACCGATACCATATCCAGTTGAAAACGCAAGACACAATTATGCAGTGGACAATGGCAATCCACAGGGGTTGAAACTTGTGGCGGTAATGGCTGAGAAGCCTGCACAGAGAACATCTTTAAGAGAAAAATTGGAAGCGTTCAAAGTACGGGCGGCTGGAGCTGTCAAGCCGGAGATTGGAAAAGCGAAAGGAAAGGAGGAAACGCTATAACAATCGGAACATCAATGAAAATCCGGTCATGTCTGGCTCAGCTTCTGAAAGTTCCGATTGATTTAGCAGGGCTTTCAGGGTATAATAAATCTGAGGTCATATACCTTTTGGGAATGGCTTTTGCGTTTCCTGCAACTGGAAAAAAGGAGGTTTATGGCTGTGGACACAGAGTTAAGAAATGCAGTAAGTGCGGCGGACGAAGATGCCCAATATGACGAAAAGGCGAAGCGCCTGCTGGGAAATAAGATCATTCTGGCGCATATACTGGTAAAGACCGTTGATGAATTTAAGGGAATGAATCCGGAAGATGTGGTGTCCCACATTGAGGGAGAGCCTTTCATCAGCGTGGTTCCGGTAGAGCCGGGGCTGACCAATATCGAAAGGGAAAAAAGCGGGCAGCGGATTGTCGGGCTGAATACGGAAAGTGCGGAGATAGGCGAAGGGCTGATCCGGTTTGACATTATCTTTTATGTACGCATGAAAGACGGTATTTCACAGGTGATCGTAAATTTGGAAGCACAAAAGGACGAACCCACAAGTTACCATATCCTGAACAGGGCAGTGTTCTATGTAAGCCGCCTTGTTTCCTCGCAGAAGGAACGGGATTTTGTCAAGACGAACTATAACGACATCAAACGTGTTTTCAGTATCTGGGTCTGTATGAACATGGACGAGAACTGTATGGATTATGTGCATCTGGTGGACGATAAACTCTTAGGCTCCTATCCGTGGAAAGGCGGGATAGACCTGCTGAATATTGTCCTGATCGGTATAGCAAATGAACTTCCGGAGCATGATGATAAATATGAGCTGCACCGTCTGTTGAGTACGCTGTTGTCAATGGAACTTTCCGTTGATGAAAAATTAGGGATCATGGAAAAAGAGTACAATATTGCAGTAGATGATAGAATAAGAGAGGACGTGAGCGCCATGTGTAACTTGTCACAAGGAATCAGAGATAATACCTTAGTAGATGTAATAATGAATATGTATGAGAATAATTTTACTCTTGAACAGATAGCTGTCGCCACAAAGAAAAGCGTGGAAGAAGTCAGAGTTATCATCAAGAAAAAAGAGCCAGTGCTGGCATAATTACAGTAACTTAATAACAAATGCAGTGAAGCAACGAACTGAGTTTTGAAGAAAAACGGTTCGTTGCTTTTTCTGTTTTCAGGGAGAAAGGCAGTCTATACGGATTGTCTTTTTTTATATTGCAGAGAAAGGATTGAAAATATGGCAGATGCAAAAACAGAAAAGCAGAAAGTAAAAGAGATCACTGACAAACTGGAGGAAGGCTTAAAAGAGCTTTTTGAGAGCGAGAAGTACAAAAGCTATCTTTCCACTATGTCAAAGTTCCATAATTATAGTGTCAATAACACGCTCCTGATTGCCATGCAGAAGCCCGAAGCCAGTTTAGTCGCAGGTTTCAAGGCATGGCAGAGGAATTTTAACCGCCATGTGAACAAAGGGGAAAAGGGAATCCGTATCCTTGCCCCTGCCCCCTATATCATCAAAGAGGAACGGGATAAGTTAGACCCTGTGACCGGGGAGGTCATGCTTGACAAGGAAGGTATGCCGCAGACGGAGGAAGTCGAGGTAAAAATCCCCGCTTTTCGTGCGGTATCTGTGTTTGACGTATCACAGACGGACGGAGAGCCTATCCCGGAACTGGAAACAAAGGAGCTGTTATCCACGGTGGAGGGCTATGAGGACTTTATCAAGGCAGTCACTTATGTTGCGCCTGCCCCTGTCAGTTTTGAGGCTATTCCCGGCAGTTCAAAGGGATTTTTCAGCCCCACGGAGAACCGGATCGGGGTGCAGGAGGGCATGAGCGAGAGCCAGACACTGAAAACAATGGTGCATGAAACCGCACATTCCATGCTGCACAGTAAGGAAGTAGACAGCGATATTCTTGCGCCGGCAAAAGACCGGAATACGAAAGAGGTGGAAGCTGAGAGCATTGCCTTCACGGTCTGCAGCCACTTCGGGATAGACACATCGGAATATTCCTTTGGATATATTGCGGGGTGGTCATCAGGACGTGACATGAAGGAACTGAAATCTTCCCTTGACACAATCCGCAGAACCGCATCAGAGCTGATTACGGGCATTGAGGGGCAGCTCCAGGAATTGCGGCGTGACCGGGAGATCATGCAGGAGCAGGAAAAAGAGAGCCTTCTGCTGATTCAGAACAGTGACCTCACCGAGTACAGCCTTGTCAGCGTCAGAGGCATGGATGCGGCGGAGATTGTGGAAGCCCTCTCTGCCATGAATGACGATGACAGGCTGAGTGTAGCTGCATATCTGGAAAGCAGGGGCGCATGGGTTACGGAGATTGCCAATGAGGGGACAAGGGAATTTGGCGAGTACCACCTTGATGTCCGGTATAATACAGATACAAACGAGGTAACTGACCTAAAGGCGGAAATGGCATGGAACGAGAGAGCAAAAGAGCCTATCGGGGCGGATGATGTGATTTTAAGGATTAGCCATGCTGACGGTTTTGAGGTGGAGCGCATTACCAACAAGACACCGGAGGAAGTGCAGGAGATCATGGCGGCGCTCACAAAACTGGAACAGAAGGACAGGAAGAATATCCGTGACTGTCTGGAAAGCTATGGGGCTGACTATATCCCTATCATAGTCAGCGGCGGCAGAAATTCCGGAATGCCGCAGTTTAATGATTTTGAAATTGACCTTCATAAAAAAGAAGTAGTGATGATGCACCACCTTTCCCCTGTACAGCAGGCAGAGGGTATTATCAACCGCTTGGAATTTGCCAGGACAGCTTTTTCCGATGATGAGCGTAATCTTATCGTCAATTATGCTTTCAAGCTGAATCATATGGAAAAGACAAGGGAGCTTGCGGAACATATCTATTATGAGGAAACAGAAGGCAACCAGGGAGCTGCCCTTGCGGTCATTGACGCACAGGCGGAGATAGACGCACTTCCTGACCCTATGATCGGTTTGTGGGAAATGGAGGAATACGGCTATACATGGGAGGAAATGCTGCCGCTTACAAAAGAAACGGCATTAGAACTATTCGCCCATGACCTGCCTGTGTACCAGCTCCATGAGGACGGTTCGGAAACCTTGATAGAGGGGGAGGAACAGATCACGGAGTATGAGGGTATCTTCGGCATAGAAAAGAAAGATTGGGAAAATGAGAGGGATTACCGGGAAATGCAGAGTGAACTTGCTGAGAGCGCACCGGAAAAGGAAGCGCAGCTTTTATATGGCAGCACGGACAAGTATGGCATCTATCAGTTAAAAGACAATCCAGAGCTTCGGGATTTCTATTTCGCAGGGACAGCGGAGCTGTTGAGAAGAAACATTTTGTCAGACGATTATAAGGAAATTCAGCCGGGAAACTACAACCTCGTCTATACGGGGGAGCTTTCAGACATAAAAGGGCAGGAGCAGAGAGGGAAGCTGAATGCCATTTTTGAGAAATTCAATATAGACCACCCGGCAGATTACAGAGGACATTCCCTTTCCGTCAGTGATATTGTAGTGCTGCATGAGGACGGGAAGAACAGCGCACACTTTGTAGATTCTTATGGTTTTACCGAGCTTTTGCATTTTACAAGGGCATTGGAGGGCATAAAGGGGCAGGATATGGAAAAGGCCGGGCTGGAAGAATCGAAAGACACTTCTGGACATGATGTCCAGAAGCCGGAAACCGGACAGAAACCTTATCCTGATTTCTATGGGCATACCCTGAGTTATGCAGCCGATCATGGGGAAGTGGACGTATATATGGAATCCCACAAATTTGACAGGGAATGTAAGGGAGCGATTGAGGAAACAATCCGGCAGAATTTTGACGGTATGCACTTAAATCATGATATTGTAAAGCCTCTGGCGGAGCAGTATGGTTCAGAGCGCATGGCATTTATTCTTGCCAATACGATTCAGAAGGAATCATGGGACGGGCGTTTTTCAAGGGATAATAAGGCATGGGCATCGGAGTTTCCCATTTCTGAAAATATCGTGCATGGAATAGATATGAACCGTGAGCTGATCGTGAGCAGCCACCCGGCAGTTTTGGACGGCTTTATTGGCATGTTCCGCAGGGAAGTATTGGAACAGGAAAAAGAAATGTCCGTGGAGCAGGAGAATGTGCAGGACACTTCTGGACATGATGTCCAGAAGTCGGAAATGGAACGGACAGAGCAGGCGGAGCAGCCAGAAGCAGAGCAGGCAAAAGAAGAGCCAGAACAGGAAGAGCCGGAGAAGTCAGCGGAAACCCTGCAATTTGAGGATATGGAGGATGAAGATGAGATTATAGACCTGGGAGATGAAAAGGATCAGGTGCTTGCAGAAATGAAAAAGTCTTTAGCAGGGGAGCGGGAAACGGAGCTTGCCTTCCAGATCGCAGACCGATACATCAGCATACAGGAAACGGAGGGCGGCTATGACTATTCCATTATGGGGACAGATTATAAGGTGATAGACGGTGGTGTGTATGACAATCCTGATATGGGTATCAGGGAAGCCCTTAATGACATAATTGAGGATTTGAAGATCATTCCTTTTGACAATGGCGCAAGGGGGAATATCCGTGACGGTGACGAACTGATACCGATTGATTATGATGGATTGATGGAAAAGGTAGAAGAAGCAGAGCGTATCGAGCCGCAGAGTGATGTGGTGGCAGATTTTAAGGCAAAGACGAATGAGCTGTTCCATGAAATCAGTGAAATGAACCCGGCAGAGATCGAGGAAACCGTAAAATGCCATGTGCAGGCAAAATTAGAGGAATCCGGCATAGATGCGGAGATTGTGGATGTGGCAGTAGTCGGGAGCCGATGCCGGGGATTGGAGCAGGAAGGCTCTGACCTTGATGTGGTAGTGGAGCTTTCCACAAATGAGCGTGAAGATGTGCTGTTTGATACATTTAATGAGAACGGGCTTCATATCGGCGGGGTAAAGGTAGATATTAACCCGATCACAGCACAGAGGACGGGAAGCCTTGAAACATATCTTCCGCAGGTGGAGGACTATCTGGAGGGGATGCGTGAAGCAAGGGAGAAAGACCAGGCCGCCAGCATTTCCAGAGAGGAAAAACAAAAAGAAAAGAAAAAAAGCCTGTTCCCGGAGCAAACAGAACCAGAAGTAACGCTGACGGTTGCGGAGTGCGGTGAGTTCCACAATTTAGGCGAATTTTATGAGAATATCCCTACAGTGGAGGAAGCTGTCGCAATCTGGAAACAGATACCGCCAGAGCGAATGAATGGTATCCCTGCAATCGGAGTCAATATCCATACACCGGGAACGGAGGCATTTGAGGATGTGGGGATTGATATTTTAACCGGGAATCGGATTGACCTGGATATTTTAGAGTATATCCCTGATATCAAGGAAAATCCGCAGGCAATGGAAGTGATTGCGGAGCTTGTGGCAAAGCTGCCGGAGATGGAGATAGACGGACGGATGAGCGAGGGATTTGAAGCGAAAGTATGGGAGAAGCGTATGCCTGATCTGACACCTGCAGAACAGTTTGCGGTAGAGATTGACCGTTTTATATATGATTATGATACCGCTCTTTACCGTGACAATTCCCAGAGCATGACGGAGAATGTATCAGAGATTGCAGAAGCCTTAAATCAGAGAGATACCCATGACATTGCACTGTGGCTTGTTGATGTGTTTTCAGTGGGAACAGAACCGGAACAAAAGAAGGCTATGGAGCTCCTTAAAAAACTGACAGAGTACAAGCCCCTTGCCAAGATTGAGGAAATAGAAGAACAGAACTACAACATGGTCGATAATGTGCTGAATAACGGTGCAGGGGAAAAGGCGCAGAAGGAAGAAAATAAAAAAGAGCAGGAGCACCCTGCGGCAAAGGCTTCCTTAAAAGCCCGCCTTGCAGAGAAAAAGGCGCTTGTTTCCGGTCAGGGAAAAGACCGTGAAGCACAGGAAAACATAAAAAATAACCAGAGGGAGATGTAAGGATATGAAACATAATTTTACCGTGGAAGAAGCAAATTTAATCTGCATATTTGCAGGAGAGAGCAGGGGCGAGGTCATAGCGGATATTGAAAAAGCCTTGCCTTACCTTGATGATACGGATATGGTGGAACTGTCTGGCAGGATAATCGGAAAGCTGCGGAACATGACCGATGAAGAATTTGGACAGCTTGAACTGATTGAAGCAGAATAGTCTAAAATGAAAACAGGCTTCCTTACCCATTCAAAACGTGGGTATGGGAAGCCTGTTTTTTGTCTGTTGCTTTTGTCAGTCTGGGGAATGTAGATATAAATAATCTATGAAAAATCCATGATATTCTTTGCGGTTTCCCTGATCCACAGTATAATAAGAGGTGGAAATGGAGGAGCCTAATATGTCGAAAAAGAAGAACCGCCCGCATGGGCATTATTGTAAAATATGTGGCGAGTACAAGGCAAATGAAAAGTTTTCCGGGAAAGGCCGTGCAGCCCATATCTGCAAAGCCTGTTCCCGTTTAAGCGCCGCCGAAAAAGCGGAGGCAATGGATATGAACCGATTGATGAGTTTCCCGATGCGGCGTCTTTCAGACAGCGATAAGAAATGGCTGCAAGCTAAAATGCACGATAAAAGCCCCGAAGTGGCAGACACGGCAAGGGAGGTCTACAATGTATGCTTTCCCCATGCAGAGCGCAATGCCATGAAAAAGCAGCTTGTCATCAATACGTTGTCTTTTGAAGTGCATACAGAGGTATATGACGGGTATGGTGATATGGAAATGGCAGACCGACGTTTTATCATTGACCGGAGAAGCCGTGTCCTGACTATGACAGACTTTCATGCAGACATCGGGGAGCAGTCCGTCACTCTGGAGGGCGGGCAGATGGCTAAGCTGCTACGGTATATCGTGCATACATTGGAAATCTTTATGTGGGAACAGGATTACTCTTTGCTTCCAGATCAGGATGATTTTCTGATAGATTTACTTCCAGAATATCGCTTTGAAATGGAAGATTTGGAAGAAGATACAGAAGACATGATAAATGAACCAGAGGGCAGCCCGACATGGAGGGTGCAGGTGGAATATAGCAATCATACAGTGCAGGATATTTCTAGTTATGATGATTGCCTACCAGACCGTCCAGAAGAACTGTATTTTTCTTTGCTGGAATATTTTGAGCAAGAAGATGAAATCTTTTGAGATTCCTCATAAGTATTTGAACCTTATGGCTTAAATATTTATGAGGAATCTGCATTAAATTATCTATAAATATTTGTTGGCATATCCTCTTACTGGCTTGCGTATCACAATTTGATACAATGCACCCAAGCATAAGTTTGGGTGCATTTTTTAACGATAGGAATTTAAGGCGTTTATCTGGAATGTGCCCACAGGCATAAGTGAACATCGCAACAACGAAATTGATACAATGGGGAAATGCTGAAATGGCTGAAAATAAGGCGTTTTGCGGGTTTGGTGAGTGTGGTTTTCTGTCTTTTTGGTCTGCCGCTGCGTTACATGGGTTGTTCTGCCCGGCAAATTTGCACCTCTTTTTAACGATTGCCAGTAATCGTTAAAATCTTGTAGCATATCGTTAAAACATTCAAAAGGGGAATTTATGTTCACAAAGAAAAGGCTGGCCGGGGAAGGGCTATTGTTAAATAAAAAAATGTAAATTCCATATTGACTTTTCGGAAAAGGTCTGATACAGTAAAGGCTATAGAAAACTGACCGACAAGATGCGTTCCATTGGGGCGATGAGTTGATAATCAGATCCTTATATAGTTTCTTCGAATACCGTTGAAATGTATATGCGACAAACGTGAAATACGAACTGTTGCTGTGTATATATGCACAGTTTTTTTGTTCCCTCTTGTTGGATTAGTTTGCTATAAAACTATCTGGTAAGGGGGTATTTTTATGAGTTGATAAAAGGTTGATGACTGGAAACATAAGGTAGCAAAAGAGTTACTTGAGTGAAAGAAGGACTCACGTACTCTTGGTAAGTACCAAGTTACATATTATAGTGATAATACTTATTCTATAGGTTAGTGAAGGGCAGGTAAAGGATATGAAGTTTTATGAAGTTAGAAACAATAAAGTTACAGCGTTGTCAGCGCTTAAGCGCCACAGCTCCGCACCACAGCTAGTTGTAGTGGCACCTTCGGGCGCTGGAAAGAGTACATTGATTTATCTTTTATTAAACCATCGGTTGATTCCTTATATGAAGATTGGTATTGGTGAAAAGAGTCAAACCACAATAATTCCTTGTGAATTTTGCTTTGATGAACGTATTTCTGAAGAGGAAACTTTTGCAATTCAGATTACAAAAAAAGATTATTCATCAAAGGACATTCATATGGTAATTCTTACGGTTCTTATGGACTTGTTTGGTAAAAATGATTGTGATACAGAAGACACCATGGAGGCCTTTGATGAGAAAGTGTTAGAGCAGATTATTGAGCCAGAAGAAGCTCATTACCATCTTGGCCAGATAAGAAATGATATTTCGCTTGATGAACTTAGAGAGGCTCTTGTACCTGTTCTTGATTATATGGTTGATAACGATTTTAAGACAAAGGTTAAGCAGCGCCGTAACGAGTTAAAAAGTAAAAAAGTTAAACTACCAGAGGTCCGCGAGTTGGTTTTTGAAGAAATGTTCGAGGAAATGCCAGAAGCGGTTAAGTCAGATTATGTTGAATGGCTTAATAAAATGGGTGCAGTTATTGAAAAGAGGCTTCAAAATTCAATCGGTGAGGTTGTGTTTTCACAGGAAATGGTTCAGTATAGTTTAAATGGAGAAAACAATGGAACATTTGTATTAGAAGCATTATTTGATCCATATGCGCCATATAGCCTTGTTATTGATCATATTTCGATTGCCTGTAGGCCAAGAAAGGAACTAATCGATACTGCACAGATTAAATCGCCAGGGTTACCTTTTAGATTTTGCATCAGAGATACAATGGGACTTACTCAGAAAGGCATTGATACTGCAAGTACAAAGGATGCAATGGAGGCGGCTTTAAACTGTAAAGCTGATGCAATTCTTTTTCTTTTGAACCTTGAGGATAGGGATGACAGCTTGGCAGAGTGCTGTAGGGCTTTAGTGGAAAAGAAGGCAGAACTTATGAAGAAGAGCCATCTTAATATTTCTGTTTATGTATTATTTACTAAGGCTGATAGAAAGGTTGAGAACCTTATCAATAAGCGCAATACTGGTGGCCTTTATATTGATGAAGAAACCTATGTACAAAATATTCAGGAAGTCCTTTCTGACCTTGAAAAAATGGTAAATGAATATGCTGATATGCTTCCGCAGAAAGAGGTTGGTTGGCTGTCAATGAGGTATTTAAAAGACAGCTATATTCTGAAGTCATTGGAAGGTGACGATCGTAAGCGGCACTTTGAACCGAAAGGGTTATTCGAGAAGATAGTTGATTATTCAATGGAAACTCTCAGAAATACTTTACCAACAGGCGTCAAGGATCCATTATTTGTTACAGCAATTGATCCAGATAAACCGTCAATTCAGGTATCTGTAGATTCAGAAAAAATAAAGGCTGAGATTGACGCGATGCAGTACAAGCTCTGTGAGGAAAAAGATATTGTGAATGGATATGTTATTGGGGAAGATACCCCAAGGCTTCATGGAAAGAGTGTATATACTTATTGGCATAACCTGACTATCGGACTTGGACATAAAACCAGAGCATCCGTATATGGTAACTTTTCAATTAATATGAAAGGCCTTCTTAAGAGAATGCTTACAGATACATTTTCTTCATTTGCAGAGTTTGATGAGAACAGAGCAGTTTCCTTTACTGCAAATAATCTTGCAGATGATGTGCTTATGGATGTTTTGAAAACATTACTGGATGGTGATGACATTGAGACTGGCATGAATCCGGCGCTTGGAGAAAAGAATATTGCGCTTCAGCGTTTATATGAGTTCTATGTTGATTATTTCATGGATGTGTCAAGATTTGCTTCATTGATTGATCGTGCCGCATATAATTTGTCATACGGAAATTCTGAATTGAAGCGGTATCTTACAAATATTTATAACACTACTCCTGGATACGATGGGGCAATGAGAAAACTTCAGAATTCTTTTAAGGAATTTTTTGGAAGTGATGACTTCACAAGAATTCTTATAAACGAGTTAAATCAGATTATGACTGATATGGTGAACAAAATATTTATCGTGATCTAATAGAATTCAGGAGATTTGCATTGCCTATACAAAAGAACAGATTTACGAAGCTGTCTGGCATGAGCCTTCAAACTGATGCTGGCATGCTGTGGAAAACACGATTTTCCAAAGGGAAATTAGATAGAATAATGAAAGTGTAAAGGTGCTTTGGAACCAGGGTTACGATATTCATGATGAAATAAATGTGGCAAGGCTGGAAATGGGGCTGTTAATCATGCAAAGACCGCCGCTATGGTTTTATTCCATACGCGGCGGTATTCCATTTTCATAGGAGGTTCGGGCGGCCTGATAGCGGAAATTACTTGGATAGAGGGGAGGTTAAAGGTAATATGCGGACACGGCTTTAACCTCATTTACTCATACGCATATTCCAAAAAGAATAAGGAAAGTATGCTATAATATTGTTGTTGACTTGAAGCGCACTTCATAGTTTATAATAGCAGGGAAAGGTGGATTTATATGTATTCAGCAAAAGAGGCAGCAGAAATGACAGGCTTATCAACAGCAGCACTAAGGTATTATGAAAAGGAACAGCTATTACCGCAGATAGCCAGAAACGACCAAAAATATAGACAATATGCAGAGGAGGACATTGAGTGGATTAAAATGATACAGTGTATGCGTAAGGCAAATATTCCAATTCAATCTATTAAGGAATATGTCGCATTGCTGATACAAGGTGGAGAAACTCTGGAACAGCGCTATATTATGGTACAAAACCACATGAAGGATATTAAAAACCAAATAACTAATCTACAGAATGCATTTATTTTAACACAGAAAAAAATATCTTTTTATGAAAAACTTTTAGAGGATTCTTCTTATAAAAATATGTCATATAGCGAAGAATGGAAGTTATTTAATCATGGAGGAGATTAAAGGAGGAAAAGGAAATGCCTTACATTACAGTTGAAAGTGGAGTTTTATCAAATGATCAAAAGGAGGAACTGATAAAACGGTTGACGGAAGTATCTTCCGAGATTATGAAAGTACCGCAGGAATTTTTTGTTACGACAATTAAGGAAGTGCCGGACAAAAATTTTGGAATTGGCGGTAAGACGATTGATAAAGTGAAAGCGGAGTATATGCAGACACATAAGTGATATCTTAATTTCTGGTAGACAAAGTTGCGGAAAACTTAGAAATTCCATTTCCGAAATTCTTCCGAAATCTTTCCGCAGTATACTTCAGAGGGGACTTTCGCTTTAGCAGGAACGACATTCTGCCGAAGTAATAGGAAACAGCAGAGAGGATGGAAAGCAGATGTATGATGTGATAGTGGTTGGGGCGGGACCTGCAGGATGCACGGCATCTAAGGTCTTAGCGGAAAAAGGTTATAAGGTTCTTCTGGTAGAGAAGTTCAAGATGCCGAGGTATAAGTCCTGTTCGGGCGTTCTGATAAAGAAATCAATGGAGCTTGTGAAGACTTATTTCGGGGAGGATGTGCCGGAGTCTGCTATGTGTACCCCGACAGATAACAGGGGCATGATCTTCACGGATGACAAGGGAAAGGAATACCGTTTCGAGCAGGAAGGTCTTAATGTATGGCGCAGCCATTTTGACGGATGGCTTGCTAAAAAGGCAGAGGAGAGCGGCGCGGAGGTCAGGGATGGCGTGTCTGCCCTTTCATGTACAGAACGGGATGGATTTGTGGAAGTCAGCCTGCATGGTGAAAATAATTATACGGAAAGTGCAAGGTATGTCCTGGACTGCGAGGGTGTTGTTGGGGCATTGAAGCGGAAGATTACCGGAGAGGCTCCCAGATATATAACCACCTTCCAGACATTCAACGAGGGCAGCATAGATTTAGACCCGCATTACTTTTATGCGTACCTGCAGCCGGAACTGTCGGAATATGATGCGTGGTTCAATGTAAAGGATGACCTGCTGGTGCTTGGCGTGTTCGTGAAGGATATGGATAAGATCAGCCATTATTATGAACGCTTCATTGCCTGCATGGAGGAGAAGCACCACCTGTGTATCAGCAGGCAGACCAGGAGCGAGAAGTGGCTGATGCCGCATATCCGTCCGGGATGCCATGTGGACTACGGTGTGGGGCGTGTCCTTTTTGCCGGGGAGGTTGCCGGATTTCTGAACCCTATGGGAGAAGGGATATCTGCCGGAATGGAGAGCGGGTACTGTGCCGCTTCCGCAATCATGGAGCATTTTGATAATCCGCAGGTGGCTTGTGAAGCATATCGGCAAGGCACGGAAAATCTGAAATCCTATATGCAGCGCCAATGGAGCCTTGTGGGAGGGATGGCTGGCACATTCAGGGAGATGGAATGATGGTTTGATATTTGTTTACCCGGTCCCAAAGCGGAATTAAGGCATAAAAACAGGGATGACACGCTAAATTGACAGAATGACACGCTAAGGTGGTGGCATTTAGACAGCTTTGATTCTATAATCTGGACAGAAAAAACAGAAAGAGAGGTTGTTTAAGATGACTTTTGGAGAAAAACTGAAAGGCCTCCGCAAAGAGAAAGGATATTCTCAGGAGGAGATGGCAGGGATGTTGGATGTGTCACGTCAGGCAGTAAGTAAATGGGAAAGTGACAGGGGGATACCGGAGATTGATAAATTATTGCAGATCAGCAGTATGTTTGGTGTGACATTGGATTATCTGCTGAAAAGTGAAAGTCCGGATGAGAATAATCAGAACGGCGGTTATTATGTAAGCCGGGAGACTATTGATGGGTTCCTTTCCTATAAGCGGCATCGGGCGAAGAACATTGCTATTGGGGTAGGGCTGATGATTGGTTCTGATATTTTTGGCTGCTTTTCCGATTACAGGCACCTGCTGCTCCCTCTATATTGGGGAACTATGGCAATAGGCATAGCCATATTGGTATGGACTTTTTTGCAGCCAAAGCATTATAGGGAAATCTGCTCAAACCCGTTGCTGTTTGATGAGGCAATCATAAAGTCTTTTCGTGAGGATAGCAGCCGGAACCGGAAAAGATATGCAGGTATGATTGTCTTAAGCGTCCTGCTGTTCTTCTTTGGATCAGAATTTATATTTATGGCAAAAGATATCATGGGCAGCGAAGTGTGCAACGCCCTGGACTGGCTGATAGATGCCGCGGCAGTTATGCTTTTGATTATGGCGGGCATGTCAATCCATGCGGAAAATGTTATTGCACAGAATGCGGAGTATGTGAAAAAGAAAAATGCACGCGGCAGATTTGCGTGGGTATATGTTGCGCTGCCTGTAACGGCTCTGGCTGTAGCGATAGGTTTTTTCACAAATGCGTGGAGTCCGGCTTTCCCAATTATGTTCCTGTTCTGTGTGTTATTGGTAACTGTGTGTAAACTGTTGATAGAAAAGAGGGAGTCTAAATGAAAAAAATATTATATTTTTTAATGGCAGGCATCTTGTCTGTTATGGCTTTGACCGGATGCGGTGCAGACAGGGACAATGCCGGGGAAGATTTACAGAGGCTTGCGCAGATAGAAGTATATTCAAGTGATGGAAACTTGATCAACACTATTACGGACGAAGATATTCTTGAACAGTTTAACAGTTTAAATTTTACAGATATTTCATCCGATACGGATTCGGAACAAGATGGGTTGGAAAGTGAGACGGATAAACTTACTGTGTTATACACAATTGTTTCCTACAAAGAACCAGCCGCTGTCCATAATAATGGGGCATTGGAGAAATTGATGGAGATTACAGTTTATGAGGATTCAAATATCGTCAGGGAACAGGTGGTGCAGGAAAGCATAAAGGGGAGCTATATCCCGGAAGAATATCTGGTTTTTTACAGCATGGTATCAGATGAAGATAAAAACTTTATTTTGTCATTAACTGAATTTAATAAGTGATAATGCGGATAATTGAGTTTATGGGATGGGGAAGGATTGCTTGGGCAGTCCTTTTTCCAGTTTTGGCATTGTTGTAGATATGGGAAATCGCCCCATACGCGGCGGTCTGCCCTTTTCCCCCGCACTGGATTATCTGCTTGGCAGTTGGGGAGGTTAGAGGTAATATGCCTTATAGTCGTTTGGTGCAATAAATGGGAGTTTCGTGCAATGGCGTTTGATAAGATACCCCATAATCCGATATTATGTATGATAGGAGGTTGGTGCGATGAAGATAGCAATCTGCGATGACAGGGAGGATGACCGTAGCGCACTTAAGGCGCTGCTGGAAGCCTACGGGCAGGATTTTGAAATAAAGGAATACGGCTCCGGGAAAAGCCTGTGCGGGGATATGGATTATATACGGGAATGCGGCATCGTATTCCTCGACATCAACATGGATGGCATGGACGGTCTGGAGGCGGCAAAGCAGATAAAGGCGGAATGCCCGAAGGTACATATCGTGCTGGTGACTGCCTATGTGAACTATGCGCTGGATGGGTACAAGGTAAAGGCGAGCCGTTTCCTCTTGAAGGACGATCTGGAACAGACACTGCAGGAGTGCATGGATGATATCCTGCGGGAGATACGGCAGGAGGAACGGGTGGTGGAGTTCGGCTTTGTGGAGGGGAATTTGCGCCTCCGGGTGGATGACATCATCTATATCGAAACGAGCAAGCACAAGAATGTGTTCTACACGAAAGACCAGATGTACAGCATTTACAAAAAGATGGATGAGCTGGAGGAGGACTTGAAGGGGATGGGCTTTGTGCGGACACACCAGAGTTTCCTCATCAATATGAAGTACATCGAGAGGATTAGCAGCTATGTTATGGTTCTGACCACGGGGAAGGAGATATCCGTACCGAAGTCCAGGTATCCGGAAGTAAAGCGGCAGTACACATTGTTTAAGGGGGCGGAGTGATTATGGGGAAATGGATACTTTCATTTTGTATCATGGCGATAGAGGCATGGGGGAGCGTGTACTTTTTTGATATTTTCATGGAAAGAAAAAGGACGGGATGGGTTGATAAATGCAGATATATTGTTTTGTACCTTGTTTATGTTGCCTTGACATTGCTTGGGGCAGACATTGACTCAATGGGAATCAAGGCGTTGTTGGTAGTTTGGGCTTGTATAGTATTCTGCATGGCGTTCTATAGGTCTGACTGGAAGCAGTGCATTTTCTTTCCTGTATTGAATTATTCACTGTTATTTTTGATAGATTTATTTTCACTACAGGTTGAAAACATATTGATAGTCAAGGATGAGACTTATACGTCTAAACTTGCTTTTTTGGCACTGCCCGCAAAATTGCTCTGGATTCTCCTGCTTATTATGCTCCGTAGAATATGGAAAGGAAAGAGCAGCTATGGTGAACTTTCCAATAAGGAATGGCGGAAATTTGGCATGGTGCCGCTGTTCACAGTGGCATCCACGCTGCTCATGTATTTCTGCTATAGCAGTGAGAAAAAGGTGCAGGCGGTCTACCTGTTCCTTGCGGCGGGGCTAATTATGATAAACTTCCTTGTACTGATGCTGATGCAGGATATCCTTGTAAATGGGGAACTGTTGCGGGAAAGTGTACTGACAGACCAGAAGAAAGAGAGCCAGCTTGCACATTACCGGGATATGCAGGCCGTTTATGAGCGTCAGGGACGGAAGATGCATGACTATAAGAACCAGATCAGGACGATGCAGGTGTTGTTAAAGGAGGGCGATGCACAGGCAGCTGCGGCGCTTGCGGAACGGCTGACGGAGAGCATATCGGTGGAGATGGCGGCGGTCAATACGAACCATTCCATCGTGGATGCGGTGCTGAACCAGAAGTTCCATGCCGCAAGGGAGCAGGGGGTGTCTATGATATTCAAGGTCAGCGATATGAGTGGGTTTAAGTTAGATGAGGAGGAAACGGTGATCCTGCTATCCAACTTGCTGGACAATGCCATCCATGAGTGCGTGAAAGTTGTGTGGGCGGGGAGGAAGGCTGTCATAAACATCAAGCTGGTGCAGGAGGGTGGGAAACTGATCTTTTCCGTAAAGAACCCTGTGGTAGAAAAAGTGCAGGTCACGGACGCCATCGTGCTGGATTCCAATGGAGGGATGCACGGTGTCGGCCTTATGAACGTAAAGGCAGTGGTGGATAAATACGGCGGCGATTTTGCCATCTCCTGTGACGGGAATAAGTTCCAGGCAGTGGTGATGTTATAAACTTTATGGTCATTTCGTGCAAAAAATAGTCACTTGGTGCAATTTGGGTTTGAAAACCGGGTGCACCTGCCGACAGATTTTATGAAGCAGTAAAATATGCGAATAGAACAAAACAGCATAAAAATATTAAGTCAAGGAGGATGCAATATGTCTATGAATGTGAATGGAAGCACACAGCAGACGGGAACCAAATGGTTCCAAAACATGAAGCTACAAAAGCCCGATGAGAAAGCGGCGGGAGCACAGCCGCCGCAGGCTGGCCGGGCGGTAAATGTCACGATCTCAAAGGAGGGGATTGAAAGCCTGAAAAACGGCGGCAAGGTGAGAACCTATGAAGGCGTGATGAAACAGAAAGAATCCATAAGGCAGGCGGCAAAGTCCATACAGACCAGTTACGGATACCGCCTGTCCGAGGAGGCCGGAAAGCTGAAAGAGCAGAGGGAAAGCGGCACTGCATACAGCCTTTCAGACAGGGCGGCGGACTATGTAAAGGCTTATGGGAATATTTACGATGAGATCGTGCAGGGCTACAAGGACGGCACAATAGAGTGTTATGTGGAGGATGAAAGCTCTGAAACGGGTTTCCGCAGGATGACGATGGAAGAAGAACTGGCCAATCTGGATAAGGCGTTCCAGAGTGTGGCTGACAAGGCGGAGGTGGATGCAAAGGCATCAAGGATTCTGGATGGGTATAAGGAGAGGATGTCCAAGCTGAAAAGCGGGCAGAAGTTATCTGCGGATGCAGATAAAGAAAAGCAGGTGCAGGAGAATGTGGGTCAGAAGCTGGTGACGCTGGCTCAGGCTTGGAAGGATGCCTATAAGGTTTCCGGCTCCAAAGAGGGCGGCATGGAGAAAGTCTTATCTATGCTGAACGGTATGTTCGGTATTAATAAAGAAGCGTAAAGGAGGTAGTGATATGCTCATAGTAAGAGATTTAAGCAATAGGTTCCAGCAGATATCGGGAATGCCCGTTAACAGCAAGAGCGGGAAGAATATGCTGAAAAAGGTAGGCATTGACACAAACAGCAAGCAGTATCAGGCAGTAATGGGAAGTATGTCGGCGGCGTGTTCTGGTGTCGGGTACACAAATGTTCAGGCAATCAAAAACAGGATGAGCCGCTATGATAAGGATGG
>CANOEC010000035.1 GCA_947564735.1 uncultured Lachnospiraceae bacterium | reverse complement strand
AGAACCGAAGGTTCTTCCGAACATAATGCCGAAGGCATTTTGTTCTGTGATAGGATGATGTGAGAAAAGGAAGGTGTAAATGAATGAAGCAGCTCTTTTTTGTCGAGGATGATTTAAGTTTAATTAACGGACTGACCTTTGCGATGAAAAAGCAGGGGTATGAAGTTGATGTTGCGCGGACAAGTCTTGAAGCAGAACGGATGTGGGATGCAGAAAAGTATGACTTGGTGATTCTGGATGTATCGCTTCCGGACGGTTCCGGCTTTGAGCTGTGTAGGAAAATACGGCAGACTTCCAAAGTGCCGATTATGTTTCTGACGGCAGCCGATGAGGAGACGGATATCATCATGGGTCTGGATATTGGCGCAGACGATTATATCACAAAGCCGTTTAAGCTGGCAGTATTTCTGTCGAGGGTCAATGCACTTCTTAGGCGGAGCGATCATTTTAGTCAGCCGGAGGCGGAACTGACTTCTAAAGGCATTACAGTGCAGCTGTTGCAGGGAATGGTCTATAAAGATGGAAAGGCAATTGAATTGACGTCAAGCGAATACAAGCTCCTTTGTCTGTTTATGAAAAATCCTGATGTGGTGCTGTCGCCGGAACAGATTCTTAGCAGGCTGTGGGATTGTAACGAAAATTATATTGATAATAAGACCCTTACGGTCTATATCCGCAGACTGCGTATGAAGATTGAAGACAATCCGGGGGAACCGGATAAGATTGTGACGATGCGCGGGATGGGATATAAGTGGAACAGTGCTTTGGGAAAATGATGCGTAGGGCTTCAGAGGCTGGTGTGTTAACATATTCCGAAAAGGAAAGAGGATGGAATCAGGATGAGAGTGTTTACAAACCCCAAAATAAAATGGCTGTTTATACAGATGATACTCTGTATACTGGCTTTTCTTTTCGTTTCAGTACTGATTATGACAGGAGGGTTCGGAATAGCGGCTGCAGATTTGAGTATCGGAATCATAAGTGTTATGGCTGGCGCCTTTTTAATGGGAATAGGTGTGCTGGCAGTATGCTACCGGTATTTTAGATTGCAGGATAAGATGATGGAGGACGCCGTTTCTCAGGTCAGGCAGTTTATTTCCGGAAACCGGACGGCACGGATTGTATGCGATGAGGAAGGCGAAGTATTCAGATTGTTTCATGAAGTAAACTCTATGGCGGCTATTCTGAACGCCAAGGCGGATAAGGAAGAAAAATCGAGGAAATTTCTGCAAAATATGATATCGGATATTTCACATCAGCTGAAGACGCCCCTCGCGGCTCTGAATATTTATAATGGGATTTTGCAGGCGGAGTCGGAAACGGCGGATTTGGAGACAGTCAAAGAATTTGCGGACTTATCGGAGAAGGAACTTGACCGGATAGAGACGCTGGTGCAGAATTTCTTAAAAGTTGCCAAATTTGATGCGGGGACGATGGTTTTAGAGAAGCAGCCGGAAAATATTTTGGAGATGATGACGGATGTTAAAGAGCAGTTTCTGTTCCGTGCCGGACAGGAGCATAAAGAAATTGTGCTGTCGGGCAGTGAAGACAGCTTTCTGTACTGCGACCGGGGATGGATTGTGGAAGCAGTCGGAAATATTGTCAAAAATGCACTTGATCACACAAAAGAGGGGGATTGCGTCCGGGTGGATTGGAGCCAGTCTGCCTCTGTGGTGAAAATAACGGTCAGAGATAACGGGAGTGGTATCCATCCGGAGGATTTGTACCATATTTTCAAGCGGTTTTACCGCAGCAGATATTCCAAGGATATACAAGGGATTGGGCTGGGACTGCCGCTTGCCAAATTCGTGGTGGAAGCGCATAACGGAACGATTGAGGCGGACAGCCGGCTGGGAGAGGGGACAGTCTTTGCGATGCATTTCATGATTCCTACAAAATTGTAGTCTGGCGGAAGTCTTGCTGTAAGATTCATATGCTAATCTTTCAAAAGAGAGGAGAAATTCTCTAGTAAAATCAATCAGAAAGAGGTGCTTATACAATGAATTTATTAGAGGTCAGCAATATTTGCAAGACTTACGGCAGCGGAGAGACATCCGTGCAGGCGCTTAAGAATGTCAGCTTTTCGGTGCCGAAGGGAGAGTATGTGGCGATTGTCGGAGAATCCGGTTCCGGGAAAAGTACGTTGCTCAATATGATTGGGGCGCTGGATACCCCCACATCCGGCAAAGTATTGATTGACGGCAAGGATACCTTTGCCATGAAAGAGAGCGCACTTACGGTTTTCCGCCGGAGAAATATCGGATTTATCTTTCAGGCTTTTAACCTGATTCCCGAATTGACGGTGGAGCAGAATATAATGTTTCCAGTGTTGCTGGATTACCAGAAGCCGGATCGGGAATATCTGGAAGAACTGCTTTTGGTGCTCAACTTGAAAGAGCGCAGGGGGCATTTGCCGAATCAGTTATCCGGTGGACAGCAGCAGAGGGTGGCAATCGGGCGTGCACTGATGACAAGACCATCTCTCATTCTGGCGGATGAACCGACCGGCAATCTGGATTCACAGAACAGCAGCGAGGTGATTGCCCTGTTAAAAGAGGCGTCGAGAAAATATGAGCAGACGATCATCATGATTACCCATAACCGCACGATCGCCCAGACAGCGGACAGAGTATTGTCGGTATCGGACGGCGTGCTGACAGATTTGGGGAGGTGTTCGGAATGAAACATTGTGAGATGAAGAGTTATCTAAGCCTCATTCCGATTTCTGCGAAAACCCACAGGAAACAGAACCGTCTGATTCTGCTCTGTATCATTTTTGCGGTATTCCTCGTGACAACGGTCTTTTCTTATGCAGAGATTATGACGAAGGGCGAAACAGAAGTCATGATGAGGAAGCATGGAACTTATCATATTGCAGTAAGCGGCATATCCAAGGAGCAGGCAAAGCAGCTTGCAGGGTCAGGAAATGTGACAGCATCCTCGTGGTATGGCAATTTCGGGGAAGATATCTATGAGGGATATGAAATCGACGGGAAAAGAGTCATTCTCTACGGGACACAGCAGGCATATATCGATAAGCTCAGAGGTTACGAATGGGAAGGGATGTACCCGCAGAATGATAATGAGGTCATGCTGAATGAAATCTCCAAAGAACGTCTGGGAGTCGGGCTGGGGGATGACATTACCATCCATACCCCGGCGGGTGACTTTGACTACAGGATAACAGGATTCTGCGTGGATGAATACCAGCAGTATGACGCGAAGTATGATGGCGTCTGTGCATACTTAAGTCTGGATGCGTTAAAGGATATCTGCAATCGCAATGGATATGCCGACGGGGTGGAAAACGCGGCATATTATGTCCGCTTTGCGGAAGGAACGGATATCAGGGAAATGATTGCCAATCTGAAAGCACAGTTTGGGCTTGCCGATGGAAATATCGAAGAAAATCTTATTACGATGGGAGTGGCAGGGGCAAGCAGCAATCAGACAATGAACAGCCTTTATCTGCTTGCGGCGGCGGTTTTTCTTATGATTCTGATTGCCGGCGTGCTGATGATTTCAAGCTGCATGAACAGCACAGTTTCACAGCGGACGAAGTTTTTCGGGATGATGCGCTGTATCGGCGCAAGCAAAAAGCAGGTGATGCGTTTTGTCAGACTGGAAGCTTTAAACTGGTGTAGGACGGCGATTCCTATTGGTCTTGGAATCAGTATCGTTTTTACATGGGTTTTGTGTAAGATTCTGCAGTATAAGGTAGGCGGTGAGTTCAGCGGCTATTCGTATCGGTTTAGCGTGGTAGGTATTGTATCCGGCATTCTGGTCGGCGTGATATCGGTACTGCTGGCGGCGCACTCACCGGCAAGACGCGCGGCAGGTGTATCGCCGGCAGCGGCAGTATCGGGTAATGCTAACACAGGAAAGACGATTACACATGCGGCAAATACCCGGATTTTTAAGGTAGAGAGTGCGCTGGGCGTTTTTCATGCCACGGCGGCAAAAAAGAATCTGATACTGATGAGTTTATCCGTTGCTTTTACGGTTGCCTTATTTCTGGCATTTTTTGCAGGACTCGATCTGATAGGGCGGTTTATGCCGTCGGAAAATGATTTGAATCCGGACATCAGCATCGGGACAACTGACAACACCAATTCCATTGACAGGTCAATGAAGGAGGAGATTGCAAAGCTGTCCGGTGTGGAAGCAGCGTTTGGGTGTGCCATTTCTTATGATGTGCCGGCACAGATTAACGGCGTTTCCGGCAGTGTTGATTTGGTTTCTTATGATACGTATATGTTTGACTGGACAAAAAGGTCGATTGCCAGCGGAGATCTGGGAAAAGTAGCCGGGGATACCAATTATGTGCTGACAATTTTTAATATGGACAGCCGTTTAGATACGGGTGACAAAATAAAAATCGGGGATACGGAACTGGAAGTTGCATGTGTTGCTTCAGAAGGAATTGGAACGGAGAGCCGTCCGGCGATTGTCTGTACGGAGGAAACTTATATGCGCCTTACGGGAGAGGAAAATTATATTCTGCTGGGCGTGCAGCTTACGAAGGACGTGGCACAAGAGACGGTGGATACCATTCAGACAATAACAGGTGAAAATGAGTTTGCAGACAGAAGAGAGGAGAATCAGGAAGTCAATTCATCATTCTGGGTATTTCGGATAGCCGCCTATGGATTCTTAAGTATTATTGCGCTGATTACAGTCTTTAATATTATGAATAATATCTCCATGAGTGTTTCTGCAAGAATGAAGCAGTACGGCGCCATGCGTGCGGTGGGGATGAGTGTGAACCAGATGACGAAGATGATTGCTGCGGAAGCCGTGACCTATGCGGTGAGCGGGTTGGTGATAGGGTATATCGCAGGGCTGTGTTTGCATCGGCTGATTATGGAAAAACTGGTTTTCGCACATTTCGGCGGTTCATGGAGAGTACCGTTTGAGCCGCTATTCATGATTACAGCAATTATTGCGCTGTCCTGTGTTGCAGCGGTGTATACACCGGCAAGGCGCATCCGGGAGATGGCGATTACGGAGACAATTAATGAATTGTGACGGATGATGAAGAATGTAAAAGGCACGGCGGCAACGCGCAGCTGTGCCTTTTTTGTGGTGCGCCCGGATAGTTACCTTGTGAATTGACAAAAGTATACCGGGGGGGGGTAAAATATAGACATCTTGTTATTACAAAATTGTAATGTGGAAGTAAGATTCCTGTAAGGTTTGCGTGATATGCTGAATAACAAGGATTCCAATAACAGAAGCTATTATGGAATCAGTAAAGAAACACAAGAAGGAGAAAAAAGGTGTTATCGGTCATCGTAAGCTGGATTTATATTTCCATTGTCTGTGTTTTGATTGGGATAGGGATATTGAGTCTGTTTAGCAATATGGAGTTTTCCTTGATTTACTATTTTGTTGCGGGGATTGTCGGCATTACCGTATATGTGGAGTATTTCAGCATTTTTGGTAAAATAGGCGCCTGCGCGCATATCGTTTTGTTTGTGGCGGCGCTTCTTGCCGGATATATGAAACGCGGCAGAATCAAATCACTCTGGCTGGCATACCGTCCTTTTGTATGCTCATGGGAGGGATTTTTCTATTGCTGCTTTATTCTCTTCATTGCCTATTTTACATCCAGAGGCGAATTTCATACCGACACAAATATCTATCACGCGGCGGCGATAAGGATTTACGAGGAATACGGGCTGGTGAAGGGAATCGGCAATCTGCAGCTTCATTACGCTTACAACAGCTCTTATCTGGCGTTTGTCGCAATCTTTAGTCTGAACTGGCTGTTCGGGCGTTCCTTGCATACGACAACGGGGTTCTTGGAAGTAATCATGTGTCTGTACGCTTTCCATGGGTTAAAAGGTTTTAAGCGGCATGAAAACCATGTGACGGATATGATGCGGATTGGGATTTTGTTCTATACATTGGTGAATGTGACACGCAGTATGTCTCCGGCGACAGATTACGCCACAATGTATTTTGTGTTCTTTATCATTACCGCGTGGTGTGAGAATCTGCTGGAGGGCGGCAGTAATCTTACACGGTATTGCCTGTTGTCCGTGGCGGCAGTGTTTACGGCGACTTTCAAGTTTTCGGCATGCCTGCTGGGGCTGATTGTACTTTATCCGGCTTTTTGTCTGATAAGGGATAAGAAATGGAAGAAGATAGGTGCGTATCTTTTCAGCGGCTGCATCATCCTATGCCCATTTTTGGTCAGAAATTATCTGATTTCCGGGTGGCTGCTCTATCCCTTTGAGGGAATTGATATTTTTAATACTGTATGGAAGATTCCAAAGGAGTATCTGCTGCATGATGCAAGACAGATTAAGGTCTGGGGACGGTGCCTGTATGATGTGGGCAAGATAGACATGCCTGTGTCGGAATGGTTCCCAATCTGGTGGGAGCATCAGTTTCGTTATGAAAAGATGTTTCTGGGCGCGGCGGCGCTCGGTGCAATTCTACAGTTTGTGTTGTCTGTCGGAAGAATCCGGCGGCGGCAGAAGATTCGACTGCCGCTTGCTGTGCTGCACCTTGCGATATGGGTGAATATTGCGGTGTGGTTTTTCGAGGCGCCTTTTATCAGATACGGACTTGCCTTTCTATTTGCCGTTATCATGATTGCGGTGGGAGACTATATGAGCGTGGAGAACCGTGGGTTTGGCAGTATTGTGACCGGCGGACTCGTGTTCTGCATCATTGTTTCGGTCAGCCCTTATTGGGATCAGTACGTTACGGATGCAGGTGTTTTTGTCAAACAAAGTATGCGAGAACCGTATTATATTGTGCAGCAGGATTATGATAGAGGCAGTATGGAAGGCTGCGAGATAAATGGTAATATCATATACTACGCGACGGGAGGAGAAATTAACAGTTACCATGTTTTTCCGGGGACATGCTATCGGCATATGCTGGAGCGGAGCACGCTGATTGGGGATACGATTGCTGAGGGTTTCCGGGCGCGATGATAGCTTCCGGATACAATGAGAGCGACGATGGGAGGAGCTGTTTTTGTAAGGTAAATGTAAGGATACCGCAATGTGTATGTAGGGTTGCTGCAATACAATCATGTATATAAAAAAAGAAAGCCGTTCCAAGAGGATGGCAAAGGAAGGAGCATGGTTGTAAAAATGGGAAATAAGGTAGGCATTGTGGCGGCAGTGATAGCATTGGTGATAGGGTTTTTGGGATTCTCGTCGTGGTTTCTCTTGGGAAAGGACAGCGGTTATTATTACGTGCAGATTGATAATAGTAAGATAGAAGAAGGAGATTCACGGGATGGGGTCGTTGATTTGCGTGGAGGGATGGACTATTATTATACGTTGCCTGCGTATGATGAAAACGGCAGAGAAAGGAGTATTACCTTTGGGGCGTCAAGACAGTTACGAGAAGGCGCATACCTGAGGCTGACGGTGAAACCGATTCGGGGTGTGACCGAGTGGAACGAGGTGGAATATAAAGAAATGCCGCAGGCGGTGCAGGGAAGATTTAGCCCTGCACCGCCATTGTTAACCGGTTGTTTTTTGGTTTGTTTTTCAATCAAGGATTTATTGCTTTTCAGATAGGAAAAGGATATACTATGAACAAATAACACGGCGAAAGAAGTATTCTGCATTTACAGCTGAAAGGAAAGGCTGGCTATGACCAAAAAAATTGGAATTGGGAATCAGGATTTTGAGAAGATTCAAAAAGATGGCTGTTTCTATATTGACGAGAAGTATCGCCATTTGCAAGGAACCTATCCGGTTATCAGTCTGTCCTTTGCCAATGTGAAGGAATCTGATGATAGGGGAACAAAGCAGTCGATTAACCGGGTTATCGAGGATATCTATAATAAAAATGTCTTTCTGCTTGAGAGCGGACTTTTAACGGAAAATGAGAAAGATTATTTCCGAAGCGTAACCTATGACATGGAAGATGCAACGGCAGCGTGGGCGCTCCATAAGATGTCAGATTTTCTTTCACGGTATTATAAGAAAAAGGTGATTATCCTTCTGGATGAATATGATACGCCCATGCAGGAGGCTTATGTCAATGGATATTGGGAAGAGCTTGTGGCGTTTACAAGAAGCCTTTTTAACGCTACTTTTAAGACAAACCCATATCTGGAACGCGCCATTATGACAGGAATAACCAGAGTCAGTAAAGAGTCCGTTTTTTCGGATTTGAATAATCTGGAAGTGGTAACGACAACTTCGGATAAATATGCGGACTGTTTTGGTTTTACGGAAGAAGAAGTGTTCCATGCGCTGGATGAATTTGACATGTCGAATCAGAAACAGCAGGTAAAAGACTGGTATGACGGCTTTTCTTTTGGAAAAATGACAGACATTTACAATCCCTGGTCTATCATCAATTTTCTGGATAAAAGAAGGATAGGTATTTACTGGGCAAATACCAGCAGTAACGGTCTGGTCGGGAAGCTGGTCCGGGAGGGAAGCCCGGAAATCAAAATGACGATGGAGCGTTTGCTGCGGGGGGAAGCATTCCGTGCTGTATTTGATGAACAGATAGTATTTAGCCAGCTTGAGCAGGGGGATGATGCGGTCGTTAGCCTGCTTTTGGCAAGTGGGTATTTGAAGGCAGTTCATTATGAATTTAATATACAGTGTGGAAAAGCGGAATTTGATTTAAAACTGACCAACAGGGAAGTCCATGTGATGTTTGAGCGGATGATAGAGGGCTGGTTTGAGGGGTGCCGCAGGGTGAATAACGCGTTCCTTCAAGCATTGCTGGCAGGGGATGTCAAAGGAATGAATCTGTTTATGAATAAAGTTGCCTTGCAGTCGTTTAGTTATTTTGACACAGGAAAAAGTCCGTCGGAGGAAGAACCGGAACGTTTCTATCATGGATTTGTATTAGGTTTGATGGTGGAGCTGGTGGACAGATATGTAATCACATCGAACAGGGAGAGCGGTTTTGGGCGGTATGATGTGATGCTGGAGCCGATAAAAGAGAGTGATGACGCAATTATCATAGAATTTAAGGTGCAGGATGAAGACGAAAAGGAACTGTCTGATACAGTGCAGATGGCATTAAAACAGATAGAGGAGAAGAAGTATCGGGCGAATCTGACTGCGAAAGGAATTTCGGGAGAAAGGATTAGAGAGTATGGTTTTGCTTTTTGTGGAAAGAAGGTACTGATTGAAAGCAGGGAGATGTAAGGATATTTGGAGCTGACGGGTGTGGAGATTTATTCTCCACACCCTTTTATCGTTCGTCAGTTTGACGACTCCAATTTGTTTTTGTGCTGTTTGTAAAATTTACCTGTCTGACAAATATAATAGAAGAATAAAGCGCCGATTGCCACGCGGGCAAAAACCTCTGCGACCTGCTCGCTACAAGCGATTGACAGTATCATACGTACTACGATAATTCCTACTATGGATGCTGCTGCGATAAATACGTTTTTCATATTGATAAATCTCCTTTTTTTGATTTCCGCGTACAGTGTGTCAAGAAGATGGATTGCAAGGGTCTTTTTGGCTGCCGCGAAGTGTGTTTTTTGTTCTGAAATAAGAATATCAGATAGGAAAATCCGCTTCCATGGATTTAGCTTACAGTTTATGTGTTGTAACTTACATTTGTGTAAGGCTGCTGTCACTGAAAAATATTCCGCTAAAAGATGGAGTCTGTCGGATGGATAGAAACGGTTATAAATAATTGATAAGTTGTCTCACAATAGATTGACAGATGATAAAAATAGCAATATGATATGTTTAACGATAAACAAAACGCTAATGGGAACGTGGAGGAGAGGTATATGGGGGAAAAGGCATATTTGAAGGTATACACAAGAGCGATTGAAAAGAACTATCCGGATGGGCTGGCAAACAGTATCCACATTGCGTACAGTCTTGATGGAGAAGCGTTTTATCCGTTTTATAAAAACTACGGCATTCTTTTTGCGAAAGCAGAAATTCTTCCGAATGATACCCTGCTTCCCAAGGGGGTGACAAAGCCTTTTGTTTTTGCAGCAAAACAAAAGGGGTTTTATATTATGGCGGTGCAGACAGAGGAAAATGGGGCGGTTGATGAACTGGCAGAAGGCAAAAAGCTTTGCTGGTATACTGAGGACTTTATCAGCTTTGAAGAGAAGGGATTTGCGGAGGGCGACGCTGCTATGCCGGAGAAAGCGCCAGACTGCATAGAAATCGACAGGGAACTGGTTTTACGGGCAGCAAAGTACTGGACACCCATGCGGCATGTGGAAACACAGGTTCCCGACAGCGTGCAGGTCTGCAGCAGGGAAGAATTGGAACAGGTATGTGCAACGGCGGTTTATTCCGATGGCTCTCAAGCGAAAAAGAGTGTACAATGGGAGATGGAAAGCATTGATTTTAGCAGACCGGGAAGTTATATGGTAGAAGGCAGGATATACCAGAAGAAATATCTTTTTCCGCTGGCAAGAGGATACGGCGATCCCGTATTGTTCCGATGGGAAGGTAAATGGTATTTTATTGGCACAAGTGACAACAGGGATGATATCGGCATCTATGTCCGTGAGGCGGATACGCCAGCCGGTTTGTTTGCCGAGGGTATCGAAGAACATCTGATTCTGCCATTGGATAAAGAGCGGGGATTTGTACAGACATTCTGGGCGCCGGAATTTCATGTCATTGGCGGACAGCTTTATATTTTATTTGCAGTCAGCAATGAGCAGTGGGGCCCTCAATGCCATATGATGAAGTTAAAACAGAATGGAAGCATCATCAAAGAAGCTGACTGGGAGAATCCGGTGCGCGTCCGCAGAGAGGATGGAAGCTTCCTTGCAGATGGAAATGGTATTACGCTGGACATGACCTATCTGAAAGCTGAACGTGCATCTTATGTTGTCTGGTCCTATAGAAGGGACATAGGAACAAAGACGGATACGGGTTCCATGCTTTACATCGCAACGATAAACGAGACAGAGCCGTGGCGGCTTACCAGTGAGCCGGTACTGCTTTCGAGACCTCTGTATAGCTGGGAAAATGTCGCCGGAACCATCAACAATGAGGGACCCTATGTATTTTACAGGGACGGAAAGGTTTATGTGACCTATTCCGGAGGTGCGGCAAACAGCTATACGTATGCGGTTGGTCTGCTCAGTGCGGACGGGAAAGGTGATTTGCTTGACTTGGCGTCTTGGAAGAAGAGTCTCTGGCCCGTGCTTCAGTTTTATTCTGTAGAGGGAGAATACGGTCCCGGACACAATGCTTTCTTTTATGATGAGGACGGGGAGCTGATGATTTCTTATCATGCAGAGACTTCGCCGGACAGCACGCTTCGCTGCGACGGCATCAGACGAGTCCATTTCAGAGAGGATGGTTCCCCGGTTTTCGGAATGTCTTTTGAGGAAGATGTGAATGAAGAATTCAGTAATGTCAAAATGAATGTGATTGTCAAAGAATGTCATTAAGTTAAGCCGGACGCCCCTGACGATGAACCGTCAAGACACAGGCAGGATAAGCCGGCAAGACGGGTGATATTGAAAATGTAGATAGGAGGAGAGGACTATGGTCACGTTGAAAGAAATTGCCAGAGAGTGCAATGTGTCGGCGACTACGGTGTCCAACATTCTAAACGGGCGTCCGAAGGTAAGTGAGGAGACAAGGCAGAAAGTATTGGAGGTGGTGCAGCTTAGAGGGTATCAGCCGGATTATCTTGCACAGGGACTCAGGAGGAAGAAGACCAACTGTATCGGTATTATAGCGGAGGAAATCGACCAGTTTACAACGCCGGAGGTTCTGGAAGGAATCATGGAAGTATGTGAGGAGAGGGGATACCGTACCATGATACAGAATCTGCGTCTTTATATGAGATGGAACGATACATGGTATCATAATGATGCGGCATACCGTTCTGTTATGGATCCCGTTATGCAGGAGATGATTTCCCTTAAGGTGGACGGGCTTCTTTATGTGGCTGGTCATGGGAGGATTATACCATATCTGGCGGAGCATAACAGTATCCCAAGCGTTATGGTGTATGCCTATACGGAATCGGAAAAAGTCCCTTCAATCGTGATAGACGACGAACAAGGCGGTTATGACATGACAAAATATCTGATTTCCAAGGGACACCGCCGAATTGGCGTGATTGGAGGCAAGAAGGATAACATTCATACGCAGAAGCGTCTGATGGGCTTTCAGACGGCGTTATTTGAAGAAAAAATTTTTTATAATCCGGCGTGGGTACGCTACGGGGACTGGGAGAGACCATCTGGTTATGAACAGGCGCGTTTTCTTGCGGAGGAGGGACTTACCGCCATTTTCTGCATGAATGATAACATGACGGGCGGCGTGTACGATTATTTTCGTGAAAAGGGGGTGCGGATAGGAGAAGAGATTTCCATAGCAGGGTTTGATAACCGGGATATTTCCGAGTATTTTTACCCAAGGCTTACGACGATGGAGTTAAGCCTTAGAAGAATCGGCATTGAGGCGGCAAGCCTTTTGCTCGACAGTCTGGAAGGCGGACAGACGCTGCATACAAAGCATGTTGTAGAAAAGAAGATTCCCTGCACATTGATTGAGAGGGAATCCGTGAAATGTATTGAGCCCATAGCATGAAGGAGCAAGAGAAAGTAAGTGATGAAAGTTTGAAAAAATAGATAAGAATGGGGAGGTTCACATGATAAGACAGGCAAAAGTAGAAAATGGATGGCTGAGGGGGATTGAGGCTGCGGATCCGCGCATCACGGCGTTTAAGGGGATTCCCTTTGCGGCGCCGCCGGTGGGGAAGAACAGATGGCGCGCGCCACAGCCTTGCGAAAATTGGGAAGGAATAAGGGACGCTTCACGGTTTGCACCTATTTCCGTGCAGGATGTACCGGGACTGGGCGACACCATATATAACCGGGAATGGAATGTGGATCCACAGATTCCGATGGATGAGGATTGTCTCTATCTGAATGTCTGGACAGGGGCTAAGAGCGAAGAAGAAAAGCTGCCGGTATTGGTCTGGTTTTACGGCGGTGCGCTGCAGTGGGGGAATCCTGCGGAAATGGAGTTTGACGGAGAGCGGCTGGCGCGCAGGGGAGTCGTGGTGGTTACCGTGAATTACAGAATCAATGTATTCGGATTTCTGGCGCACCCGGAAATTACCTTGGAGCAGCCGGATGCACCCGCTAATTTCGGAAGTCTTGACCAGCAGGCAGGAATCCGCTGGGTTATCCGGAACATAGCTGCTTTTGGGGGAGACCCGGATAATATTACGATTGCAGGACAGTCTGCAGGCGGCGGAAGTGTCTTAAGTCAGATGGCATCTCCACAGAATGCAGGATTGTTCCAAAAGGCGGTCATTATGAGCGCGATGATTAGAAATCCCTATGAGGAGGGCGGGATTGGGATTCCGCAGTCTTTGTGTGAGGCGGAAGAAAGCGGACAGAATTTCTTTGATTTCCTTGGCGTGTCGGATTTGGAAGAGGCAAGAGCGCTGGATGCTTTCTATATCCGCGATAAATATGCGGAATATGCACAAATGTTCCCAAGGATGTTTACCGTGGTAGACGGACGTTTCTGTGTGGGAGACCCGCTACAGATGTTCTTGGAGGGAAAGTGCGCCGCTATTTCCGTAATGGCAGGCAACACGGCGGATGAATTTCCCGGTTTCCTTACGGCAGATAGCGAGCAGGAGCTGGAAGATAAGGCGAAGAAGCTATTTGGGGAGAAGGCGGAAACCTTCCTTGCATTCCCGGAAACAAAGGAGATGTTTGGAGAGGGAAAATATGCAAGGGTGAACGGGATAGAATGTTCGGCGAAGGCGCTTTTTTCTTACAGCAAAAGAGAAAATGGGCAGAACTATTATTATTACCGCTTTACGCCGGATATTCCCGGGGAGGATAATCCGGGGACGTTCCATTCCTGCGATTTGTGGTTTTTCTTTGAGACCTTGGCGAAGTGCTGGAGACCCTTTGTGGGGCGGCATTATGATCTGGCAAGGAAAATGTGTAACTACTGGGCGAATTTTATCAAGACGGGAAATCCTAATGGGCTGGATGCGGACGGAAGCCCTATGCCGGAATGGAAACCCTATACGAAGGAGGAACCGTGCGAGATGATATTCACCTCCGACGGACCGGTCGTTTCTTTTAAGCAGGAGACGCCCTTTAAGGCATTTCTGATAGAAAAAGTGAAGGAACGGCTGGGAGGCAAACGCTGGTGTGAAGAATGGATACAGCCGCTTTGGGAGAGCGATAGGGTGTTTCGGGAGACCTTTGCGATGATAGAGGAAGACGGCATGGTGAAGGCGCCGTTTCTATTCCAGCCAAAGCAGATTCTTCAGGTGGAAAGCTACGATGGGGAAACCGTCTATGAAGAAGACCGGGATTACCGGGTAGAAGACGGGAATCTGGTGCTGACACAGAACAGCCGTATTCCGCATACGGGCTGGGAGACCTTTTTCTACGATACTGAGGAGGCGGCGAAGCAGGCGCTTGAAAAGAGCGGCTTTGCACCGGATTTCGGACCGGTTGCGGCGACCAATGGGAAATATATCAATCTGGAGCCTATCGGACATCCGGAGCTTGTGACAAAATGGCAGATTGCCGTAACCTATACGACAAGGGATAAGCAGTTTGGCGCAGTGCAAAGGAGCCAGATGGAACAACTGCCGCGGCTGCAGGAGAAACTGGATAAGGGAGAGCCCATTAAGATTGTGCTGTTTGGCGACAGTATCTGCTGTGGATTCGACTGCAGCGGGAAATATGGACAACAGCCCGGTCAGCCTGTCTGGTCGAAGATTTTGCTTCACAGGTTAGGCGAGAAGTGGAGCAATCCGATGAGCTTCCACAACACGTCCTTAAGCGGCATGGATACGGAATGGGCAATTCAAAATGCTTATAACAGAGTGGGAAGATATGAGCCTGATCTGGTCATTTTAGGCTTCGGTATGAACGATCGCTGCGGTATGGAGGAGTACCGGGACAAGACGAAACGGCTTATTGATGCGGTAAAGAAGGACAGTCCGCAGACGGAGATACTGCTTGTTTCCACCACATTGCCGAATCCTTTGTGCGCGACACCTCCGATGTATTTCCATGCACATCAGGAGGAATATGGGGAAGCGCTCCGTGGGCTTTGTCGGGAAGGAGTGGGTCTGGCGGATGTACAGGAAGTGCATTGCGAGATAAACAGACGGAAACGGTATATCGACCTTACGGGAAACTGGCTGAATCATCCCAATGATTTTCTGGCAAGACTGTATGCGCAGACCGTTGCGGCGGCGCTGGGACTCTAATGATACAATATGAGCAAAAAAATGAGTAGTAAAACGTTACACTTATGATGGGGAAATGAGACAAATTAAGAGAAGGGTCGGCGTCCATGCCGGCAGAAATGGAGGAAAGTATGGCAAAAAAACAAAATCAGGCAGTCACAATGTATCCGCTTTTTTTCGATCCGATTCGTAAGAAGGCGGAATTCAACAGAGAAGAAGGGAAGGTATCCATCCGGTATGTGGAGGAACCCTGCGGTGTGAAGGTGGAAGAGGATAAGAGCGTTACCTTCACCATGTACGCACCAGAGGCGGAGACCGTGGAAGTGTCCGGTTACGGCGGCAGTCTGGGGACAGATAAAATTGCCTTGGAAAAAGACGAAAAAGGATATTTTCAGAAAACAGTATCAGGGATACTTCCGGGATTTCATTACCATCGATGGTTTGTGGACGGTGTACAGTCCGTAAATCCCTATGCTCCTTGTGCTTACGGGTGCTTTGGCGTAAACAATTTTTTTGAACTGCCAAAGGAGGGAAGCAATTTCTGGTTTTTAAAGGACGTGCCTCACGGAGACGTGCAGATACATAGTTACCGGTCCGGGCAGAATGGTCACAGAAAAAAATGTTATGTGTATCTGCCACCCAGTTTCGGAAAAGTAGAAGGCAAAAGGTATCCCGTGCTTTACATTCTGCATGGTGTGGGAGAAAGTGAGAGCGGATGGCTCTGGAACGGAAAACTTAATTTTATTATGGATAATCTGTTAGCTGAGGGAAAAGCAGAAGAGATGATTGTAGTGATGTGCTGCGGTTATGCCTTTGTGGAAGGAGAAGACCCTGTATTTTTCCCGGGTGATTTCGGTAAAGAGCTGGTGGAAAATGTTATTCCCTATGTGGAGAGCCGCTTCCCGGTGTGCCGTGACAGGAAAAACCGCGCGATGGCAGGACTTTCATTAGGGTCGGCACAGGCGACGCAGATTGTGTCCCGTTATCAGGAGCTGTTTGCCCATCTTGGCGTATTTTCCGGGATCAGAGATGGGGAGACGGAAAAAATACTTGCCGCCCATGAAAAATATCCTATGCAGACGGTGCTGATGACGGCTGGACAAGGTGAGAAGGGGCTTGACGAGGCGCAGAAGGTTTATACGGATCAGTTTGCGGCGCTTGGCGTGGCAGGCGGACAGCGCTGCTACGAGGGGTATCATGAGTGGCATGTGTGGCGGGAAAGCCTGCGGGATTTTGTCATGCTGCTTTTTAAAGCGACAGGTGACCAGGCAAAACAGGAAGCAAAACGTGTCTATGAGGAACCGCATGCCGATATAAAACAGTTGGATGCACAGACTTATGCAGAACATATGCTGATGGCGGATCCGATTCACAAAGGACTCATTTATGCGGTGGATGAAAAAGGAAGACCGAATGGAAGGTACAAAGAGGAGCATTCCGGGGCGGAGATTCTTGATGCCTCCGCCGGAAGCGCCAGATTCTGGATTCGCGCGGAGGGCGCAAAGCGTGTGGAAGTAGATATCTGGGGAATGGGGCGTTATGCGTTGCATCAGACGGATGAAGAAGGCTGGTGGAGTGTTGACGTATCCGGCATCGAGAAGGGATTCCACTATTACGGTTGCTTTGTGAACGGTACGGAGGTGGTTGACAACAATGCGCCGGTAGGATACGGCGGCTTTAGGGCGGTAAACTATCTGGAAATGCCGGAGGAGGATTTTGAAGTATACCGGATTCGGCAGGTGCCCCATGGAACCGTGCACTATCAATATTATCCGTCAAAGATTACAGGACGTACAAAGTTGTGCTATGTATATACGCCGGCTTCTTATGAGGAGAATCCGGATAAGAAATATCCCGTACTCTATCTGCAGCACGGCGGCGGGGAAAACGAAGTAGGCTGGCTCTGGCAGGGTAAGCTTGCCAATATCGCGGATAACTTGATTGCAGAAGGATCGATGGAAGAGATGATCATTGTAATGACTACCGGTTATGCGTTCCCGGAAGATGGGAATTATCACTATGCGCTGAGCGCATTTCCACAGGAGCTGCCGGGAAGCTGCGTTCCCTATATTGACAAGACGTTTCGTACCATTGCGGACAGGGAGCATCGTGCCATGGCAGGATTATCCATGGGCGGAATGCAGACGCAGCGTGCCGTGTTTGAGAGACCGGAACTGTTTGCGTGGGCAGGGCTGTTTTCCAGCGGACTTGTGATAAAGGATGAAGAAGTGGACTATAGCGATATACTGCTTGACCCGGAAGCGTTCCGGGAAAGATTCCGGATGCTTTTCGTGGCGTGCGGCACAGAAGAAGATCATTATCCGGGCACGGTAGAAAATGTGAAGAAGGTATCGGAGGCGGGCGTACCTGTCGAGTTCTTTGAAGGATACGGTTATCATGACTGGACATTCTGGAGACATTGCGTAAATGCCTTTCTGAGAAAAGTCTTCCGATAGACTGACAGGCTGAAATAGAGTAGAATGTGACGAAGAGATTGCGGGAGGATGAAGCGGATTCGTTTCGTCTGCGCAATCTCTTTTTGATACCCGAATCTTTGTAATGTGTTACCATAGCGAAAATTTTGCCATAAATTAACATACTATAAATGGTGTTTAACGTTTTGATATAGTTAAAACGCATAAAAAATATAAATAAGAATTATAAATATTTAACAAAATGTATAATGAAAGTCGGAATTATATTGACAGCATAAATGAGAAAGGGTAATATCAAGTTAAACAAGTTTAACGTTTTACTAAAAGAATTAAGGAGAAAAGCACATGGCAGAGTTGACGATTAAGGCCAAAGAGAAGCTGATGAAAACAGCACCGAATCTGTACGGAATCTTTCTGGAAGATATCAATCGTGCGGTAGACGGCGGACTTTATCCTGAACTTTTGCGTAACAGGAGTTTTGAAGATTCTCTATTGCCGGAGGGATGCCATGCTGTAGAGAACGGGTACGCTTTTGAGACGGATAAAGGCTGGCGTGATGAGTTTAATGGCGGGGAAGGTCTTTCGCGCTGGGTGGTACAGGGAAAACTGGAAAAGACAGAGGTTCCCGGCTGGTATACAAAGAATGCGCGGATGACACTGCGGCGGGATGATACGCTGAACGAACATAGGAAAGCCAGTCTGGAGATAACGTTTATGCCCGGCGGTTCCTTGGAGAATGTAGGATTTAGCGGGATACCGCAGACAAAAGGAGAAAGTTATCATTTCTATCTGTTTGCGAAGACAGAAGAGGCGGTCAGCCTGACGCTTTCCTTTTCGGGAGTAACGGCAGGGGAGCTGCATGTTGAGCCGGGAGACTGGAAGCGGTACGAGCTGGTCTATGAGGCGGCGGAGAGTACATTGGAGAGGGCGGCTTGTCTGAGTTGTCCGGAGGGCGGCAGGGTGCAGCTTGGCTTTGCGTCATTAATGCCGGTGAAGACATTTTTAAATCATGGACTTCGCTGTGACATTGCTGAATTACTAAAGGGACTTCGCCCGAAATTTTTCCGGTTTCCGGGCGGCTGTATCGTAGAGGGTTTTACACCGTCCACAATGTGGCGGTTTGAAGATACGATAGGACCGGTCTGGGAGAGACCGGGGAAGCTTTTGATGTGGCACTACAGAGCATATGACGGGATTGGTTTTCATGAATATCTGCAATTTTGCGAGGACTTAGGTATGGAACCGCTGTACGTCTGCAACTGCGGTATGACCTGTCAGGCGAGAAAGGAAACGCTGATGGAGGGCATGGAGCTTCAAGCGGCGTTAGAAGATGCGTTGAATGCCATTGAATATGCGGTGGGTTCCGTTGATACGAAATGGGGCGCCATGCGGGCACAGATGGGACATCCGGAGCCGTTTGCGATGAATTACATTGAAATCGGGAATGAGAACTGGGGAGAGCATTACGAGAAAAGATATAAACTGTTTTATGACGCCATCAAAGCAAAATATCCGCAGATTAGGTGTATTGCCAATTCCCATCTGGAACAAAAGGGATTGGAAGCACAGATTGTAGATGAGCATTATTATGATACGGCGGAATGGTTTGCAGAAAATACACATTTATTTGATACATATGACAGGAACGGACCGGAGATTTTTCTGGGAGAAGTGGCTGTAGTGAGGGGGTATGTAAGCGAGCTTTACGCAGCGCTTGGGGAAGCGGCATTTTTTACCGGCGTAGAGAGAAATCAGGATATCGTGACGTTAGCGTCCTATGCACCGCTTCTGGAAAATGTACACTACCAGTCATGGTTTCCCAATTTGATTCGGTTTGACCATACGAGGAGCTTTGGTATACCAAGTTATTATGTGTGGAAAATGTTCGGAACGTTCAGAGGAGAGTATGTGGCGGCAAGCGAACTTGCCACGGGACGAATCGCCCGACCGGTGAAGGGGCGTCTTGCACTGTTAGGACAACCGGGCGTGCGATTCAAGAATTCCCGCTGGAATGGCGAAGCGCAGGATGTGACGCACGAGGTGATGGGCAGAGTGCAGAAGGAGGATGACGGTTTTGTTATTACGGCGCCGGACGAGGAGCAGATGGCGGAGAGCCGCAGGCATTTTGGGGCAAAGCTTGATGAAATTCTGGTCGTATTCGGCGATGAAGTGCAGGAGAACGGTACGTTTGAGATTGAGCTGTATATGGGAAAGGAGGAAGAGAGAGAGCTGGTTCTCGGAATCTTCCCTTATCGATTACCGGATACCATGTATATCAGTGATGAAACTCATCCGCCGGCAGCGTGGAATGTGGAAAACGTTAAACCAATCCTGTGGACGATAAAAGGAGGAGAACATGTACTGACAGACCAGTATGGTCCATCTCCGAAAGAGCTGGCACGTTTCAGGGAAGAGGACTGTACGGCAGAAGGATTTACAAGATTTTCCTATCGGACTGACGGAACGGATTTGAAATTGTATCATGAAGGCAGATTGATTGGAGAGACGCATCTTCCTTCCTTCCCGGCGCAGAGCAGCGTTGTAACGGCAGATGCAAAAAAGATTTATATCAAGCTGGTGAACATGGAAGAGAAGGAGACGGAGATAGCAATCAGGCTGGACTGTGAGGTTGATACGGATTATACGGCGCATGTACTGAACGGCGGAAAAACGGACAAGAACAGCTTTGAGGAGCCGGAGCGTGTAAGCGACAGGGTTTACGAGAAGACGGGAGCATCGGCGGATTTTACATATCATATGCCGGCGCTTAGCGTAGCAGTATTGGAACTTACAAGGAAAGGAGATGGCAGGTAAGATGAAGAAATATTTTCAAAACAAGCGGAACAGAAGAGGGTTTCGGGAATTCCTTTATATCCTTCCGTTTTTGATTCTGGTGGCGGTATTTTCTTATTATCCGCTGTATGGCTGGGTATATGCGTTTTTTGATTATAAACCGCCATTTCCGCTGTCCATGGATCAGTTCGCCGGATTAAAATGGTTCAAATCCATGGTGGACAACCCGGTGAAGCTGATGCAGATTTTAAGGGTTTTGCGTAATACCTTTGCAATGAGCGGATTAAGCCTTTTGTTTTCATGGTTTCCGATGATTTTTGCAGTGTTTCTTAATGAAATCAAGTGTGTACCGTTTAAGAAATTCGTGCAGACGGTCACGACGCTGCCAAACTTTATCAGCTGGGTGCTTGTGTATTCTATCGCATACTGCCTGTTAAACAGTACCGGCGTAGTAAATTCCGTTCTGATGAATCTGGGTATCATTGATTCTCCGCAGCTTTTTCTGCAGTCGGGAGACCACGTCTGGTTTAAAATGTGGCTATGGCTGACATGGAAGAACGCAGGATGGTCGGCGATTATGTATATCGCAGCCATCACGGGAATAGACGGAGAACTGACGGAAGCGGCGAAGGTGGACGGCGCAACCAGAATGCAGATTATCAGACATATAACGATTCCGAGCATTCTGCCGACTTATTTTGTGCTGGTAATGCTCAGTCTGGCGAATTTCCTGTCAAACGGAATGGAGCAGTATTTCGTATTTGAAAATGCGTTTAATAAAGACAGCATACAGGTACTGGATCTTTATGTGTACAACTTAGCTATGGGTAATGGCGGATATTCTCTTTCCACGGCAATCAGTATTTTGAAATCAGTGGTGAGCGTCCTGCTTCTGTGCTGTACGAACGGCATTTCCAAGCTGATTCGGGGAGAAGGATTTATCTGATTGGATGACTTGGTCGGATGATTGATACAGGTAGACGTCCGCACTGTCCCGATACAGACGGGAAGGGCATGGAAAGGAGAAAAGTATGAAACGGCAGAAAGATGTTTACACGAGTAAAGTAAAGTATAAAGTCAGTACGACGGATCGGATTATCAGCGCGATTACCTATATAGTCTATACGATATTTGCTTTTGTGTGCGTGTATCCTTTTTATTACATATTCATTAATACAATCAGCTCCAATGATTTAAGCCAGAGGGGAAAGGTGCTGTTCTGGCCAAAGGAGCTTCATTTCAACAATTACAAACAGGTTATGCAGATTCCGGACTTGTTTATGGCGCTTAAAGTCTCTGTGGAAAGAACGGTTGTAGGGACACTGTTCACGGTAGTCATTGCCGCGTTCCTTGGGTTTATGTTCACCAGAGAGACACTCTGGAAGCGCAAGCTATGGTACCGCTTCGTGGCGGCAACCATGTACTTTAACGCCGGTATCATTCCGTGGTTCATTACGATGCGCAATCTGCATCTGACGAATAATTTCTGGGGTTATATTCTGCCGATGGCGGTACAGCCGTTTTACATTATTCTCTGTAAGACCTTCGTGGAATCTGTACCGAAAGAGCTGCAGGATGCGGCGGAGATTGACGGAGCGGGAACGCTCAGGGTATTTTTCTCGATTATCATTCCGGTCATTAAACCGATTCTGGCAACCGTGGCAATTTTTGCGGCGGTGGCGCAGTGGAACGCTTTTCAGGATACGCTGCTTTTAGTGACGGACAGCAAATTATATACATTGCAGTTTACGCTGTATCAGTATATTAATCAGGCAAGCTCCTTAAAGGCTCTCGTCAACAGCAGTACTTCCGGAGCGAATCTGGCGGCAAGTCTGGCGCATGCCCAGACGGCTACTTCGATTAGAATGACGGTAACGATTGTGGTGGTAACGCCTATTATTCTGGTGTATCCCATTTTCCAACGGTTCTTTACAAAGGGTATCATGATCGGCGCTGTAAAAGGCTGATATTTTACTGTAATACAACAATAAAAGGAGGATAAAAAATGAAAAGTAAAAAAGTATTGTCGGTGTTGTTAGTTGCTTCAATGACAATATCCATGCTGGCTGGCTGTGGCGGCGGTGCAGATACGCAGCAAACGACAGATGGCGGTCAGACCACAGAGACGCAGGATAGCACCGCGTCCGGGACGGATTCACAGGCAGGGGATAGCGCACAGGAAGGCGGCGACAGCGCTGCGGCGGGAGACCTTCTGTCGATTGAAATCTATGATGTTGCGGCGAACTATCAAGGGGTACAGGGCGGCTGGTTCGATAAGGTTGTCAAAGACCGTTTCAATATGGAGATGAATATTATTGCGCCGCAGGTGGCAGGCGACGCAGTGTTCCAGACGCGTGCCAGCAGCGGGAATCTGGGCGACATCCTTGTTCTGGAAAGAGCGGATTTCGCTGACTGTGTGGAAGCGGGACTGGTAAAGGACATTTCGGCAGATATCGGTAATTATTCTAATCTGATGGATTATAAGGATCAGATTGATGTGCTCAATAACGGGCTTCCGGGGAACAGTGGTCAGACTTACGGAATTCCTACTGAGATGATGAATACATCTCCGACCTCCTATAGTCAGGATGTTATTTATTCCAGCCCGATGCTTCGCTGGGATCTGTATTCTGAACTGGGTCACCCGGAGATTGCAGATTTAGATGGACTGTTGGACGTGCTGGAGGAGATGATGAAGGCGCATCCTACAAATGAAAGCGGCGACCCGGCTTATCCTCTCTCCCTCTGGGCTGACTGGGACGGCGGCGATGGTATGCTTGGTATCGCCAATGTGGTACAGCTTACAACATGGTATGGAGAAAAAATTAAGGGTTCCGCAATCTTAAAGGCAGATAATACATTCACACCCTTAACGGATAAGACGGCTACTTATTATAAGATGCTGCACTTCTTAAATGATGCGCAGAGAAGAGGACTGGTAGACCCGGATTCCGGTACGCAGGACTGGAACTCCGTATGTGCGAAGATATCCGCAGGACAGGTATATCTGCTGTGGTACAGCTGGGAAGTAGGTTTCTGGAATTCACAGGAGAGACTCAAAGCAGGTAACGCATTTATTTTCACGCCGGTACAAGACCAGCTTTACTATGCAGATGCAGACAGCTACTATGGAAGTACCCGTGTGTTTGCAGTAGGCTCACAGGTGGAAGGTGAGAAATACGATAGAATTATGAAATTCCTCGACTGGTATGCGAGTCCGGAAGGATTGACATTCCAGCATGACGGAATTGAAGGATTTAATTATACGGTTGGCGATGATGGTAAGTTTACGCAGATGAATGATAACGCGCTGATGGATAACCTTCCGGTACCTGAAGAGTACGGCGGCGGCGGTTACAATGATGGTAACAATGCAATCAACCAGTGGATCGTAGCGGCAATGAGTACCAATCCGAACAGTGGTGAACCTTATTCCTGTCAGTACTGGAGTACCTATAAGGAAGCTACCATGACGGATATGAAGAAGGAGTGGCAGGAGAAATTTGATGCGGAAGAGCCGGTAGACTATATGAAGAAGAACAATGTGCTTTTGATCAGTCCGAATGTCAGCGTATCGTTGCCGAGCGATTCTTCCGATATCTCTGTTATCAGAAATCAGTGTAACGATACACTTTGCGATTATTCTTGGAGAATGATTTTTGCGAAGGATGATGCGGAATTTGATGCAATGTGGGATGAAATGTGTACACAGATGGACGGCTTCGGTTTCCAAGAGCTGTATGATTCGGATGTAGAGAGATATCAGATTGAGCTGGATGCGAAGCTGGAAGCAGCAAAATAAGAGAAATTAGAATGGCGAAAATACAGCCAGTGAAGGACAGGGATCGGCTTTTGCCGGTTCCTGTTTTTTTAATAGGGGCAGAAAGAGTGGAGCCCCGGAACGGAGGGAAAATGGATAAGACAGCATATCTCCCGGATGGGACGATGTTTGCATTCTGGGAGAAGGAGCAGGTATATGACAGGCAGATTCATGTGAATCAGAAACATCCGCTTGCGGATGACGGAAACGATGGCAGTCTTGATAGACCGCTTCTGACAATTCAGGCGGCGGCAAAAACTGCTACACCCGGTACACGCGTTTGCATTCATGGCGGCGTTTATCGGGAATGGGTGCGTCCGATGCAGGGCGGCACAGACGCAGAGCATATGATTAGTTATGAAGCTTTCGACCAAGAGGAGGTTGTTGTAAAAGCCTCTGAGGTAGTGACGGATTTTGTAAGAAGTACAGGGTGGCGGCTTACGCATGGACCGGAGGATACCGGGGAGTACAAGGAATGCCGGATATGGCAGTATCATCTGGATCCGGCTCTGTTTTGCGGTTACAATCCTTTTTGCTGTGTCAACATTCTGCACGACAGACTTTTTATCGAATATGACAAGACGGACATGACGCCTTATTTAAACCGTAGAGGGATGATCTTTTGCGATGGAAAGCCGCTTAAGCAGGTAGCGTTATACAACCAGATGGCGGATACGCCGGGAAGCTATTGGGTAGAGGCAAATGGGCAGACCGTTCATTTCCGTCTAGAGAATGACGAGGAGCCGGCGGGGCATCAGATTGAAATTACATGCAGGGAACAGTGCTTTGCACCGGAAATCCCTTTTCTGTCCTATATACGGGTGAAGGGAATCACTTTTGCCCATGCGGCGGGCGGCGCTCCCGTGCCCCAAAGAGGTGCACTATCCTGTTTCCGGGGTCATCATTGGATCATCGAGGACTGTGTGATTGACTGGTCTAACGGCGTGGGAATAGATGTGGGCAATGAATGCTGGCATCATGATATTGATATGGAGCAGCAAATCGGATATAGTGTCATCAGGGGCTGTACGATTAAGGATGCGGGCGTCTGTGGGATTGCCGGTCTTTTCGCCCAGCATATGCTGATAGAGGATAATCTGATAGAGGGTACCGGCTGGCAGAGAATGGAATTATCGTGGGAAGCTGGCGGCATCAAGTTACATAATAGCGTGGGCGGGCTTATCCGGCGCAATATTTTCCGCAATACGCTGCGGGCGGACCACCTCTGGCTGGATTGCGGCAACGAAAACAACCGTATTACGAACAATCTGTTTTTAAACGGCATCGAGCAGAGGGAGGCAATCTTTATCGAGTGCACGCGGGACGGCGTCAATCTGATTGACCATAACCTTATCTGGAATGTGGAGGGGCGTTTTAAGGAGACGGATATTCCGGAGGAACCCGGCTCTTCCGGCTGGTACAAGATGAAAGAGCATGATGTCGTAAACGGATACGGCATCTACGGAGAGGGAACGGATCATCTGCGGATTGTATGTAATCTGATAGGCAGATGCCGCAGCGCCGGCTATTTCTCCAAACCGGTATCTTTCCGCATGGGAGGAATGCAGCGGGGAGGCACTTCAAGGGATGCAAGGATTGTGGGAAATTTGTTTTATGACTGTGGCGAAGCGGCGATAAAGCTGCCGACAAAAGATAACGTATCCGAGGGAAATCTGTATGTAAAGCTGTTTGGCGGTTATCTTCGGATTTTATATCCAGAACCGCCGGTTTGTCTGCATCTTGGCGCATGGCAGGAGTTTTACGGGTTTGATGTAAGCGGCAGGGAAGGTTGGTTTGACATGGAAGTGGATCCCGTGTCATTGACACTTAAGTTTTTGCCTGCGGACAGAAAAGCGCCGCTGTTTGTGGAAGATATCAACCGCAGGAAACTGATTGCGCATATAGACGAGTGGGATGTATCTGACAGAAAAGGCTTAGCAGAAGCAGCAGCCATAGACGAAAAGGTGTTGTGGGCGAAAGAGGAAGCAGTTTGCAGTAGTAAAGAAGGGATGGTTTATGCGATTGACCCGAGGAGGAAGAGTCGTGGTTGATGGAAAATTTTATAAACGGGTGGTTTTTCTTGCAACGCCCATAGCGCTCCAGAGTCTGATTACAATCGGTGTAAATATGTTAGACACGATTATGGTGGGAAATCTGGGAGAAACGCAGTTGTCTGCGGTATCGCTGGCAAACCAGTTTATCAATATTTATCATATATTGTGTATGGGAATCGGCATGGGCGCTTCCGTGCTGATTGCCAGATACTGGGGAATGAAAAAGGAGGAACCTGAGCGCGCTGCACTGGCGCTGCGCAAAACAGTATGCATTATGATACGGATTACGGTCACACTGGCGCTTATCTTTGCGCTGGGAATGCTGCTTTGTCCGGGAAGTATCATGCGCATGTACACGACGGAGCAGGAGATTATAAGGCTGGGGATTGTTTATTTCCGGTATTCCATTGTGACCTGTTTTTTCTTGGGGCTGTCTTTGGTGTGTACGATAGGATTGCGGAGTGTTGGGCAGGTTCAGATGCCGCTCTTTGTTTCCATCGGAGCGTTTGTTGTAAATTTGTGCGCAAATTATGCATTTATCTTTGGAAAATTTGGGATGCCCCGTATGGAAGTTGCGGGGGCTGCACTGGGGACGTTGATCGCAAGGCTCTTTGAAGCAGGGGTCATCTGCGGATATCTGCTGTTTTTTGATAAAAGGATTGGATTCCGCTGCCGGGATCTTCTGATGAAAACCGGCGATTTGATTGGAGAGTATGTGCGAATCAGCATTCCGGTTCTAATCAGTGACGGGATACTGGCTGTCGGTGGGAATACCGTAGCTATGGTAATCGGCAGACTGGGAGTGACCTTTGTCGCCGCCAATGCCATCACCAGCGTCACCCAGCAGATGAGCACCGTGCTGATACAGGGCGTGTGTCAGGCAGGCGCTATCGTAACAGGACAGACATTGGGCGAAGGAGACAGGGAAAAGGCACAGAAGCAGGCAGGCAGTTTTCTGCGACTGGGCATCGGGCTGGGACTCCTTTCCGCCCTGTTTATCATGGCGGTCAGCGGTCCGATTATCTCATATTATAATGTATCCGAAGAAACGGCAAAGGTAGCGGAGCAGTTGATGGAAGCAATCAGCCTGATTATTGTTTTTCAGGCTACAAACAGTATTATGACAAAGGGGGTATTGCGCGGTGGCGGCGATACGAAAATGCTGATGCTTGCCGACAATATTTTTCTGTGGGTATTATCGATACCGTTAGGTCTTCTGGCGGGATTCGTGTTCCACTGGTCGGCGTTCTGGATATATGTATGTCTGAAATCGGACCAGATTGCCAAGACGTTCTGGTGTATTTTCCGGTTAAGGGGCGGAAAGTGGATTAAGAAGATTCGGGTATAACGATGCAATGAATGGAGGTTTGTGCAGAACAGGAGGAGATATGAACATGAAGCTATGGTATGACAAGCCGGCTGAAAAGTGGGAAGAGGCGCTGCCGATAGGGAACGGCAGACTAGGGGCAATGATGTGCGGCGCCGTAACGCAGGAAACGATCTGGCTGAATGAGGACAGCGTGTGGAGCGGAAAACCCCTCCACAGGATTAATCCCGATGCGAAAGAAAACTTACCGAAGATACGAAGTCTGATTAGAGAGGGAAGGATTCCTGAGGCGGAAGAACTGGCGAAGCTGGCGCTGTGCGGAACGCCTAACTCTCAGCGTTCCTATGAGACGGCGGGAGAGTTATACTTGTCTTTTAAGGAGACGGGGGAGGTACGCCATTACCGCCGGGAGCTAGACCTTGATAACGGGGTGGTAAGTGTTTCTTATGAGATGGGGGCGACAAAATATGAGCGGAAAATGATTGCTTCGTATCCGGATCAAGCGCTTATTTTGCATATGGAAGCACAGGGACCGGAGGACCTTAAGTTTGTATGCAGACTGGAACGATGTCACAACAGACTCGACGAGGTCTGCGCACAGGGACATAGTCTGTGGTTTAAAGTGGATGGTGGCGAGGGGATCTCTTTTCTGGTTTCGCTTGTCATCAGACAGGAAGGCGGTTCACTGCGCTCCATCGGTGAGTATTTGTCTGTGGAAGGGGCAAAGAGTGCGACGCTGTACTTGAATATTGTTACCAGTTTTCGGCAAAAGGCATATGAAGAGGTGTGCACAAGACAGCTTACGCAGGCAGAAGAAAAAGGATGGGAAGCCTGCCTTACCGGTCATGTTGCGGAATATCAGAGGCTTTTCGGGCGTCTGAATCTAACGCTTGGAAAGGATACGGAAAAAGAGGAAGTATCCACCGACATGCGTCTTAGGGCAGTCAAAGAGGGGAAGGAGGACGCAGGTCTGTTTGCACTGTATTTTCAGTATGGACGGTATCTTCTGCTTTCCTCAAGCCGGGGCGGCTGCCTTCCTGCGAATCTGCAGGGGATTTGGAATCACAGGCTTACGCCGCCGTGGGACAGTAAATTTACAATCAATATCAATACGGAAATGAATTACTGGGCTGCGGAAAGCGGGAATCTCTCAGAATGCCATCTTCCTTATTTTGCACATTTAAGAAGAGTGATGGAAAACGGAAAGCGGACTGCGGAGCAGATGTATGGCTGCCGGGGGTCTGTGGCGCACCATAATGTTGATTTGTACGGGGATACGGCGCCACAGGATATCTGTATTTCCGCCAGTATCTGGCCGATGGGGGAAGCGTGGCTCGCGACACATATTTATGAGCATTATCTGTATACGCAGGATAAGGATTTTCTGGAAGAATATTTTGATATCCTGCAGGCGAATGTGGATTTTTTTGAAGATTTTCTGATAGAAGATGAACAGGGCAGACTTGTGACTTCGCCTTCGGTTTCGCCGGAGAATACTTATATACAGAGCGATGGTACGAGGGGATGTCTATGTGAAGGCGCATCCATGGATATTGAAATTATACAGGAGCTGCTGCATGGATATATAAACGCCTGTAAGATTCTGGATAAGGATTCCGGGCTGATAGACAGAGCAAACAGTATCTTGGAACGGCTTCCGCAATTGGGTGTCGGCAGATACGGACAACTGCGGGAGTGGCTGGAGGATTATGACGAGGCTGAACCGGGACACCGCCATATTTCACATTTGTACGGCGTATATCCCGGCAGCAGTATTACGTGGCAGGAGACACCGGAGCTGATGCGCGCGGCGAAGATTACGTTAGAGAGAAGACTTTCTTTTGGCGGCGGACATACGGGATGGTCAAGGGCTTGGATTATCGGTCTGTGGGCGAAATTTCTGGATGGCGAAAAGGCTTATGAGAATTTCCGTGCATTGCTGGCGGACAGCACTTTTCCAAATCTGATGGACAATCATCCTATGGGCGACGGATTTGTTTTTCAGATTGACGGCAATCTGGGAGCAGCGGCAGCGATGATTGAAATGCTGGTGCAGTGCCGCAACGGGTATATCCATCTGCTGCCGGCGCTGCCGGTTCAGTTTGCGGATGGCAGCGCAAAAGGCATTCTGCTGCGGGGCGGCATGACACTCGATATGGAGTGGGAGAACGGGAAAGTTCTGTGTGCTTCTTTGAAATCTGGTACAGAGCAGAATGTGACGGTGGAAGCGAACGGGGAGAAGAGGGAACTGACGCTTCCGGCTGGAGCGACTAGACTGACATGGGAATAGCGTAAGGCAGGAAGGAGGGGATATTCCCCTCCTTATTTTATTTGATGATTTCTACTGTCAGGCTGCCTTTCCGGAAACGGGTATCTCCTTCGGTATCCCAGTGTACTGTTCCGGTGGTGTCGTCGTATGTGATGTGGGTCAGACAGTATTCACCTTTTTCATAGCCGTAACCGTCTCCGGCATCCTCATAGAATGTGTAGGAAGAACTTTTTCCGGCATAAACCATGAGGCAGATATCCTGTCCATCCATGGCATTGGCGCTTTCGACCGGATTCGTTGTCGGCAGGATAGCGCCCTCCCGGACGTACACGGGAATACTGTCGATTCCAGCAGATGCCTGAATGGTTTGTCCGCCTTCGTATCTGTGTCCGCTTTTAAAATCGTACCATCTGCTTCCGGCAGGTAAGTACACGGTTTTGGTTTTTTCCATGATGTCTGTCTGCGGATGCTGCATTGATTCTGTCACCGGACAGACCAAAAGAGAGGGACCAAACATAAATTCATCGCTGATATTGGCAGCATGTGTATCCTTTGGAAATTCAAAAAACAGAGGCTGCATCATCGTTGCATTTTCCCGCCATACGGCACCGGCGGTAGAATAAATATAGGGCAGCAGACGGTATCTTAATCGGATTGCAGCGCAGATTGCCTCATAGAAAGGGTCGCCGTCAGAACCGAACTGCCAAGGCTCTCTCGGACAATCCGTTCCGTGGCTGCGGAAAACGGGCAGAAAAGCGCCGTACTGGAACCAGCGGACATACAGCTCCCGATAGCCGTCATCTTCCAACCCAAGGTCATAGTCTCCGTCCCAGAACCAAGAAACGCCCCGTTTTACAAAGAATGCACCGATGTCAAGGGTCCAGTAGGGAAGACCGCAGATGCAGAATTGCAGTCCAGCAACAATCTGTCTGCGCAGTGTGTCCCAGCTTGCAGAGATATCGCCCGACCAGAGAATTGTGCCGTATTTCTGGCTGCCAAGCCAGCCGCTGCGTGTCAGGTTTAGGACTCTTTTTTCTACCGTGCATGACCTTTGTCCTTCATAGAGGGTCCGGGCGTGATATAGACCATAAACTGCAGATTTGTCCGGCGGCATACAGTCGGCGGCAGCCGCCACATAATCACGGTACATTTCTCCCGCTTCCGGTTTCATCTCCCGGCTCCATTCCGGCGTTATCGGTTCGCTGGAATCACACCACCATGCGTCTACGCCGTGTGCAAACAGTCCTCTTTGCACCTGCTCCCAATAGAGACGGCGCCCTTCGGGCACAAATGCGTTGTAGATTCCGCCGGTTGAAAAGAGCAGCCCTTTTTCTTTAAATTCCCGGTAATTATCACATTTTTCATCCATCGTGGGCCATATGGAAATCATGAAGTGAACATCCATGTCATGCAGTCTGCATACCATGTCATCCGGATTGGGAAACCGGGCGGGGTCAAAGGTTTTTTGTCCCCATAGACCGTCCTGCCAGCTCATCCAGTCCAGAATCAGGGTATCCAGTCCAAGTCTGCGTTTGCGGAACTGCTTTGCCGTTGTCAGCAGGTCCTCTGCATCTTCATAGCGTTCCTTGGACTGCATATAGCCAAATGCCCATTTGGGAAGCAGGGCTGCCCGTCCGGTCAGCCGACGGATTGAAGCGGTCACTTCGCCGGGCGTTTCTGCTGTTATAAAGTAATAGTCCAGATAGGAATCTGCTTCCGTATGCAGATAAGAGCCGTATGGTGTATCGTTAAACACTGCCGTACTCTGGGTGGAAAGCATGATGCCCCAGTTTTTTTCAGATAAAAGCACTGGCAGCGGTATTTTCAGATTGGCAGGATGGAGATACTGGGTTGTATGGCGCAGATTCCAGACGCCCTCCTCCGCCTGTCCTAATCCGTAAAGCCGCTCGTTTTCTTCAAAGGTAAGATACAGTCTGGTATGACAAAGTTTTCCCGCCCACACCCGGTCCGCCTGCCGGATGCGCTGTTTTACCCCGTCGGGTGTCTGGACTTTCTCGATTTCGGTGTTTTCGTTTATAAGCGTTTGATAAACGTCAAATTCTTCCACGTTTTTGCTCTCATAATCCCGTTCCGCAAGGAGCAGAGAGCCGTCTTCTCTAAGAAAACGGATAGAGCCGGACACTCTGTTTATTACGGCATGCAAAGAGTCGGTAGAAATCCGGATTTCAGTGTCGTCCTCCTGCCATGTCCACTGGCAGGAGCCGGACAAGTCTGCCAGCGCTTCTCCCTGCGTTTCGGAAAATGTAGTATCTTTTGTAAAAGATACCCGGAAAATCCGGGTATCCTGAGGGATAATGCGCATAAGTCCGGCTTCTGATTCCAGATACAGAATATGTTCCTGCCGGTATGCGCGGGTAATCGTTCTTTTTTTTCTGAGTTCTGCCTGTAGCATAGGTTCTCCTTCCTTAGATCAGACCAGTTCAAAGGACAAAAGACTGATGCAGCCGGGACCACGGTAAGTCAGATAAATAGACTGTATGCCGTCCGGAATGGAAACGGGCGCCGAGTAGGTTTCCCAGATGTTTGAATACGCTATCTGAATCTGTGCAAGCGGCTCCCCGTCCCATGCGGTTTTTACTTCAAAGACGCCATCGCCATAACCTCTGGTGGTAATACGGATTTCTTTGATGTCCTTGCAGTCAAAATATTTGAAGCCTGCCGTTGCGGAATCTTTGATGTTTGCAATGTATCCGGGTTCTTCATCGCCGTCCCTGCCGTCCTGCATGATTTTCGGGAATGCGTCTCCGCCCACATAAATGGAGGGGGTATCCGTAAACAGATGACATGCAATATATGCCGGATACTCTCCTTTTCCGGCTAACGGACCGCCGTTTAAACCGCAGGAAGTAATCTCTACCTGTGGAATGCTTCCATCGGGCAGAACCGTAATTTTTTCTGCACAGCCCTGTCTGCTGTACCATGTCCCGTTGGTGTGCCGGTGGTAGAAAATGTACCAGTCGCTGCCGATTTCCACGATACTGCCGTGGTTATTCGCGCCGTAAGCCATGGGCTGGTCAGCCGGTTTATAGGTATCAATATGCAGGTCACAGTTGCTCACCAGTACACCGCCATAGACAAATCCCTTTGTCGGTTCCTTGCTGTATGCATAGCATAGTTCGTGCATAGGGGTGGAGGAGTAGATGAAGTAATAGGTATCTCCAATTTTTCTGATGGAGGGCGCCTCAAAGAAAGTGTGTCCCTCAAAGCCTGTATTTTCACCGTATTCGCAGCCGGGCGCAACAAAGACCGGCGCTTCTATGATCGTCAGCATATCCGGACCGAGAACCGTAGCCATGGCGCCGGTTCTTGATTTGTCGCCTCTGCCGCAGAAGCCGGTGTAGAGATAAGTGCGGTCGCCTTCTGTCAGTACGCCGGGGTCAAACTGGGGTTCATCTGTTTCTTTTTCACCTAAACGTGTCCCGTCCTCATAGTGGACATATCCGTAAAATTCATACCGTCCGGCGGGGGTGTCGCATACTGCTACGGATACGATGGAAACATGATCCAGTACATAATACAGATAATATCTGCCATCCGGACCAACCGTGACATCGGGCGCATACAGACACATTTTGCCATCTTTGTTTAACGGGTCTTCGTTGCGGGGATAGATGACTCCTTCGTAACGCCAGTCGGACAAATCGTCTACGGGTGCGGACCAGCAGACATAATCACCCATGCAGAATACATAGCCGTTATAAAAGTCATGGGAGCCATAAACATAAACCCTTCCGTTAAACACGTAGGGCTCGCCGTCCGGGATATATTCCCAAGACGGCAGATAGGGATTGAACGCTTGTTTTTTCATAGTAGTAACCCTCCAATTGTACTTATGTATTTATGAATATTTTATCTTGTTTAACGTTTTTATACAAGCTATTTCGGCGGGAGAGGGGATATTTAAAATGCAAGAATTAAATTTCGGTTATAGTTGATTTTTGGGGCAGACAATTTATAATTATATTCATAGTATTCTATTTTTATAATATATTATTTGGAGAGGAAGGAGCGTTATGATGGAAAATAGCAGGATGCAGTTTGATGAAGAAATTCAGTTAAAGAGAAAGCAATACGGTGACTGTCTGACGGAAGAGATGGGACGGAAGAAGATTCTTGAAATTGCGGCTCGTTGGTATGAAGATATCAACGCAATCAATGAGGCTTATCATATGATATCGGATCCTTCCAGTCTGGATGAATTAAATGCATACTATATTGCATGTGATATCTTAAGCAAAATACCTGCCAAGAATCTTTTTTCTCAAGAAGAACGTGAGTATCTAAAAGAAGATACTGAAAAATATAAAGCAAAGTTGTCGAATTGGATTTTAGACAGTGTGCTGGATAGGAGAAGCGTAAAAATTCTTGTATTGGAGCCGCATCATGACGATTTTATGGGCTCTGCCTCCAGTATCCTTTATGCAGATACGGATAATATCCAGACAATCGTCTATACAATGGCGGAAAGCGGTATGGAAAAAGATGGGTTTACGCGTGATAAGGTAGACCTGACGATGCTCCATGAACAGAAAGGGCTGCCGACAAGGAAGAAGACCACTGTTACCAGTCATGTGAAATGTTGTTTAGAGGACTATGATTATAATTTGATGTATGAAATCGTCGAGAAAAAAAGTCCTTCAGAGGTGACAGATTATCATACGCTAATAGACTATTATACAAATAGTGGTTATGATACTCTGAAATTGGAAGAATGTATAGATAAGGCAGTTACAGAATTTAAATCAATGGAAGCCAGCGAGAAATTTATATTACTTCCTGTCGGGATACAGCATCCGATGCATGTTCTGACAGCATATTATGGTGTGCTGGCGGCTGTCAAAAACGGATTTGCAAATAAGGTTATTTTTTATATCGACCATCCCTATGATTTCCAGTTAAAGGATACGTCAAGATTAGAGACTGCTTCTGCGTATTATAAAGGGCTGCTGGGAAGTAAGCTTGTTAGGGCTGATGGAACAAACATCCGCCAGCAGGATATAGGGCATATCCTATCCGCAGTGTATAACCATGAACATTACGGGGAGTTTGATGGAGCAATTGAACGGACGTTATGTTCCTATCTGGTTCAGGAAAAGGAACTGCCCGGATTGCAAAGTATTTTGAGCCTGCATGTAAATAATATCTTATATGCGACTTTTCAGGCAAAACCATTTTTGAAGACAGGGGGTTCTGGGGAAGTTGCATTTTCCTATATCAAAGCGTTGAGACCTTATGTGAACAGGGCGGCTGTCATGATGCCTAAGTATAAAAGGAAGATGAGAGAATTTGCAAATGTTTATCAGGTGAAGGCAAAGATTGACGGAACGTATTATAAAGTGGATTATTCAGAAACCGGCAATATGATATTTTCCGATTATCATGATTCCCCTACGGGAAAAGAAGTGGAACTGCTCAATTATAACAAGGCGGATGGCGGGTTCTGGATAGTTTTGGATGATAAAGAATATACCTGCCGTCTTGAAAAGTATCTTTATGAAGGGGTAGAATATTATCTTCTTGATATAGAGGGACTTTTTGAAAGTGATAATGTATTTGATAACGAGCATATCGATATGGAATGTGCTGCCTTTAGCCTTGCAGTCATGGAATCACTGAGAAATAATTTAGACTTCATGCCTACGGTAATCCACTGTAATGATAACCAGACTGCGCTGATTCCGCTGGTACGGAAAGTAAAATTTGCAAACTACATGCCATCGCTAAAGATAATGTATACAATTCATTTTTATGGCTATAAAGGTATTTATTCAAAAAGAAAAGTGCTTGGTTATCTGGGCATCCGTGAGCCTGACTGCGACCTGTGCCTGATATGTCAAAAAGGAGAGGAATGTCTATTCAATCTTGTCAGCGCATATAGCAAGGAAGATACAGAAAAGCTGGGAATACCGGATGATAAAATAAACTTGATGAAGACGGGGATTATTTTCTCTGATATTGTTACAACCGTCAGCAAAGGATATGCTTCTACGATACAGAATTATCCGGATTTCAGGACGAAGAAGGTATATGGCATCCGGAACGGATGTGCTCTGGAATATCGGGAATTATCTTCAGAAAAAGAAGATATTACATACATGAAGCATACCGAAAGAAACTGGGAGATGGCAAAGAAAAATAATAAAGAAGCGTTTCAAAAGGAATTTGGGCTGAAAGTGGATCCGGACGTGCCGATATTCTGCATGGTATCAAGACTAAATGCGACCAAAGGAATTGAAGACATTAAAAATATTTTTGCAAGGCTGATGGAACTGGATCTTCAACTGGTTATCGTTGGAGATGATGACAGAAATGCTTCTTACACGGACAAAAATGAGAATACGCTTGTCTTTTCGCCTTATGCGGACTTTTTCAGATTGAAGATGGAAGAAAATCCGGAGAAATTTTTCTATAGTCCGTTTTCGGAGGAAATGGAATTTAAGACCTATTCCGCATCGGATGTGCTGCTTATGCCATCCAGAGACGAAGCATGTGGAACCACCCAGATTTTAGCCATGAAATACGGAGTCCTTCCGATTGTAAGCAAAATAGATTCTTTCAATGACACCTTAATAGATTATAATATCGTTGAAGAGTTGCCTGCTGATAATAAATATGTATATAAACCGGAAGGGCAGATGGATAAGGGGATAGGATTCTTCACCTTTAGGGATGATTGCTGGGTTTTGCTGGATATCATTAAGATGGTATGTGAAAAACTGCACGGAGAGGAAAAATGGGAAAAGTGGAGAAAGGCTGTCAATAGTACGGCGACTGTTGATTTTTCATGGGATAATCAGTTGATACGGGAATATCTGGAATTGTACAATGGGATGTTGTAAGGCGCTCGAATGCATGTAAGCGGTCATACTCCCTCGGAACACTTTCAAAAATGTACGAGATTACTGATTTAAAATTGGTTAATTCTACTATAATGTACATTTGCTTTTGTCGAAAATGTATATATAATATCAATTAATCTGGAAACTTTCTGGTTGATTTACAATAAATTAAGGCTGTAATGGTTTTATAATAGTTAAAAATGAGCCATTAAAAAGGGAGTTCTGGATATGGACAAGTTAAATGAGAGAACAAAGGAAAAGAAAGGGAAAAACAAAGAACCATCCTATAAGGAACAAAAGCGAAAGTTTTATGGATTTTATGAAAAAAGGGAGCAAGAAAATAAAAGACGATCCCGTGATTAAGAGCATACTTGAGTAGGAGGGCGGCGACTTGATTGAATTGTTTGAGGATTATGCGGGATTATATGGTCTCCTGCTTTTGTTTTGTGAAGCGGTTTTTACTGGCGTAAAGGTGAATGAAGTAAAAATTACGGTATATTCATAACAACCCTTTCCTCTAATTATGAAAATGGCATCTCTTTCTGCGGGCGAAGTGGACCATCTGCTTGGGGATGCTGTAACCGCTGGATTGGGGGATGCTCTTTATAATACATATAACGGCGACATAGATTTGTTGAAAAAGTCAATTCAAAACAGAGATATCAATGAATTTGCAAGGGCGGTTATGCTGGACGTTATGGGACAGTTGTATCTGGATGGAACTCTGGCGGAAAGCAAATGGAAAGAATTTCTAAAAGAGATTGTGTATGATGGAAGAGAATATGATTATATTTATAATGCTGTGCAGTATGTACTGTGCCAATGCCATTTTGTTGATATGCTTCCGAAAATACGTTATATGTATGACCGGGGTATTTTAGATGAGATGTGCATGGGAAAATATGATTCCTGTGTAGACGCTTTGTTTGCCTATCGGAAGCCTAAAGACAGGTTTTGTAAGGCGCAGATGAATGCAGCGGATATGTTGCGGTACTGGGACGACTGTATTTATGGTGAAATACAATATGGATAGATGGAGAGAAACCGAGAAAAAGAGCGGTTCTTTTGCTGTTTTTATTGTAAATAGAAGGTGGATAGGATAAAATAGAAAAATAGAAGAGCGATGAAGTTTAGAGGAAAGAAGGAATTTTATGACAATGCTACAAGAAAAGGCGGTTGACATGATATGCCGTATGCCAGAAGAGAAATTGTATTATGTGGTACAGCTTCTTGAAAGTGTGGAAGGATTATCTGAAAATATGGAAAATGGCACTAAGACACCAGCACAGAAAGCACTGGAAGATCTGCAAAGATTCCGTAAGCGCAGTGATATAGAGATTGATTATAAAGCTGAATTAGCGAAAGCTAGGGAGGAAAAGTATGAGGGCATTGATTGACACAAATATTTTGGCGGATGTGTTATTAGGCAGAGATCCTTATTATGATATTGCTTATAATATCCTTGCTTTGTGTGCAAGTAAAAAAGTTTCCGGATATATTGCAGCCCACTCTATTCCCAATCTTTTTTACATTTTAAGAAATTCTATGTCGAAAGAAGAACGCAGAGTAGCGTTAAAGGATATTTGTCAAATTGTAAAGGTGGAAGGGATTGATTCTTTCAAAATACTATCAGCTTTGGATAACGGGGATTTTAGCGATTTTGAAGATTGTCTTCAAGAAGAATGTGCTGTTTCGGTCTCAGCAGATTATATTGTCACGAGAAATCCAAAGGATTTTGCTTTATCAAGAGTTCCTGCGATTCTTCCAAACGAATTTTTGGAAAAGCTTGCATTCTGAAATGGGAAAAAATCGTATGGAGGAAATGCCCAGTCTATTAATAATATATCTTTATTCTTCTATTTCTATTTTCAGCTGCTGCAAGAATACGCTGGCGGCTCTCGAAAGAACCTGATATTTTTTCCAAACGGTATTGAGTTTTGGTTTATCTTTTATAGTGAGTAAGCGGCAGACAATCATCAAATAAATAAATCCTGTTATTTTGTTAATAGTCATAACCCCTCAGAACGCTTCATACAATGTAAAAAAGTGTTCTGAGGGGTTTCCTTTT
>CANOEC010000034.1 GCA_947564735.1 uncultured Lachnospiraceae bacterium | reverse complement strand
TTGATGGGATACAGGATATCGAACTTGTAAAACTTGATAAATATATGGATAAGCTTTTGGATGCATCATGCTGGCTGAGGAGAACAAGGACATCAAAAAATTTTCTGGGAAGTGATGGAATTATAGAGTTTATCGCAAAGGATTTGACAATTAATCCGGAGATAGTAGTAAGAAAAATACAGGAAAATCCGAATGTGATGGTAAATGTCTTGAAGAAGTATAAGAATATGCTTTTACACAATAGTGTCCTTTTGTGTTTGGGATATCATACAGATTATGGCATTGAAGTAACAAATGCTACAGCGAAAGATGTGGTTCCTTTTCTTACAAATAGATTTGGAGAAGCTTTTGGTTATGAAAAATGGTTAGAACAATCGTTCAACGTGATACATAGAGAGATATTCAAAGGAGTTCCGTATTTGATTTACAATGAAGGAGTGATTTGCAGGTATGATAAGAGAGTTGCAGGATAAGGTGGCAGATTATATTACAAAAAACAGCAGTCTGACATGCTGGAAGGATATTAGGGAAAAATATGCGTATTATTCCTATCTTGCTTTTTTGTGTCTTACGGCAAAGGCGCTAAATAAGGAATGCAATACAGAGAGTGTTTGCAATATTATCAAAGAGCATGGGCTAGAGGATGAAAATATATTGCAGTTTGTCATGAATATCAAAGATGCAGGAATATTTATGGATGTGATTTTAGAACTTGCAAAAAGATATGAGACGATGGATGTGTACACTCTGTACCAAGAATATTTATCAAAGGATTTTGTTTTGCTTGATGGGGAAGTTGTGTTTGAAGGAGGAAAAAAAAACAGGGATGTACTGGGGGCTTATTATACACAGAAAAACTTTGCGCATGAGATTACTAAAAAGGCGATAAAGGATTACTTTCAGCATAAGCAGGTGAAAAATAATAAGATTAGAATAGCGGATTACTCATGCGGTGGGGGTGAATTTTTGATTTCTGCCGGTAGGATATGCAATGAAAAGAAGATTCCTGTGGATATCTATGGATATGACGTTGACCCTATAGCAGTCCTAATTACTCGTCTGCGTTTGTATAGTGAACTGGAGGGAGAACAAAATAATATATTTGTTTTTTTGGGGAATCCATTAATCCGAAACGAAGATGAAGCGAATCCATTAATTATGTTTAAGTTAGCAGCGGCAGGAAAGTTCTATAACTTGGGCATGGGGATTTCTATTGAGGGTAACATGGATATTGTGATAGGAAATCCCCCTTGGGAAAAAATAAGATTTGAAGAAAAAAAGTTTTTATATCATTATACGGATGCCGGTAATATTGGGACAAAATCAGAGAGAGAAAGATATCTTCAGAATATATCGGAAAATAATAAAGATTATTATGATGTTTTTATTGCTGACTATGAAAGAGTAAAAATAAAAATAAAGAATGATGCTTTTTTTGTGCAATCAAGCCGTGGTGAATTAAATACATATGCACTGTTTACAGAGTTATGTCTCAATTCATTAGAAGAAGGCGGGGTTGCAGGAATCATCATAAAGTCATCTTTGGTGAAGTTACCGGTGTACAGTGACTTTTTTAGAAGAATAACGAGTGATAGAAGCCTGTATGAGTTGTATATGTTTGTGAATAAAAGAAAGATATTTAATATAGATTCGAGAGAAGAATTTTCTGTTATCTATTTAAAAAGGGGAAACAGCAGCAATTTAGAGCTGGCATTAGATATTGATGATTTCACAGATTTTGGAAATAAAGACAAGATAGAGCTATCATACGAAATGCTCAATGCGATAAATCCGGAAACGGGCATGATTCCTAATATAAGTAATCATAAAGAACTGGAATTTTTATTATCCATTTATAAAAATCACAAAACCTTTGGAGAGAGATATCCTCTTTGCAAATTTGGACGTCTGGTGCACTTGACCAATCATTCAGCATACATAAAAAAGAACCGTGAGGACAATTATGACCCTATATATGAGGGGAAATTTATTGAGATATATACAGGTAAGTATGCAACCTTCAAAGATATATCGGATAATGACAAATATAAGAATAAGGCAAATGCGAAACTGATTGCGGATATAGATGGAGTGGAATATCCACAGTCTCGATTTTTTATCAGACATGACATCTGGAAAAATTTGTCAAGGAGATTTAGCGGTGAGTTTGTGATTGCATGGAGGAGTCTTACATCTGCGACAAATAGAAGAACGATGCTTGCGACAATACTGCCGCTTGTTCCGCCATGTCAGTCCATACAGATACTCCAATTGGATAAAGCAGAAGAAATGCTGCGTGTATTGTCGATTTTTAATTCCATAGTATTTGATTATATTGTGAGGTTAAAGATGGCAGGTCTGGATCTTACGCAGACAATCATAAAACAAATTCCTGTTCCGGATGAAAAAATGTTTCATGAATTGATTGACTTTGAGGGGCGGAGTGAATCGGTGGAAATGCATATTCATTCGAGGATTAAGAAACTATATCAGAATGATGTCAGGTTGAATCAATTATTTTATGAAATTAAGACATATGCGATAGATGATAAAAAAACAAGGAAGGAACTGATTGCAGAAATCGATCGCCTTGTAGCATTTCTATATTCCATAGACAGGATAACGTTGAAAGAAATAGCGTATTCGTTCGATAAATACTACAGCAGGGAGGAAGTTGAAAAACTGTTTTGAGTTTTCAACTTCCTTCGCAAAAAAATCAGAGCATTCCGTAGGCTTTAGATGTAGAAAGCGTTCCGTTATGCGCCCATACACGGCTTAGTGATTTAATCTTTTCAAGCTGGTCTTCATCAAGAAGGGAAAGAACATAATAATCAGTGCTTATTTTCTCAAAGACAAGTATTTTGTGTACGAAATCACCATGATTACCGTATCTGGACAGTTCTGCCGTGCCATCGTCTGGAGCACCTTTTAGCTGGATGCGCCAGCTTCCATTGTTCGGGGCAAATTTAATTGTTGATGGGTAATAGTCTTTGCCCAGATAGTTGATAGTAATATTTTTTTCAATTGAAGTGTCTTCCGGGTCAATATCGAAGAATTTTATTCCGCCATACATACGGCTTGAATCAGCACATTCATAGGATGTCCCCTTTACAGAGCCTTCTTCAATCTGTCCATATTTGGACAAATCGAGGATATTACGGGAACCACCGGTAGATTCACGCATTTCAAACCAGAATTGCTCGTTTGTAAAAGAAGGAGTTTCTTTACCAGTGGTAAAAATATAATCGGCAGGTGGAGTAAAAGGCGCAGGTTGGGCGGCTGTCTGCTGGTCAACCGACATGAGCGTTGGAATGGATACTCTTTCGGTTCCGAACAGAGCGTTGTTTTTCTGCCGTTTCCTCTGGGAAACCTTTTTTGCCAGATTGTTCACTTTCTGGGTTACTTCCTTGGAGATGTAATTGCTATTTAATAATATTACGATATCAACGATTGACGATATTTTTGCAGAGCATGGATAATCCGGGTCAATGTATTTGCGGGTAATTTCATATAGATTATCGAGTTTTGTTTTCTCTTCCGGAAGGTGGAAAGTCTGGATAGAGCAACTCTCAAAATTAGTCCAAAGGCCGCCTCCCGTCAGATTGTTAGAGCCGACAGCGCACCATGCCTTATCACTGTTTTCCAGCAGATAAATTTTGCTGTGGTATGTAGTTGAAAAATCCTCGGAGTGAATAACGTATAGTTCATCACATAAGGCATAAAGGTTTAGCAATGCTTCATAGGATGTTCCATCAAGATCGATTCCTATAAATGCCCTTATTCTGCCGCCCTGCTTCTTGAATGTTTCAAGAGAATCTTTTAACCGCAGCACACCGCTGTTTTTGGCAAAGGCTGAGAAAATGGTAAAGGTCTGGTAATCGGAAGCTAATTCTGTCTTGAGAATATCGCCAAGCTGACCTTGGAATGGCTGGTTTATAATTGTCATACTGTAACCCTACTTTCAAACTATTTATATAATTGTATCACGTGAATAGAGATTAGTAAAGTTTTGTATAGGTAAAAATTTTTCTATGGAATTTCTCCCATGTCTGCGCTAAAATAATGGCAGCACGGGGCAGCATATTTAGGATTTGTGCCCGCAGTTTAAATTTACAGGTTGAGAAAGGGCATGATTATTAAGATGGGACATGTTCTGGATGAAGCGCTTATTTATGAGATACTCTCTGTGGTAGAGGAGATTCCGGAGGGGTGCGTTGCAACATATGGACAGATCGCTGGGCTGATTGGCAGGGATAACAATGCGCGGCTTGTAGGGAAAGTCCTTAGCATGGCAGAGTTTTACGGGCGATATCCGTGTCACAGAGTCGTAAACCATGCAGGGCGTCTTGTTCCCGGATGGCGGGAGCAGGAATATCTGCTGCGGCAGGAGAACGTTCCTTTCAAAAATAATGGGTATGTTGATTTACAACACTGTAGATGGGAGTGCTTTTAAATATGATAGGAAAAGGAGAGATGTGAATAGTCATGTGCTGCAAAATAATAAAGAGGAGCAAAGATGTACAATGAACAAACAAACTTATCTTTTATTGGAAAATTATATGCTTTCATGCATGGAAGACAGCGCTCATGATAAAGAGCATGTGTATCGGGTGTTGTATCAGGCGCTGGAAATCGCGCGGACAGAGAAAGATGTGGATTATGATATTTTGATTGCCGCATGCCTGCTGCATGACATCGGGCGAAAAGAGCAGTTTGATAATCCCTCTGTGTGCCATGCGGCTGTAGGAAGTGAAAAAGCATATCAGTTTCTGATAGAACATGAATTTGCGGCGGCGTATGCTGAACAAGTGAAACAATGTATCCGAACGCACAGATACCGGAAGACCGATTTACCGCAAAGTCTGGAGGCAAAAATTTTGTTTGATGCGGACAAGCTGGATGTTACCGGCGCGCTAGGGATAGCAAGAACGTTGATTTATAAAGGTATCGTGTCGGAACCGTTGTATTCGGTAGCGCCGGACGGAACGGTTCAGGACGGGGAAAATGATACGGCGCCGTCTTTTTTTCAAGAATATAAGTATAAATTAGAAAAATTATATTCTCGGTTCTATACTGCCAGAGCGACAGAAATCGGGCGTGAAAGACAGCGGGCGGCAGTTAACTTTTATGACAGTTTATATTCGGAAGTTAAGTCCGCTTATCTTGGCGGCAGGGATGAACTTGACAGGTTGATTGACTAATTGTATTTTATAAGGATTTATCAACTGGTTATAAATTTTCATAGAAAAGGGGAAATACAAATGAAACTTTATGGTTTAGCAGATGGGACGTGCAGAAGACGGGTCTGCACAACGTTGTTGCTTATGATGACTGTCGTAATGCTTACGGCGTGTGGGATGGGGCAGCAGGCAGAAAATGACAAGACAGGAGCAGTGCAGGATACCCAAGGCGCGGGAGCGTCACAGGTGATTTCGGACGATTACGGAGCCGGGCAGACCATTGACGATATCGAAAGGGCTGCCAGCAGTGATGGGGAACCGGCAGAGCAGACAGGCAGCGAAGCAGATACGCCGGAGAATCCGCAGGCGGACGAAATCAAAGAGCGTTTCGGCGAGAATTGTATCAGCGAGCAGACTTTTGAGGTGGAACTGAGTGAATACGACGGCAAAGTATGGTTTGTTCCTTATGCGCCTGCTGAAGTGGGACAGACGCCTACAATACAGATTGTTCAGAATGGTGGGATACTCACCGATCTTTATCCTTATGTTCCGGATAGTCTGGAAGGGAAACCGTTTACCAGTCTCGATGCCGTATCTTTTTTCGATGTGAATTTTGACGGCTTTACGGACATTGTATTGATTGAGACATACGGGGATACCAGTTTTATGGCGCTCTATTATGGCTTTGACCCGGATGCGGATGAAAATGAACAAGCGTTTATTTCGATGCCATCTATCTCTGAGGCGATATCGAGTAAGCTGAATCCTTTGACGGTTGCACAGCTGCGCAACCAGTTAGGAGGGAAGAAAAACGGTGAATATGCAGATTACAGGGAAGCATATAGGGCAGTCCTTGCGTTGTGTGAGCTGTCCTATGGAACAGAGTCGGATTATGGAGATTTAACTTACGATTTGATTTATGTTGATGGTGATGACATTCCGGAACTGGTTTTTGGTCTGAACGGTTATTGGGTTAGCCTTTATACCTATCATAACGGGCAGGTATCTATGCTGATGGACCATTGGGGATATGGTGTCATGGGAAATGTGGGATATGAATATATTCCGAAAGGTAATCGGCTGAGAAATTATAACAACGACTATGCAGGCGCAGTTATGTACACCACCTATCTGTCAATGACCGAACAATATTCGCTGCAGACTGTCACGGAGATTCTGACTAATAACTTCGACGATGTCAATGGGAATGGGATGCCCGATGAAGACGAGGAGGAGTCCATCGGATACTATAGCGTAAGCTATGTCGGGGGCAAAGAAATTACGGCTGAAGAGTATGCAGCCTATGATGCGGGCGAGTATGAAATGATAGTCGGTGATATGACCTTAGCCGAACTGACGGCGGCATTGGCAAATTAACGTGGACAATAGGGCGGTGCGCAGCTTGGGTTAAAAGAGAAATCTATAAGGCGGAATGTAATGACGTTCTGACTCAATCAGCAATTGTGTGCAGGAAATATTCAAAGTGCAAAGAATGATTGCGTTACAGTTGTATTAGCGGTATAATAAATACATTAATAACGTGTTTTGGCATAGATGCTGTAAGCGGTTGACTGTGTCACAAGAAGGAGGTATGCACATGCAGGAAATGATTAAGATTAGTTCTAAGGCGCACCCTAACATTGAGTTAAAAGCAATCCCCGGACATTTTGTAACACCAAGTTCTCATATCAATTATTTTTTGGATATGACTACTTTGAAGACGCGGCTGAGCGAAGCGTCCCTGACAGCAAGGGAGCTGGGCAGACAGATTCTGGCATCTATGATAGTAGATACAATCGTGTGTATAGACGGCTGTGAGATTATCGGAGCCTTTTTGGCGGAAGAACTGACAAGGGCAGGAATTTATTCCAGAAATGCGCATCAGACAATTTATATTATCACGCCGGAGTATTCTCCGACAGGACAGATGTTATTCAGAGACAATTATCTGTCGATGATTAAAGATAAGAACGTACTGGTTCTTTTGGCGAGCGCTACAACCGGTAAAACCGTTACGAAGACAATCCAGACGCTTACATATTATGGAGCAACCATCAGCGGCATCAGCGCGGTATTCAGTGCAGCCAACAGCGTTATGGGGATTCCGGTGAATGCACTGTTTACGACGGCGGATATTCCGGACTATAAGACTTTTAAGCCGGATGGATGCGCTATGTGCAAAGAGCAGAAACCGATTGATGCATTTGCCAATGCGTTTGGATATTCCAAGATTAACTGACGGCGTTTCAATCTAATCCGGAGTTGTTTCGTGGGCATCGATGAGGACGGTTTTGGGAATGGTTTTCCGGGTTATCAAGATAAATGAACATAGAAGGACAGCGTGTGAATGGGAATTGCATTTGCGGGCTGTCCTTTTCTATGTATGGTTACTTACAAAACGTAAAAACGAATGTAAGCAATGCCAAAAGGAAAAGACCAAAGGTCATTAAATCCTTAGAATCAAAGCGATTTTTCATAGGCATCCCCCCATTCTACAAAAATCAAATCCCCAGAGAATTAATCCGTTCTCCGGGGATTTTTACCATTCATTTCATTAGGATGTCATGATGCGTTGACGTATGCAATGATGCCATTAAGCAATACTGACAACCACCGTTTCCGTGTTCGGGGTCAGTAGCGTATCATTTCCGATTACTTCCATAGAAGCGCCGTCCGCAGAGACCGCCTGTACATTTACAAGCCTTACGGTGTACGGTTTTTTGCCAATATTCTCTGTCTGAATCGTAATTTTTGTACCGTCTTTGAGAACGGAAACATTTAATTCTGCATTCTGTGCCATACCGTAAACGGTGGTCTTAGCCTTGATGCCGTCTGTTAATGCATATACGCGCAGCTGCGCGCCGTCAGCATAATCGTAGTCCGGTTTTTCATCACATGCGCCGATAGCCACGATGGAATTGGCACGTGCCATCAGCGGCAGATGCAGATAGTCATATTCTTTCTCCACCCATGTACCGCCTTCCACAGTCTCGCCGGTAAAGAAGTCTGTCCATGTGCCCTTCGGCAGATAGAAAGAACCGATGCTTTCTTCGTTGAAGATGGGAGCAACTAACAAGTTGTCGCCCAGCATATACTGCTTATCCAGATAGCTGCAATTCCTATCTTCCGTAAATTCCAGTACCATACTACGCATGGTCGGCACGCCGGAGCGGGAAGTGTCGATGGAGGTTTTATACAGGTACGGCATCAGAGTTGCCTTTAGGCGGGTAAACGTTCTGACAACGTCAACCGCTTCTTCATCATATAACCACGGCACACGGTAGGACTGGCTTCCGTGCAGACGGCTGTGGGAAGACAAAAGACCGAAAGCAACCCAGCGCTTATATACATCCGCGGTGGAGGTGTGCTCGAAGCCGCCGATATCGTGTGCCCAGAAGCCGAATCCTGACATGAGTAAGGAAAGACCGCCGCGCAGGCTTTCTTCCATGGATTCATAGTCGGACCAGCAGTCGCCGCCCCAGTGTACGGGGAACTTTTGTCCGCCTACCGTTGCGGAACGGGCAAACAGTACGGCTTCGCCTTTGCCGCGCTTTTCTTCCAATAATTCAAATACCACTTTGTTGTACAGATAGGTATAGAAGTTATGCATCTTCTTCGGGTCGGAACCGTCATGGTAGACACAGTTGACAGGGATTCTCTCGCCGAAATCCGTCTTGAAGCAGTCCACGCCCATATCAAGCAGGGCTGCCAGCTTGTCTTGATACCATTTACATGCATCGGGGTTGGTGAAGTCTACCAGAGCCATGCCCGGCTGCCACATATCCCACTGCCATACGTCCCCGTTCGGGCGTTTGATGAAATAGCCCTTTTCCATACCTTCTGCAAAAAGTATGGACTCCTGTCCGATATAGGGGTTAATCCACACGCAGATATTTAAGCCCTTTGCCTTGATTCTGGAGAGCAGTCCGGCAGGGTCGGGGAACACTTCCTCATCCCACACAAAATCGGTCCAGTGGAAGCCTTTCATCCAGAAGCAGTCAAAATGGAAGGTGCGAAGCGGAATGCCACGGTCTAACATGCCGTCGATGAAGCTCATAACCGTCTCTTCGTCATAATTGGTTGTAAAAGAGGTGGACAGCCATAAGCCGAAAGTCCAAGGCGCAGGCAGCGTAGGCTTGCCGGACAAGTCGGTGTAGCGCGTCAGTACATCCTTCATGGAAGGTCCGTTAAAGAAGAAATAGTCCAGACTTCCGCCCTCCACGCTGAAAGCGGCTTTGGTTACATTTTCGGTGCCGAACTCAAAGGAAACGCGCTCCGGATGATTGACTAAAACGCCGTACCCTTTGTTGGAAAGATAAAAAGGAATATTCTTATATGCCTGCTCGGTGCTGGTGCCGCCGTCTTCATTATAAATCTCGACAGTCTGTCCATTTTTGACAAAAGGAGTAAAGCGTTCGCCCGTACCATAGAGCAGTTCGCCGACGCCGATACTTAGCTGTTCGCGCATGTAGGTGTTTTCGAGGTCACCGTTTAGCTCGTAACAGTCGCCCTTATAATCTGTTTTCATCAGGGCAAGATCCCGTCTGCTGCTCTTGGTGAGCACTTTATTGCCGCTCATATACGTCATCGACCAAGGGTTTTTGGTGATGACGAGTGATAAGCTGCCGCTTGTAATCGTAAGGGTATCATTTGTATCTTCTACCTGCAAAGACTGCGGCTGGTTTAGATTTAGTTCAAAGGAAGGCGTTTTCTCTATCGTACCCATGTGGTGGTAAGTCTGTACTCTGAGCACATCGGGCATAGGAGAAGAGATACGGATTGTGAGGTTGACTCCGCCTAACGTGTCACCGCGTTCTCTGATTGGGTGGGTTGGCGTACACAACGTCACCTCCGTGTCTTTGATAGTCGTGTAGTAAACTTCGCTTGGAGTAAAACATGCGCATCCTTCCTTAAATAGCCAGCAGCCGTTGTTGAATTTCATAGTAAATCCTCCTAATTATTCTGATTGATTTTTGCGGACAATGAGCCGGTTCTGTGTGAACAGTACCGATTATAAAGCATTCATTTCAAAGATACATTGCATAAAATCACAAATTAATGGTATTAAATCACAAAAAGCCTTAAAACTCATTTCACACTCAATATATAGAAAGAAAACAGAAAATAAAAGTGTAATTTTTTGATGTATAATACATCAAATTTTTGCTATATTGTGGTAGTTTCTTGGATGTTATGATGGTACAATAGACGCAAGCAAAGCGGCTTGCGTCACAAGAATTACTGTGTAATTCTTGTTAGTTTTCTATAAAAGGAAATTCCTCCAAAGCGTGGAAGAATGCTCTGCATTCTTCCCAAGATAATCGCGAAGCGATTTTCTTGTATATTAGGAAATTTCTATGTTTATTTCGAGTTCGCGAAGCGAATCTCGCAAACGAGGGACAATTATGCAGACACAGCAGTATAGATACCGTAATCTTCCGATTCCCGGCGGCGGTTATGTGACAGGATTTATTTATCATCCGAAGAAAAAGGATATATTGTATATCAGAACGGATATTGGCGGCATGTACCGTTTTGAAGCAGAGACACAGGAATGGAAAAGTCTGACAGACCATGTGACAATGGAAGATTTGAGCGAGACATTTCCGACGGCGGCAGCGCTGGATGACAACTACCCGGAACGGCTTTATATCGCCTGCGGCGTCAATGCTTCCCCGCATGGGAAGCTGGCGGTGTCTGAGGATTACGGGGAGACCTTCAGATATTATGAGATGCCAATGCATGTTCATGGCAATCTGAACGGACGGGGCACGGGATACCGCCTGATTGTTGATAAGAGCAGTGGCGACGGACTCTGGTTTGCTTCGCAGGATGCGGGATTATGGCATAGCTTGGATCGAGGCGCTTCGTGGGAGCGAAATAAGGCTTTTGCGGAGAACTATCTGACGTTTACGGGGCAGAGCGAGGATGGTACGGCATTACTTGTGGGCTGTGCGGGTGCATCTGTGAAGCGGAGCGGGCGTCTGCGGGGACACAGCTTGTATGTATCTTATGACGGCGGCGTTACATTTGAGAAGATGTGGCAGCCCAAGGACGGGGAGATAGAGGGTGTCAGGCTGGCAGGTCTGGTGGCGCAGAGATATGCCATGGATGAGAAGTATCTCTATGTGACCTATTCCGTGATGGGCAGAAATGCATATGTGTATGAACTGGGATACAGTTGCGACGGCGGCAGCGTCATCGGCGGCAGAGTCGTCAGATATCCGCTGCTTCGGACGGAAAATGGTACGCGCTTTGGACAGGGTGAGGAAATAACGCCGGGCATAGTGAGCGGACAATGTGAAGAAAATGGAGCGGGCGGCGCGGAAGGTAGTCCCGCATCCTGTGAGGATTACGGTCACGAGTATGGTTTCAGCGGCGTCAGCGCGGTAGCGACGAGACAGGGGCTTATCGTCTGTTCCACAATCTGCAAGGAGGATGGCGACAGCATCTATCGCTCTTATGATTACGGGCAGACGTGGGAAGAAATTTTGTATGATTTAGACAAGGGCAGGATGGAGTTTCGCACTTCCTATATGAAGCCGTGTTATAACGGTGGACACTCGATTATCCATTGGCTGTCAGATTTGAAAATAAATCCTTTTGACGAGGACGAGGCATGGTTTAACACAGGGACAGGAGTGTTCCGCACAAGAAACCTAACGGGGAAGGAAGTTGTTTTTAGCGACTGGTGCGACGGCTTGGAGGAGACGGTACATTTGAATCTGTACAGTCCGCCGGCGGGAGAGGTGAAGGTGATAGACATTCTGGGGGATTTGGGCGGTTTTGCCTTTAGACAGCTTGACAGACCCTGTGACAATTCCTTTGACGATGCGGAGGGCAACCGGTATATCACCTGCATCAATGCGGATTATTCCGATGAAAATCCGGATGTTGTCGTGGTGACGCCTAGGGGTAACTGGAAAGGCATGACGAAGGGCGGGCTTATCCTATCAGAAGACCAGTGCCGGACATTCCGCAGGCTGCCTTTACCGTACGGTATTACGGAGGAACTGGACGAAGCCTTTCACCGGATAGAGACGCCCAATGTAAACAGCGGATGGGTGGCGTTATCGCCGGACTGCCGCAGGATTGTCTGGTCGGTGGCGGAAGGCATCCGTCTTCCAATCAGCAGGGTGGTGACAAGTGCGGACGGCGGAGCGCATTTCGTGCAGGCACAGGTTTATGATCTGGCAGGGGAGCGGGTTACGCAGGGCGGCATGAAAGTGTTTGCCGACCGTGTGGACAGTAGTCTTTTCTACGGGTTCGGGGAAGCGTCGCAGTGTTATATCAGTACGGACGGCGGACTGTCTTTTAGGCAGTGCAGGATGCCGGCGGATTTTCCTAAGGTGGATTTTGCATTGATTGACTGTGCCAGCAAGATTGAGGTGCGGGGTGAAAATGGGCGGCAGGGCGTGTTTTACATGGCGCTTGACGCGCACGGACTCTGGAAGTTTAGGTATGACGCCGGCGCAGTGGGGAAGGAAGGTAAGCCGGATGGAATCCGTGCGGTCAGACTGAGCAAGGACGGCGATATTTTCTATAGGATGGGACTGGGGGTTCTTCGTCCGGGCGGTGATTATTGTAAGGAGAACAAAGCAATCTATGCGGCGGCAGTGATTGACGGCGTGTACGGGTTCTATCGGTCGGAGGATGACGGAAAGTCGTTTGTGCGCTTAAATACGGACAGGCAGATGTACGGAGAGATTAACAGCGTGGAAGGTGACAGCAGGGTATACGGCAGATTTTATCTTGCCACCGGCAGCAGAGGGGTGTTGTATGGAGAGCAGTGTGAGAAGTGTTTCTAACCACTCGCAGCAGAGGCTGTATCGCAAAGTCAGCATAGCTGACTTGGAAACACTACGATTTGCCTTTGGCAAATCTTTCTCACACGCGAGATTTGTGTCTGCGCGCACCCGACACAAACTCGTTTATGCACAGACTCAATCAATTGAGTCAAAAGCGTGCGCAGAAATGAGGATAATTATGCATTTAGAACAGGACGGAAACAAGCTGCTTATTTTGGACGGGACGTCACGCGTCATTATCGAGCCTTGGGGCGTCAATTCCCTGCGGGTACGTATGACAAAAGAAGCGTGCATGGATGCCAATGACTGGGCGTTGTCGGAGCCGGTCGAAGAGACGGAGGTGCAAATTGATTTTGAGAAGATAGATGTGACGGACCCGTGGTATCGGTCGGAGGAATATGCGAAGTACCATCAGACAGGGACACAGGCGAAGCTTGTCAACGGTAAAATCACGGCGAAGGTTTCCCATGAGGGCTGGATCAGCTTCTATAACCAGAGGGGAGAACTGCTGACGGAGGAGTATTGGCGCAACAGGAACCGTATCAACAGATATTGTGTGCCGCTGCGCATTGATGCCAGAGAGTTAAAACCTGTTCCGGGCAGCACGGATTATTCGCTGACGGCGCGTTTTGAAGCGTTTGATGATGAGAAGATTTTCGGCATGGGGCAGTATCAGGAGAAGCATCTGAATAAAAAGGGTGCGATATTGGAGTTGGCACACCGCAATTCGCAGGCGAGCGTTCCCTTCATGATTTCCAGCAGAGGGTACGGCTTTCTCTGGAATAATCCGGCGATTGGAACGGCAGTGTTCGGCGTCAACAAGACGGAGTGGTCTGCAGTCAGCACGAAAAAACTGGATTATTTCATTACCGCAGGTGACACGCCGGCACAGATAGAGGCACAGTACTCTAAAGCGACGGGGAGAACGCCGATGATGCCGGAGTACGGGATGGGGTACTGGCAGTGCAAGTTGCGTTACCGCAATCAGGAAGAAATCCTCGCCGTGGCAAGGGAACACAAGAGAAGGGGACTTCCTATGGATGCGATTGTCGTGGACTTTTTCCACTGGACAATGCAGGGAGACTTCAAGTTTGAGCCGAGAGACTGGCAAGACCCGGAGGCAATGGTGCGGGAATTAAAAGAGATGGGAATCGAGACGGTAGTATCTGTGTGGCCTACCATTGACGAGCGGAGCGAGAACTTCGGACCGATGGCGGAGAACGGTTATCTTGTGAGCGCCGACAGAGGAAACGCCAATCACATGACATGGATGGGGAATACGATTTTCTATGATGCGACGCATCCCGGCGCGCAGAAGTATGTGTGGGAGCGCTGTAGGGAGAATTATTATAAGAAGGGAATCCGCTGCTTCTGGTTAGACGAGGCGGAGCCGGAATACGGTCCCTATGACTTTGACAATTACCGTTATTATGAAGGCACTGCATTACAGTGCTCTAACCGCTATCCGGTAGGGTATGCCAAAGGGTTTTATGAGGGTCTGCGTGCTGAGGGCGAAACGGATATTATGAGTCTTGTGCGGTGTGCATGGGCAGGCAGCCAGAAATACGGTGTGCTCACATGGTCGGGAGATATCCATTCCTCATTCCGTTCTATGCGGGAGCAGCTGCAGGCGGGGTTGAGCATGGGCATAGCGGGCATTCCATGGTGGACGTCTGATATCGGTGGATTTCTTGGCGGTGACATCAGGGATGAGCATTTTAAAGAACTGCTGGTGCGCTGGTTTGCATGGGGTGCATTCTGTCCGGTATTCCGTATGCATGGAGAGCGTTCTCCATGGTATGAGAGGCAGCAGGAGTTTATCAACGGGGTGCGGCAGCTGACAAGCGGACAGGACAATGAAGTGTGGAGCTTCGGAGAGGACAATTATCAGATTTTGTCAAAATATCTTTTCATAAGAGAAAGGCTCCGTCCCTATATCAGAGCATGTATGAGAGAGGCGTCGGCGTCCGGTGCGCCTGTGATGCGTCCGATGTTTTATGACTTCCCGGAAGATAAGGTATGCTGGGAGGCGGAAGATGCATACATGTTCGGTCCCGATTTGTTAGTAGCGCCGGTAATGGAAGAAGGACAAAGAGAAAGAGAAATCTATCTGCCGGCAGGCTGTAAGTGGACGGATGCCTATACCAAGAAAGAGTATGAAGGCGGACAGACGATAACGGTTCCGGCGCCGCTTGACGTGATTCCGGTGATGATTAGAGAAGGAAAACAATACGATATCTATGAGTAAAAAGTCGCGATTTATATCCATTTTTCATAGGGCACCCATCAAACGACAGCTATACTTGATTTATACGGCTGTGATTGTGGTGCCCATGCTCTTGCTTGGCACGTTTCTGATGATGTACACGGGGCGCGTCATGATTGATTACTATATGGATTTACTGCAGTCGGAGAACCATCGTGTGAGGAATTTTCTGTTTGAGCTGACAACGGATACCTATAATGTTTCCAAAGACATTGCGTTTGATTTGGGAATCCGCGATATCCTGACGAGGGATTTTGAAACGAAAAGGGACTACATGGCGGCTGTGGACAGCAATGTATTGTTGGAGCAATGTGCAAAAAATTATGCCGAGTACAGCGCCATCGAGATTTATACGGATAATCCGACCATATCCGATTACAAACAGTTTGTCCGGGTGGACGAGGAGATTATGGATACGGTATGGTATCAGGACGCCGTATCAAATCCCGGCGTCCATTGGCGGGCAATCCCGTGGGAATACGGGTATAACGATGAGTATTGGAGCTTGTGTCTGGTAAGGTCCATCCAGCTTATCAATTCGCCGTATCATGCGGTGCTTGTGATTCATCTTGATGAAAATGATATGCGGCTTCGCGTGGACAGCGATGAATATATCTGTACCATGTCGGTGGACAAGGGACCCGTTTTCTATAGTTCCGACAGAAGACGCTATGGAAAGGCGCAGCCTCTGCCGGTGGACTTTGAGGAGCCGTCCTTTCAGTATACGGGACAGATGGAGATGGATGGGAAAAGATATCTGCTGAATATTTCTACCTTTTATATGTATCAGTCTGATTCCTGCATCTATGTGTGCACACTTGACGGGCAGGGGTATGAGAGCATGAAAAATGTTTTAGGGCTGTGCGCTATCATCATTGCGCTGAATCTGGTTATTCCGGGGATTATGATACATTTCTTCACGAAGCAGTTTGCAGGCAGGGTGAATGTGTTAAGGGAGGAGATGCACAAAGCAAGCAATCAGGATTATGAGTTGATTTCCACATTCCAAGGCAATGACGAGTTGTCGGAGGCATTTGCGGATTTGCAGGTCATGGTGCAGAATATCAAAGAGCAGGAAGCGAGGGCATACGAAGCCCAGCTTAAGGAGCAGGAACTGCTTATCAGCCAGCAGGAAATAGAATTTAAGATGCTTGCCAGTCAGATTAATCCGCATTTTCTCTACAATACGCTGGAAACGATTCGTATGAAAGCGCTCAAGGCAGGGGACAAAGAGGCGGCGACAGCGATTAAGCTTTTAGGGAAGTCCATGCGATATGTGTTGGAGAACATGGGAACGGCAATGACGACGTTAGAAGAAGAGTTGAATCATGTGGATGAGTATATTGCTATACAGCATCTGCGGTTCGGAGACCGGATTCGGTATCGTAAAGAGATAGAGGAAGGGCTTGACCTTTCGCGGTATTATCTGCCGCCGCTATTGTTACAGCCGGTGGTGGAAAACGCGATTGTACATGGGCTTGAGGATAGGGACGAGGCGGGTACGATCATTGTGTCTGTCCGCAGGAAGACATCGGACAACATGAACCTTCTTATAATTGATATTGATGATAATGGATGTGGCATGACCGAGGAAACATTGAATCAGCTGCGTAATGATATCGAGATAAGGGATATGAGCAGGAATAAGAGTATTGGGCTGTATAATATTAACCAGCGGATGAAGCTGCATTTCGGGGACGGATACCGGATTCATGTGTATTCCGAACCGCAGATAGGCACAAGAGTCAGACTTTTGCTCCCAATAGACCAGATTATGCAGGACGGACTGTAAGGTAAAAAAAGAAGGTATTTTTCCCGTAATTTTTTCAGTATTTTTATTTTGTTTATCATTTTATAATAAATGCACCATAGGATAGATGTTTCCTGTGATGCATTTTTTCTGTATTTATAGAAAATTTTTCCGATTAGGAAAGCGCTCGAGCAGAAGTATTTGAAAAATTTTTTTCAAAAATGTATGAAAGGATGAACAAATATGAGTGGAAGAAAAGCTCCGAAAGAAAAAGTTGTAAAACAGAAATTTAGCGGACAGCTCATGTGGAAGCAGCGATATCTGCTATTGATGTCACTTCCGTTTGTTGTCTGGCTGATTGTCTTCAAGTACATTCCATTATGGGGATGGACGATGGCGTTTCAAGAAGTGAAGCCAAAGACAATGACGCTCCCAATCTGGCAGAGACCGTTTGCGGGATTTGATAACTTTGTCAAAGCGTTTCAAGATCGTATCTTTACACAGACATTGATTAATACGATTGGCTTAAGCATCTTGGGAATTGCAATCGGTACGATTATGGCAATTCTGTTTGCCTTGATGCTCAATGAAATCCGTTTTGTGAAATTTAAGAAAATCACACAGACGATTTCTTATCTGCCTCACTTTGTATCATGGGTGGTTATCGCCAGTATTGCGAAGATGGTGCTAAATGACGGTGGTATGCTTGACACGTTGTTTGGTACAAAGCTGGGACTCATGAGTACCAACTCGCCGTTGTTCTGGTTTACGGTTGTTCTGATTAATACATGGAAAGAGGTAGGATGGGATGCCATCGTATATCTCTCTGCTATGGCAGGAATTGATCAAGGCTTGTATGAGGCGGCGAAGGTGGATGGCGCCAATCGCCTTCAGAGAATCTGGCATATTACATTGCCGGGCATTAAGCCGACGATTGTTGTTCTTCTGATTATGGGTATTGGCGGCGCATTGAATGTAGGTATGGAGCGTCAGATGCTTCTCAGCAATGGTATCGTTCAGGATCATGCGATGGTTCTTTCATGGTTTGCTTATATCAGAGGTATCGGAAACAGCAACTATGGTTTAGGTACCGCAATCGGCATGTTCCAGTCGCTAGTCGGCATTACGCTGCTTTTCATTGCGAATAAAGTGGCAGGCTTACTCGGCGAGAGCAAACTGGTATAAGGAGGGCATGACCATGGCGAATGTAAAGAGTAACAGAATTAAAAGCCGTGATAATATATTGGATTACATATTATTGGTGGTTTTCATATTCTTGATTATTATTACGATATATCCGTTCTTAAATGTGTTGGCGATTTCATTGAATGACCCGATTGATACGATGCGTAACATTAACTTCATCATTCCGAGAAAGTTCACATGGAGCAATTATGTTTATGTGTTTACGGAGAATAACTTAGGCAAGGCATTTCTCCTATCGATATTAAGGACTGTGATAGGTGCGGGAGCAGGTGTGATTTGTACGGCAATGCTTGCCTATGTGCTCAGCAGAAAAGATTTTTATTTCAATAAATTATTTACAACTTTGTTTGTTATTACGATGTATGTCAGCGGCGGACTGATTCCGGAATACCTGCTTTTAATGAGAACCTTGAAGATGGGTAACAATTTCCTTGTTTATATTATTCCGGGACTAATCTGGGTCTACAATATGATACTGGTGCGCTCCTTTATCGAAGGGCTTCCGATTGCATTGCAGGAGGCGGCGAGAGTGGACGGCGCAAACGATTTTGTCATATGGGCAAAGATTGTACTGCCTCTGTGTAAGCCGGTTCTGGCAACGGTAGCCTTGTTCTATGCGGTAGGACAGTGGAACTCCTTCATGGATACCTATCTGTATGCGAAGGAACTGCCGACCCTGCAGTATGTATTGTACGAAATCATGGAGAAGGCGACGGTAAAGATTGATCCTCACGCAGCGGAACAGCTGAAGAATGCCGTGTCACCGCTTTCCGTGCGAATGGCGGTAACAATCGTAGCGACAGTACCGATTATCATCGTATATCCGTTCTTACAGAAATATTTCGTAGGCGGTATGACGGTCGGCGCGGTCAAAGACTGATATTTCTATGCCGGCGCGCATAGGTGCGGCGGCATACAAATATAAAGACACATTGTAAATAATGTGAGCAACAGAAGGGAGAAAAAGTATGAAAAACAAAAAAATTTGTGCATTGTTACTGGCAGTGACAATGGTAGCCGGTACACTTGCCGGCTGTGGCGGCGGAAGCGACGCCCCTGCTGCGGATACAGGCAGCGCAACAACAGACGACGGCGGAAGCGCAGCGGCTGACGATGGTGGCAGCAGCGATACAGGCAGCGCAGCGTCGGGTGAAGTGATTGAATTGACATTCTTTAACGCAGATGCAAATCAGGATGATCCTTGGACCGACCCCGTTGCAGAAGCAATTACGGCGGCGACCGGCGTGAAATTAAAGACAACGCGTCCTGTCGGCGGTAACGATGAGAGCGAAGCGGTTGCACTGATGATTGCAGAGCAGAATTATCCGGATATCATTTTTGCAAAAGGTTCTGCGGGTAACATGATTGACGCGGGTGCCATGATTGATATGACAGACCTGATTGAACAGTATGGTCCTAACATCAAGAAACTCTATGGCGAGGAGTTTGAGAAATTAAAACAGTCCGCAGATGATCCGTCCATCTATCAGCTGTCCGCATATGTAGTAGGCGGAACGAAGTTTAAGGACTGCGGTAACGTTCAGATTCAGTGGGATGCGCTGAAGGCTAAAGACTACAAGATTCCAGAGTCTTTGGAAGAACTGGAAACGATGATTAAAGATTATATCGCTGAAAATCCGACGACGGATGACGGTCTTGACAAGATTGGTATCACGTTATCCACTTCAGACTGGCACTGGCTGATTACACTTGGTAACCCGGCTGGATTTATTGCAGATGGTGCACCGGATAACGGACAGTGGATTGTAACGGAAGACAACAAGGGTGTATACAAATTCCGTTCCGAGAAGGAAAGAGAGTACTTCAAATGGATGTGCCGTATGTACAACGAAGGCATCCTTGACCCTGAATTTGCAACACAGACACATGAAGACTACATTGCTAAGATTGCATCCGGACGTGTTGTATGTCTGTTTGATAAGGACTGGGATTATCAGGATGGTGAGAAAGTATTGAAGGCTGATGGCAAGTATGGTCTTACATACTGTGGTCTGCCGACAGGTATGACACCGGATACAAAGTGTCCGTCCCTTATGTATCAGGGTCTGACAACCGGTACTGGTGTTGGTATCACAACTACTTGTAAAGATCCCGTTGCAGCAATCAAGTTTATCGACTTCCTTTGCTCCGATGAAGGTCAGGTACTCAATAAATGGGGTATCGAAGGTGTGAACTATTTTATTGACGATGAGGGACATCGTTATAGAACAGAAGAAGAAATCAAGTACTCTCAAGAAGATGCAGATTACTCCAAGAAGACAGGCGTAGGTTTCCACAACTATCCGTTCCCGTCTTATGGCGATGGTATCTTAGATCCTACAGGCAGCACGTATACGACGACAAGTAAGGATGCAGTAATTAACGAGTACAATGAAGAAGAGAAGGCAGCATGTGAAGCATGGGGCGTAGAACTGCTTGTTGATGTATTCCCGCAGCCTGATGAGTTTGAAACACCTGATTATTCTCCGCTTTGGGCATATGCAATGCCGCTTGAATTTAGTGAAATCGTAGATAAGCTTGACGAGGTGGCTTGGTCCGCATTGATTAAATGTGTAACAGGTACTGAGGCTGAATTTGATGCAAACTACGACGCAATGATTGCTGAACTGGAAGCAACTGGCATGAACGAAGCTGAAGAGATGATGACAAATATTATTGCTGAGAAAGTTGCAATTGTACAGTAATTAAAATGGTTGAGATTTAAGTATCAGCTTAACAGATTTGTGATACAATGATATGAGAAAGAAAACTGCCATACCGGTTATCCGACATGGCAGTTTTTTGACGATAATTTTTAGTCATTTTTTTGTGGGGGGGGGTATTTTTTCTCTGTCGTTTCCACTTCTTGTCCTTTGCGGAACTCCGCAGGACTGATGCCCACATATTTCTTAAATTTTTTATGGAAATAGTCCACATTCTTATAGCCGACCTGCTCTGCAATCTCGTACACTTTCAAATTGTTTTCCACCAACAACTGTTTGGAATACTCTATGCGTTTGTGGTCAATATAAGAGTTGAAGCTTTCTCCAGCAGATTTCGTAAATATTTTGCCAAGATAAGCGCTGCTATAGCCAAAAAGCGGCGCAATGGTTTCCAGCTTGATATTATCGCGGAAATGATGGTCGATATAGTACAAGACGTCGTCTAGTACCGTATCTCTGGAAGGATTGCCGATTGCGTTCATGATACTGTCAAACTGCTCTGAAAGAAAAACTGTGATTTCATAGAGATAGTTCCTGCCGCTGATGAATTTGATGGCAGCAGAATTCGTAGCAAAGGGAATCTCTATGGAAACATAGTTTCTCTTGATTTCGCTTTTTATCTGCAAGTATAAATCCGTCAGGAAGAGTTTGATCTCACTGATTGGCTTTGGCGAATGCGAGAGTGAAATCTCCAGCTTTGACAAAGCGTCCGCTATCATATTACGATTATACGATTGAATATAATTGATAAATTGTACACTGTAATTTTGGAGCGCATCTTCACTCAGCCGCATCGGCTCATGCCGGGATGTGGAAAGCTCTGTGTCGGAAACGTCTGGTAACATGTCATATCCCATTGCATGCTGGTCCTGCGAACAGAAGAAACGGCGGTGCAGGAGCGCATCCGCATCCTCATATGATAAATGAATCTCTTCCGGTAAACGGACAGGTCTGCCGTAGGTCAGGAACATGGATTCCAAAGGACTTCCGGTCTGAAAGGTCTTTTCTTCAAACCGTTCCAGAAAATCGGCGAGACGATTCAGACCGAGACTGCCTTTTAACAGGACGACATCCCGCCCGTCTATCTCCACATGTTCAAAAATGCTGTTATCTTTGTTGGTTACCTTGAGCAGCTCGGCAAAGGTATACGGAGCGGCAGCAGACTGGGTGTGAAAGTCTTCACAGATTACAACCTGATAGGACTCCGCATCTAAACGAAAATGGGCGCAGTCAGCCTCTGAAAGAGGGGGATTTAACTTGTCAGCCAATAATTCATATAGAACAATCTGCTTTGCTTTGTTGCGGTATGCCGTAAAATGAGAGGATTGTTTCTTTTCCTCGGACAGCGCATCGCCGATTTGTGTGACGGCATGTGCAAGCTCTTCTTCATCAATCGGTTTGGTGAGATAGAAGCTGACGCCGCTTTTGATTGCCTCCTGTGCGTATTGGAAATCCGAGTAACCACTTAAAATAATACATTTACCTTGATACCCGGATTCTCTGGCGAGCCTTATCACTTCTGTTCCCCGCATCCTTGGCATTCTGACGTCTAACATCACAAGGTCGGGGTGCAGGGCAAGAATCTGTGTGAGCGCATCTTCGCCGTTGGAGGCTTCGCCGCATAGACGAAACCCCAGCGATTCCCAGTCTATAATATATTTTAGGCCTTCCCTGATGGAAGCCTCATCATCGGCAATAAATATAGTTGCCATGTTTTCAGCCATATTTCGGAAATCTCCCTTTCCCAATTTCTACAGGTGTTTCTGACAGTGAAGTGTTGAAAAATATGTTAGATACTACACTTATCTACATGTTTTATCGTAACATGAAACGGCGCTTTGTGCAAGAAGGGTGATATCTGCATGAATGGCGCCTTGTGCAAAAAGGGCGATATCTGCATAAACGGCGCCTTGTGCCGGAAGGGTGATATCTGACATAAACGGCGCAATAGAAACGGCATACTGACGTGCCAAACGTTTTATTCAACAATTACCTTGAACACAACGGGATATTTGCTTTGTACGTTCTGCGTTGTCAGATGCAGTCCGGCGTCATCAATGGAATAAGCCGGATGTTCTTCAAATCCGAGGATTTCCACATCGCGGATGATGCCGTGGAAATTGGGTTTGTTGGCATCCTTTGATTTGGAGAGGGCATGGATAGTTAATCTGCCGTCCGCCGGATATTTCAGGCAGGCGGCATAGATGCATCCGTTTCCGGCGGTAAAGCGGAAGTCCTCACTTGTATAAACGATGGCGGAGGCGTCGCTGAACTGTCCCTCTGTTTCCAGAGTAGGCCCCTCAGCAGCATAACGCCATGGCTTTGTGTTGTAGACGGACTCGCCGTTTACAGCAAGCCAGTTGCCGATATCATGCAGAATAGAGGCGTCTTCTTCGGCGAATGTGCCGTCTGCTTTCGGACCGACATTGAGCAGAAGATTGCCGTTCTTACTTACGACGTCAATCAGATAGCATATCAATTCATAGCTGCTCTTATAATCCAAGGAAGTGGTATAGCACCATGAATTACGTGCGATTGCGGTGTCCGTCTGCCAGTGATAAGGCTTTGCGTCTGCAAATTTGCCGCGCTCCACGTCTACGATTCCGCTTCCGAAAGCCATGGCGTCATGTTTATAGCAGATAGCGGCTGGCTGCCCCCATTCCAGACCGCGGTTATAGTAGTATGCCGCAATTTTTCGCAGATAAGGTTTGTATGCCTCATGCTGGATCCACCAGTCGAAATAGAGAATCTTTGGCTGATAGCGGTCAATGATTTCGCATGTGCGGCACAGCCAGTCTTCCAAAAATTCGCGGTCCGGATACGGGGTGGCGAACAAGTCTTGATGATTTGGCTGTTTCTGTTCGGAAGGCCAGTAGAAGTCGCCGCATTGCAGTGGTTCCTTGATGTCGCTGTCGAAATCTTTGCCATTCCCCATAAACCAGTGGTGCTCCGCGCGGTGGGTGGAGGTACAGAATACCAATCCTTTTTTTTCAAAAGAAGTCTTTAAGTCACCGATAATATCCCGGCATGGTCCCATCTGTGCGGCATTATATATTGACAAATCGCTTTTGTACATCTGGAAGCCGTCGTGATGTTCCGCTACGGGAACAACATATTTCGCCCCGGCATTGGCGAAGGTTTCCGCCCAGAAATCGGGGTCAAAACGTTTGGCACTAAACAGGGGGATAAAATCCTTGTAGCCAAAATCTTTGTGCGGACCGTAAGTTTTGATATGGTGCTCATATTCGGGCGTTCCTTGAATATACATGTTGCGGGAATACCATTCATTGGCATATGCCGGTACACTGTAGAGCCCCCAGTGGACAAAAATTCCAAATTTTGCCTTAGCGTACCATGCAGGCATTTCGAAATCCGTGAGAGACGCCCAGTCGTCGTGGTAAGGCCCCGCCAAGATGACGTTGTCAATTTGTGTAAGATATTGTGATTTGTCTGTTATTTTCATCATGACCTCCATACATCTGCTTGGCAGATGTTCAAAATCCAAGAACAGGCAGGCTTGTTCTTAATCGTCTACGAGTATGATTGCCACATCCTTTGCAGGCAGCGTCAAGGTATCGCCGTCATGATAGGAAACATCATTGAGGATGTTTGTGCCGGCGCAGTTTAGCTTAACGTCATGGCTCTTCTCATCATGGTTTAAGAAGAAGAGAAAGGTGCCGTTTGCATTGGTACGTTGTGTCACTTCGATGAAGTCGGGGGTATCTATGAGGGGATGGATACCGACTTCCGTACAGATTTCATTCACCAGAGTACGATAGAAATCCGCGCTGGAACGCGTCGCAACATAATAGGCGGTGCCTTCGCCGAAAGTATTCCGGGTTAACACCGGCATTCCGGCATAGAAATCCTGTTCATATGCGCAAAGTGCCTGTGCGGTTTCGGAGTGTAGAAGATCACAAATTAAGGTGGCAGGGTAAGTAACGTTTTTGTAGGTGAAACTGTTACATGCTTCATCGGGAAGGGCGTCTTCTTCCTCCACCCAGATGCCGAGGATATCCCGCAGTTTCCCCGGATAGCCGCCTATGGTAACAAGGTCGTGGTCATCCACATAACCGCTGAAGAACGTGGTTAAGAACCGTCCGCCGTCTTTGACAAACTGTCTGATTTTCTCGTCATAGCCGGGTTTTATCATATACAGAACCGGGGCAACGACGAAAGAGTAGCCGGATAAATCGTCTTCCACGCTGATGAAGTCTACAGGGATATTTAAATTGTTGAACGCTTTGTAGTAATTCAGAATCTCATCGCAATATTGCAGATTTACGCTGGGACCTGCGGAATAGTAGGTTGCCCACCAGTTATCCCAGTCAAAGACGATGGCCGCCTTGGAATGCATTCTGGCGCCGAGCGTGAGCGAACCGATTTTGTCAAGTTCCGCGCCCAGCTGCGTAATTTCACGAAAAACCCGTGTATTTTCATGACCGGCATGGTCAATAACGGCGCCGTGGTATTTCTCACATGCGCCGATGCTTCTTTTTAATTGGAAAAACATGACAGTGTCGGCTCCGTGCGCCACTGCCTGATAACTCCACAGACGCATGACGCCCGGACGTTTCAAGGCGTTATAGGGATGCCAGTTGGTTACGCTGGGCGTCTGTTCCATCAAGGCAAAGGGCTTGCCCTGCTTGATGCCCCGCATCAGATCGTGCTTGAAAGCGGTATCCTCCAAAGTCGCATTGTGCGTCGGGTAGTTATCCCATGAAATGAAATCCATGTATTTTGCCCACATCTGATAATCAAGCGGCTGGTAATTGCCCATCAGATTCGTGGTAATCGGAATGTCCGGCGTAATGGCATGGACAGCGTCATATTCCAGACGGAAGCAGTCAAGAATGCTCTCGGAATTAAACCGTCTGTAGTCTAAGGAAATGCCTTGAAAAGTCGTCCTGTTGACCTCAAAATGCTCGGAAAGCATGTTCGGCAACACGATGTCCTCAAAATCATAGAAAGTATGACCCCAGAAGGCAGTGTCCCATGCCTCGTTGACGGCGTCAATCGTCTTGTATTTGTTTTGCAGCCATATGCGGAACGCCCTTTCACAATTCTCGCAGTAGCATTCCCCACCGTATTCGTTGGCGATATGCCAAGATACAATATTATCATAAGATTTGTAGCGTTCGGCTAACCGGGTGGCAAGTGCGACGGAATATTTGCGGTAGGTCGGGCTGTTCGGGCAGGAATTGTGACGGCTGCCAAATTTGCGTTTCATACCGTTAAATTCTGTCCTCAGAATATCGGGATATTTCCGTGCCATCCATGCAGGGTGTGCAGCGGTTGACGTGGCAAGACAGATTTTCATGCCGTGCCGTGTGACCATATCCATGATTTTGTCCAGTTTGTCGAAGCAATAGACGTCTTCAGAAGGCTGCAGGGATGCCCAGCTAAAGACATTTAAGGTGACAATATCAATGTGTGCCAGCTTCAGCAGACGCATGTCCTCCTCCCATGTTTCTTCAGCCCATTGTTCGGGATTGTAGTCCCCGCCGTATAAGATTTTCTTTACTTTGCTGCTTTCAATCATTGTTACCTCCGTTCCGAAGCGTTTGCCGCTTGCTGCATAGTAATCCTCTATGTGCACAGTATATCCTATTTGCCGTCGGTTGGCTACTTGCCAAATTGCTGATTTCCTACCCTTTTTTTTAGTGAATTAAACGGTGCAATGTGCTATAGTAGATAAAAACAACGCAGCTGGTAACTTCAATAGAAATGCTTTTGGAAAAGTGGAGCTTTCGGAGGCATCCAAATGCTATTGGGATTTGGGAGACTGCGGTATGGAGGGAATTATGAATCGGAAGAAATTAGAGAGAGTGGGCGAAATCGCACAGGAAATGACGGACAGCGGTTTCGTGTCGGGCGTAAGCTGTATGGTGATACAAAAGGGGGAAGAGCAGTGTTACTATGAAGCGGGTTACCGGGATATCTCGGCGGGACTTAAAATGACAAGAGACACAATACACAGACTGTATTCTATGACTAAGCCGGTTACGGCGGCGGCAGTCATGCTCCTTCTGGAAGAGGGCAGGATTGATCTGCTGGATCATGTGTCCGATTATCTTCCGGGATTTCGCAATCAATATGTATGGGACTGTGGCGTGGCGGTTCCGGTCACGAGACCGATGACGATACAGAATCTGCTCAACATGACTTCGGGACTCGTTTATCTGGGTGAAGGTAATCCGGCGGAAGTAAGGAGTGAGAGGCTGGTTGAGGAGATTAAAGAAAAATTATTGACGGATAGCGCCCTCACAACGAGAGAGATTGCGGACAGGATAGGGCAGATACCGCTTGCTTTTATGCCCGGCGAATCATGGCAGTACGGGCTGTCTGCGGATGTGCTGGGGGCAGTTGTGGAAGTGGTGTCCGGAATGCGTTTTGGCGAATTTTTGTCCAAAAGAATATTTGAACCCTTGGGGATGACGGACACGGGATTTTATGTGCCGCAGGACAAGCAGAAGCGTCTTGCCAAGGTGTATCGGGAGACGGAGAAGGGATTGGAAGAAGAGAAAGACTGTCATCTGGGGATACAGAATAAGATGGAGCGGCAGCCGGCATTTGAATCGGGTGGCGCCGGACTGTGCTCCACGATAGACGATTACGCCAAGTTTACGCAGATGCTTCTGGGACATGGTACTTATCAGGGGGTGGAGATTTTGTCGCCACGGACGGTAGCGTATATGACCACGGCACATATTACTTCAGCCCAGCGGCGTGGACTGGAATCATGGGAATCTCTCGCTGGTCATAGCTATGGCAATCTGATGCGGATTATGACCGCACCGGAGGAGGCGGTATATTTGGGAAGCAAGGGGGAGTATGGCTGGGACGGCTGGCTGGGAACGTATATGACAAATGACCCGGTGCATGATATGACGATGTTAGTCATGATACAAAGATGCGATGCAGGTATCACCGGTTATACCCGCAGGATGCGAAATGTGGTGTTTGCTTCGCTGGACGAGTAACAGAATGAAATGCCAAAAACATTATGTTCATACTAAAAATAAAGGAAGTCAGGTTCGTGAACCTGACTTCTTTTAACTAAGTGGAATATAATAACACAGATTAGTTTGACGTGGTAAGTCCGGCTTCTTCAGCCATCTTGTCAAACTTTTCCATTACAGCATCGTATGTTCTCTGAGAGATATCGGGAAGCTGACCACCCCATGTCTTCTCCGCCTGTTTGTAACCCTTCTTAAATGCCTCGCGCATCTCTTCAATCTTAGACGGGTCACCGCCTGTCAATGCAGTAGCGAAATCAATGATTCTGTCAGATGTCTGTTTTACACCCCAGTATCCGTCTTCTGCAATATCCTTCTGCGCCTGTGCCTGCGTAGCAGGGTCAACCTTCAGATTACCGCCTGCAAGGATAGACCAGATGCCATTCGCATTGTTGAATGTCTGTCCCTGTTTGGTCATCAACTGCTGAACAATATTCTGAAGCTGCTGTGTGTGCGCCTCAGCGTCTGCTTTCATTTTGTTTACCAGACTTGTGTTCTGTGTGTAAGTTTTCTTGGTGCCTGCATCCTTAGATGCCTCATAGACAACACCTTTATCGTCTTTCTTTTCAGAAGCTTTCGCCTCGGAATTTTCCTCGGCAGCTTTCGTATTAGCGGTCTGATTTGCCAGATAGGCAGCATCGTAAGTACTTGTTGCACCTGTAACTCCGTTTACGCTCATTGGTATCCCTCCTTGGAATGTAATATTATATGTTTCCGGTTGCATGCAGGGATAAGTCCCCGCTTCTATTTACTATATCGTACCGTGTGCATGGAAATATTAGGAGAAAAGTTATAAAATTTTATTTTTTTATGACAGGAATACGGAGTTTTATGACATGAACTTCTACTTACTATTAAGGGAAAAGAGTCCGATGCTGTTGACAAAAAAGAGGCGGATTGTTTATAATTAAAAACAATCATTGTATACAAAGTACAATGATTGAGGAGAAGAAACGAATTTTGTAAATGAGATTGCCTATTGTATATATAATTAGGTAATTATTTTCAAGATAATCTGCGAAGCAGATTTTCCTGTAGAATGAGAATTGCAACAAAACGTGGAAGAACCGAAGGTTCTTCCCAAGATAATCTGCGAAGCAGATTTTCTTATAGGGTAGGTGGACATGATAATGGAACAGACCTTCCAAAAGGCGTATGCAAAAATTAATATTGGACTGGATGTTCTGCGCCGCAGAGATGACGGATATCATGAAGTCAGAATGATTATGCAGACAGTCCGCATCTGTGATGAACTCTTGTTTGAAAAAAGCAGGCAGCCGGGTATTATTTTAAAGACGGATAATGAAGAGCTTCCTGTAAACGGCGATAACTTAATCTGTAAGGCAGCAGCGCTTCTTTTTAGGGAGCGGGGCATTACGGAGGGCGTCAAGATAACGCTGACCAAGAGGATTCCCATAGCTGCAGGCATGGCGGGTGGAAGTTCCGATGCCGCGGCAACTATGAGAGGATTGAATGAGCTGTTTGAAATGGGATATTCGATGCAGGAACTGCAGGCGCTTGGTGTAACGTTAGGTGCGGATATTCCGTATTGCCTCGTGGGAGGAACCATGCTTTCGGAGGGAATCGGGGAGATTCTGACGCCGCTTCCGGCGCCGCCGGACTGCTTCCTCGTGGTGGCGAAGCCGGATGTTAATGTGTCCACCGGTTTCGTGTACGGAAATCTGCGTGCCGACAGGTTAACATATCATCCGGACATAGATGGAATCATTGTCGCACTGAAGGAAGGGAGCCTTGACGGAATCAGTGACAGACTCGGCAATGTTCTTGAGACCGTTACCGCAAAAGAGTATCCCGTGATAGAGGAACTGAAAGAATTGATGCGGCATAAAGGAGCCTTGAATGCACTTATGAGTGGCAGCGGTCCAACCGTGTTCGGGATATTTGCGGAGTTATCAGATGCGGAGGCGGCAGCGGAGGCTGTAAAGGAAGAGGGATATGCACGGCAGGTCTATGTGACAGAATTTTATAATGGCAAGGACTGACATAGCAAACGAAAAGAGGATGTGGTTTGTATGGAAGATAATCTTACTATGGCAATGGACGAATTTCTTCCGTTGCGCGATGTCGTATTCAATACGCTGCGCAAAGCAATTTTGACGGGGGAATTGAAGCCGGGGGAGCGGCTGATGGAAATCCATCTGGCAAATCGCCTTGGCGTCAGCAGGACGCCAATCAGGGAGGCGATTCACAAGCTGGAACTGGAGGGACTGGTCATCATGATTCCGCGCCGTGGTGCAGAAGTGGCACAGATTACGGAGAAGAGTCTGAAGGATGTGCTGGAAGTGCGCAGAGCGTTGGATGTGCTCAGTGTTGAGCTTGCCTGCGATAGAATTGACGAGGCAGCGACGAGACAGCTCAAGGGGGCATGTGAAGAGTTTGAGCGCGCGACGGGGACGAAAGATGCGGTCATTATTGCGAAGGCTGATGTGGAGCTTCATGATATTATCGTGCGCGCGACCGGAAACAAGCGGCTGATTCAACTGATTAATAATCTGTCGGAACAGATGTACAGATATCGTTTTGAATATATTAAGGATGAAAATCGTCATGATAATCTGATTGACGAGCATAGAATGATATATGAAAGCATTGTGAAGCGCGATAAAGAAGGGGCTGCGCGGGCAGCAAGGCTTCATATTGATAATCAGGAGAAAGCGGTCATCAGACAGATTGGCTTAGAACAGGAGCAGACGGTAAAATCTAAGAAAAAGTGATATGCAGTGTCGGGCGAAGTGCAAGTTGATGTATAGAGAGCCGGATAGAGGTTACACTCCTTATATAACATAAAAAGTGTCGCCGTTTCTAATAAGAAGCGGTGGCAGGATAGGGAGCGTGACGGTGTGCAGAATAAAGAAAAGGTAAAGAAGTTTCTGAGAAAAGGCTGTCATAGTCTGTATGTCCGTATGGCAGTGCTTGGCGTGGCAGCGCTTGCATGGTGGGGCGTCTTGTATCCGGAACTGTGCTTTATGGAAAACACATGTGTGCGGGTGATTGTCTCTCGGGGACAGGAAATCGTAATCGGACAGACAGACTGTCAGGAAATCCTGAAAGCATCGGGAGACGAGATGATTATCAGAAGCAGGCTGTTAGAATGGCTGGAAGAACGCAGGCATAAGAAATAGAATAGAAATCAGAAAGACAAAGATAGAAGATTCAGAATAGAAAAGAGATTGCTATGAGTGAACAGGACGAATTGTGTAACAGACCGATCGGGGTTTTTGATTCGGGCGTCGGCGGGCTGACAGTGGCGAGAGAAATCATGCGTCAGCTTCCAAATGAAAGGATTGTATATTTCGGTGATACGGCGCGGGTGCCGTATGGAAGCAAGTCAAAAGAAACCATTACGAAATTTTCAAGGCAGATTGTAAGATTTTTGAAGACGCAGGATGTCAAGGCAATCGTGGTTGCATGTAACAGTGTCAGCGCCTGCGCTTTGGATGCATTAGAAGAAGAGGCGGATCTTCCGATTGTCGATGTGGTCAGACCCGGCGCGAGGACGGCAATCGGTGCGACGAAGAATGATAAGATTGGCGTCATCGCCACGGAAGCGACAATCGGCAGCGGCATATACAGCCGGTACATAAAAGAAAATGATTCCGACGCACTTGTACTAAGTAAAGCGTGCCCTCTCTTCGTTCCGCTTGTGGAAGAAGGGTTGTGGGAAGACCCGGTGACAGATGAAATCGCGGGAAGATATCTGGCAGAACTGATTGACGTTGGCATTGATACGTTGATTCTGGGGTGTACGCACTATCCGATTATACGTTCCACCATTGGGAGGATTATGGGAGAAGGCGTAACGCTGGTGAATCCTGCATACGAGACGGCAATGGAATTAAAGCGGCTTTTGCAGGAAAAAGGATTGGAGAGCGAGCACAGACCGGGGCTCGGAACAGAGCTGTACCGGTTTTTTGTCAGTGATGCAGCGGATAAATTTCAGAAGTTTGCCAATTCCATTCTGACTTACGGGATTTTGTCCGCCAAGGTCATTAATATTGATGAGTATTAGCGAGATTTGTGTCTGCGCGCACTTGACACAAACTCGTTCATGCACAGACCCAATAAATTAAGTCAAAAGCATACGCAGAAATGATAGGTTGAAAATATTTGGAAGACGGTAAGGTGCATATATGACACAGGAAGTATTACTGACCCTCCGGGGGCTGCAGTTTGACCAGCGGGAGGAGGACGCCGACAAGGTAGAGCTGGTGACGGTCGGCGATTATTATAAACGGAATGATAAACATTATATAGTCTATGAGGAAATTACGGAAGGGTTCAGCCAGCCCACCAAAAACAGATTGAAATTTAGCGAACACATGCTGGAATTGTCCCGACACGGACTGGTGAACGTACACATGGTTTTTCAGGAAAACAAAAAGAATCTGACGAACTATAACACGCCCTTCGGACAGATACTCATCGGAATTGATACCAAAAAGATAAGGATAGATGAGCAGGAGGACAACATCACGGTAGATGTGGATTACGCCTTGGATGTCAACTATGAGTTTCTGTCTGACTGTCATATCAGAATCGACATCTGCTCCAAAGAAAACAGCAGCTTTTCCCTAAACTGAAAAGCTGCTGTTTTATGAGCTATAATATAGGAATTTCCTTCAAAGCGCGGAAGAATGCTCTGCATTCTTCCCAAGATAATCGCGAAGCGATTTTCTTGTATTACTTAACCGGTTTTGCACCTGCCTTTTCCTGCGCCCGTTCTACTAACTGCTTGAATTTACTCTTCTTTTTCTGCTCTGTGACAATCGGTTTGCCGTGCAGTCCCTTGACATCCGTTATGTAGATGCCGCTGACAACTGCTTTGACCTCTTTTTTCACGGGTACGGAATCAAAAATTTTCTCCTCACATATCAGGGACATTATCTGTGGACCAACTTTCGCCTTGACGACAGGAAGCTTGGAACCCCGCAGCCACTTGGGAGTCTGCTCTAATACTGCCTGCGGCAGACCGGCATCTTTAAGCTTCATGCGCTTCTTATCTATAATCAGCATGGAGACCGTCTGCTTCATTGCATCAATCTGTGCCTGCTGTTCGTTTTGCTTTTTCTGCGCCTTTTTGCCAAGAAAGTATAATACGATAACGGCAACGACCAGAACTGCCAGAATAACCAGTAAAACAATCGTTAATGTGCTCATTTGTTTACCTCCGAAATTACTTACTGCGTGTAAAGGATATTTTATCATTGATTTTTGCTTTAAGCAAGAAAATTTCGATAGGTTCATAAGAATGTTCGGAAGAAACCCTTTTAAGAAAGGGAAGACTATGATATATTAATAAAGTATGGTTTTTGGCTGAACAGTCTGAAAACGATTGGTCAAGCAATCTGACGCTCCGGCAAGGGGTGGTATATGTGGAGGTATATTATGAATAAAAAGGTGAAAAATACGGGCAGACGGAGTATCGTGTTTGCAACTGCCGCTGTAGCCGCCTTGCTTACGACGGCATGCGGAAGCAAGGAATATCTGAAGGATATCAAGGCAGACAAATATGTAACGCTGGGTAATTATATTGGAATTGAGGCTTCGGCGGCGGAGCCGGTGGTGGCAGATGGAATGGTGGACATGTATATCCAGCTTTATATTTTGCCGGAATATGCAACACAGGAAAGTGTACCGGACGGAGTGATTGAGTTAGGCGATATTGCTAATATTGATTTTACAGGCTATATTGACGGAGAAGCATTTGAGGGCGGTACTGGCACGGGATATGATTTGACGATTGGATCCCATCAGTTTATCGACGGCTTTGAGGATGGTCTGGTTGGCGCCAAGGTCGGAGAGAAGCTTTCCTTGGACCTTGCATTTCCCGATCCGTACAAGAACAATCCCGATTTGTCGGGGGTGCCGGTGGTGTTCGAGGTGACGGTCAATAGTGTTACGAGGCAGAAAATGCCGGAGTATACGGATGAGTTTGTGAAAACCTTGAACATCGAAGGCTGTGAGACAAAGAAGGAGCTGGAAGATTACCTGTATAATTCTTTTTACCAGAGCGAAGTGCAGACGTACGAGAATACAATCGAGACTACACTGACGGATACGATTATGTCGGGGTGTACCTTTAAAGAGCCGCCGGAGCAGCTGGTGGAGCGTTTTTACAAGAATCTGAAAGATTCCATGACTGCACAGGCAACGGTGCAGAATGTGACGCTGGTGCAGTATATGATGATGTATTATGGCATGAGTGAAGAGGAGTACGAAGCAAAATTTAAAGAGAATGCGTTGACGGCGGCACAACAGTATATTATGTATCAGGCAATTGCCGACGTTGAGGGGCTTAATCCCACGGATGAGCAGGTTCAGGAAGAAATAAGCAGCAGGGTGGAAGCCTACAATTACGCATCCGAGGAAGAATATCGCAAGAGTACCGATTTGGAGATGCTAAAAGAGCAGCTTATGAAGAAAAATGTTATAGAGTTTTTAAAGGAAAACGGTACGATTGAGACAATACCTGCGGAGGATGGCGCTGGGTCATAACGAAGTAATAAATAAAGAAATAGATACAAAACAGGGATAGAAGGAGAGCGAGTGCTATGGGAAGCATGAATTTGACGGATATTAAGGAGTTATATCGGAATACGGCGGACTATATTGATCAGGAGGTGACGGTCGGCGGATGGGTGAGGAGTATCAGAGACTCGAAAGCGTTCGGATTTATTGTACTGAATGACGGTACGTTTTTTGAGCCGCTTCAGGTGGTATATCATGATACATTAGCAAATTTCGACACCATTTCCAAACTGAATGTGGGTTCGGCAATTGTGGCGAGAGGTAAGATTGTGGCGACACCACAGGCGAAGCAGGCGTTTGAAATGCAGGCGGAAGAGATTATGGTAGAGGGGGAATCTACGGCGGATTATCCGTTGCAGAAGAAGCGTCACAGCTTTGAGTATTTGAGAACGATTTCCCATCTGCGCCCGAGGACCAATACATTTCAGGCGACATTTCGCGTGCGCTCGCTGATTGCCTATGCAATTCACACCTTCTTCCAAGAGAGAGGGTTTGTGTATGTGCATACGCCCATCATTACGGGAAGCGACTGTGAGGGCGCCGGAGAGATGTTCCAAGTGACAACGCTTGACATGAACAATCTTCCGCTGACAGAGGACGGACAGGTTGATTACAGTCAGGATTTCTTCGGCAAGGCTACGAATCTGACTGTCAGCGGACAGCTTAACGTGGAGACGTACGCTTTCGCGTTTAAGAATGTATATACATTCGGACCTACATTCCGGGCGGAAAATTCCAACACGACACGACACGCGGCTGAGTTCTGGATGATTGAGCCGGAGATTGCTTTTGCGGATTTGACGGACGATATGATGCTTGCAGAGGCAATGCTAAAGCATGTCATCCGTTATGTATTGGAGAATGCACCGGAAGAGATGAATTTCTTCAACCAGTTTGTTGACAAAGGATTGATTGAGAGACTGAACCATGTGCTTCATTCTGATTTTGCACATGTTACTTATACGGATGCGATTGAGATTCTTAAGAAGCATAACGATGAATTTGAATATAAGGTATCTTGGGGCTGTGATTTACAGACAGAGCATGAGAGGTATTTAACGGAGCAGGAATTCAAGCGCCCTGTTTTCGTGACGGATTATCCGAAAGAAATCAAGGCATTCTATATGAAGTTAAATGATGACGGCAGAACGGTTGCGGCGATGGATTGTCTTGTGCCGGGAATCGGGGAGATTATCGGAGGAAGCCAGAGAGAGGATAATCTGGACGTGCTGGAGAAGAGAATGGAAGAGATGGGACTTGTGAAAGAGGATTATCAGTTCTATCTTGACCTCAGAAAATACGGTTCTGCAAGACATGCAGGGTTTGGGCTTGGCTTCGAGAGATGCGTGATGTATCTGACGGGTATGGGAAATATCCGGGATGTTGTTCCGTTCCCAAGAACCGTCAATAACTGCGAATTATAGGGAAAGAACTGCAAGACGGCGGCAAAGCGCATCATGCGAAAGGCATGTATGGTAAGTATAGCTGCAACAGATGAGGCACAGAAGAATGAGGAAAAGATATCTGCAGACGATATGTGTCGTAATATCATTCATATTGTTCCTGTTAGTGGTAGATCCGGTATCGGCTACCACTATTTCCGAACTTCAGCAGGATGTCAAAAATAATCAATCCCAGTTGGATAATGTTAAGCAGCAGATTTCAGATGCCAAAGGCGCGCAGGCGGACATTGGGGAAGAAATCGAAGAGCTGGATGCGGAGATGGTTGCGCTGCTGACGGACATTAATCTGATTGAGGAAGCGATTGAAAACAAGGAAGCGGACATTGAACAGACCCAGATAGAATATGATGCGGCAGTGGCGGAAAAAGACAAACAGTATGAATCCATGAAAATTCGTATACAGTATATGTATGAACAGGGAAATAATTCCTATTTACAGATACTTTTTAGTTCGGAGAATATGGGCGATATGCTGAATAAGGCGAGCTATATCGAGGAGCTGTATGAGTATGACAGGCGGCTTCTGGAGGAATATGAAGTTGTTGTACAGCAGGTAGCACAGTTACAGGATCGGCTCGAGGAGGAGAAGTCGGAGCTGGAGACTTCCAAGACGGAGCTGGAAGAAGAGCAGGAGTATCTGGAAGAAGTTCTGGCGCGTAAGCAGGAAGAGTACGAGAACTATAATCTGATGCTTGCCAAGGCAAAGCAGGAGGCGGCGGCTTACACCGCAAGAATCAAGCAGGAGACGGCGCAGATTAAAAAGCTGGAGGAAGAGGAGCGCAGGAGAAGAGAGGAAGAGGAACGTAAGCGTAGGGAAGAGGAGGAGCGCAGAAGAGCCGAACAGGAGGCTTTGCTTGCTGCGCAGGCAGCAGAACAGGGAGAAACGGCTAATTCTGATGGTGGCGCTTATACCGGTACGGACAGTTCGACAGAAAATGAAAACAGCGGAGAGGGGAGCGGTGGACAGGAAAATAACACACCGGCGCCAAGTTCTTCCGGCGGCGGCAGCAAGGGACAGCAGATTGCCAATTTTGCATGTCAATACATCGGATATCCGTATGTGGCAGGGGGAACGAGTCTGACCAATGGGGCGGATTGCTCCGGATTTACGATGGCGGTCTATCAGGCATTCGGTATTTCACTTCCGCGAAGCTCCTATGCGCAGTCGGGTGTTGGAAGAGCGGTATCTTACGCGGAAGCGCAGCCCGGCGATATCATTTATTACGGCGGACATGTGGGGATTTATATCGGAAACGGACAGATTGTTCACGCCAGTACCGAGCGTAGCGGAATTAAAATTACGTCTGCCACGTATAGAAGTATTGTAACCGTGAGAAGAATTGTGTAAAATAATTGATTTTATAGTTATATTTTAGTAAAATAAAGAGCAGGGAATAGGGGGTTATTTTTTTGAAGCGAGTTGAAGGTGTTTAGGGGGTAAGGCTATGAAGATTAGAGCAAAGTTAACTACATTTTTTTCCGTTATTTGTATCGGCTGTATGCTGGCGGCTATTCTGTGCATATTGACAGTTGCGCGGAATCGGATTGCCGATATGAATAATACGCAGTATAAGGTTTCGGCTGAATATTATGCGTCGAAGGTTAGCGAGTGGCTGGAAGGAAATTCAGCGGTGTTAGACTCCACAATCGTCTATATGAGTGGGCAGGATACATTGGACAGACAAAAACTGTGGGATTATCTGAAGGCGCTGACGGAGTCAAATGAGAATACAACGGATATTTATGTCGGATTTACTGACGGGGAATATTATGACGGAGCTGGCTGGATCCCGGAAGAAGGCTGGGATTTCACAGGGCGTACATGGTATGCGGGCGCAATCGACGCGGAAGATAAGGTGTGTGGTGAACCGTTCCTTGATTCTGTTACCGGTAATATGGTAGCGCCTGTTTCCAAGAAGTTTACCTGCAAGGACGGAAGCAGCGGCGTTATCAGTATGGATTTACAGCTTTCTACGTTGTTTAGCCTGCTGGACGAAATAGTAGATACTTCAGATGGAAGCTATGCGTTTCTGGTGAACAGTTCCGGCACGATTATGATGCATAAGAATGAGGGATTTATGTCTGATGAAACGCAGACATATAAGATGAAAGACGTATTGGACGGCGCATATGTTAGTGCAATCAGCAGCGGGGAGACGATGGTTGATTATGACGGAGCGGAGAAATACTTAAAAGCATGGCCAGTGGGCAGCAGCGGCTGGAATATGATTGTTGTGACACCGAAGGATGTTTATAACCATGTTGTCATACAGCTTTTGAAATTTGCAGTATTGGTTATGATTGTGTCTGCGGTTTTGGCGGCAATTATCGTAGCAATTTATAGCGGCACATTTACGAAGCCGATTCTGATTATGCAGAATGAAGTCACGGAATTGAGGGAATTAAAGCTCCAGTTGAAAGAAGGAGCGCTCAGTCCGAAGAGAAAAGACGAGATGGCGATTATGGATCGTGCGATACAGGAGATGCGCGCCGCGCTTCATGAAATCGTACAGCAGATGATGGATGCATCGGGAGTACTCCGTGTCCAGTTTGAGAATGTGGAAGGATCTGTTGAGAGTACGGTTACAAATAATGCTTCGGTGAAAGACACAGTAGAGCAGATTGTCCTTGCAATCGATGATGTAGCACAGCAGACGCAGCATGCCAACGAAAATCTGGCAGATTTTGCTGATAAGCTGACGCAGGTTGCCGAGCGGATGGAGAAGATGAACGAAGTTGCAAATGTTGCCGTACAACAATGTGACGAAGGAATGCATACGGTCGGAGCATTGTCCGAGAAGATTAACCAGAGTCGTGAGATACAGGATGCTACATATGAGACGGCTAACAGCCTTTCACAGAAGTCGGTTTCCATCGACGGTATCAGTAAGACAATCGGTGAAATCGCAACGCAGACTTCCCTGCTTGCACTGAATGCATCAATTGAGGCAGCCAGAGCAGGTGAGGCAGGTAGAGGTTTTGCAGTCGTTGCGGAGGAGATTGGGACGCTTGCAAGCCAGACGACGTCGGCAACACAGAATATCAATCAGATTATTACCGAGATTCAGAATGAAATCAAGAATGTCAGCGCACAAATCGGGGAAATGCAGGCTACAACGACAGAGAGTATGACCGCGATGGGAGAGACGCAGGGAGTATTCCAGCGTATCAGTGATGATATTACGAGCATGGGCAGCGATATCAACGAGTTAGAGAATGCAGTCGATAATTTGAATTTGAATAAGAATGAGATTGTAGATACGTTCTCCGGTATTTCCAGTGAGACGCAGGAGCTGTCTGCGGCGAGTCAGGAAGTAAACAGCAGAGTAGAAGACCAGAATGCGGAGATGGGCAATATAGGTAAGGCTATGCGTGAACTGGACGGTGTAGTGAAACAGCTGGATGAGATTATCAGTAAGTTTGAGATTTAGGATTCTGATAGATGGAAGCTGTCATGTGAAATTGACAGAAGATAATAACATAGGATGAAATATTTACAGAGACCGCTGTTGCCATAGATAGGAGAGAATCTATGGCAACGGCTTTTTTCTAGGAAGGAGCGGCTGATGAAGAAGGGACTTATTGTGTGGAGCATAGCAGTCCTTACCCTGTTAGACCGAAGAATGGAGGAAGGCATCAGCAGATATTGTACGTGCACATCAGAAATGTTGGAGAATGTGAACTGCGTATTGTTTACGGATTATGACGATTATGACTGCGATGGCTCTTATGAGACATTTGTGCTTCTTGGGAGAAGCCATGAAAGCACATATGGAGATATCTTATATGAGGGACAGCTATGGTTTGTAGGAAGCGGCGGTTGTGAAAGAATGCAAAGTTACGGATGGTACCGCCAGATACCCGGACAGATGAAGCTTGGGGAGCATAGAAAATATCTATATTTGCATACCGACTTTTGTGTGACGGCTACCATCAGTGAATTGTGGACGGTAGAAGGCGGTAAAGCGGTGGAGAGCGCATTTTCCGGTCTTAATTGTGTAACCTATCGTGGTGGAGATGAATTTGAATTGACGGCAGACGGATATGACCAGTGTTATGAAATAGAGGATGATTTATTTTCGGGGCATACGTGGAAGCCATACTTTTTTCATTATGTAGAAGAGGAAGATGGCATTGAACCGTATGAGGGAAAATTAATTTCCGAGGAAGAACTGGCGGATTTATGTGGGCAGGATCTGGCGGCTGAAATTGAAGCGGAGGGGTATGAACTCGGAGAAATCATTTGCTGGGGCAACCGCATTGTGACGGTCAACTATTCAAGACCGGTGGAGATAGATGGCGAGATTGTTGCCATCTCGTATGAAAATATTATCTGGGATTGTGATGCAGAAGACTATTGGAGAAAAGAAGAGCGGCATGTCACATCGTGGAAAGATGCCGGTGAAGGCGGTTCATATCATCTGGGATATTACGATATCCATGATGGAAAACCGTGTCTGTAATTTGGCAATTAATGAAAACCAGTAAAAAGGGGATTGAGATTTATAGAATTTCAAGTTATAATATCTTCGTTGCTATTATTTTTTACAACTTAGGAGGAATGAAGAAGTGAAGAGATTTTCTTATGTATTAGTGGGAATTGCGCTGTCCATATGCTTAGTCGGATGCGGGGATGACAGGGGAAGTGTCAGCAGCGTAAGGGAAGAGAGACAGGAAGAAGCTGACAACAGAGAAGAGAAAGAACCGGAAGTAGAGAAGGAACCTGAGGTTGAGAAGGAATCCGAGGTTGAGGAAGAACCGGAAGCCGAGGAAGAAACGCAAGACGTAGAAAGTTCCGGCGGCTATGCAGAGGGACGTTTCGGCGATACGATGAAAACATATTTCTTTGATTATACAGTTAACAATGCCTATCTGTGCGAAGAGTATAATGGCTATCAGCCGGCAGAAGGCAAGTGCATACTTGTAGCAGAGGTAACTGTAAAGAATACTTTTAATGAGTCTATTGAAATGTATGATACAGATTTCCAGATTCAGTGGAATAGTGATGGCGCCGATGACTATGACTATCCGATTACCGCATATACTGACCCGGTAAGTGATGAGCAGTTTGAGGGAACATACGGCTTGGGTATCAACGAGGAGGCAACAGGTCTTCTGGTGTATGAAGTTCCTACGGGAGAGAATGATTTTTCCATTTCCTATCTTGAGTTGTTTGATGACGATTCCGAGGGTGATGTATACTTCGTATACTTTACGGCGCAGATGCAGTAGAGGCGCACAATGAATTTCTATTAATATGAGTGATAAAGGTGCAGGACTATGGAGTGATTCGTCGGACTGCGCCTTTTTTATAGTATAGGAAATTCCTTCAAAGAGTGGAAGAACCGAAGGTTCTTCCGAACATAATGCCGAAGGCATTTTGTT
>CANOEC010000033.1 GCA_947564735.1 uncultured Lachnospiraceae bacterium | reverse complement strand
CAAATCATATGCAGGAAAATCATAACCTCACTAAGTGCCGGCGTTTTCCAACGGTCCTTCGTACAACTACATTCTGTCAGACGCTGTGTAATGGTATCGCCGGCATGGAAGTCTGAACTGTTACCGCCAAAGACTACAATGCACTCTGGTTTTTGCAAAAAAAGTATGATACAATATGCGAAAAGGGCAGAGTCAGGTGCCCGAAGGAGCACCTGCCGCATTTACACGGACAGGAGATTTTTCGGGTCTCAGCCCGCAATCACGATCCCTATGATTCTTGCAATGCAAAGGAGGATTCCCATGAATCCTTACGAGAACAATAATCCCTATATCAATAACGGTTATCCTCCTCCGCGCCCGAAGGCAGGCGGAGAAGGGCTGGCGATGGCGGCTATGGTACTTGGCGTCCTTTCCATCGTAACGGCTTTTACCTTTACCATTTATCCTTCCTTGGTACTCGGCAGCATCGGTATCGTGCTGGCGCTATTGTCCAAGGGACGCGCACCGAAGCTTGCTTCCAAGGCAAAAATCAGTATCATCTGCGCTACAGCCGGCATTTTATTCACCGGCTCCCTATTTGCCTCGACCATGGTTGCTGTTTATAAAAACCCGGAGCTCTTAGAAGAAGCCATGGATAACTTTGAAGAACAGTACGGTGTTTCCTACGAAGAGCTGATGCATATGATGTTAAGCGGCGATGACATTCCTGTACAATAGTAAGATGTTGGGGCGAAATGAACCTTTAGTAAATTGAGATGGCAGATCGCCCCAACATCATAGTAATTTAATTTTTTATTAGACTTATCCGAATCAGGAAGAAAGGCTGGTGTACTATGATTGACGGAATTAGTAATTCTTATAGCGGTATGAATCCTTATGTAAATGCAACCTCTTACGCCGGCGCTTCCCTGAATAGAACCGGCAGCGCGAACACGGATGAAGCGCATCCCATTGAGCGTGTGATTATCCGTAACCCCGGCGAATCTACAGAGAAGCTGGCAGGAAAGAAATCCTCTCCCGCCGAATGCCAGACATGCAAAGAGCGTAAATATCAAGATGGCTCCGACGAGGACGTGTCCTTTAAATCGCCCTCCCACATTGATCCGAATGCCGCTGCCTCCCGTGTCAGAAGCCACGAGCAGGAGCACGTGAGCAATGCATATAAGAAGGCAGCACAGAACAACGGCAAAGTCGTTGCCTGCAACGTGTCCATACACACCTCCGTTTGTCCGGAATGCGGGCGCACCTATGTGTCCGGCGGTACGACCGCCACACAGATTAAATATATTAACGAAGAGAATCCTTATCAGAAAGAAATGAAATCTTCCGATGCCGCAAGCAAATATCTTGGCATGAATGTTGACATCGCCTGTTAGCAGACGGCATTGACAGACAGGGGCAGATTTGCGCCATCCGCTGCGCAGTCACTTCAGAATGGAGATTTAAAATGAATCCTTATCAGTCTTCTGCAAAATTAAAAGCTTCCGCCAAGGAGCATATGTTCGGACATTATGGAACTGCCATCGGCGCATACCTGCTTGTAACATTTGGTACAGGCATTTTTACGCTGATGGTGCTTTCTATGACCGGAGATACCAGCACCGTCATCGGAACTTGCATTTATATTGCGGTCTCTTTCGCGATATCGGTTCTGAGAGGACTGTTTACCTCCGGCATCGCATATTTTTATCTAAAGATTGCCTGCGGTCAGCATGTCGTCACCGGAGACGTCTTTTACGGGTTCCGTTTTTTTCCGGACAAGACCGTGCGTATACAAGCCTATCTTTCTCTGATTACCTATGTGGGCAGCATCCCCGAATTTATCGCAATCTATCGGCTTCCGGCGCACCCGGAACCCATGGACTATGTCCCCTACCTGCTCTGTTCTGCGCTGACGAGTCTGGTTTCTTTTATCCTCAATCTGTTCTACGCGCAGACTTTTTTCCTGCTGCATGACTTTCCGCAGTACACGGCAGTGGAACTGTTATCTGCGAGCCGTAAGCTGATGCGCGGGCACAAATGGAAGCTGTTCTATATCCAGATTAGCTTCCTTCCGCTTTTTCTGCTCAGCACGCTTTCCTGCGGTATTGCGATGCTATGGATCATTCCATACATGAACGCCACGCTGACTGAATTTTATCTGGACATCGTAAAAAACCAGCAATAGAGATACGCCCATCGTTTTTTCTTTTTTAACAGCAGGAGCAATTCTTCCTGCTGTTTTTGCGTCTCCTCAAGCATATCCTGACTCACTTCATCGTTCCCGTACAGCACGCCTTCATATATTTCAAGGAAGTGCAATATCTCCCTATCCTCAAAAACGGATTCCGCCCTAATTCTGAACTCCTGCAGCGTCTCCTGCCCTCTCGTTGCGCCGGACAACGCCATCACCTGCATATTCTGGCGCACCTTCGTCTGCAGCTTCTCCTTTGCATCCATCCGGCTGTAGCGGTAAGCCGCAATCAACCGGCAAAAAACACCTATAACAATCACTGCAGCGACCGCAAACACCAGCGCCACACCTGCCATTCTTATAATCTGCCGCAGACTTTCACCGGCTCCATAGACTGTCTGCTCCGGCTCCTGCACATCGTCCGGCAGCTCTTTTGATACCGCAAGCTTCTCTCCATCGCTGCGCTGTCTTCCCTGCCCTCCACCGAACGCATCGTTGCCGCTTTGAAGTATCCAAGGCGTATACCGTACCTGTTGATAGCCGGGCGTAGGTTCATAGGGAATCCATCCGATACCGTCCAGATACACTTCCGGCCACGCATGAGCCATATCGGAAGAAACGATTGTCTCCCCGCCGTCCGCAAGCGGTACACAAAAGCCCTGCACATAGCGCGCCGGAAGTCCCTGCGCCCTTGCCAGAAGCACAAACGCAGTCGCAAAATGACTACAGTAACCTGCCCGCACATCGAGAAGAAAATAATCGAGAAATTCACTGCCATCCGTGACCGTTGGCGGCAACGCCCCCGGCTGCAGCGTATAACCATAACCGGCAAGCTCCTCCTCTATCATCCGCAGCTTTTCTACATCCGTACCCGCGCCTTCCGTTATCTCGTCCACATACTCCCTGACCTCATCAGAAAGCTCCACCTCTTGCGCATAGCACCCATAAACCTGTTGTCTATGGGCTTCCATATCATCCGCAGTGACGGTCATTCCCGTCCGTTTCTCCAAATCCTTCAAGAGCCCTGCAAGCAGCTCCTCGTCCGACCGCACATTTTCTGTCTGCGTATCGTCCGGCTGTATGTCTTTCGTCTGCGTACTATCTGACTGCATAACTCCCGCCTGCATACCGCCCGACTGCACGGCTTCCGGCTGTGCGCTGCCCGCTTCGTATAAAAAACGGTCGAATACGTCCTGTCCGGCATTCAGCTGATAGAAAGACACCTCATACTCCGTCCCATATCCCTTCGTTCTGTCGAAGAAAAGGCTGCCGCCCTTTTCGTTAAAATCAAGATTTTCCCCTTTATATATCACATTCGATAGCTTTAACGGCGTAAATAGATACCGCGAATGAAAATATTGATAATCAATCTTAAAAGCCGCATACTTCATGTAATCTGAAAAGTACCGATTATCATACCTTCTTACGGCATACATCGTCTGCACCGTATCCATGTAGCGTTCTTTGGAAGTATCCCTGCTCAGGCACCTCCACTGTCTGCCGTCAAACGTATCATAAACATTTCCGCTCAAATATACATTGGTCACCAGCCCGTCCGCGTCCCATATTTTCATGAGCTCACGATGATTCTCAAGCCTGCCGCCGTCAATGTCCCCGCTCTTAGAGAAACCGTTTAGGTTCAACTCGTAATCCTCATTTCCTGCATGTATGATATTCTGGGACATTTTCTTAAAAGATTCTGTAAGATACTGATACACATTCTTAACGAACTTCCAGTCATAAGGTTGCTCTGGAACGGCGCAAAGCATCATACCCGCAAAGTACACTGCAACAAACGGGACAATCCATACCATATATGCCTGAATACTTTGCCCCTTTTCTTTCTTCCAACGTCTCTGTGTCCATTCCGCATAAGTCAGCACAATATAACAGATTAGAAAAGCCACGCCCTGCTTGGGCATCTCTTTTTCACCAAAAAGCGCATATAACAATCCCGCCAAAAGCGCAGTCACACCAATGATTTTTATCCGGAAATTCCTCTCCGTAAAGAGCGCAAACAAATAACAGAGCAAAACGAGTACGACTGCCTGTATGACTTCATATCCCGTCGTCCACTCACTTTTCCATCCCGGACGGTTGATAAGCCACCGGCAGTACGACTGGACAAACCGCAGACATGTCCCGAAACCTGTCACCATACCAACACTGCACAAAACTGCCCCGATTCCCGCCAGCCCAAACAGACGTCCGCGCACATCCGTTCGATCCATAAACAACACTATGAGAACCGATATCACGGACGTGAGAATGATTCTTACATCTATCACACCGATTCCTAACAGGCGTCCGGCGCAGCTAAGGACGATACAGACCATGAACACCGTATTAGTCATGCGCCATATATTTTTATCATCCAGACGTTTTCTCAAATCCATTACAACGTTCCTTCCAACTTGGCATCCGTCGATACCGCAATCACCTTACGCCGCTCTGTACTCTGTCTGACGTAGTTTTCAATATTTTCATCTGTGACGACATAGAACACCATCCTGCTTCCGGTCCCATCAAACTTCTCCGCAATCCGCAGTATTTCCTCATCCATCTGGTGCAGAACGCAAAAGATGATTCCGCTCTCATGCAGGCTCCCACTATCCGCAAGGGTCCTTAATGTCTCGTGAAAATCTTCCTCTCCGTCAAAACAGATGTCCGACACGTCCTTATAAAATCCGTCGAAGTCACCGATATCCCTTACCCGCTTTGTGACGATGCCCTTCTGTCCGTAAAAAGCCGAAAAGGGTATCTTTTTTTCTGCAAGGAAAAGTCCCAGCGACACCACAGCCTCCAATATTTTGTCCTCCACTTTAAGGTACTGTCTTGCCTCCCTGCTGTACCGCTTCGTATCCCACAGCAGGGAAATGCCCTGTTTCTCCTCACCCGTCCGGTTTCTTACCTTGATTTTCTGCTCTCTGGCGGTCGCCTTCCAGTGAATCTGCTTCACCGCATCTCCCGCCATATAATCCCTCACCACCACATCCGCCTCCGACTGGTCCCGGAAAGCTTCTCTTAGGACAATGGTGGTCAGCTCACCGATGCTCCTTGGCATTGTTATGCGCGTCATTTTCGGCAGCACCTGCGCCTTGACAGGATGGGGAATCTGGTAACGAATCCGGAACAGCTTCAGAAAATCCGTCATAATAATCTCTTTGACTCCCACCTCGTATTCACCGCGGTACTTGCACGTCAGTTTCGTCTCAAAAGTTTTCTTGTCTTTGGGCAACAACTCATACTCCGTATCTCCGGGAAGTTTTTCCACCGTGGAAAAAGATGAATACATGCCGACACTGATGCCTGCAAATACACAGAAACTTTCATTTTGCAAAATAAATAGGTACGGCACCGCCTGCCCGCACACCATGTTCCGGCTCTCTATCTGCTGAAGAATCTTCAGATTAAAATAAACCGCCGCCAGATAAATCAAAGAAACAACCGGTATCAGCGTAATTCCAAAAAAGATGCCATAACTGACAGCGCCTCCATAGAAGCTGATTGCCGCCAGCGACAGCACCCACAAATCCAACAAAAGCCATCTGCGTATTTTCATGTCTCACCGCCTTTTTCATCTTAAACCTCATTTCTGCGCACACTTTTGACTCAATTTATTGAGTCTGCCCATCAGACCGGAATCTTCGCCTGCACAATCAGGCTCTTTAAGATTTTATCCTTGTCCTCCCTGCGGATTTTCGCCTCGGAAGAAAGCGCCAGCCTGTGACTGAGCACCTGCATTGCCACGGCTTTCACATCATCCGGCTTCACATAATCCCTTCCCTGCAAAAAAGCCCGCGCCTGCGAGGCACGTACCATCGCAAGAAGCGCCCTCGGACTTGCCCCAAGCACAAAACGCTCTTCCTGCCTCGTAAGGCATACGATATCCTCGATATAGCCTAATACCGCTTCTTTCACGGTAATCTCCGCTGCCTCACGCTGCATTTGAACCATATCCTGTGCCTGACAGACAGCACTTACCTGCCCTGCCGTCTTACCGGCAAGAAACTGCTCTGCCATCTTTATTTCCTGCTCCCTGTCCGGATATCCGATGGACAGCCGCATCATAAAACGATCCATCTGTGCCTCCGGCAGCGGATAGGTCCCAATAAATTCTATCGGATTCTGTGTCGCTATGACAAAAAAAGGCTTCGGCAGTTCATGCACGACTCCATCCACCGTCACCTGTCCTTCCGCCATCGCTTCTAAAAGACTCGCCTGCGTCTTAGGCGCGGTTCTGTTAATCTCATCCGCCAAGAGCACCTGATTCATCACCGTGCCTGCCTGATATGCAAACTCTCCCGTATTCATGTGATATACTGACACGCCTGTCACATCTCCCGGTAACGTATCCGGCGTAAACTGTATTCTGCCGAAGCTGCACCCAATACTCCGCGCAAGGATGAGCGCAAGCGTCGTCTTACCCACGCCGGGTACATCCTCTAACAGTACATGCCCGCCCGCCAGCAGGCAGGTCAATAGATTCTCCACCACGTCCTCTTTTCCTACAAAAAACCGATTGATATTCTCCGTCAGTTTTACTGCCGTCTCATGACCGTTCATACGTTTTCCTTTCCTTTCGGATGTTATTTTTCCTTCTGACAGAAAAACCCAGAGCAAGACTAATTTCTCCTCGCTCAGGGTTCCCATACAAATCATATTGTTCTACGCATTCACCCAGCGCAGATAAGCATTGATAAACGGGTCAATGGCACCATCCAGAACCGCGCCTACGTTGCCCGATTCTTCCTCGGTCCTGTGATCCTTGACCATCGTGTAAGGCTGCAGGACGTAAGAACGAATCTGATTGCCCCAGCCGATTTCTTTCACATCGCCGCGGATACCGGACAGCTTCTGTTCGTTTTCCTCCTGCTTTAACAGATACAGCTTTGCCTTCAACATCTGCATCGCCTTGTCTTTATTCTGGAACTGGGAACGCTCATTCTGACACGTTACCACGATTCCCGTCGGAAAATGGGTGATACGGATTGCCGAGGAGGTCTTGTTGATATGCTGACCACCCGCGCCGCTGCTCCGATAAGTATCGATACGGATGTCCTCATCCCTAATCTCTATATCCACGTCTTCCTCGATGTCCGGCATCACGTCAAGCGATACAAAGGAAGTCTGTCTCTTCCCCTGCGCGTTGAACGGGGAAATACGCACCAGTCTGTGAACACCCTTCTCCGATTTCAGATAGCCGTACGCATTCTCTCCGTTAATCTGAAACGTCACCGACTTGATACCGGCTTCGTCCCCGTCCAGATAATCAATCACATCAAGCGTAAAGCCTTTGCGCTCCGCCCATCTTGTGTACATACGGTAAAGCATACTGCACCAGTCGCAGCTCTCCGTGCCGCCCGCGCCCGCGTTCAATTTCAAAATCGCATTGTTCCTGTCATATTCGCCGGACAGCATCGTACTGATGCGGATGTTCTCAAACGTTTCTTTAAATTCCGTAAGTTCCTGTTCAATATCCGGTATGATTGCAGGGTCGTTGTCTTCATATCCCATCTCAATCAGCGTCAGAATATCGTCATACTGCCCGCTCAGGGCGTTCATCGTATCAACGATATCTTTCAAGCTCTTGGCTTCCTTCATCTTCTGATTCGACTTCTCCGGGTCATCCCAGAAGCCCGGCGCCTGCATTTCCATCTCTAATTCTTCAATCCGCTTCGACTTGCCCGCTAAGTCAAAGTGAATCCCTCACTTCCGCTAAGGGACTTTCGTAGCTTAAAAGCTCGGATTTCATGTTATCTAATTCAACCACTTAACGTCACCACCTTTTTTTGATTTTATATTTTGATGCAGACATGCCATCGCTATACTTAAGCTATGCACCTTGCTGCTTTCGTATCACTCCATGTCCTTTTATCTGCGTCCGCAGCACTGCTTATATTTCTTGCCGGAACCGCACGGACACGGGTCATTCGGATAAACCTTCGCCTCCATACGTTTTACCGGACCTTTCTGGAGCGTATCGTCTTTGTTCGTGCCTGTCACCTTGGCAACCTGTTCTCTCTCCACCTTCTGCTCAATGCGGACATGGAAAAGCAGACGAACCGTTTCCTCTTTGATATTCTGCGTCATTTCATCAAACATCTCATATCCGTTCATCTTATACTCAACAAGCGGATCTTTCTGACCGTACGCCTGCAATCCTGCGCCTTGACGCAGCTGCTCCATATCGTCGATATGATCCATCCATTTCCGGTCGATGACTTTGAGCAGAATCACACGCTCTATCTCCCGGATTGCTTCCGGTTCCGGGAACTCCGCCTCTTTGCTCTCATAAAGCTTCACCGCTTCTTCTTTCAGCTGCTGTTTCAAGCTGTTCTTCTTCGGTTTTAACACGCGTGACGCCTTAAGAGGCTGTAAGGGAACCGTCGGCAGAAGCAGGGTATTTAGTTCATTATAATTCCAATCCTCGAAATCCGTGTCGTCACCAATACAGATATCCAGACAATTTTCCGTAATATCGGTAATCATCTTGTAAATCACATCTCTCATGCTCTCGCCGTTTAGGACACGTCTTCTCTCTTCGTAGATGATTTCCCTCTGCTCGTTCATGACCTGATCATACTCTAACAGACTCTTTCTGATTCCGAAGTTATTGTTCTCTATCTTCTTCTGCGCCGTCTCAATCGCCTTCGTCAACGCCTTGTGCTCAATCTCCTGTCCTTCCGGGATACCGAGCGCATTGAACATTGTTATCATTCTATCCGAACCGAAGAGTCGCATCAAATCGTCTTCCAATGAGATATAGAACTTCGACTCACCCGGATCTCCCTGACGTCCGCTTCGACCACGCAGCTGATTATCAATTCGTCTCGATTCATGCCGCTCCGTGCCGATAATCATCAATCCGCCTGCTTCTCTTGCTTCCGCGTCCAGCTTGATATCCGTACCACGTCCTGCCATGTTGGTGGCAATTGTCACCGCTCCATGAATGCCCGCATCCGCGACAATCTCCGCCTCCATCTCATGGAACTTTGCATTCAGAACCTTGTGCTCGATACCGTTCTTCTTGAGCAGTCCGCTGAGTTCTTCGGAAGCGTCGATATTAATCGTACCGACAAGCACCGGCTGTCCCTTTGTGTGCGCTTCCCTGACTGCCTCTACAATCGCACGCAGTTTTTCTTTTCTCGTCTTGTATACGGCATCCTGACGGTCGATACGCGCTATCGGTTTATTGGTGGGAATCTCCACAACATCCATGCCGTATATATCACGAAATTCCTTTTCCTCCGTGAGCGCCGTACCTGTCATGCCGGCTTTCTTCTCAAATTTATTAAAAAAGTTCTGGAACGTAATCGTAGCAAGCGTCTTGCTCTCACGTTTTACCTTCACATGCTCTTTTGCCTCTATCGCCTGATGCAGACCATCGGAATACCGGCGCCCCGGCATAATACGGCCGGTAAACTCATCGACAATCAACACCTGATCGTCTTTTACCACATAATCCTGATCGCGGAACATCAGGTTATGCGCACGCAGAGCAAGAATGATATTGTGCTGAATCTCCAGATTCTCCGGGTCAGCCAGATTCTCAATCTGGAAGAACCGCTCTACCTTGGCAACGCCCTGCGCCGTCAGGTTCACCACCTTATCTTTCTCATTGACAATAAAATCGCCCGTCTCTTCACGCTCTATGCCCATAATGGCATCCATCTTCGACAGTTCTTCCATATCCTCGCCGCGGCTAAGCTGTCTTGCCAGAATATCACATGCTTCATACAGTTTCGTAGATTTGCCGCTCTGACCCGAAATAATAAGCGGTGTCCGCGCCTCGTCAATCAATACCGAATCCACTTCGTCGATGATGGCATAGTGTAAATCCCTGAGCACAAGCTGTTCCTTGTAGATAACCATATTATCACGCAGATAATCAAAACCCAGCTCGTTGTTCGTCACATAGGTAATATCACAATTATATGCTTCCCTGCGCTCTTCGGGTTTCATATCATTTAAGACAACGCCGACCTTCAAGCCGAGAAATTCGTGTACCTGTCCCATCCACTCCGCATCACGTTTCGCCAGATAATCATTGACGGTAACGACATGCACGCCTTTTCCTTCCAAGGCATTTAAATACGCCGGCAAAAGACAGGTCTGTGTCTTACCTTCACCGGTTTTCATCTCCGCGATACGCCCTTGATGAAGGATAATTCCGCCAATCAGCTGTACCCGGTAATGCTCCGTATTCAGGATTCTCCTTGCCGCCTCTCTTACCGTGGCATATGCCTCCGGTAACAAATCGTCTAAAGTCTCCCCTTCTGTCAGTCTTTTCTTATATTCTTTTGTCTTATCACGCAGTTGTTCGTCCGTCAATTCCATCATCGCCGGACGGAGAGATTCAATCTTGTTGACCAATCCCTCAATACGTTTGATTTCTCTTTCACTGTGTGTTCCAAACACTTTCTGAACTACGCCCATGATTTCCTCATTTCTGTGTATCGGGTAGATGCAGCCTGATGATAAACTGTCTGATAAGTCAGATACACGTCATGCCACATCAGATACGCTGTTTGCCTTTTATAAAAGCCCCCCTCATCGTATATAAAACACCAATGTATATTCTATCAGATTTACAAGGCAAATTCAACCGGAAAAAATGGAAGGCTGAATTGTCACGGAAGTGTGTATCAAAAAAAGTCCGACAGAGTACCTTCCCCTGCCGGACTTTTACTTAATTTTTATTTACGACCAAGTTTTCTATGAAAAGCGACTCAGCAAAGCAGCTTTTCTTGTCAGCATACCATTTTTCTTAATTAGTACTCCATCGCTTTCTCTTCGCCATTCAAAACACGCAAACCGCCCTGTACGAGTGCAAGAAGTTCATCCTCGCCCGGATATACGGTCATCGGAGCAATCCAGCCTGCCTGTGCCTTAAGCCCTTCTACTACGGCTTTATCGTAAGCGATACCACCGGTCACAACAATCTGATCCACTTTACCTTCCAATACACATGCCATGGAGCCGATGTCTTTGGCAACCTGTCTGATAAACGCGTCGCGCACCTCTTTTGCCTTCGCATCGCCGTTGTCCACCATCTTGTCTACATCGCGCATGTCATTGGTGCCACAGTAAGCATTGAAGCCGCCGCCGCCCACGATTTTCTTATATACTTCCTTCTCGCTGTACTGTCCGGAGAAGCACATTTTAATCAGTGCACCGCTGGGTACCGCGCCCGCCCGCTCAGGTGAAAATGCACCGTCGCCGTCTAACGCGTTAAACACATCGACAACCTTGCCCTGTCTGTGCGCGCCTACAGATACGCCGCCGCCCATATGCACTACGACCAGATTCAAGGCTGTATAGTCTTTGCCCTGTTCCTTTGCATAACGCTTCGCCACTGCCTTCTGGTTCAACGCATGGAACACACTCGTTCTTGGAAGCTCCGGTACCCCCGAATAACGTGAAATAGGTTCTAACTCGTCCACTACGACAGGGTCTACGATATAAGATGGCGCACCGATAGAATCACCGATTTCTCTTGCCAGAATACCGCCTAAATTAGAGGCATGTTGTCCCTGCTTTCCTATTTTCAAATCTTCCAATAAATCATCGCTCACTGCATAAGTACCGCCCGGAATCGGTTTTAACATGCCGCCTCTTCCTACGACCATGTTCAAAGAATTGATATCAAACTCTTTTTCTTTTAATAAGTCAACAATGATATTCTTTCGGAAGTCCTTCTGGTCCACAATCGTCGCATACTGTGCAATCTCCTCTGTAGAGTGTCTTAAAGTCTCCTCAAACAGTAGAGTTTCATCCTCAAACACGCCAATTTTCGTGGATGTAGAACCCGGATTGATAATTAAGCTTTTCACTGCCATGTCATATTCCTCCTGCCAATTCATTCTATTGTTTCATGCCGTTCTTGGTTCATCCGCTTTCCGCAAACATTACATTAGTTCATCTTAGCCATTGCGCCTGCCATAACTGCACCGAGCGCCAGTGAGTTTACCTTCGTCTCAAAATCATCAGAACGGGACGTCAGAATGACGGGAGCCTTGGTTCCGGTCAGAATGTTGCCGTTCTTAACCTTTGCTGTATGTACCAGACATTTGTACACCAGATTACCTGCATGGATATCCGGGAAAAGAAGCACGTCTGCATCACCGACAATCTTTCTGCCTTCCGCACCCTTATGCTTTGCTGCCTCCGGGTCGATAGCAAGGTCTAAGGAAAGCGGTCCGTCTACGACACAACCCGTAATTTTGCCTTCCGCACACATCTTGGTCAGTTCGTCCGCCTCAACAGTCACCGCCATCTTCGGATTCACCACCTCTACCGCCGCAAGAGGAGCCACCTTCGGATTCGGAATGCCACATGCATGACAGACGTCTACGGTATTCTCAATAATATGTACTTTATCTTCCAGTGTGGGGTATGTCATAAATGCAACGTCCGTCAGGAACAGAAGATGGTCAATCCCCTCAACCTCGAATACGCACACATGGGACAGAGCCTTACCTGTTCTGAGTCCAACCTCTTTATCCAGCACACTCTTTAAGAACGATTTCGTATCAATCAGCCCCTTCATGTACATGTCCGCTTTGCCCTGATGTACCAGTTCTACCGCCTTCAGCGCCGCCGTGTAATCGTCTTTCTCATCAATAATCTCAAAACCGCTGATATCAACATTGTCCGCAGCTGCCACCTCTTTAATCTTATCTTCATCACCGACTAAGATTGCCTCTGCAATATTACGCTCTTTCGCTGCAACTACCGCTTCTAACACGGCACTGTCCTGTGCAACTGCAACCGCAACTTTCTTGATGCTGCACTCGGATACTTTGGATAACAGATCATCAAAACTCTTACTCATTTTACCTTCCACTCCTTTATTTTGTCATCGTAATATCTGATACAACTCTCTTTGCCATGCAGTGTTGTACCAAATGTATACGGGATTCCATTGCAATAATCCCATCGTTAAAATAATAACACTATCAACGTGAAAAATCAAATCAAAACCAACTCTCACGGTGTTCTAATGGCGGCATCTAATGGCGCCTCCTCCCTAATGGTGGAATAACCGTATCCCCGTAAAGCACATGGTCATACCGTATTTGTTGCAGGTTTCAATCACGTTGTCATCACGCACGGAACCGCCCGGCTGCGCTACATACTTAACGCCACTCTTATGCGCGCGCTCAATGTTGTCTCCGAACGGGAAGAAAGCGTCGGAACCGAGGGCGACATCGCTCATCTGGTCAAGCCACGCACGCTTCTCTTCTATCGTAAACACTTCCGGCTTTACCTTGAAAATCTTCTGCCATGCGCCTTCCGCCAGCACGTCCATGTAGTCCTCGCCAATATATAAGTCGATAGAATTGTCTCTGTCCGCGCGTCCGATACCGTCCACAAACTGTAACCCCAGCACCTTCGGAGACTGACGCAAAAACCAGTTGTCCGCTTTGGAGCCTGCCAGTCTGGTACAGTGAATGCGGGACTGCTGCCCTGCACCGATGCCGATTGCCTGTCCGCCTTTGACATAGCACACGGAATTAGACTGGGTATATTTCAAAGTAATCATGGCAATCGCCAAATCGATCTTCGCCTGTTCCGGCAGTTCTTTAGCCTCCGTCACAATGTGATCAAAGAAAGCATCATCAATCTTTAACTCATTTCTGCCCTGCTCAAAACTGATACCGTATACCTGTTTTACCTCAAGAGGATCGGGCACATAATTCTCGTCAATCTCAATCACATTGTAGCCGCCCTTTTTCTTTGCCTTCAGAATCTCTAGCGCTTCCGGTTCGTAGCCCGGCGCAATCACACCGTCGGACACTTCTCTCTTGATAATCTTGGCGGTCGCCACGTCACAGACATCGGAAAGCGAAATGAAGTCCCCGAAAGAACTCATCCTGTCCGCTCCCCTCGCTCTCGCATAGGCGTTTGCAAGCGGCGTAAACTCCATATCCAAATCATCCACCCAGTAAATCTTTTTCTCCACATCCGTAAGCGGCAGTCCAACCGCCGCCCCTGCCGGCGACACATGCTTAAAAGACGTCGCCGCTGCAAGCCCCGTCGCTTTCTTTAACTCCTTCACCAGCTGCCACCCGTTAAAGGCATCCAGAAAATTAATATAACCCGGCTTGCCGTTCAACACCTTAATCGGCAGTTCACTCCCATCCGCCATATAGATGCGGGATGGTTTCTGATTCGGATTACATCCGTATTTCAATTCTAATTCATTCATGTTGTGATTCCTTTCATTCAGCCATGTTTATTTATAATCCTCGTCTCATACTTTCCGCTCTCAATTTCAATAAAACGCACAAACAACGATACTTTATTCTCTTCGTTCAGATTGTCCCAGATGCTCTTCGCAAAACTGTCGATATCTCCTGCAATGCCGACTAACGTCGGTTCTCCCTCGAAGCTCGGCAGCGGATTGCCGTCGCCCATATAAGTATGGATAAAACGTCCCTCGCCTGCCGCCGGATTCTCATAGGCAAACGTATATCTGTTGCAGGCGGACGCATCGCCATTGTTACTCTTTAGAATCGACATGGCATAATTGTATCTGCCGTTCTCTAAATGCATAATACCCGAAATACGCGGTGTATAATTCGGCGCATCCGGCTCAAATTCTCTTAATCGAAGCGCCTGCTCGAAAGTCTGCTGTTTATCCATCCATTCATAAATCGTATCCGTCTGGTCGCCGTTTGTGACGATGGTCTTATTGCCAAGCACTCTGACCGGCGCGTAAATAATCAGGCTGGGGTCTTCCAGCTTGGAAGGGTCATATGCCTGTGTGCGTATCCCTTCTCCTTCTTCCACAAATATGCGGTTTCTGCTGTTTACGCTTCTTCCCATGATGAAATACGCGGTGACTGCATATTTCCCATCTTCTGATTTCCCGATTACAATGCCTCTGCCGGGGTAAGCGTTACCCGCAAGCTCCTGCGCCAGATTTCTTTTTTCCATGTTTCCCTCCATTTCTGCACTGACCAAGTTTGTGTCATGGGCACGCAGACACAAATCTCACGATTGAACGTTTTCTCTTTCAACCTTTTTTCCCTGCTTATGCGTATTTCCTGTTCTCTTTTTCTTTTTTACATATTTCTTCTCAAATTCCGTCCGCGGCATCGGTTTATCAAAATAATATCCCTGTATCATTCTGACCTTCATGCCCTCCAGCACCTTGTACTGTTCCTGCGTCTCAATTCCCTCCACACAGATGGAGACGCCGATTGCATCCGCCAAATCCGAAACCATTTTGATAAAGGACTTTGAATAAGCATCCTCCGCCAAATCTCTGACAAAACTCTGGTCTACCTTAATGACGTCAAATGGCAGCTCTCTGATATGACTCAGGGAAGAGTAGCCGGTTCCAAAATCATCCAACGCAATCCGTACTCCCAGCGCTTTGATTTCTCCCAATATGTGCCGCATTCTCTCCAAATCGTTAATCGCAAGACCTTCCGTCACTTCCAAAGTCAGATTACGCGGATTGATTCCGCTTGTCTTAACAATCTCTGAAATGGTCTTGACAATATCCTGCTGTAAAAGCTGCACCACCGACAAATTCACATTGACTTTGTATCCCGGATACCCGTTATCATTCCAGCTCCTGCACGCCTCACATGCCTGCTGCAGCACATGGGAGCCAATCGGATTGATAAGACCCAGATATTCCGCAAGCGGAATAAAATCTACCGGTGACATAAATCCCATCTCAACACTGTTCCAGCGAATCAGCGCCTCCGCTCCGGTACATTTATTATTTTCCTGAATATCAATAATGGGCTGATAATATACCTCAAACTCTTTGTATCCGTCGATTGCCGCGTCCCGCATATTTTTCTCCATATCAAGACGCTTGTCGGAAATGCTCTTAATGCTGACGCTGTATACCGCCGAACAATTTTTGCCGGTTCTCTTCGCCTCATACATCGCGATGTCCGCTTTTCTGATTAAATCCTGCACTTCCTCGCCGTCCGCCGGATAGTGGACAATCCCCATACTCATAGTGCAATAATAATCTGCGTTTTTCAAAAACCACGGTCTGTTGAATACCGCCTCAACACTGTTCCTAATCTGCTCCATCCGTTCATACTGTTCCGGAGGAATAATGACAACGAACTCATCCCCGCCCATACGGTAACAGGAATTTCGGATGCCCTCCACCTGCCTGATGCCGTTCGCAATGGATTTCAGAAGAACATCTCCATACTGATGTCCGAGACTGTCATTGATGTGTTTAAAATCATCCAAATCCAAATAAAGCAGCGCGCCCTGCCCACCGTCAGCTTTGGCGGCATCAATATATTTTGCCAAATCACGCTCACAGCAGGTTCTGTTAAAAAGCCCGGTCAGAAAATCCGTGTATGCCTGCCTCTCTATCTTTTTCTCATACATTTTCTTCTCGGTCACGTCGTAGATGGAACACATAAACACGTCCCTGCCATCTACCCACTTAATGTTCTTGTAAAAAATGTCGTACCAGCTGTCTTTTCCTTCCACAAAAACTTCCGCACTGCCCTCCTGTTTATCCTGTGGTATTTTACTTTCGAAGACAGTCCCCAGCTGGTCCTTCTCTATTTCATCCCGAAAAGCATTCCTAAGATACCTGTTGGCAAATAAAATCCTGCCTGTCGCATTATCTTTCACATAGATGGAGCTGCCGATATTATTGAACACCTCTTCCAGCGCCGCATGAAATTCCGCTAGAGAATTCTTCTGGCTTCTTTTCGTCAGGATGCTCTGTAATACCTTGACAGAATCATTCAGAAACTTGATTTCCTCCACATCCCAATTCCGCGAGGCGCTCGCCATTACAAAGCAGGCATACATAGCAATCTGTTCCTTTAAGGCAACCGGAAAAGCCGCCAGCGCTTTGACACCGTCCCGCTCCAATTCTTCCGCATATTCCTCACTGCAGGAAGCATCCGATAATACAAGCGGTTTGTCCCTGTACAGATAAGACGGACGCGGCTGGTTCTTGGTCTGGTCATAGCCGGAAAGTACGCCGTCATTACACCATTCCGAAACCACATCCATTTTTTTCTCGTCTGCTTCGTTTACCGAACATAGATAAACACAGTCAATTTTTAAAAATTCGCCTGCCGCCGCGAGAAGAGACGTCGTGACGCTTTCTATCGGCGCATCGCTGTCCAGCATCTGTACAATCTGCGTTGTGACAGCGGCGCGCTTAAGCATTTCCTCCATCTTATCTCTGGACTGCCTGCTCCTTAAACTCTCCGCCTTCGCCTCCTGCGCCGTGAGTTTATCATATATCATGTGCCTGCTGATTTCCCGCAGCAAATCAAGCGCCTTGTTGAACTTCCGCTCCGTTGTCTGATAGCGGAAGCGCCCGGCTAATTCTCTGCCCTCCGGTGACTTCACGTCCGCCAATACGCCGCACACAATCCACGTTAAAACCGCCTGACCATCCTCCCTTGTACAGACTGCCGCGTACTTTATCGCATCAAATTCCGTCTCCTCCACCGCCTGATCTTCCAGCACGCTTTCGGACACTCTCCTAAACAGTGAAAACATTTTCTCCTGCGGCACATACTGCTTTAATAGCGCCGTATCCTGCTTTTCACCTGACATTTCTGTCACTTCTATGCCTTCAGCATCTACGCAGAAGGCATATACCCCTGCGGTCATGCAAAATTCGTTCTGTAACTTCTGCAGTTCTCCACGGTCTAATACTGCATGATAGAAACCGTCCATTGAAAAATCCCTTCTTACTCATCCACCGAATAGTTCGGCGCTTCTTTCGTAATATGAATGTCATGCGGATGGCTCTCCTTGAGGGACGCTGCGGAAATCTTTACAAACCTGCCGTTCTGCTTCAGCTCCTCTATCGTGGAAGTGCCGCAGTATCCCATGCCGGAACGCAGTCCGCCCATCAACTGGAATACGGTATCCTCCACCGTACCCTTATATGCAACACGTCCTTCCACACCTTCCGGCACAAGCTTCTTGGCATCTGACTGGAAATAGCGGTCCTTGCTGCCGTTCTCCATAGCCGCAATAGAGCCCATTCCTCTGTACACCTTGTACTTTCTTCCCTGATACAGCTCGAAGGTTCCCGGACTCTCGTCACAGCCGGCAAACATACTGCCCATCATGCAGACATTTCCGCCTGCCGCAATCGCTTTGGTCATATCGCCCGAATACTTAATTCCTCCGTCCGCAATAATCGGAATATTATAATCCTTCGCCACAGAGTAAGCGTCCATAATAGCCGTAATCTGTGGTACACCGATGCCTGCAACCACACGGGTTGTACAAATAGAGCCGGGACCGATACCGACCTTCACCGCATCCGCACCTGCCTCAATCAAAGCCTTCGTCCCTTCTCCGGTCGCCACGTTTCCTGCAATCACCTGTACCTCCGGGAACTTATCCTTAATCATTCTCAGACAGTGCAGCACATTCTCGGAATGACCGTGTGCACTGTCCAGTACAATCACATCGACCTTGGCATCCACAAGCGCGCCGACCCTGTCAAGCACATTCGCCGTGATGCCGACGCCCGCGCCGCAAAGCAGCCTGCCCTGACTGTCCTTTGCAGACAGAGGATATTTTATGGTCTTTTCAATATCTTTGATTGTAATCAGACCGGCAAGGTTATAGTCATCGTCCACAATCGGGAGCTTCTCTTTTCTTGCCTTTGCCAGTATCTGCTTCGCCTCATCCAGAGTAATACCGACTTTGGCGGTAATCAAGCCCTCTGAAGTCATAGATTCTTTAATTTTCTTGGTGAAATCTGTCTCGAATTTTAAATCACGATTGGTTATGATACCGACTAATTTCCTGCCTTCCGTAATCGGAACGCCGGAAATCCTGAACTTCGCCATCAAAGAATCAGCGTCGGCTAATGTGTGCTCCGGAGTGAGTGAAAATGGGTCTGTGATAACGCCGTTTTCTGAACGTTTTACTTTGTCTACCTCTTCTGCCTGCGCCTCTATAGACATGTTCTTATGTATGATACCGATGCCGCCCTGTCTCGCCATGGCAATCGCCATTCTGTGCTCGGTCACAGTATCCATACCCGCACTCATCATCGGAATGTTCAGTTTGATTTTCTTTGTCAGCCATGTTGTCAAGTCCACTTGATTCGGAATCACCTTAGAATAACTCGGCACCAGCAGTACATCATCAAAAGTAATTCCTTCTCCTATAATCTGACCCATTTTCTCTCCTCCTGTGTTGTTGTGATAGTTATCAGTATCCTTGTAACATCTCCGCCACTGGCAAAACAGCAGATACAAAACCGTTACATTTATGTAAAGAATACTGCCAGTTAACTATAACTGACAGTATTACTTTTCATACGCTACTATTCTTTAATCCGTAAACACCTTACGCGGCGCAACGCTCTGGACAGCCTTAATCATTTCTGCATTAGGCTCCAGAATAATCTTGGTATTGCCATTCCATACCATCATGTATCTTCTCTCCGGCTGCGCAGCAATCCCCGAACTGTAATCCAATGTCTTTAAATCACGGTTCTTATAGGAATCCAGTCTGTGGGAATTAAGCGGCGCAAAAATCTCCATCTGCTCTAAGGAAAACGCACCCGCTTTCTTTCTTTTACTCTTCGCCATAACCTTATCGACGCTGATTTCTTTGTCCAGATAGAGGTATTCATACTCTACATTTGCATTCATCGTTGCAAAATACGCCCCGACGCCCGTAACAATTGCAACCAGCAGTCCCGGTATAAACACAACGCCAATCACTACGAAAACCACCGTCAGCATAATCAGCAGCATTTTCAGAAAAGTCAGAATTGCCAAGGGTTTTCTTGCCACCAGACATTCTACATATGTCTCACTCATTTTTCCTCCGTTCCGAAGCCTCCGGCTCTTCCGGCGCCTCATGGGTTTCTTTTATCGAATCTGTCCTATTGTCCTATGCAGCGACAGGCTTTAGGGACAGCCCCTCACGAAATATAGGATTATCATATAACAAATTTGGGAAAGTTGCAAGTGGGGAGATTATGCAAAAAAATAATGTAAAAATAATCATTTATTTCTTTCATTTTCTACAAATATATGCTATACTACATTTGTTTTTAAGTGTGCTTGTACATACCTAGAAGCAAAATACACCTTCATCTATCTGGTCTGTCTCCTGAAACTTTCCAGTCACCTTGAAGGTGTATTTTTATTTATGCTTTACAAATCATCACTTTATTGGTAAAACATTCCTTATCCTGCATCGCCTGCAGTCCATCGCCCAGCCGCTCAAACGGAAATCTGTGCGTAATCTGCTTCGCCGGACTGATTGTTCCCTCCTGCAGCGCCTTGAGCGCCGTATGCCAGTCATCTTCCGCCTCTTTTGTAAAAGAAGAATTCCAAGTTCCGTATATCTGAAGCTGTCTGCGCAAAATCTTCCAATATACCTGCTTATCGAGTGTAATGTCCCCCGCCGGATTTCCGACAAGCACAACCTGCCCGCCTGCTTTTACGGACATGACTGCATTGCTGATGCTGTCCGCTACGCCCACACATTCAAACACAATATCCGCACCCGTATTCTTTGTCTGCTCCATCACAAAGTCAACCGGATTTTCCATATGACAGTTGCAAAAACGGCAGTCCAAAAATTCAGCCAACAACTCCTGCTGCTCTTTCCGGGTGCCGACCGCATATATATCTGGAATCCCCAGCGATACAAGCCATTGGATGACCAGCATCCCTATCGTTCCGCATCCGTATACTGCCGCCGATTTCACATTCTCCATGTCTGCCTGCCGGATTGCATGTAAGGCGACGCATGCCGGCTCTAACATCGCCGCATCCTCAAATCCTACGCCATCCGGAAGCGCAATCAGATTCCAGACGGGAACCGCCACATACTCTGCAAATCCGCCGTCCGTTCTGGAACCCAGATAACCATATGCTTGGCACATCTCATATGCTTTCTGCCTGCACTGTTCACATTCCATACAAGGTATCAGCGGAAAGACGCCCACACGTCTGCCAAGGAAATGACTGTTCTCTTTCGACCCGGTTTCACGGACAATGCCTGCAAATTCATGTCCGGGAATCGTCGGAAAATGATAGGTGCCGGTCTTAAAAATCCGCGGAATGTCAGAGCCGCAGATTCCCGCATTCACTACCTCCACCAGCACCTCATTTTCCCGAAGCTGCGGTGTCGGAAGCTCTTTATACGTTAACTGCCCTATCCCCTCTAACACATATGCTTTCATTTTCATCACCTGCCCATGTATCATTCAGCATTCGCCTAAACCGTTCCAAATCCGTCTGTGTCGTAATCTTGAAATTTTCTTCGTCACCCGGAATCATTGCAATATCCATTCCCGCTAACACCGCCGGTTCCGTGGAACCGTTTATCTGCGCAATCCGCTCCGGCATAAGCGCTTTGTTCGCCTCATAGTATTTTCCCAGTAAAAATGCCTCCGGCGCCTGTCCGGCATATATCTTCTCCCGTTCCAGAAGAGAAACGATTTTTCCGCCGTCCCCCAGATATACCGTGTCTTTCATCGGCAGCACCGGCATGACGCCATCATGCTCTTTGCAGGAATCCACACAGGCAGAAAGCATTGCTGCGGAAACCAACGGTCTTGCCGCATCATGTATGATGACCGTATCCGTCTCTTTGGCATAGCGCATCATGTCCTGCAGTCCATGATAAATCGAAAGCTGCCTGTTCGTCCCCGGCTTAGAAAAGCCTCTGAACTTCTCCGCCACGCACTTGGGCATCTGTCCGCTGATTTCCTCATGCCACTGCGGATTGGCAACAATCTGGACTGCGTCAATCTGCGGGTGCGTTCCAAACACTTGCAGACAGTGCGTGATAATCATTTTATGGTTTACCAAAATATATTGCTTGGGAATATCGGAACCGATTCGTGTTCCCGTTCCCCCAGCAAGAATCAACGCTATGTTCAACTTATCACCCCTCGTTTAGAATTTCACTCTTCTGATATCCGCCAGTGTTTCCCCGTAAGGCTTTTCTTTCCCGAACAGAAGTGTCGTCCCCAGTACAAACCCGTCGATTCCCTTCGGCGCATAGGTCATAATCTTGTCCGCCCCGCAGGCGCCGTCCCAATAGATTTTAAAATCCATCTTCTCTTTTAATGCCAATAGCCTGTTGATTTTCTCCCCCACATAGGGCATAAACATCTGCCCGGCATTGCCCGGATTGACGGTCATCACCAACACCTTCTTGACAATCCGCAGCATTTCCATGACGGTCTCCACACTGGTGCCGGGATTGATCGCAATCCCCGGAATCATTCCGGCATTGATAATCTTCTGTAACGTAGTGGAGGGATGATATTCCGCCTCCGGATGTATGTATATCGTATCGCCCCTACGCAGCCGATTCGTAAAAAGCTCCACCGTATGATTCGGATGCTCCACCATCAAATGCACGTCCAACGGTTTCTTGGTCGCCGAAGCAATATATGCCATATCATTTAACGACATGGCAAAGTTGGGCACATACCGCCCGTCCATAATATCAATATGAAAAGAGTCGATTCCTCCCTTTTCCAAATCCCGTACTTCCTTTTCCAGATTGCCGTAATTGGCACACATCATGGATGCCATTAATTCAAAGTTCATTTGCGTTCACCTGTGCTTTCGTGATAGTTGGAGGGGTCTGACTTATGTTCTTGTTTTCTTATATAACCGCTTCAATAATTGTTTTGGTTCCTATGCAAATCTCCTGTATGCCAGTCTTCTTGCTTTTATTAAAATTAAAACTAATCATATACCCTCTGTCCTTATGATAATAGTCCAAATACTCTGCAAGTTGTTTTTCGCCCCTCTTATTATATTCGTTCCCGTACCATACTTTCAGCTCAATAATAAACTGCTCCCCTAAATAATCAACAATTACATCCGTTCGTCTCGCATCTCTTGTCTGTGCTTCAATATAATAATTCCCGATACCGTTAATAATGGGTTTTAAATACAAGAGAAACAATTTTCTCCCCTGCTCTTCCAAAAACTTGTCATCTTGCTCTCCGTAAATATCCCGAAAATATAATACGAATTTTTCTATAACCAGATCCATATTCAACCGACCATCGCTAAGAAACTGAAACTTATTACCCTGTGCTTTATCATAAAGCATGTTCGTAAGTTCCTCCTCCGCCAAGAACAAATTATACAGGCGCATCTCAAAAATACGGTTAGCTACCTGTATACTCCCCTTACCATTGATAATATAGCCAAACATTGACGCAAGGCTAACCGCCGGCAAGTCCGGATTGTATGACACCCTTTTCCCTTGAAATAAAACCGCATTTAGCAACTGCTTCATTTCCGGATATTCTTCTAACTGGCGAATCATACTTTCAAAAAAGGGCGCTTGTTCAACTAATATATGTTTCACTGCTTCCGCAACTCCCTTTTCAGACCATATATCCACCGGATTCTCCAGCCATGTGTTCCCCGGCAGCTCTTCATCCAGCATCTTGCATATAGCAGACACCAGATACGGATACCCGGAAGTATACCGATAAATTTCCTCTGCTATTGTGTCAATATCCATTCCAACATGATGATCAGCTTCATATTCTTCCAGCATGGCAGCAATCTGTCCCATGGAAAAACTCATATCAATATTGAACTTCGTCGCAATATTCCATGGACTGTTATACTTATGCTCTTCGTCAGATCGCAGTTTTAATTTTAGATTTTTAATATCATAAACGCCTGCAAGAATCACAGAATGGAAAATAGCCTTCTTCTCTCTTGCCAAATAGTATCCTCTTAACTGCGCAAGAAAATCAATAAACACTTGATTGTTAGATGCACTGTCCACCTCATCAATCATCAGCACAATTGGTTTCGGCACATTGGTACACATTTTACTCAAACTTGTAAACAAATCCTTTAGACTTCCCAGCGCAGGATTCTCTGCTAAATTGCGCAAAGACTCTGGTATCCTGCCGCTAATACTGGGTTGCGCAATTTCAAGCGCTTCAATCACCATTGCAGAAAAGACTCTCGCAAATGCCGACGCATCTGCAAAATCCTCCGCACCGATTTCTTGAAAATCAAGTGCTAAAACAGCATAATCATCCTTTAAATATGTCTCCAAAGCAGCCAGTGTCGTGGTTTTTCCATACTGCCTGCCTCTGTTAATCACAAAATAACTGCCCTCATCTATATAGTCTTCCTTAATCTTTTTCAAGCGGTCATCAAGTCTCACCATATAATGTCTTTGCGGATTACATGCACCTGTTATATTAAACCTGCGCTTCATTTTCATCTGCCCTTCCGAATACTTTACAATTCTACCATCTACCTGCTGTTATTTATATATTATAGGCGATGAACTGTCGAAATACAATGTAGACTTTGTGAGTGGAACATTTCGCAAACTCCCTATCCAAAATGGCTGATAATCCAATCAGCATCCTTCGTTTCTTTAGATTTTATCCGCCGGACAGATTCCAAGCGCTTCCAATATTCTCCTACAGCTCTGGTCATCGTGATAATTATGCATCCTGCCTGTCAGCCTTTGCCTTTTCTCCGCAGTTGCATCGTAGTGATTAGCCGTCTCTTCTACAAAGGCACAAACATCCTCAAATGTAAATATCTCCCTGCCCGGAAGCCAGTCCCTGATATTGTCAAAAACAAATCCTCTGCTCTGCTCGTACTCCTCCACATCCTCCAGCATAAACGCTATCGGTCTGTCCAGAAGCATATAATCCACCGCAGCAGATGAGTAGTCACTAATCAATGCATCCGCCCATCCAAGCAGACGGTTAATCGGAATGTCGTACTGGAAAAGGTCTTCATTTTCAAGCAATATGATATGGCTGCAGTCCTCGCAATGCACTGTCTCCCTGTTTTGAAAAGGATGCAGTTTCACCAGCAATATCATATCCTTTTCCCGCAAAATTTCATTCAGCCGCTTCATTTTTTCACGCGTATTGACAATGGGCAGTCCCGTTTCCGATGCCAATTCATATTCATTTAGCTGTGCCAATTTCCGCTCAGTAGAGCGAAATGTGGGAAGCCAGAATAGATACTGCTTGGCTTTCGGTATCCGAAGCTTTCGCATATCTGCCTTCTCAGGATGAAAAAGCCAATCCTCTTTGGCATATCCCGTCACAAGAACCTGATTTCTTCTCAGTCCGTATATGTCAGCGTGAATATCAGCATACAAGTCGCTAATCACTGTTGTATACTCATAACGCTCCTCACAACGCACGAAATTCACTCTTGTTTTAAAGCCACAGCCATGCCAGAGCTGAACCCTTGTCTGGTCTTTTCTGCAATTTCTTGCAAACCCATAGGCGTCCGTAAAAAATAGGTACTTCGCCAGACACAGAGCCCGATAATAAACATCCCTCTCTGCTTTCTTTTCCGAAACCGACCAGTCATAGGATAGAAAACTGACATTCTCTATCTCTTTATACTGTGCAAATTCCGCCGGATTCTTCACCAGCCACACCAATTCATAGCGGCGGTTTAACCCTATCCGCAATGCATACTCATACAATGCCCTTGCATTGTCCGCAAAATCCATGCCTTTCACATAAGAAGAAGCATGCGGTCCGCTTCGGAAAACAATCATATTTTGCAGTGAATAGTCTTCGTAATACGCACGGTACACCTCCTCGTACTCTGTCTCCCGATTGGCAAAATAGTAAATATCCGCATCCTCTGCCCGTTCGGCAAGGACAGTCTTTATCTTCTCATAAGCTTCCCTGTAATAATCACTGGTAATCACGATGACGGTCTGACGAACGTCAACCTGTTGCAGATACTGCAAATCAAATACTTCCAGACTCTTATGCTGAAATACAAACCTGCCTATATTACGCCCATTCGTATCCACCACAAAAGATACTTTGTCTAATACAGGATACCGCTCGCATAATTCACCCAAATAAGAAACAGATTTCTCAAAAAGACAAATCTGCTTCCCCGCTAGCTCACCGATATTTTCTTTTGTGAGTTTTTTTAATGCCATGTCAATACTCCCTGCCTGCAAATAGATTCATTTACCCGCGAACATAAATCTCATTTTCCTCAGTTGTGTCTAAAAGTTTATATTTCTTTTCTAGCAACAATTTGCCAATCCTGCCTCCTTCTACATTTTCCACACAAATTGCATCAATCGGATATTTTGCAAAATCAAGATGCGTCAGTAGCTCATAATCCATCCCCTCTGTATCAAGGTCGAGCACGTTGGGATATGTCTCAAAATTCTCGGCAATGATGGTATTGATATCTTTCATCGGAACTTTCCTAACATTCTGTTCCATCCCTCTTTGCGCTGCCACATCCTGCAGAAAAGTGTTCAAACCCGGGTGATGAGGGTCATAATAGTATGTCAGTTCCTCATCCGTAGGCACCGGAGCCGCACCAAAATTCACGACTCTGTTTTGCGGACGATACTCTGCTGCCATACGGCACATTTCTATATTGGGTTCAACCAATACACCGTTCGTAAATCCTTTTTCGTAAAAAAGATATGTATTATTTCTAACTACCGGATGGCATACACCAATGTCTATGTATGAAAAATCAGTATACCGGGACAACATGTACTCAAGCATTATCATGTCTTCACTATTAGAAGCATATGTCCTTTTCCTGCCTTCTATGTCTAGTAACCGCGCCACAATCGTATCCGCCTGCGGCAAAAGCGCCGACACCTGCATTGTAATCTCCTGCTCTATATTTGGATAAATGATAACAAGAACAGAATCCGTATCTTTATATTTTGCAACAGCTTCCACCCCCTCAATGGCGATGCCATTGATTACCTTCCCGATGTTTCTGCCTGCTCCATCTATCATATGGTCAAAGCACAGCATATTATGATCGTAATATTTTTGAAATTCAATGCCGGCGCCCCAGCCGATGATGACAGCGTATTTTTTTCTAAGTTCGCTATATTCTTCTTTCTGTAAATATTTCATCTTCCGCTCCGTTTCATTTCTTCCCTGTCCGCAATACAAATATCATAAATACTCTACTTAAATCATTGCAAAATTTTCTCCCAGTAGCGCAGATGATTCCGCATCTGACATTTCGGACTAATCTCGTCATGTGCCTTCTTCCCCATAATTGCCAGTCTATCCCTATGGCGTTCCAGTAAGGCTATCCGCTCTGCCAATTGACGGATATCCTGTATTTCTACAATATAGCCGTTTTCTCCATCCGTTATATCTTCACGAACCCCCGACGTGGCAGTGACAACAGGCACCGCCCCATTCGCCATCGCTTCCATCATAGAAATACTTCTGCCCTCATAGTCAGACAGACTCAAACATATGTCCTGCTTTTTCCAAAAATCGCTGATGTCCTCCCGTTTCAATCTGCCAAGAAGTCTGATTCTGCCCTCTAATCCATTACACCTGATAAAAACTTTAAGTTTTTCAATATAGTCGCCTTCTCCTGCAATTTCCAGACAATAATTGACCTCACATGCATCAAGTTCCCTAATAAGCGTCGGAATCAAATCCATTCTTTTTTGCTTTGCATTGACCCTGCCGGCAAATCCAAGTCTGATAGGATATCTTGAATCTGTCGTATAACTTCTTTCCAATACCTCATCACATTTCACCGGACAAGTCATATGACCGATTTTATGCTCCTCTACACCATACTTCGCCAGCCCCTGCGTAATTTCCCTGCTTACTCCAATGAACCGCTCAACACAGTTATTTACCGAAGCATACTGTCGGTATAGCGCCTCCTGTCCAAAGTGAATTGTCGAAACAATCCTAATTTTATCCGGATATTGCTGTTGCACAAGACACGCCGCCAGCAGCGTCACGTAAAACTGCCCCGTAACCACAACACAAGGCAGTTGTTGCAGCAGGAAATGAATAATGGCAGTCATTGTCTTTGCTCCAAACATTTCATCATGATCAATCGAAAGCATCACCACTTTATCTTTCAAAATCGGTGGTATCTCATAATCGCCCCTATCGGATATGATATGTATATTATCCCACCCAGCCAAAATCAATTCCCCACATATGCTCTTCGTCCATGCCTCAATGCCCCCCAGCCCCAAGCCATAATCACATTCAAATACAATCTTAGGTTGTCCTAATAATATCTCGCCGTGTAAAGCATCTTGAATCTTTTCATTTATCCGATATAAATCCCGAATCAAATCAAAATATTTAATTTCCCTCTCCTTCGCGACTGCATATTCTTCACATAGCCGCTTCCGCACCTGTGTTGCATCCTCTTCCTTCGCAATCGCGATACAAATGGGGGTTTTATTATCCTGCCGCAGAACATCCGGACTAGAAATCTGTATGTCATAAAAAAGACTATTCCATTTCTTTTCATTTGTGTCAATAACATATTTCACGTTAATACCACAATCTCTGAGTAATGTATATAATCCTCTTCCTCTCTGCCCGGAACCATATATAATTATTTCGGTAACTGTCTTCATCTATTGCTCCATCCAAATCTGGTTAAGTTACATTGTAAAACTACTTAATCATTTTTGCTAAGGTATCTGCTGTACTTAAGGCATCACCTATGGTTTGTCCCATCTCGTTTTCCAATATATGAAACAACACTGATACACTGTCCGCCGTTTTTTCATCCCCAATCTCTATACACATGGCTCCTCTGGGTAAATCTGTGCAAATCAGCTTTTTCTGCTCTGCATATTCATCCATAATATCATACAATGTAAACTCCTTGTTTCTATCTGCATATTGTTGCACAATAGTGCTTATTTTCTGATCAAACAAAAAGCATCCTGCAAGTGCATGAGTGTCAGTTGGCAACGTCCCCGGTTTCTTTTTCCATATATACGCACCATCAAACTGCTTTGCCCTCTGATTCATTTCCTTCCCTAAGTAACTGCCATAAAATATATTGTCTTCATAAAACAGACAGACAGCCTCATTCTGATAATATGCCCTATCTTCTTTTAAGACAGAACAAACATCCCCTTCACTGTCCGCTATGTATCGAATGTTTACTCCTTTACGTGCAAAATCAAACAAAACAGTCTCTAATTTCTCTCTAAGCGCTACGGATGTTACAATTGTAATATCTGTTATTCTCATAAGGAATAACGTATTAAGCGAATAGTATATCAAGGGGCGGTCATTCAAATAAAGCAGCTCTCCCTTTTCCTCTTCCAGCTTTGAGACAAATATATACGCCTTATGTGAATAATAACCTTCAAAACATAACTTGTAATCCTGAATAATATTATCATGGAGCAGCGCTGCAACCACACCCCCGCCGCAGGGAGAAAGTACCATCGAAGAACAGCTTGCCAGAACAGCCAATGACAATAAATATTGGCTGTCTCTGTATTCACCGTCTGTCTCTCCTGCGCGGTAAAGATTTAAAGACTGACTTCCTATCTGTTCATATCTTCTTGTATCCAAAAAAGATAACTTACTTCCATATTTTGTCTGCAGTTCATTCAGAATCTCCTGATCCTCTGTGGCAACAAAAATAGTATCATAATTGCCTTTGTCCAAACATTCATCTATTGCACTGATTGTCTCTTCCAGCGGAATACATTTCGGATGATGCATCGGCTTTAAGTTCTTATAATCGGTTCCCCGCACCAAAACTCCCAGACTATGCCCGTTTATCATCTCACCCACAACATCATCTATTTTTTTCTGAAAATCCTTATGAAAACGAACATACCTTCTAAAACGCTCACGCCTGTCTGCAACCGCATAAAAATCCGTGTAGTCCTTCAAAAAGAAATCCCTGCTGCCTTTGATAGCAAGGACATCATCTACCAGCCAGTAATCTTCACTCTCATATGCCTCTCTAAGCCCAACTCTGCACGGCTGCTCAAAAAATATCTCCCAGATGTTCCGTCTGCTGGATTCATATGGATATTGCGGAAGCTTACAGCTTTCCCAATCCACTACCGGAATATAGCCATTGTCCAAAGCAATCTCAATCCCTATAAAAGTATGTAGGATATACCAGCCTAATCCGGCAGTGGCAACCAGCGAATTCCCCATTCTTAAAATCATATATTTTTTATCCGTTTCAACTTTGGCAGAAATCGTTTCGTTCCGCCATTTTGAATAATCACCAATTTTTCTACTCATCAAATTCACATTCCGTATCCTGTCTTTTCATGCTGTACAGCCTTAAAAATATTTGTAACAGTTCTCCGCCATATATGCCATCATACTATTCATGCACTTACCCAACTGCACATTTTCTTCTATTAAATTGATATAGTTAAGATAATCATAAGTTTCTTTCTTTACAAGCTCTACTGTTAGATATTGACTGCTTCTCTGCCCGCCGTCTTCCACAAATACCTTTACTTCCACATCATCCTCAAGTAGCCTGCTCACATTGATATAGTTCTCCGCATCCTAAATAATAAAATCTTTGTTATCGTTATAATCCATATTCCATTTATGCAGACCAAGACATCCCTCCCAGAGAGCCTCCGCACGATGATGATATAACCGCAATATGCCTCCCGGCTTTAATATCTGCATGCATTCAATGACACTCTTTAGTGGGTCAACACAATGGTCTAGGGCATTCTCTATCAAAATGACATCCGCAAAATTCTTCTGAAAGAAAACCGCCATGAACTCAAACATTCCAAACATCACGGTCTTGTTATTCTCCGGTGCATAAGAATCATTAATCCTCCGATAAGCATGCGCCAATGAGTCAACTGCAATCAAGTTCACTCCAGAACCGTCTGGAAGCCGACTGCCATATCTAGACACAGCTCCACAGCCGATATCCATAAGGACTGAACCTTCCTTTAAATAATTGAATATTTTTTCTCCATGATAGCCTTTCGCCGGCTTTACATCCAAATTCCTGATATTGGCAAGATATTCTTCATGATATGTGCTGTGCTCTTTTGCAACCCGATTAACCCAGTATCTTACTTCTGACACCAGTTCTTGTGTCCATTGCGCAGACTGCCTTGCAAAATCGACATGATATTCCCCAATATGTTGTGCGTTTTCTTTGTGCTTTCGGTTCATTAAGTCATTCTGAAGTACATCTCTATCAATGATTTTACCTTCAAATTCTGTCTTTATGATTTCTGTAATCTCTGTCACAACATTCTCATGAACTGGTGAAACGATGAAAAACAGATGTTCTGGATACTTCCGGCAAAGTTCAATTACCTGTGATTTACTAAAAATTTCCTTATCACAGAAAGTTTTACCCCAAAGAGACTCGTTTGAATCGTAATAGCCCAATATATCGTAATACTGTGAAAAATATTTGTCCATTCCGAAAGCGCTTTTGCCTGCGCCAAAAACTATGTACTTTTCGTTTCCTTGAATTCGCAATTTCTGCTCTTCCTCCTATTAAAGCAAACATACATAAAATTCTTTGTAACTTCTATCAAGTAAGTTTTCTATTAGCTCCGTCTGATATTCTTTTGAAATTCCAATGAGAACCATATTTTCCTTATCATGATATTCATCAATAGACAGCACCGGTATTCCATCTATCTGTTCTCTTTTCTCACACGCTGTAACGAGAAAACATCTTGGCTGCAAGCCCCTCGCTTTAAGCTTATAATATAGTTCCTGTCCAACTTTACCCGCGCCATAAATCGCAAATTCTCTATCACACAATTTACCTAAATAATAATCATTTTGTATCTGCTCAATGTTCTTTTGGATTTTTGTCTGCTTTGCAACATAACTAATTAACATATTCCTCACGTTAATCTTCTTATAGCCAAGGTCATCAAGAGCTTCCTGAATCATATTCAGCCCATTTAAAAGAACGGCGTCTGCATCGAGCATAATATCATTGGAAGCAAGAAAGATTTCCAAAAACGATTTGATATCCAAAAAGTTGTAATGCTTTCTTAGCAATCGGGCTATCGCTTTGTATAATGCTTCTTTATCAGTTGAAATACTATTTGAAGTTCTATAGGCATTCACTAACGGTCTATTTACATATCCTATCTCCACAGTCTTCGCTATTCTGATCACAAAATCATAATCCTGTAATCTGGGCATATATTCATCGAAATACTCTTTTTCTAATAACTCAAGTACGCTTTGCCTGATAATTAAAGTCGGAATCCCTATAGCATTATGCTTCATGAGAGTCTTTCGCAAATTTATCTGATACTTATCAACATTATCATAATAAAATGGCACTGTGCTTACAATCTCATTTTCATAAAGATTATAAGGACTATAACATGCCATATACCCATGTGATTTCATTTGCTCTATCTGAATACGAAGTTTATCCGGAAACCATTCGTCATCACTGTCCTGAAAAGCAATATACTCTCCACCAGAATTTGCAATTCCAATATTCCTTGCCCTATTAGCACCGCCATTTTCTTTTTGACAAATTAGCTTGATTCTGTTATCTTCATACTCATTCACAATTTTTACAGTATTATCTGTGGAGCCATCATCAACGATAACAACTTCTAAGTTTGCGTATGTCTGACACAATACGCTGTCAATTGCCCTTTTTATTGTATTCTCACGGTTATATACGGGTATTATAACCGAAACTAAACCTTCTGTCATTTTATCTCCCACACTATCCATCGAGCTGTTCGACAAACCAAAATCATGATTTTATCCTTGTAACCAACGCAAAAATAATTACTTGAAAATCCTCATCTGTCTCCTGTAGTTCTTGCTCTGTCAGTTCAGTATAACCCATTCCCTGCAAAAAAGCACATGCCACTTTACAGTTCCCCTTCGTCCATACTTCACATTCCGTATTGTCTCTTGTGAACATATTCCTCAATGATTTGTCCGTAAAATTCCAATACTGTCCATACTTCTCCATATCATATCTACATATCGTACTAATTCCAGAAACACTGACTAATAACTTGCCTCCTATCTTCAACGAATGAATCAGTACATCGGGTGTATTTGTTATATCTTCAACAAAATCCAGCACTTGCGTACATAAAATACAGTCATAAAAATCTTTTTTGATACCTTCCCCTGTTCTTAAATCACCCTTAAAGTCAAATTCTGTTTCCTTGCAGCTGTCACCAAAATGCAAGACATACGATGAAAAATCGGTTCCAAATCTTTCGGTGTAATTTCTATCTCCAATCTCTAATACCGTTCCACTGATTACATTTTTTTGTTGCTGCAGAAATTGATCTAAATAATAGCGACAGATTGAGCCCCCTCTATCCGAACCATATTTTTTCCCAACCGGTCCTATACCCATACTTTTAATGAAAGCCGCATTCCCTTCGTTACATATAAGTTTCCTAATCTGCTTCCAGCTTTCTTCACTATCTATTTGTATAGTTAAATCGTCTTTATAAATATATTCCAGTTTTCCATCTGGCGTCACCACGACTCTGCTTTTCTCCGATATATATTCAAGTTCACTAAATAAAAACGGTTTGCAATTAATACCGGGAATAATCTTTTTACAATCTATTCCCATTTGCACCATTTCAAAAACAATTTCTTGATAATGACTGGAAAGAACGACAATATAATCATAATTGACCGCTGCTATTTCAGAAGGCAGTATTGTTTCTCTTCCCCTAAAATTAGTTTTTCTCCGTTCAATAAAACCAACAATTTCATCTTCTTTGAACCTATCTATCTTTTCACGGCAATATGGACCTGTCCCCCATATCAGATATTTCATAAGTCTCTCCTTACATTTGAATTATATGGATGTATTTCAATCCACTCTCAATTAATCTCCTACAAACTTCAAAATCATATTTTCCCCTAAGCAAAATAAGACAGTTTTCTCTCTCTTGTATTCTCTTTATTTCTTTTAATGATTTAATCGGAATGTTACTGATTTTATCACCACATTTATTCGGATTGTTATCACCAAAAGCTATCATTCGATGCCCTATCCTCAACATTGATAATTCCGAATATAACCTTTTTCCCCAATAACCAGTTCCCCACACGATTAAAGGCAAATCGGAATGTAACACATTAAAGTCTTCCTCTAATTTTCCAACATAATTAATTGGGGTACACAAACCTCTTGTGTCTTCAATTTCCATTCCTTTTTCGTTCCCAAACACAACATTCTCAATATATTCAGCAAAATCTTTCTCATCATAATTTTTTACTGCAAATCGGTTCAACTCATAAATATTTGTCTCTTCAATCAGAGCCGCCGGATATGCAACCACAGCTTTCTCAAATCCAATTTCCTTCACTAACTGCACGGTATCATCCGAATATTCATCTCTCGTTCCAAACGGATAGGAAAACAGCGTCACTTCTTTTCCAATAATTTGTTCCAAAAATTTTTTTGATTCTAATATTTCGCTTCGCTGCTCAGAGACACTTAATGTCTTTAAAGCAGCATGCGTAACGGTATGTGCTCCTATGGAAATTCCTTCTTTCTCCGCTGTCCTTCGTATTTCCTCTGAAGTCATAATTCTTCTGTCTTTTCGCCCTTCTCTTTCTAAACCCGCCCAGTCTAATAACTCACTTTCATATCTTCTTTTTTCCTCCGCAGTGGACACGAGAAAAATTCTTCTAATCATTTGATAGAAATCGTATTTCTCTTTAAAATTCCTCGTTGGACACTTTCCCTGATAAAACTGGTTATCAAAAGTGAAAAAATCTTTTTGTTTGTTATTTGAAAAAATAATCCTCAAAATACTATCCGTCCAATTCTCACATCCCGAATTGACGTTACCAGTTGCTACAAATATCGTTGCTGGCATATGGTATTTTTCCAAAACAGGGACTGCATTATATAAAAAATCATAATAACCATCATCAAAAGTAATTATTACAGCATCCCTCTCTCCACCACTAAACCACTCTTCCATAGGAACACTCAAGCTTATCACATCATAATGGTCATGTAAAAATTTCATATGCTTCTCAAAATTATCCGGTGTAACAGCCTGCATATTAAAATCATCATTTAAATATTCTACACGATGATACAATAAAATTCGTACTTTTCTCATTCTTATCTCCCCACTGATTTCTAAAAAATAAGCTTAGTCTCTTCTTATCCCTTAGCGTTCCAGTATCGAGTACAATTTAGCGCTTACAACCTCTTCATTGTTATGTTCCGCAACATATTTATACGCCCTGTTCCCCATTTCCCTGTTTGCATCTTTCCCATTTTTGAACGCCTTTAACATCACTCTTTCCAAGCTCGTCTTATATCCATAAAAAAAACCCTGTGATGCCATATCTCTTGCCATACATATATTAGGTATGATAACTGTCCGAGCATTTGAAAATGCCTGTATCATTACGGCTGAATTCATACTGCTTCTATTAACATATGGAGCCACAATTACATCCGAAATTTCAATTATGGCATTTAACGTTATATTAGGTATATACCTGATATCCAGAATAATGTCTTCGCAATCACGACATAAGTTCTTTAAAGATTTGATATACTCAGCCTCATTACTATTACCCGCCAATATCAATTTCGCACCGTGAAGTCCCAGTTTTTTAAACGCCTTTATCGTTTCCTCATACCGCTTATACTGTTTAATCATCCCGAACATAGTAAATACAAAGTCCGTCTCTTTAATATTATATTTGTGACGTAATTCGGATGTATGCTCTAAAGAAACCCTCTTCTCAAACATTATCAGTGGAACATATACCGTCTTATGACTATTCATATTATAATTGGGCAAATATTTCCGGCTGCTTCTGGAGTGCAGAATAATATAACTTGCATGATTTGCAAGCCATTTCATATCTTCTGCTATTTTTTTATCTTTTCCTGTGGATTGATGTGGAAATTTATTATGAAAAATCCATATAACTTTTGTACCCAACAGTCTGTACATCCATAACTGAATCTTCATCTTCCTATTCAGTCTATCTTCTACCCAATTTAAAAAAACGGCCTTAGTTTTCATCATGTCAACCACATTGTTAGGCTCCGCCAATTGCCCACACACATCATATTTCTTCTCAAGAATTTTAATCATATTGACGGGGTACTCATAGACATCGCCATTTTTGTTACTGTATGGGATATAGATTACTTTGTTTCTTTTTTGTATCATACAAATGCCTCCGTTTTGTCACTGTAAAAGAGATTATATTATCCAGTGCCCAACCCTTTCTACTACACTTTATAATCCCCAGCTATGCCGGGGATTATTAGGAGCACTAATCTAAACCTCATACAAAATATCCTCTAATGAAATAATCGGACAACTTACCTTTGCACTTAACTTCTCTTCTATTTCGTCAAAGAAAGTAATTGCAGTTACCACAATAGCATCTACGTCATCCAAATGGTCTTCCATCGTAACAATATCTACATCTGCATAAATTGTATCCGCATTTTGATCAATTCCATAAGCAACTTCAACATTACTGCCTTTTAATTCCTCTATTAATGTCTCTCCGGCATAACTCATACCATATATGGCAATTTTTCCATATCCATTCCGCTCAAAATATGATGACAGCCTCTTTCCTTCCTGTTTTACCTTAACCCATTGGTTCATCATAAGAAATAACGCCAAATGTTTATTTGCCAACTGCTGTTTGTCATTTATTTTCGTCCCCGTGACCTTTCCTACTCCGATGGCTCCTCCCGCTGCACCTACCAACAATGACATTGCTCCTATTATTCCTTTTTTCATATCTTTGCCCTCCTATTTTTTATATGTCATAAAGTTGTTTCTTAACAACCCGCATATTGTTTATAATACTTCATTAATCACGCTAAAACTTGCCGTACTAATATCTATGTGGCTATTATCCCATATATTTATAATAAATTATAACAGATAATAAAACTATCAACAACTTAATTGGTGCCTGCAATGTTTACGACGTTCAAAAATCCTTTCAACAAGTTAATTTTCCCCATCTTAATTCCTGTTCCAAGAGACATTATTCCTTTTGAGTCACAACTTATGCTTCATTGAACCCATATTCTTAAGATAGAAATCCAATATACCCAAACCGGCTGCCTTTATCAAGCTGCCACTGTACTCCGAAGAATCTAATAAACTATCTCTTAACATTGTCCATAGTATGAAAAGCTTTCGTACTTTTATATATCTCTTGTATTTATTTATAAAGTAAAGTCTATTTCTGACCATATAGTATTCTTTAGCCGGGTTTCTCACGCCTCCAATGCTTCCGCCAACTTTATGCCATAGTCTCGCTTCCGGTACATAATACATATTCACCCCATGCATGTACCATCTCATACATAAATCTGTGTCTTCATAATACATGTAATAAGCTGGATCAAACAAACCATATCTTTTTATAATATCTTTATGAATTAGCATACAGCAACCACTTACAAAACTAACTCTTTGTACTTCTGTACAATTTTTCAGATACAAATGATCCGAGTTACCGATATCAAGCTGTAACTCTCCACCAGCATACCAGATTTGCTTACCGTATCTGTCTAAATAAATATGAGCCGTAGTAACCGTATTCTTGTCTGCTTTACTCAACAAACTTTCTATCAATAATGGTTCTGCTACTGTGTCCACATTAAGCAACAAAACATACTCCAAATCCTCTTCCATCTGAAATATCTTTTTCACCGCTAAGTTATTAGCTTTTGCATAACCATAATTATGTTTACTTTCCACTAAATGAATCTGAGGATATGTTTTCCTTATAATCTCTAGCGAACTATCGTTAGAATGATTGTCCCAAAATAAAATTGCAACATTGTGATAAGTTTGATTCAACAAGCTATTTACACAGTTCGCAATATACTTCTCACCATTATAATTTACCAAAATAACTCCTACTTTTTTTTGCATAACCACTCCCAATACCTATTACGCGTACTAATTTCATCTACGCTCCAATACATCCTGCATAGCACGTAAATATGCATAACCATATCTTTTATCTGCCTCGACATATGCACCTTCCGACCACTCATTCCATGCATTCAAAAAAATAAATTTCTTAGAATGCCTATCAGCTATCTTTAACATATTAATCAGATGTCTTTTAAATTTTTCAGGAGTACTTCCACTAACGATAATACCTGCTTCATCTTTCCTTGATGTATTATCCCATCCCGGAAAAATACCGGGTAATGTCTTATCACTACTCCGTTTTGCTTCCCGCTCTATCGCTTTGCAAAGATATGCATACGAATAGGTGTTCCTTGTCCCAATTCTATTTAGCCAACTGCAACGATTTCTATCAACAATATCAATATGTCGGCTTTTCCAATCGTCCAAACGTTTTCTCCACGTTTTATCATTTTCAAACGATCTCAGCGGCTCAAAATCCAAAAAAGCGTCATAAAGACTACAATTATTGTCTTTTCCATATGATGTATTCATGGCAACCAGAAATAATCCGTCAAAACCATGTTTTCTCGCCAACTGCTGCCACAAAGCAAACATTTTCTTCCTGCATTTTATATCTTGAGGAATATAAATAATATACAATGGTTTATTATCAATTTTTATATACCGGCTGTCTCTAAAAAAATCTAACAAATAATAAAACTGCCTTCTCCAATCATCTTCATCACCATATATCTGTTTTAGAAGTACTTTATTCCCTATGGAGGATCTATACCACGTACGCCCCCAAGATTGATTTGCCCATATCAGGCAGTATGGAAACTGCTCCTTTGAATTATCTCTATAATTTTCAATAGGCTTTTCTAACAATGTTTTGCCTCGGAAATAATAATGATAAAAACAAAAGCCGCTAATTCCCGCCTTTCTTGCTGTTCTTGTATGTTTTTCCAAAACCTTTAAATCAGATAAATCATAATAATTGTCATGTAAAGGTTCTCTTGGCTGATAATGTCCATAATAAAATGGTTTTCCTCTTTTTACATTTGTCCATTCTGTAAACCCACTTCCCCACCACTCGTCATTTTCAGGAATTGTATGAAATTGAGGGAAATAGATAGATAGCACTTTACTCTTCATAAGCTGTTATCCTTCTCTCATATGTCCTTTTTCTTCAACTTCCGCGAACGTAATCACGTCGCATGTACAATCTAAAGGCGGAACATATAATGTGATAATTTTCTCTTTTTCGATACCACTTTCCAATAAAGTGTTAAACATTTCATTCTGATATATTCGGCTGGAAATTACAAGGTCGGAACCTATCGGTATTTCATTACACGTTACAACCTCTCTTCCCATAAAAGTATCCTGTTTTTTTTCTGATACAATAAAAAACAATTCGCAATTTATCTCGCCAATATATCGCTGATATAGTTCCAACAATACTTTTGTATGTTTACCTATTCCATAGATTCCTACCCGTTTATTCCTATTCTTTAAAGGAAGGATGCTTAAATTTTGAACCAATATTCTATGAATAACATTTCCCAAATGCGTACATTCCATCTGGCTATCTTCAGTGCTATCCAACGCAGCATCAGACAAAAAATTATACACTAATTGCAGTGCACACGCATCATTCCAGTTCACTGAACCCTCATCATAAAGCGGCATCCACATACTTACAAAAATTTTCATCATTCTGTACATTTCTTTGTTGATCTCTTTATTACGTGAGAATCCATCCAAGAAACTAAAAGTTGACATGATTCGAGTTGAAATATATTTCTTATAAAACTGTAAATATAAATCTTTATTTGGATAGTCAATCAATTCTCTCCATATTAAAATATTTATTGCAATATGATCCAAACATTTTTTTCCCGTTACTTTTCCGGTCATAATAGAATCATTTCGGAGCCGCCTAATATAAAAACAATTTGGAACACACAATACCGAACCAGCGTTCAAAACAGTTTTTACAAAAAAAATATTATCTTCATAATACAATCCATCAGGAAACAAGATATTGTTTTTATCTAAAAAATCTTTTTTATATGCAGCTAAACATGCCGAACATCTATAATCATCTGGAAAACATTTTTCAAAGTATTCTATTCCCTGCATGATATAGCCATTTAAGAATTCACTTCTTATTAACTGTTCTGTATATTTCCCATGTAATTCATCCACAACATCCGCATTATAATATAGGACATCTACTTTTGTTTTCATAAGAAATTCTTGAATGCTCTCATTCATATCCTCCGTAATATAATCATCAGAATCAACAAATACTACATAATCACCTTTGACATATCTTAAACCGGAATTTCTTGCCGATGATAATCCTTGATTATCTTGATTAACCAACACCATATTATAATTTTTCTTGCAATACTCTTCGCATACTTCTCTACTATGATCAGTTGAACCATCATTTACAAGAATTATTTGAAAAAAAGGAGTTGTTTGAGATAGCAAACTATTTAAACAGTCTCTAAGATAAGCTTCAACATTATAAACTGGTACAACCACACTAACAGAAACCTTCTGGCAACTTTTCATATTTCTATTGCTTCTCCCCTCATAATCTGACACACACTAATTCCTTTAATATTTTTACATACTCATTTCTCGATACGTACGGATTTAAAATATAGCGTGGCAGCAAACGCAGCATCAATTTTTTCATCTTTTTTTCCAACAATATGTACTCTCCCGATATTTTGTTGCTATCCCTGATATCATTCCACATAAAAATTATAGCACGTTGCAACATTACTTCCGCTTCCTTATTCAACATCGGATAATAAATTGTTGCATCTCTATAAATGTCACGTATAAAATAAAAATAATCCATGCGTTGACGGTAAAACCTTCTCCCAGAACTACTGTCTTTTCTATGACAATAATTATATTTTGCACTTCCGATATGTACTACACTATTTGCCCTTTTAAAGGCTTCATAAATGACAGGGATATCCTCAGAAGACCGACCTGTTGGAAACTGTAATCCTTTTAATACCTTGACACGAAATAACTTATCGCATGGTGAGAAATCTATGCCATCATACAAAAATAAAGTTTTCATTGCCTTTTTATTGGTTAGAAGAGTAACGCACTTTTTTGTATAATCTATCCGCAATCTCGACTTTACGCTTTTGTCAAAACGATTAATTCTTCCACAGCAGGCAATATCGCACCCTCTTTCTTCTAGTGCGTCATATAAACGTTCATACATATCCAGAGCAACATAATCATCTGCATCAACAAACCCGATATATTCGCCTTCTGCAATTTGCAATCCTTTATTTCTTGCATCCGCCGCTCCGCCATTACTCTTATGAATTACTCTTATTCTTGCATCCAATATTTTATATTTATCACAAATATCTCTACTACCATCAGTAGACCCATCATCTACAAGAATTATCTGCAAATTCTGATACGTCTGATCAAGCACCGAATTAATACATCTTTCCAAATATTTTTCTACATTATAAATAGGTATAATTATACTAAGCAATCCTTTATTCATTGCTGCTCTTCCCATAGTTCGCTATTATAGTCTACATGTTTCACTTGCAATCAGTTGTTCTAATCTTTTCCTCAAAGGATATTTTAACTCAAAACCTAATTTTTCTATCTGCTCCAGATTCGCTTTTGTTTCTATTTTCCCGTTTGCTTTTTCAATCTTTCCAAACTGCAGTAGAGACGCAGAATTGGTTAAGTCCTTCAAAAAAGTAACAAGCTCTTTAATAGCAATACTCTCTCCGCTGCCCAAAGGAATATTATAAATCCCTATAAGATTTGCTTTCCAAACGCAATAAATCCCCTCAACCACATCATCAATATATATAAAATCTCTTTTCTGTTCACCATCAGTTAATTCCAGATTTTGGTTCATTTTTAATTTATGTAAAGCGTCCCCTATAAAATTGCCTTTCGCCGAATTAGGACCAAAAAAATTTTCCAATTCAATATTAATAAATGAAATACCACTTCTTTTACAAATACAATTCCCAAACTCTACAAAATTTCTTTTTGTAAAACTATATAGATTTACATGTTTTGGCAAACTTGTTCCAATATTTAGAAATCTCTTTAGTCCATATGTCATCGCCTCCATTAAAATATCTGATGGAAATCCAAAATTTGCCTCGTAGATTTCTTTCTCAGTTGTTCCGCTCTTCTCATATATCGTACAACAATTAATAATTTCACATATTTGGTTTTCAATAAATAAATTTGGCAATGTTTTTTTCTCATACACAAAAAAACGAACCCTATCCACATCGGAAAAATATGATATATCAGTTTGCCTTCTGATAACACATATAACCTCAATTGAATTGCTTTCCGACAATATTTTTTTGATAATCCTTCTTCCAAGATAGCCTGTTCCACCTAATAGAAGTATCTGTGTAGACTGTTGCATATTTGTTCATATTCCTTCCTAACCACTCGGTTTCTTCGATTCCAACGATTACCATTATATATAAGAATACTTTTGTATATATATTCTAAACCTTGGAAAACTATCTCTTTATAAAAACCATATTCATAAAGCAATCCCAAACGTTCTTTAAAAAATAATTTCCTATCCGAATCAAAAAACAATTTATTTATAATTCTCGTATTTATACCTTCATACGTCAAAGATTCTTCGTGAATTCTATATAATACCGTTACATCATTCAGATAATGCAATTTTATACCATGAGCTGTCATCTTTATCCACATCGGATAATCATCTAAATATTTATATCGTTCATCATATCCCCCCATCCTGCTTAGTACCGATTTACGACAAAAAAAGGTCGGCGCCAATATAATATTTTTTACTGCAAGTCGCTTATGCTGTTCGCACGCTGGCATCTTATAAAATTGAATTTCACTATCCCGCCAATTTGCCAGCTTATTTGTACCCATATATTTAACATTTGAAAAAATAACTTCCAAATTATTTTCTTCACACATATTATAATTCTTTTCAATACAATCTGGAAGCAACATGTCATCTGCATAGGCAAATTTAATATATTTCCCATTGCATAACGATAAACCCAAATTAATATTTTTAGTCAGTGCAATATTCTCTTTATTCTTATGAAATACCGTACGCTCAAAGCGATAAGAATTCTCCTTTATCCAGTCTGAAACATATGTCTGTGTTAAATCAACAGAACCATTATCTGCAATTACAAGTTCAATTCTTTTATATGTCTGCTCCTTGATACTGCTCAACATATCTATTATATATTCTTGCGCATTATATGCTAGTACGAGTATGCTTACTAAGTAATTTTCGGTTTTCATACTTTTTCCTCACATTAAATCATGTCCGATTTTATAATATTTTATATAATCCTCTTCTTTTCTTGTAAAAACTTTCCAGCTTATTCCTTAACATCCAGCTAAACAATTCTTCCTCCAAAATATATTTAGTAGGATCATCTACCAATTGAATATCCATTTTCTTTCTCAACACAACAGTATGAAATGCAAGCCCTGTTTCAAGACTTTGTTCTATCAACTCAATATCAATATTTTTTTCAAACACTTTCCCTATATCGAATTTTTTATCCTTTCTCCAAATAAAAAAGGAATCATTATCTGTCACCAAATTCCATTGATGCATTCCATTATACTTCTCATTTTTTGCAACATTATCATAATGCCGTAAAATAATTCTCCCTCCAAGCTTACAAACATATATCAATTGTGCAATTCCCAATATAGGATTGTAAGAATGATCCAACGAATTTCTCATATGAACAACATCAAACATATTTGCTGAGAAACTTTCTCCCAGCCTTTCCACCATACAATATTTCGGCTTAATTTTCGTATTTACTTTATATTTTGCTTTTATAGCTGAATAAATATTTGCAAGAGGATCCACCGCTACTAAATGTAAATCTGCTTTTTGAGTCTCACTTCCACATGATGATAGAGGTCCTGACCCAACATCTAACCAATATTCTTTTTCATTCTCTAAGTCTTGTTCATATCTGAAATGATGTGCATATACAGTAGCCTTTTTATACCCCTCCTTTCCCGAATATGACTTCAAACGAAAATACTCATCCCAAAAGCATATTTCATCATCTATGCCTAAAATCCAGTTTTTTATATAATTTCTATATTCTTTT
>CANOEC010000032.1 GCA_947564735.1 uncultured Lachnospiraceae bacterium | reverse complement strand
CTTCATGTCAGACATGACATAGTTGTACTCAGACTGCGTCCTTTGCAGTCCTAGTGCAACTTCATGTCTTTTTAACCTAACCATCATAACCATTTTTCACCATAGTGTCAAGGTATTTTAACGGGGAAATATACGGAATACGGGGCGTTTTGCGCCTAAGCTGCCGTTCTTTTTCTTCCCCTGATACCACGTCAATATAAACCGCTTCTTTCTCCGGAAGAATCTTCGGATAGCGAAACTGCGTACCATAGTCCAGAAACAGCCCGCCGCATGTGATTTTCCCGCATCTAAGCTCCCCTGACGTCCTGCATTCCTGCGTGCCGCTATGGCTGTTTTGATAGGGCTCTAACTGCGGCACCAGCCCATATTCATAATAATATTCATCCAGATGACTTCCCAGCTCCATCCAGATATCAGTCTCCGCCACCTCCTCATAGAAAATCAAAAGTCTGTTAATCCGCGGCAAATACGGATGCAGCAGTTCTCTCAGCATCCCCATCTGACGCTCCGTATCAGAGGGCGCTCCCAGCAGCACTGTCACTTCGCCGTTTCTCTTAAGCATATTGCCAGCATACCGGTCGATCAACCTGCCTGTGATAGCCTTCACGGAATCTTCCCTTGGGAACCAGCGCCGGCTATACTCTTCTGTCAGCAGTGCGGCAATCTGAGGATGAAGCCATGTATCCGTCATGTCATCCGTCATGCCCTCCACCCGCCGCAGCACATTTTCCATAGCCTCCGACAGCATCTGCGGTTTCCATGGTCTGCGCCTGTAATAATATGGCGGCACAGCACAGCCGGTTATCTGCCATTCTCCATCGTCATGCAAGCCCATCTTAAGAACTGCCTCCTGAAACCAATACCGTTTTGCAGCCAGCAAATATTTTGATTGCCTGTCATGTTCCGTAACAGGATAAAAATAAATCACTCCAACACCCTTGCCCCTTCTCATCCCGCGCTGTTCCATGACACAATATATTCGCCTGCCCATCCAGTCATGCAGAAATTTTACAACTCCTCCATCACCAGCCGTTCCAGTTCCCCGAAGCTCTCCACCATATTCACTTTCTGCCGCAGTCTGGCGGAATGGGGCAATCCCGCCGTATACCATGACACATGCTTGCGCATCTCACGGATACCTGTATATTCGCCTTTACATTCCAATTGCAGCTTCGCATGGCGCAGAATCATCTCTTTGACGGTCGCCTTGTCCGGCTTGGGACTTACCGTGCCATCTCTCAGATAATCCGCAATCTGATTGAAAATCCATGGATTCCCCCTTGCGGCGCGCCCAATCATAATGCCGTCGCACCCCGTCGTTTCCAGCATCTTCTTCGCACTTGCGCCATCCGTAACATCGCCGCTTCCGATTACCGGAACCGACACGTTTTCTTTGACCTGCGCGATGATATCCCAATCCGCCTCTCCCGCATAGTACTGTTCCCTCGTCCTGCCGTGCACCGCCACCGCCGCAGCGCCGGATGCCTCCGCTATTTTTGCAATCTCCACCGCATTTATATGCGCCTCGTCAAACCCTTTGCGAATCTTGACGGTCACCGGCTTATGGACCACCTTGACCAGCGCCGTGATAATCTCCTCCACCAGCTTTGGCTGCTTCATAAGCGCAGAACCCTCTCCGTTCCCTACCACCTTAGGCACCGGACACCCCATATTGATGTCCAGAATGTCAAAGGGTCTGTCCTCAATCCGTTTCGCCATCTCACTGATGATTTGCGGGTCAGAGCCGAATAACTGCAAAGATACAATCCCCTCCTGCGGATGAATCTCCAGCAGGCTTTCCGTATTCTTATTTTGATACAAAATCGCCTTCGCGCTGATCATCTCCATACAGCACATTCCCGCGCCCTGCCCGCTGCACAGCAAACGAAATGGCAGGTCCGTTACGCCTGCCATCGGAGCCAGTATGATATTATTCTTAAGCGTGACACTGCCTATCGCCAAGCTGCGCCTTAAATCATTCATAGCCATATCCTGCTCTCTTATCTGTAATCTGTCTGCACAAAAAAGATTCCCTCGAATTTACTTTCACTCTTCTTCCAGTACTGTCCGGTCATGCAGTATAAATACTCTGTAGTATAACTGCAGCGATTCCAGCATTTCCTGCCTGTTTCTGCGGATTTCACCCACTAACAGCCCGCTGCTGATTTCGTCATACAGCAAATCGTCTTCCTCGGCATTCGTCTCCAACGAAATGCTCCCGTCCTCCTCAAACACAATCGTAAAGATTCCGCCCACCTCTTCGGTAAAAAGGACACAGATAATGTGCAGCTCTTCCTTGATGGATTCCGGTATCCCCGCAAACTGCGAGTTGAAGTAATATTTCTGTTCATAGGCGTTTGCCCCGCAGAGCACCACTCTCTTATCCTGTCCTGCCATACCCTGCGCCTGTCCGTTCGTGTCTATTCTCTCACGTTCTGCCATTTCTATTCTTCCCTCAATTTAATCCCCATTCCGGAGCGTCACAAATTGCCGGTTGAAAAATAAGCTATTAAGCTTATTTTTCAACCTACACATATCCATACAAGCCTCTTACCGACACTTCACCGGCATAGACCCGCACAACTTCCCCGTCCTCTTTCTCCACAAGCAGTTCGCCTCTCTCATTGATTCCGCGTGAGATTCCCGTATATTCCCCAGCCGGATCCAGCACTCTCACCACACCGCCTATTCCCTGCAGATGCTTCTGATAAGCCTCCCGGAGTCCCGACATATCCAAGGTTTCTAAGAACACATCATAGTTATCCTCAAAACGCAAAAGAATCCGTTCAAGCAAGTCCGCCCGGTCTATCTGCCGTCCGGTCTCAATCCTTAGGGATGTCGCCGTCTTACGTATTTCTTCTTGAAACTCTTCCGGACTGGCATTATTGACATTGGTGCCCGCGCCCACAACGATATATTGTATCTCGTCCATCTCCGGCGTCATAGTCATTTCCGTCAGCATCCCGCAAATTTTCTTCTTGTTCAATACGATGTCGTTGGGCCATTTGATCGTCGTAACCGCATCCTGTGCGCCCTCTAATACGCTTTCCACCGCCTCCGCCACACTGAGCGCCATCACCAGCGTAATCATGGACGCCTTATCCGGCGCAAATTCGGGGCGCAGCAATATGGTAAAAGAAAGGGCGGTTCCTGACAGCGTCTGCCAGCCTCTGCCACGGCGCCCTTTTCCGGCATTCTGGACATCCGCCACCACTACGGTGCCGTGGGGCGCCCCCTCTTCCCCCAGCCGCTTGGCGTCATTATTCGTAGAACCCGTTTCATCATAATAGTATACTTTGCAGCCCGCCCACTTTGTAGTCAGCCTGCTGGCAATCTCGCTCTGCGACAAAAAATCTCCCGGTCCTTCCGCCAGACGATATCCCCTGCCGGAAACGGACTCTATCCGATATCCCTCTTCTTTTAACTGGTTTATCACTTTCCAGATTGCCGTCCTCGTAACGCCGAAGCGGTCGCAAAGCTGCTGCCCCGACACATAATCCCCGCTATTTCTGAGCATCGTCAGAATATCTGTCTTATCTGTTCTCATCACAATCCATCCATCAATGCCTCTGCCATCTATACTTCATACTTTCCAAGTGTCACCGCCATCACAGCCTTAATCGTATGCATACGGTTTTCCGCCTCGTCAAATACAATCGACTGCTCCGATTCAAACACCTCGTCCGTCACTTCCAATTCACTGACACCGTATTTCTGGTTGATTTCCCTGCCGATGCCGGTCTTTAAATCATGAAAGGCAGGCAGGCAATGCATAAATACAGCATCTTTTCCCGCATACTCCATCACTTGACGATTCACCTGATAGGGCATCAGGTCATGCAGCCTTTCGTTCCAGACTTCCTCCGGCTCTCCCATGGAAACCCACACATCCGTATAAATAACATCCGCTCCGCCTGCTCCCTCAGCCACATCCTCAGTCAGTCTGATACTGCCGCCGGTCTGCGCAGCAATCTCCTCACAGGTGCGCACCAGCGCTTCCTCCGGAAAATATTTCTTCGTCGTACAGGCGGTAAAGTGCATTCCCATCTTGGCGCAAGCCACCATCAGGGAATTTCCCATATTATAACGCGCGTCCCCCATGTAGGTCAGCTTAATCCCCTTCAAATGTCCGAAATGCTCTCTGATTGTCAAAAAATCCGCCAGCATCTGCGTGGGATGAAACTCATTCGTCAAGCCGTTCCAAACGGGCACACCGGCATATTTCGCCAGTTCTTCCACAATTTCCTGCTCAAAGCCACGATATTCGATTCCTTCAAACATGCGTCCTAACACCCGCGCCGTATCGGCGATGCTCTCTTTCTTTCCAATCTGTGAGCCGGAGGGATCCAAATAAGTCGTTCCCATACCGAGATCGTGCGCCGCCACCTCAAAGGAACAGCGTGTCCTTGTGCTTGTCTTCTCAAAAATAAGCGCCACGTTCTTGCCCCTGTGAATATCCACGGGAATGCCTTTCTTTTTCTTATCCTTTAAATCCGCTGCCACATCCAGCATGTATGTAATTTCTTCCGGCGTAAAATCCAAAAGCTTCAAAAAACTTCGTCCTGCTAAGTTCATAATCGCCCTCTTTTCTAAACTAAACTCCATGCATATAGATATGAATATCTGCATAAAACCTTTTCAACAAACTATGGGACGGTTCCTCAGAACCATCCCACAATATTCTAAATCATGCAACTGCTTTCCAATACCCCTGCCAGTCGCGAAAACAGGTGTTATCCTTTTTCAAAGAAACACTTACTTCCACACCTCTTTGACAGAAGATGCAAGTCCTGCAAGTCCTTGGATTTCGGAAGGAATGATAATCTTGGTCGCCTGACCATCCGCCGCCTTCTCAAACGCCTCAAGACTCTTAATCTTAAGCACCGACTCGTCTGCACCTGCCTCACGAATCATTCTGATACCGTCCGCAGTAGCCTGCTGCACCTTAAGAATTGCCTCTGCCTCACCTTCTGCCTCGCGTATCATCTTCTCCTTCTGCGCTTCCGCACGAAGGATTGCAGACTGCTTCTCAGCCTCCGCCTCCAAGATTGCAGACTCTTTCTTACCTTCCGCAACTAAGACAGTAGACTTCTTCTCACCTTCCGCACGAAGGATTGCTTCACGACGTTCACGCTCCGCCTTCATCTGTTTCTCCATGGCATCCTGTATCGCCGCCGGCGGAATAATATTCTTAAGCTCGACACGGTTCACTTTGATGCCCCAAGGGTCGGTCGCAATATCCAAAGAAGCTCTCATCTTTGTATTAATCACTTCTCTTGAGGTCAACGTCTGGTCAAGTTCCATCTCACCAATGATATTACGCAGGGTCGTAGCCGTCAGATTTTCAATCGCCATAATCGGATTTTCCACACCGTATGCAAACAGCTTCGGGTCGGTAATCTGGAAAAATACAACCGTATCAATCCGCATCGTTACATTATCCTTCGTGATAACCGGCTGCGGTGCGAAATCCACAACCTGCTCTTTTAAAACAACCCGCTTGGCAACTTTATCAATAAAGGGAACCTTGATGTGAAGCCCCACAGACCATGTCTGCTGATAAGCGCCCAATCTCTCTACAACGTAGGCATGTGCCTGTGGTACAATCTTGATGCACGACAACAGAATAAGTACAATCAAGATTAAAACAACTACTAATGCGATAATTCCACCCATTTCTATACCTCTTTTCTTTCTTCTACGACCAGCTTTACGCCATTAATTGCCAATACGGTAGTCACTGTGCCAACCGGCAGCCTCACACCGTCTACTCTGGTTCTTGCCGACCATTCCATGCCGCCCACATTGACCTGACCGATTCCCTGTAGATTATCAATCTCGCTAATCACGATCGCCTGACGCCCAACCAGACTCTCCGCATTGGTTCTGACTCTGTCCTTGTTAAAATACTTGACCGCAAGCGGTCTTGTAAAAAATAACAGTACGGCTGATACGACCAGAAAGAGAATAATCTGCAAAAAAAGCGGTGCATGGAACAACGCCGCAATCGTCGCCACAAGTGCGCCGCCTGCAAACCAGACAGTCGTGAGTCCCATCGTAAGCAATTCTATAATGACCAATGCCACAAGAACAACCAGCCAAAATACAGTCATACTTAAATCAGCCAAAAAAGCCATCAGTCCTCACTCCTTTTCTCTTAGTATACGCATAATTCCCACAATATACATAGTGTAGCTGCTCCACCTATCATATCATGTTTCACAGCTACACTTCATTCTACTATATTCTACTCCATCTGACAAGTACTACCAAAATACCTGATGGTCTATCAAAAGACCTTCGTGATTGCCCGCTCTCCTAAAGTGCGTCGCACCGCCTACGTTGGTCTCTCCGTTAATCGCCGCCTGCGCCGCCTCGTAACAGCTGTCCAGAATATTACCATTGGTATATACCCTTGCAACTTTTCCGTTCAATGCCGGCGTAAACTGCCCCGATGCAAATATAACGCCCGATATGGTATTAGGATACGCACCGCTTCTGACACGATTCATAACAACTGCGCCTACCGCCAGTTTGCCGTTATAGGTCTCGCTTCCGGCTTCACACTGAATCAACGCCGCCAACAGCCGCAAATCATCGCCGCCGACCACAACCGCACCTTGGTTCGCCGTCAGCTTCGCCTGACGCTCTTCCTCTTCCCTTATCCTGATTGCCGCCAGCGTCTCACCTTCATCAATATGAAAATCCACATCCACAAATTCTGAAGAAACATATCTTGTCTCTTCTTCATATTCAACGCTAATCCAGTCATCATTAATAAACTCTATGATTTCCAGCTCATCGTCACCCGTCAGGAGCCCGACTACCTCTGCATCCGTGCTCGGCTCATCGCGCACACGCAATATCTCTGTCTCAATCGTGACAATCAGATTCCCGACATCATCCGCCATTGCCTCGGCTTCTTCTCCGAAAAGAAGATATTCATCGCTTGCCCAGCCAATCAAATCACCGCTTTTTAATCTGGTCCAACCGTCTTTACGCTCCAATATCCTGCCGCCGCAATCCTTGTACAGTACACCGACCTTATCCGACTCCTCGCTGGCTTCTGCCCTCACATTCATTGCCACCTGCACATTCACCATCACCAAATCGGATTCTTCCGCCACCTGCGGTTTGTTAGACTGCGCCAGTTCTGTCAATTCTTTGATTGCCTGCTCATTATCAGTCCCCGTAGTCGGATCAATAATCTGTGATATCCCGACGCTCAAGGAATCCAGATATTCCTTCTGACCGGCAGCCTCAGCCTTCATAGCAGGCGCTCCTGCCATCCCCAGACAAAGAATAAGACCCGCAAGCAGGACAAACAGCTTTCTGCCTTTCAGCATAAGTACCATCCTCCACTACTTCCCCGGTAATTCCCCAATGTTAATACCATAATACTAAAATATTACAAAATTGTTAACTCACAAGTTTTGGATAATTTTAGCAAAACACCTATTCTTTGTCAAGTTTATGCGGCATGTCCTGCCTTTATGCCTGTTTTACGTCGGTTTTCACAACTTTTTTTGTTCCGGATACGCCTGTTATTTTGTCACATATATTACAATTTTATTCCATCGTTTCAGACTGACTGTCTCCACTCACAGCTTCTTAGACTGCTCTACCGTGGCAAGGAGAGCGTCCATGACTGCCCCTCGCATTCCTCTTTCCTCCAGAACACGTACCCCCTGTATCGTCGTTCCGCCCGGCGAGCAGACCATATCCTTCAACTCTCCGGGATGCTTCCCGCTCTCAAGAACCAGCTTCGCAGAACCGTAAACCGCCTGCGCGGCAAATTCATACGCCTGCGTTCTCGGCATTCCTGCAGCCACCGCCGCATCAGCCATTGCCTCAATAAACATGAATACATATGCCGGAGAGCTGCCGCTGACCGCGCCTACCGCATCCATGAGACGTTCCGGCACGAGAATTGCTTTGCCAAAACTCTCCATCAATTTCATGCTGTAATCTATCTGTTCCTGACTGGTCTGCATGTTAACGCATACCCCTGTGCATCCTGCGCCAACAAGCGCCGGCGTATTGGGCATACACCGAACCAGTCTGACCGGCTTGTCAAAACTCTCCTCCAGCCATGCTATTGACTTTCCTGCTGCAATACTGATTACCAGCTTGCTAAGAGATACTTCCTCACGGATTTCTTCGATGACCTCCTGCAAAAATTGCGGCTTCACGGCAAGTACAATAACATCTGCTTCTTTTGCAACGCCTGCATTGCTCTCCCTAATTTTGATACCATACTCTTCTCCTACCTTCTGCCTTGTCGCCGCCGTCTTAGCCATCCCGACGATATCACCCGGCTGTACCATTTCGTTTTGCAGCATACCGCCAATAATTGCCTTCGCCATATTTCCCAGACCGATAAATCCTATTTTCATTTTTTTCTCCATTTCTGCACCATTATTATCCTACACCGTTACTATTCCACACCGTTACCATTTCACTCGTTATGTATCAATCCGTAACTTCTATGGAATCATTTTCGCATTAAATCATGATTTAACACATTTTTTCATATTCCAAACAGTCTACAGCCATCACGCAAATCCCCTCCTTCTAATATCTTATAAATAACTCGCAATATCTTTTGAATAACACCTATTATATTCTAATATCTTCTCTGTCTGAACGCTTCATACAACAGTATCGAAGATGCCACCGCCGCATTGAGAGACTCCACCTTTCCCTTCATCGGAATCTTCAGATACGCGTCCGCACATGCCGTCGCTTCTTCCGACAACCCATTTCCTTCATTGCCAATCAGAAACGCGCAGCTTCTTCGATAATCATATTCGTCATAATATTTGTCCGCATGCAGCTGCGCCGCATACACATCAATCCCCTGCTTCTGCATCATGCGGATTGTTCCGCACAAATCGTCCGTATATAGAAAAGGTACTCTGTAGATAGAGCCCATCGTCGAACGGATCGTCTTGGGATTATAAATATCCACCGTCTGTCTGCTCATAATAATACCGTCTACCCCCGCCGCTTCTCCCGCCCGAAAGATTGTTCCAAGATTGCCCGGATCCTGCAGATTCTCCAAAACAATAAATAACTTCTGTTTTTCATTTTTACTTGTTGAACTTTTTCCTTCCGTATCTACGCCTATCGCATTCGCCGCCTTTTCTGCCTTCTCTTCCTTAACCGCACCTTCTCCGCTCCCTGTCTGCGTGTTCATCACAATGCTCATTCCTGCCGCTTTGGTACGGCTTTTTCCAGCAAGTATCTCTTCTATATTATATCGGAACTGTTTGACCAGACAAAGAATTCCCTGCGGTGTCTTCGTGTCGGACATCTTAAGGAACACATCATCAGCCACAACCTCGCATAAAAGTTGATTTAATTTTTTATCATACTTATCATGCAGCTCCTTTTCCACGCGCTCGGATAGATATACCTTCTCAATCCGTTTCAGCGGCGCCTCTTCAAACATCTTAATTCCCTCCGCCACAAAAAGTCCTTCCTTGCTACGCGCTTTCGCCTTCTGGGTAAGCTGCATGACCTCTCTGACAGAACGGTTGTTATAGCTTGTAATCATGTTTCTCTCCTTATGTGTTTTTATATTTCTTGTGCTATTTTTCACCCGTTATTTATTGACATAAGTGATGCCTCAAAAAAGCATAACGAAAACGGTTATCACACGCCAACATTCTGTTAAATCTAAATTTAACCATATTCCATTTGCCACCATGTCAATAACGGTCACTTTTTAATTCCGATGGAATGTTGCAATTCCATTTACTTCTCTGTCTAATATTTCTCTGGCAAACTCATCTACCATACTTTTCCTGTTTTGTCTATTACAAATTGTGGCATCACATATTCAAGCATTATCTATGTCAAATAACACGCGCATTTTATACTTCTCCATTTTAATCACCTTTCTTCGACTTGAAAAATATAACATAAAAACTGATGTATTTGCATAATTGCACAAGGCTTGGCGGTCTGCCAAGCCTCTAAAGTCAATCCATATTCAACATACAACACAGCCAATCCGATTCTATATCAATACAGATAATCAACTGTTTCTTTCCATATTTCTATACTAAACAGCCAAAATTCTGGCAACCTGATATTCATACTCATGAATATCCTTCTGCATGTTCAACGCCTCCTCAATATCAAAATCGAGGAACACACCGTGCTGGTACCCCACTACGCGGTTGCTCTTGCCTTCGCAGAGGATATCCGCCGCATAAGCGCCCATAATCGACGCATAATAACGGTCTTTACACGTAGGAGAACCTCCACGCTGCATATAACCCAATATGGTCGCTCTCGTCTCCATACCGGTAGCCGCCTCAATACGTCTTGCCATAGAAGTAGAATGCCCGATTCCCTCGGCATTGATAATGATATGATGCGTCTTGCCGCGCTTTCTGCTGGCTATGATATTGTTGATAATCTGCTGCTCATTATAATCATATTTCTCCGGCAGCAAAATATCCTCCGCTCCATTGGCAATCCCACACCAGAGTGCAATATAGCCCGCATTCCTGCCCATAACCTCGATAATACTGCACCGCTCATGGGAGGAAGACGTGTCCCTTATCTTATCAATCGCCTGCATTGCCGTGTTGACTGCCGTATCAAAACCGATCGTATACTCTGTACATGCGATATCTAGGTCAATCGTTCCCGGAATGCCTATCGTATTAATCCCATGTTTGGCAAGCGCCTGCGCACCACGGTAAGAACCGTCGCCGCCGATGACAATAAGACCGTCAATTCCATGCTTATGACAGATATCCGCGCCCTTCTTCTGCCCCTCTTCCGTGCGGAACTCCGAACAGCGCGCCGTACCTAAGATTGTTCCGCCCTGCTGGATCGTATCGGATACCGACCATCTCTCCAAATCTATGATTTCCTCATTCAAAAGACCGCGATAGCCTTTCTTGATTCCCTTAACCTTAACGCCGTTCGCAAGCGCCTTCCTGACCACCGCACGGATGGCTGCATTCATGCCCGGCGCATCGCCGCCGCTTGTCAGAACACCAATCGTTTTGATTTCCTTCGCCATATCTACACCATGCCTTTCTGTGCTGTTTTCTATCTGTATTTTACTCTAAACATATGGGTATTTCAATCTTTTTTGTAAAATGCATCCACTCTCCCTTCTCACACCACTTTCACATTCTCCTTCCCGTACAACCGGTTCAATCGTTCGGTCAGCTCCTCCCCGGCGTCCACATTCCAGTTGCGCGGCAGCGCATTCATGGACTTTGGATTCTCCACATAAATCACAACGCTGTCTCTGCCCTCAGACTGGCGCAGCGCATCGTACAATTCCTCTTTATGCTCCTCGTAGGCTTCTTTCGTGGGAAATTTAATCCACAGCTTTCTGGAAATTTCCTCAAAGGGTGTGATCTGCTCACAAATCAGCTTCCCGTCCTTTTCTTCCTCCACGGAAACCCGACCCCTGATAAACACTTTGCTGTCTTCGGCAATTTTGCTTCCGTACCGCTCATACTGCCCCGGAAATACGATAACTTCCACGGAGCCGACCAAGTCTTCCACCTGCAGAAAAGCCATCACCTTCTCGTTTTTTGTATATTTAATCTTCTTCTCTGCGACCATACCGCCTATGGTAGCGCTCTTACCGTCAACGACTGCGGTCTCTCCGGTCTCTTCATCGGGTACAAAATCCGCCGTCGTGTTGGTAATATGTTTGCGCCACATCTCCTGATACTCTTCCAAGGGATGACCGCTGATGTAGATTCCCAGCACTTCTTTCTCAAAAGCAAGCTTCATCTCTTTGGAGTATTCGCCCACTTCTGGCAGTTTCACTTCAAAATCTTCTTTCTGTTCTTCGGATACGATATCAAACAGCGACATCTGCCCCGCCATATTATTCTTTTTATCATGCTGGATGCTATCCATAATCTGGATATACACACTCATAAACTGCTTGCGTGTTCCCCCAAGACTATCCATTGCGCCCGCTTTGATAAAATGCTCAATGGCACGTTTATTCACTTCCTTATCCGCCATACGGGTAATGAAATCTTTTAAGTTCGTGTACGGTCCGCGTTCCTTACGCTCCGCCACCACAATATCAATGACCGGACGCCCCACACTCTTGATTGCCGTCAGCGCATAACGTATCTGATTGCCCGACACGGAGAATCCGACTTCCCCCTCATTGATATCCGGCGGCAGAATCTCGATTCCCATACTGCGGCATGTCATAATATATTCGGAAACTTTATTCGGATTATCAATGACAGACGTCAGAAGCGCTGCCATGAACTCCACCGGATAATAGTATTTCAAATACGCGGTCTGATAGGCAACTACCGCATAGCACGCGGCATGGGATTTATTGAACGCATACTTGGCAAAATCCATCATCGTATCATAGATATGATTTGCCGTCTCCGCGCTGATGCCGTTTGCCACACAGCCGGGCACCCCCTCCTCCGGATTGCCGTAGGTGAAGTTCTTGCGCTCCTGTTCCATCACATACTGTTTTTTCTTACTCATGGCACGGCGCACCAAATCGCTCCGTCCCATTGTGTAACCGCCTAAATCCTGCACAATCTGCATAACCTGCTCCTGATAGACGATACACCCGTATGTCGGCGCCAGAATCGGCTCAAGCTGGGGACAGTCGTATGTGACGGATTGCGGATTATTTTTTCCTTTGATATATTTCGGTATAAAATCCATCGGTCCCGGACGGTACAGCGAAATACCTGCAATGATATCTTCCAGACTCTGTGGCTTCAGCTCCTTCATGAAACTTTTCATGCCGCCGCTCTCAAGCTGGAACACACCGTCCGTTCGCCCCGTCCCGATAGAGGCAAGCACCGCCGGATCATTGTAATCAATCGCATCTATATCAATGTGTCTGCCCGTGCTCTTCTCCGCCATTTCCGCTGCGTTCTGTATCACCGTAAGCGTGCGCAGCCCTAAGAAGTCCATCTTGAGAAGCCCCAGTTCCTCTATGGTCGTCATCGTAAACTGCGTGGTGATGGAACCGTCGGAACCACGGGACAGGGGAACGAAATTATCCGCCGCATCCGGACAGATGACAACTCCCGCCGCGTGCATGGAGGTATGACGCGGAAGACCTTCCAGACGCTTACTCATATCAATCAGCGTATGCACCTGCTCGTCCTCATTATATAACTTCCTCAGTTCCGGATTCATCACCAAAGCTTTATCGATCGGCACCCCCTGATTCTGTTCATTGGGAATCATCTTGGCAATGGAATCTACAAAGGAATAGGGTAAATCCATAACGCGTCCCACATCACGTATGACTCCCTTCGCCGCCATCGTACCGAATGTGACAATCTGCACCACCTTGTCACTGCCATATTTACGGTTGACATGGTCGATTACCTCCTGCCTTCTCTCAAAGCAGAAATCCACATCAATATCCGGCATGGACACACGCTCCGGATTTAAAAAACGCTCAAACAAAAGATTGTACTTAATCGGATCAATATTTGTAATCTTCAGACAATAGGAAACAATACTGCCTGCTGCCGAGCCTCTCCCCGGCCCCACAGCAATGTCATTTTCTCTGCAATAGTTAATATAATCCCACACAATGAGGAAATAATCAACGAAACCCATATCCTTGATAATGCCAAGCTCATATTCCAGACGCTTCTGTAATGTACCGTCATCTTCCGGGTATCGCTGCGCCATACCGTCCTGACACAGCTTATTTAAATAACTCCACGAATCATATCCTTCCGGCACCTCGTAGTGCGGCACCTTGTATTTGCCAAACTCAATCTCCACGTGACATCTGTCGGCGATGCGCTGCGTATTCTCCACCGCCTCCCATGCATATGTGAACAGTCCCTTCATCTCCTCCTCACTCTTCACATAGTACTGACCGCCCTCATAGCGCATACGATCCTCGTCGGACAGCTTCTTGCCCGTCTGCAGGCAGAGCAGGATATCATGGGGTTGTGCGTCCTCCGCATAAGTATAGTGCACGTCATTGGTTGCCACCAAAGGAATATCCAGTTCCTTACTCATCGAAAGCAGGGCGGAATTAACCGTCTGCTGCGCCGGGATGCCGTGATCCTGCAATTCCAAGAAGAAATTACCCTTTCCAAAACAGTCCTCATATCTTCTGGCAACTTTCTTCGCCTCGTCAATCAGCCCTTTCTGGATATACCGCTGCACTTCGCCCGCCAGACATGCCGAGAGCGCAATAATCCCCTCGTGAAACTCCTGCAATACTTCCATGTCCACACGGGGGCGATAATAATATCCTTCCGTAAACCCTTTGCTGACAATTTTCATCAAATTAGCATAACCTGTGTTATTTTCTGCCAGCAGCACAAGATGATAGTATCTGTCCTCACCGCCCGTCAATTCCCTGTCAAACCGGGAATGGGGGGCCACATAGACTTCACAGCCGATGATCGGATTGATATTCGCCGCAGTCGCTTCCTTATAGAATTCAATCACGCCATACATTACACCGTGGTCTGTAATGGCGGCACTATCCATCCCCAGTTCTTTCACTCTCTTGACATATTCTTTGATTTTATTGGAACCGTCCAGAAGACTATACTCGGTATGGACGTGTAAATGTGCAAATGCCATATGGAAACCTCTTTTTTCTCTTACTATATCGGGAATCTCTCTGCGCAAAACAATCGCCGCACAGCCGCTGTATTCTTGCGCTCGCTATCATACCACGCCTAAAAGCATTGCAGTATCAGCCAGACATTCTCAAAATTTTTCTCCTGCAAGTCCTGTTTCTTAATATAAAAGTAAATACTCCCGCAATCGCCGAACATCAATTCATAATTTTCATCAGAGACCGTTGACATCTGAAACAGAAGTTCCCACTCTTTACTCGCGGATAACATTTTCTCTCTCTGTTCTTCTGTAATCTCCGGAATACCACCGCAATATATGCCATTGCTGACTTCTTCACATTCAAACAGCATGTCGCCCTGAATCAAATCGGCATATCCAAGCAGTTTGGAGACATCTTCCCTCTCCATTCCATCATAACCGTACAGCACGCGCTCCTCATCATAAGAATCCCATTCCAAATCTTCAACCCGTTCCGCTATCTCTTCATAATCCGGCAAATCCATGCACGACTTAAAGGAAAGCGCAAACTCAGGCAGAATGTAATCCACATCCAGTTCTTCTGGAAAATCAATGCTTTGCAGGTTGTCCGGATTATCTATATAAAGCACTCTGGCACATCCCTTATCTTTCGGGTCAAATCCCCACCGCATCGTGCAAAGGTCATAGAAAAAATAAAGCATTCCCTTGTGCGGCAGCCGGTTATCCTTATCATAATCTGCAATTTCCTGCAGGTTAATCTGCGCCAGAAAAGAAAGCGGTCTTCTCTTCACCACATTATCAAAATCTTCCCCCTCATAATAGAACCATTCAAAATCTTTCGGCAAATGCGGTTTCCCGCCAAACTTACTCCTGCCGACAGGCAATTCGCTCTCCGCTGCCGAATAATCCGTAAGAATCGCCGTTTTTTTAATTTCTTCAAATAATTTTTGATAGTCCATCTGCTCTTTACCCTCTTTTTGTATTTCTCTTATAAGATATCCTTATTTACTCTGCTTTCTCCTCGTCTACAGAACAAACCCTGCACTAATAGTATATGCAACCCACTTACAATTCGCAAGCTTTTTACAATCTGGAGAAGAATTTCCGTTCAGTATATGTTTGTCTATGCATCGCACATAGGGCAGACAAGGAACCGTCCGGCAGAAAACAATTTTTCCCCGATTGACGCATGAAATATTATGAATTATAATAATCTATAATATAATTTAGTATATCGCGATATACTATATTGTGATATACTATATTTAGATATATAATTCAATTCATTTTCCTCAATTGCGCAGACAAAACACTACAGGAGAACAGATTATGTTTATCGGCAGGGAACAGGAACTTAAAAAACTAAACCAGATGTATCAAAGCGCCAGACTCGAAGTTGCCATTGTCTATGGTCGGAGACGGGTTGGAAAGACCACCTTAATTACGGAGTTTTGTAAGAATAAAAAAGTTATTTTCTACGCGGCACAGGAAAGCACTGCCGAGTATAATCTGACGGCGTTTTCCAGCACCGTCGCCGAAGCCGAACAGGGAAAAAGTGCAGCCGGCATAATTTATCGCAGTTTTGCCGATATCTTTACGCGCATTGCGGAAATATCCGCCACTGAACGGGTAATCCTCGTAATCGATGAATACCCTTATCTTGCCGGTGCGGAACCGGGTATTTCTTCACTTTTGCAGAACTATCTCGACCATCAATTTAAAAATACGAAACTATTCCTGATTCTTTGTGGTTCTTCCATGAGTTTTATGGAAAATCAAGTGCTGGGATATCAGAGCCCTCTCTATGGGCGCCGAACGGCACAGTTTAAGATTCAGCCTTTTTCCTACTTAGAAACCGGCAAATGGTTCCCCAACTACTCCTTTGAGGAAAAAGCCCTTATGTATGGTATTACAGGGGGCATCCCGCTGTATTTAGAACAATTTTCACCATCTTTGAGCATTCGTGAAAATCTTCTGGAACATTTTTTTGATAAAAATGCAATGTTATTTGAAGAACCTTCTAACTTATTTAAGCAGGAACTGCGGGAACCATCTACTTACAATGCAATTGTAACCGCTATCGCTTCCGGAAAAACCAAACTATCTGAAATCGCAACAACCGTCGGAATTGAAACAGGACTGTGTACAAAATATCTTGCCAATCTGATTACTCTGGGCGTTATCCGCCGGGAAACCCCAGTAACCACCCCGAACAGCCGACGTCCGATCTATCGGATTGAAGACCAGTTCTTCCGATTCTGGTTTGCATTTATTCCGCATAACATGTCTGCCGTTCTCTCCGGCAGAATAGAGCAGAACTATACGGTTTCCGTGGAGAAACGCCTCACCGATTACATGGGGCTCACTTTTGAGAAAATGTGCCATGATTATATCCTTTATTATGATAATAATCTGCCTTTCCCCCTCGCTCAAATCGGACAATGGTGGGGCGGACACCCGCAAACACACAAACAGGCACAGATTGACGTTGTTGCTTCATCTGCAAGTGATGACAGTTGTATTGTTGGATCGTGCAAATTCCGAAACATCCCCGTAGATGTTGACGAATTGACATTGTTAAAAGACTATGCACTGGCAATGGGACACTATCACAGACACTACTATTATCTTTTTTCCAAATCCGGCTTCACAGACTCCCTAAACAGCCAAGCGCAAAGGGAAGCGCTACACTTAATCACCCTTGAAGATATGTATGAAGCATCATAGAGAAAAAGGGGCTGTCAATTTCCCGACAGTCCCTTTCTTCTATCATTCAAAACATATCAATATCTTTTTTCATTCCACTGTCCCCGCCATTTCACGAAGGAACCGGCTCATACCTTACAGATACTTCTTCAAATCATCCACCTTGTCAAGCTTCTCCCAAGGCAGGTCTAAATCGTTACGTCCAAAGTGTCCGTAAGCTGCTGTCTGTTTGTAAATCGGACGACGCAGGTCGAGCATCTTGATGATTCCTGCCGGACGAAGGTCGAAGTTCTCACGAACGATATCAACCAGCTTTTCGTCGGCAACCTTGCCTGTGCCGAATGTATCTACCATAACGGATGTAGGCTGCGCCACACCGATTGCATAGGACAACTGAATCTCACACTTGTCGGCAAGCCCTGCCGCTACGATATTTTTAGCAACATAACGGGCTGCATAAGCTGCGGAACGGTCTACCTTCGTGCAGTCCTTGCCGGAGAACGCGCCGCCGCCGTGACGGGCATATCCGCCGTATGTATCTACGATAATCTTACGTCCGGTAAGACCTGCATCCCCGTGCGGTCCTCCGATTACGAAACGACCCGTAGGATTGATGAAGAACTTTGTGTTGTCGTCAATCAGCTCTTTTGGCAGAACCGGATCGAACACATACTTCTTAATATCTTCATGAATCTGTTCCTGTGTCACATCAGCGTCATGCTGCGTGGATAATACAACCGCTTCCAGTCTTACCGGCTTGCCGTCCTCATCATATTCTACGGACACTTGGCTCTTGCCGTCCGGTCTTAAGTATTTCAGTGTGCCATCCTTACGAACCTTCGTAAGCTGCAGCGCAAGTTTATGCGCTAACGAAATCGGATAGGGCATATATTCTTCTGTCTCGTTGGTGGCATATCCGAACATCATTCCTTGGTCGCCGGCACCGATTGCTTCAATTTCAGCATCGGACATTTTGTTCTCTTTTGCTTCCAGCGCTTTATCCACGCCCATCGCAATATCGCTAGACTGTTCGTCGATCGCCACAAATACGGCGCATGTATTGCCGTCAAAGCCGTATTCGGATTTGGTATAACCAATCTCCTTGACGGTTTCACGAACAATTTTCTGCATGTCAACATATGCATTCGTGGTGATTTCACCTGTTACCAGAACGAATCCTGTGCAGACTGCGGTTTCGCAGGCAACACGGCTCATCGGGTCTTTCTCCATGCACGCATCTAAAATGGCGTCGGAAATGGCATCGCAGACTTTGTCGGGATGCCCTTCTGTTACTGATTCGGAAGTAAATAATCTCTTCTCCATGTCTGTTCTCCTTTTTGTAAGTTTGTTGTAGGCTGCGAATAGGCAGACTTTTGACTCTGCCTATTCGCGAAAAAAATCCGCTTACCTAAATAAGCGGACCTGACAGTCGATAATCAAATCCTCTTATTGTTCGAGCTGCCGCATGACAGTATTTTCGCTCAGGTTGGCACCTTCCTTACAGGGGTTGCCGTGGCTTCACAGATCCTATGTATCTCCACCACTCTGAATAAGAGAAAACATCACAATATGGAATTTTCATATCTGTACATACCATACACCTATATAGAATGTATGTCAAGACCAAAACACAACAAGTTCATTTGAACATCAGATTTATTCGCAAATTCATTCCAAAAGCATCAGCCGACTTTCAGCTTAAATTTCTGCAAGTCTCTTTCCGTGGACACTTTATCAATCTGCGCACCGAGGCTTTGCAGCTTCAGATGAAAATCTTCGTATCCGCGCTCAATATACTTAATCTCGTCTATCGTCGTAAGTCCTTCTGCGGCAAGCCCTGCTATCACAAGCGCGGCGCCGGCTCTTAAATCGGGCGCCGTAATGCTGGCTCCGGTATACTGTTTCACACCGTCGATAATCGCCGTGTTGCTTTCCACTTTGATATTCGCACCCATACGGGTCAACTCGTCCACATATTTGAACCGATTCTCAAAAATACTCTCTGTCACGATACTCGTTCCGGCTGACAATCCCAGCGCAACCGTAATCTGCGGCTGCATATCCGTGGGAAAACCGGGATAGGGAAGCGTCTTGACATGTGTATGCCCAAGCGGCTTGGATGCCACCACACGGACGGCATCGTCAGATTCTTCCACTTCGCATCCGATTTCAAGCAGTTTTGCGCTGATGGATTCCAGATGCTTCGGAATCACATTCTTGACGGTCACATCGCCCTTGGTCACCGCCGCGGCAAACATAAACGTCCCCGCCTCAATCTGGTCGGGGATAATGCCATACTCAGTGCCGTGCAGCTTCCTCACGCCTTTAATCCTGATAACATCGGTACCCGCACCTTTGATATTCGCACCCATGCTGTTTAAGAAATTGGCAAGATCAACGACATGCGGCTCCTTCGCCGCATTCTCAATCACCGTCTGTCCTTCCGCCATAACCGCAGCCATCATTACGTTCATGGTCGCACCGACGGAAACAACGTCCATATAAATATGGTTTCCTGCCAGCCTCTCCGTCTCCGTGATAATCAGACCGTGCTCAATTCTGACGCTGGCGCCCAATGCACGAAAACCTTTGATATGCTGGTCAATCGGACGAAGTCCGATATTACAGCCACCCGGAAGCGCCACTTCCGCCTTTTTATATTTACCTAACAATGCACCTAGCAGATAATAAGATGCTCTGATTTTCTTGATATAATCGTCCTCGATAACCAAATCGTTAATCTGGGAAGCATTGATCTTTACCGTATGTCTATCCATCTTATTGATAACAACACCAATGCTTTCCATTGCCTGTATCAGCACATTCGTGTCCCGGACATCCGGTACATTCTCTATCACTACGGTCTCATCCGTCATGATTGCCGCAGCAAGAATAGCAAGCGCCGCATTCTTGGCGCCCCCAATCTCCACCTCGCCGACTAACGGATTCCCACCTTTAATCGCATATTGTTCCATAATTGTCCCCTGTATATTAAACGAAATAAAATCCTAAATAGCATATCAGCCATTTGCGCGTGTGCGCCATATTCATAAAACGCCTTACCTAAAAGCACACGGCAAATTAATAAAAAGCATAAAACAATTAACTAACAGTATACCATATTTTACATATTTGTAAATGGGAATCTACGTTCGGTATCAAGGCGCGGTCAGTTCAAGTAATTCAGCGGGTTCACCTGCGAACCGTTAATCAGAATCTCAAAATGCACATGAGGTCCCGTGCTGACGCCTGTGTTGCCGCTTAAGGCAATCTTTTGCCCCTGACTGACTGTCTGCCCCTGCGACACAAGTATTTTACTCAAATGTCCGTATCTGGTCTGCCTGCCATCCGCATGATTGATATATACTACATAGCCATATCCGCTTCCCCAGCCTGCCCTCGCAACTGTCCCGGCGGAAGAAGCCATAACCGCGGTGCCAACCGGCGTAGCCCAGTCAATTCCCTTATGATAGCTGCTTGCCCCCCTCGTGGGCGCTCTTCTCCTGCCGAACCCGGACGACTGACGTCCACCCGAAATCGGTTTGATGTAGGTCGGCGGAATCTTCGTTCCACGTTCCACAATTTTAGGTACTGCCTCATAAGTGATTTCTTCTTTTAAAATATCACGCACCACCTCTTCATTATTGCGGTACGAAATATTTGCCACTACCATCCGGTGTCCGGCAGACGGCTCCTGTAGCGTCTGCGTCTGCGTAGTGTACCAGTTATCGTTATCTACATAGATGATATCCGCCTCATAATCTTCCTCATAGTATACCTCTTCCGTGCGTTCCACCGACAACTCCGGCTCCGGTACGGTGACGATCAGTTCATCCCCTACACGAATCATAGAGTTCTCGTTCTCTATCGTTTCATTCATAGCTATCAAATCCGCTAACGGTATTTCATTTTTCTCGGCAATCTGGGAAAGCGTATCGCCGGACACCACTTCATAAATCTGCTCCTTCTCCTGCTCCTTGGTCACCTCTTCTATCGCCTGTGAAAGTGAAGTAATCTCATAATCCTGCAAATAGGACTCTACCACTTCCACCGTGTCTCCGAACTCCAGCGATTTCAGTCCCAGCTCATAATCCGAGAAATCTTTCTCTATCGCCGGTTCAATGTCCGCAAACATTTCGTCCAATGCCGCATTGATGCCGACGCTGGTCATGACCTCCTTTGCTGCTTCCGCTTCCTCCTGCTGCTCCTTTGCAGAATAAATCTGTGTCGTCAGAACGTTTAATTCCCGCTCTCCGTCAAGCACCAGATCCACATAATACTCATTTTCATCGTCGTACTTATTGATAGATGCCTGCAGCAGCGCCAACACTTCCTCCGTGCTGGCAAGATTAACGGTATACTCATTAATCTTCACAGTATAGGAACGGTTTAACGTCTCCTTGACGCTTCCTTTTAGCACCGTCGTCATATTAGATGTTATGACACTCGTGTCATCTATATTGCCCCAGAGAACTTCGTCTCCCTCATAAGTGATTTCACTGTCAGCAAGCACCAGTTCATCGCTCGTTCCTGCCAGCCGCTTACGCGCCGCAATCAGACAACGGTCCACCTGTTCCGGGTCGCCCACAATGCCCACTTTCGTGCCATTCAGATATACGTTAAAGATATTGTCGCCCGTATGTTCCAACTTCTGATAACTTGGAAAAAATAATATCGCCAGCAGGATTGCAAGTCCCGCAACCTTAATATATGCAATTTTCGTTTTTTTATAATGTCTCGTCAATAATTTCATCATCGTTTTTATCTCTTTTTGTATGAAGCTGTCCGTCCGCATTCACGCCATCGCCGTCAAATTGCAAACGGTAATCCTTTGGTTTTGTAACAAAATCGTAACATTTTATATTCTATCAGTATTTCCATCAAAAGTAAAGTAATGTATAATTCAAGTATGGATAAAATATTCTTTCACATAGACGTCAACTCCGCTTACTTAAGCTGGAGCGCCTTAGAAAAACTTCATAACGGCTCCGACATCGACCTGCGCACAATTCCCGCCGTTATTGGCGGAGATATGGCAAAACGCCATGGCGTCGTGCTGGCAAAATCCATCCCCGCCAAGGCATATGGCATCGTCACCGGTGAACCGATTGTCAATGCCATGCGCAAATGCCCGAATCTGACGTTAGAACCGCCGGACCACAATCTGTACCACCGCAGAAGCCGGGAACTGATGACACTTTTGTCAGATTTCTGCCCCGATATCGAGCAGGTCAGCGTGGATGAATGCTATATGGATTATACCCCTATCAGCAGCCATTATGCTTCCCCTGAGGAAGCTGCCCATATAATCAAAGACCGCGTCAGGGAAACTCTGGGATTTACGGTAAATATCGGTATCTCCAACCGAAAAGTCCTCGCCAAGATGGCATCCGATTTCCGCAAACCCGATTTGGTGCACACCCTGTACTCCTACGAAATTCAGGATAAAATGTGGAAGCTTCCCGTATCTTCCCTGTTCATGTGCGGTCATTCCAGCGTGGAGGTCCTGCACAAACTGGAAATACTGACAATCGGCGATTTAGCTCGTACAGACCGCCGCATTGTCGAAGCACACTTAAAGAGCCACGGCGCACTTTTGTGGGAATATGCCAACGGAATAGATGATTCCAAAGTTACGGTCATCCAAGCCGATGCCAAGGGAATCGGCAACTCTACCACCTTAAGCCAAGATGCTGAGGACAAAGAGACCGTCTACCGTGTACTCCTCTCTCTTGCCGAGTCCGTATCGCACAGACTGCGTGCGCAGAATCAGGCGGCAGGAATGATAAGCACAGAGATTAAGTACCATACGTTCCAAAAAGTGTCCCACCAGACGACCCTGTATACACCTACCAACCAGACGGACTTGATTTATAAAACTGCCTGCACCCTGTTTGATGAAATCTGGGATGGAACGCCGGTAAGGCTTCTGGGAATACGTTCTTCCAAGCTTGTCGCTGACACGGAGCCGGTACAGCTCTCCCTCTTCGACCTGCCGCAGACCATGCAGGCACAGCCGTCCTCCATGCGCACACAGCCGTCTTCCAAGAAAAAGGAACAGTTAGACGCCGCACTGGATTCCATCCGAAAACGTTATGGCAATGACGCCGTCGTGCGCGGCAGTCTGATAGTGAACCGCAAATCTGACGTAAAATAAAAGAACCGTTTTAACGGTTCTTTTTCTTTTAACGGTTCTTTCGCTTTCATCTACCCTTCTTTTGCACGCTGTATCCAAACTTTCCCAGTTCTTTTCCCACGGCATAATATTTCCCATGGGAATAAACAAGCGGTTTCGCATCATTTAAACAGAATCTGCCGCTCTCATCCATATAACGTTCATCCGCATGTACCGCCAGCACCTCGGCAAGAAACATATGATGCGTTCCAAGCATCAGCTTTTTAGTCACTCTGCACTCCAGATTTACCGGACTCTCCGCCAGCATCGGCGCGCCAACATGTTCCCCCGCAATTGGCGTCAGTTTCAACTCCTGCCACTTATTGACATCTCTTCCGCTTTTTACCCCGCAGTAATCCGTTGCATAGGCAAGCGCCTCGGTCGTCAGATTGATTACAAATTCTCCCGTTTCATCTATCATATGGTAGGAATACCGTTCCGGTCTGACAGAAACAGATACCATCGGCGGGTCAGAATTGATCGTCCCTGTCCATGCCACTGTAAACAAATTCGTATTCCCCTCCCGGTCCGCCACGCTCACCAGCACCGCCGGCAGCGGATACAACATATTGCCCGGCTTCCATATCTGTTTCCCCATAATTTCTCCATTTCTGCGCTGCTATCTTCTCAGCTTGGCAAAGATTCGCATAAGCGAGTTTGCGGCAGGCAGCGCACAGCTACAACTCCCCGTATCATTTCTCCGGATACGGATGGTACGGTACACTCGTACACTAAAATTGAATCGTAATGGAAAACAGCTGCACAATAATATCGGCTATCACACAAAGCATCGTCAGAATGGTAAAGACAAGCGTCGCCTTGCCGACGCCGTTTTTCTGCCGCTTGTTCTCGCTTTGCAGCACTTCCGTCTGCTTATTCAGTTCGTCAGACACGGCAGCCTGCACATTACGGTATACCTTCACGTTTTCCTTATGAAGAAAATCATCAGACTGCTTAAACTTCTCTTCCAGAAGTTCTTTCATCTGCGCAAATTCCTGCTCGTTATCGGCTCCCTGCGCATTCGCCTCCTGCATGGCTTCCAGCTTCTCCATACATTCTTTTAAAACTGCCTGTACCTGCGTCACATTCTCCACTGTCTTTAAATTGACCTGCCGGATTTCCCGCATCATATCATCATACGCCTGCATCTGGCTCTGAAGCTGTTCCATCTTAATCGCTTCCGCCGTCATGTTCGCACGAATCATCTCCTGCGCATTTCTTTTTTGTGCAAGTTTATCAATAAAAGTATCCATTGTGTTTCCTCCGTCCATTGTCCATACCGCCTTTGAGTTATAAAAATACCGTCCGGCGCACCCACTGCAAAAATAATAAGCAACTTACTGGCATTTTAACATCTTTCTAACGACATGACAACCAAAAAGCGACCTGCACGCCAAAGTATCTACAAAAAAACTGCATCATTCCCCCCTTTCCCGTTTTTATATAATTTGCACAACTTTGCCCGTCATTTCCCCTCTTCATTGTAAATATTAACGGTAACTTTACATGTTGTTCATAATTTGTTCACATTTTAATCGTATAATTTAACCATAACAAACAAGCAAACATGTAATGTTTAACATTACACACATAGATAAATTTTTTCATAATAGCCCAAGCGCCGCAAGGTGCTTGGGCACTCCTCATTTTATGTCATTTTTATCTATATAGATGATGTTGGGGCAAATAGAACTTTTGGTAAATGGAAAAGGCGGATTCTCCTTTGCCGTGAGCGCTTTTTTATTCAACTCGTAAAGTGTCCTGTGCCGGACATACAGGCTTTTGCATAAACAACTTATTTTTCTCTTTGCAGCAGCTCATGCCGATGGGAATATTCTGTTCCATATTACGACCATGCGGACTTTTTCTGCTGTCAGCATACGCTCATCCAGCAGCCTTCCGCACCGATACCATTCTCAGGCGGTATGAGTATTCCCTGTTTTATCAGTTCGCTTTCCACCAGATTCACCGACGGCATACCAGCCAGCGCGTTCGCAAACCGCCACTCCCCAAGCAGATGCTTTGGCACAACCTTCTTAATCAATGCGGCAATCTGCTCCGCAACCGCTTGTGCTTCCTGCTCAAAATATCCCTCGGAAAGCCTCTTGCTGACTTCAAACAATCTCTCTTCCTCTTTCTTAGGACACACCAATATCTTTGTATAGAGCATGTCGCCTTCTCTGTACAGATACCCACACTCAACGGCTTTTGCGGCATACTCCTTCTCGTCATCCATCAGGTCAGCACGGTTTTGTCCCTCAATTGCACGCAGCGCCATTTGAATCATTGGATCGGTAGACATATTATGACTACAGATAAAATGACTCTCTACCTGAAGAAAGTGGAGCGTAACCATTGCAGCATATTTGAACCCGCACAGATTTTCCGCATAGATCATACTACTGCCTGCCGAATAGACTTCGCCGCAATCAACATGCCCAAAGACGCTGAGCGGTCTGTCCGGTTCCTTATACTCGGCAAAATATGTTTCAGCCAGAATCCTGTCCACCTGATTCCGAAAGGAACGTGCTATGACGAACATCTGCTGCCAGAGCACCAGATTAAAATCCGGGCAGCCCTTCTTAAAATACGGATTCAGATACGGAAATCTCAGATATTCCTCCCTGTGCTCCTTCACGTAATCCGCAATGATTCTGCATACCTTCGGCATCTGCACTTTGTAAATCTGCACAGCTTTTTTCATAGCAGCTTTGTCAAGCAGCACAAAGTTTATCACATATTTGTTGTTTCCCACGCGTCGGAGCAGTCCATACTCGCCGTTTTTTCCATTGGCAAGCACTTCCAGTTCCTCCTCAATATAAGCGGTCGGGACATTCAGCTTCTCCGCGATGGCGGCTGCTCCCATCGGCTTTTTACGACAAAGCCAGATAATGTGCTTAGACAGTGTTCTGACACCCACATCCCGCGGGTCTCCCCAGTCGGGATCGCCCTGCAGCCATATATAAAAGTCTACTTTATCCAGTGCCAGCGGTCTGTCATATATTTTTTCCATGTTCTTTACTCCCTCTTTTATCTTGCCCCTCGCCCACAGCAGCCTCTGCCGGACATTCGTCTCCGTTGTGTTTTGGATCTTTGCAATTTCCGCTGCAGACATTCCTTCTATATAAAACAGAATCATCACTTCGCGATAGGTCTTGGTCAGAAAAGCAATCTGTCTGTATATCGCCTCAATCTGTTCCCGGCATTCCCCGTCATCGCTCTCCTCAGCGATACACGCAAAAATCTCATCGGGGTTGCCCTCATAAAAGAACTGCTGACGCTGTTTTCTATGTTTCGCGTAATCGGCATAAACATTCCCTGCAATCCGCCAGATAAACGGATACAGATTTTGGATTTCACCGTCGGTGTGGGCTGTCTTTACCAACGCGTAAACAATGTCCGAGCAAAGCGACTGTGCCTCATGGCTGTCGCTTGTACGCGCATAACAATAACAGAAGAGTTTGTTCAGTAACTCCTCATCAAGGTAATTCAGTATTTCCTGTTTTTTCATCATTGTACTCCGTGTGCCGAATCATACTTTCACTGAATAAGCTGTTAAAAAAATGACACGTTAGGAAGCATCAAAATTTTTTAGTTTGTATCACCTGCAGTCTTGTTTCCGGTCTCTTTTGCCAGCCTTGTGTATCTGGTAACAAAATCGGTTTTTTCCATGGTGTATCCATCCCTGTCATGCTCATATCTTTTCCATAAGGCTAACTTCAGATTCTCATACTCTTTTGCAATCTCCGGATGAGCGCTTAAGTAATCTCTAAAATATATTTCGTCATGATCATTCCATAGACGTAAATGAATATGAAAAACCCGCTCTGCAAATCCGCTTTCCGTATATCCCTTATTGAGAGATATCCTGTCTCCCTTTTCGGACATACAAAGATATCCGTTTGCTGTCAGCCGTTTTCTTGCCGTTTTAAGGGCAGCATCGTTTGGAACTTCAATCAAAATATCAATGATTGGCTTTGCCCATATCCCCTGTATCGCGGTACTGCCGATATGATTAATCCGCAAATTAAGCCCTTCGTGCAATATATTTTGAAGCATGTTCTTTTCTTCTTCATACCATGTAGACCAGCAATCCTGATGCGCCGTCAGATAGATAGGAAATAACTCCCACAGCTCTTCCAAACTCATTTCTGAAAGTTTCTTGTCCATCATTTTCTCCTGTCGAATACCAAAATATAGACACTCTATATTCATATTCCCTTTCGCATGATAATCTCGTCAATAGAAAACTGAAAAATTTGTGCCAGAACAGGCAGCATCGATGTACCCGGCGTCGTGTGCCCGTTTTCCCATTTACTGACTGCCTGCGGTGATATGCATAGCAGTTCCGCAAACTTTTCCAGCGAGATTCCGTTTTGTTTTCTCAATAAAACGATTCTTTTTCCAAGTATTTTTGTATCGAACATGTCTGTCACCTTTATTCTCAAGTATATTTCCATCATTATAAAACAGCAACAGTTTGAATAACATACCAGAAATGGCAAGATGACTTAACCGACAGTTAACCTTATAGTTAGTCAGAATCGTTTTTTTGACCTTGCTTAAACTTTAGTTCATCTTTTCCGTCACCAATTTCATCAACATGATTCTTGGATTCGTCTGGCATGGGAATCCATAATCCGCTCCGCAGCCGCAACGTTGCATTCCTCGCTCTGTTTCATTTCCTGCAGGGTCTCTATGATTTCCCCATAGCTTTCCTCTGGAATCGGTTTCGATAAATGATTCCACCCAGCCGTATCCTGCTGTAAGATATCATACATGAACTTCTTGTAGAGCCGCACGGTTTCCCGAAACGAATCAATCAATTGAGACAGCAGCTTATCAGAATCCTCCGCCTGTCTCTCTAGCAGGTACATTTAGATTGCCTCTTTGCGCTCATAATAGATTCCGGTACAGTACCTTAAGCCAAACGTATTGACAGCCTTTTCCTGAACGGCATTTACCAGCATGTCATATACCGCCAGTCCATAGGCGCGTTCCGGATTCTCAGAGACGCGGTGCATTTCCTGTACGTAGATGCTAAGGAAATCCAAAAACGCACGGTCGGGGTCTGTATCCTTTGTTCCCTGCGGGATTTCGCAGTACAAAACGGGCGCATATTCAAAAGTCTTTCCCAGATTGTTATATAATATCGGCAGACTTGCATCTGTATTTCCGCTCCTTCTGATTGATAAACTCATTATGGCACAGAAAGTATGACATATGATGTCATAGTTTTGATAAAATTTCGTTAAGCCTTTTTTTCATGTACTCATTCAGCCAGTTTGGAGAAAGAATCCGAAACGAAAGATTACTTGCGATTAGAACGCTGATAAAGATATCCGGTTCAAAAAAAGCGTAAGTATAGACATCGTCTGCGTCTTTTTTACAGACAAAATAGTCCAGCACGGTAGTGGATTTTCGTTCCCCGGTTATTTGCAGTCTGGCAAGATACGGCTCTCTTCTGACGCCGCTGTATGGCTTGTTCTCTGTAATCTTATTCAGAATATCCGCTTGATTCCTATATTTACGATAGCCGAACGCACCTATATTCTGACATTGCTCCGCCAGCAAATGCATCATATCTTTTTCATGCTCAGACAGAAAAAAGCTGGGAAGCGAAAATTCCTTCTCATACTGGTAGCCATGTTGTTCTCCGCAATAGATGAGCGGCGCATTCATGTAATCGCGCATATACTCAATATCCCGCTGCGCCTGTCTTACTCCCTGCCAATTTCAGTATCCGTTCTGACACCGCTTACACAAGATATCACACAGTGCTTCTTACTTTCTAGGACATAATCTGCCATTGAACACCGAATCGGTCCTTCACTGATGCATACATAGGAGAAAAAATTTGCGGACCCGCTTTTACAATAATCTCTCCGCCTTCCTTAAGTTTCTGATACGCATTTATTACATCTTCATCAGATGACATATACACATTTAAAATAACTTGATTGCCTGATATAACCTCTCCTAACGTATCACTCATGTTAATATAGTTTCCACATATGTTGATGCATGAGTGCATTACCAGATTCTTTGTCTTTTCAGACTTAGATATCCCTAAATTATCTGGTGCTTCACTACGGAAAAAAATTTGTTTATCAGATACATCAAATACTTTTTCGTAAAACTCAATTGCTTGAAGACAATTGTCTTTAAAGTGTATGGCTGGTGCAATCATATAATCCTCCTTACTGACTATGCATAAAATATATTCCGCCAAACGCATTGATTTCTTACTGCATTGATTCTTCTCCCCGTAAACAATCCCTTGGCATAGATGAAAGCATCATTTAATCTCGAACATATGTTCTATTTTATCAGTATACCGCACCTATTTTTGAATGTCAACAACATTTCAAATAGATATGCATCAGCCAATAAAAAGATTAAAAGCCTTCACTGATATAGTCTGTGAAAACTGCCTTATGTTAGACACCATTAAAAAAACTTATTTCTCCTACAAGACACTGGGAATAGGTCTTTTGGATTGCACCATGTAATGTTTGACGTGCACTTATCTCTTCCCTTATAAGTATTTTGCAATCACAGAATTCGGATTTCTCTTTATCTCCTCAACAGTTCCCGCAGAAATAATCCTTCCTCCTGCCGTTCCGCCACCGGGACCAAGTTCAATTAAGTAATCACAGTTTTGCAAAACATCTGTATCATGTTCAATAATGATCATGGAATTTCCCGCGTCGACAATGTCATTCAATAAACGCATCAAATGATCGGTATCCCGAAATGACAATCCAGTAGTAGGCTCATCTAAAATAAATAGGCATCCCCTTGTGGACTGGCTCAATTCCTTCGCGAGCTTAATCCTCTGTGCTTCACCGCCACTGATGGTAGTCGTCTTTTGTCCAAGCTTCATGTATCCCATACCAACCCGCTCCATGACTGTCATAAGTGCGGACAGCTTTTTATCCTGCTTAAAAAAAGCTTCCGCTTCCTCAAAGGACATCTGCATGATTTCATGGATATTTTTCCCGTTATAGCTTACTTCAAGCGCCTCCGGAACATATCCTGTCCCGGCACAGTCCTCGCACCGTAAGAATAACTGATTTCCAAGTCCGATATCTATCGGAATCTCACCTAATCCCTGACAACACAAACAACGCCCCTCCGAGTTCTTAGAAAACAGCCCTTTTCTGTAATCATGTTCCTTTGCATAGGCTGTGTCTGCCAACAATTTCCTGATTCTTTCCAGTCCACCGAGGTAACTGATTGGTGTCGATGTACTTTTTCTTCCTATCGGTTTTTGATCCACAATAATACATTTTTCTATTTTCTCAATGCCCTGTACATCTCCATTCCAAAGTCCTATGTCTTCTTCCGAATCTTCCTCTTCTTCCTCCGATAAATCAACGAACCGATTCTGTAAATTCTTCTTCAATATAGAAACCAAGGCATCCGATATCAAACTCGATTTGCCGCTGCCCGACACGCCTGCAATTCCCACCATGACACCCAAAGGAATCATGGCGGAAACTGACTGCAGATTATGTATCGTTATATTTTCCAGCTTTAGTGCATCATTCAAATCCACCTTCCGGCTTTTGGCACTTGACTGTATCCGGCAGGAACTGTTCAGATAACAGGATGTGACGGAGTCTTTACAGCTTAAGAATTTCTCATAGCTTCCCTGAAACACCAACTGTCCGCCATATTCTCCCGCACCCGGTCCGATTTCCACAATATAATCCGCCTGCGCCATAAAATTCTTATCATGTTCCACCACAATTACCGTGTTCTGATTCTCAACCAGTTTGCGAATCACTTGAATCAGTCTCTGTTTTTCTATCTCATGTAACCCTATGGTGGGTTCATCAAACACAAAAATCAACGATTGCAGATTCGTAATCAAGTAACTAACCAGAACCAGCCGCTGTACCTCTCCTCCGCTTAATGTCGGTACGTTTCTCCCCAAGGATAAATGAGACAGCCCAACCTCCTCCATCAATTCAGCTTTCTTTATAATCCCCTTGACCACTCCGTCTTCGTTAACCGGCAGACTTTGCAGAAAGACCTTCAACTGACTTTTGCTTCCTACCGTACTTCTTACATTTGTTTGCCGAATCACCCTTTGTTCCAGTGCAACCGTAGGGGACAACCCTGTAATCTCACCGTAAGTCTGATTGGTTTCCGTTTCCAAGCCGCTAAACATCAGATACCGGCGTCTGCCCTCCTCATAAATCGTATCAAATGCCAGACTGGACTTCCCCGAACCGCTCACACCGGTAATTACGGTCAATTTTCCTAATGGTATATCAACATCAATGTGTTTCAAATTATTTGCAAATGCGTTCCTGATTCGGAGCATGTCCTCTCTCATATTACCGTTCTCCTACTTCAATATTAATGATTCTTGTTTCAAAATCACATTATATATCACATCTAAATATTCTTTTGATACTTTTTTCGCCGTTGCCTGAATTACCACAACCAGACCGTACTTCGGAAAAACCGCTATCTCATTCCCACCAAATCCTCTGGCAAAATATGCCTCCTCATGAATCCACCACAAAAAACCATACTCCCGCATTCCAAAATACTTTACAAACTCATTGGTATCAATCTGTTTTGCTGTCGCCTTCTGCAGCACCTGCGTCAGCAGATAAACATCCGCATCTTTATAATAGAATTTCGTTCCCGGCGTATATGCACTCGGAAGCTCTAAGATTGCCCGGCTCCAATCCCCCTCGGCTTCCACGGTCTGCCAAAGCGGCTGACTCGCATGAATCCCAAACTGCCAGTAGATTCCGGAGGAAAGCGTCAATAAATCTCTTATTGTAATTTTCCTATGCTCCTTTGCCGTCATATCATCGAACGATTCTCCTAGGTATTCGCAAATATAGTCATCCATTCCCACATATCCCCTGTCAACAGCAATTCCCGTTCCCAAAGAAATAATACTCTTTACAACAGAGGCAATGCGATGTTTTTTTCCGTCAAACTCTTTCTTAAAATTTTTTAAATAGACTTCCTGCCCATTTTTCGTAATCAAAATATTGTCAATGTTCTTATATCGCATTTCACGTACATAATTTTCTATCCGTTCAAGTGACTTTTTCATCCTATCCCCCCATTTTCTTTATCGGTATATAGATTTCCATTTGTGCTGCTCCAAACTGACAATCCCAACGCTCGTCATAATATTCAAAATCAAACAACGTATTTTCATCCATACAGTATTCCGAATTTGGCAGCCATACAGAATAAATATAGCGGAGTGCTTTCCAAATTTCTCCGTTAGCATTATTGCCATTCACTGTAAAGACCGCATACTTTGCTTCTGGCACCACCTTGCGATATACACCTTTCGGAAGGATTGTATTCTTGTCCACTTCTACTCCAGCCATATAATAAAATGCCAATGTCTCGGAACTAAATTCCTCCGAATAATCTTCAAAACCATACATCGTATGTTCATTTTTTCTTTCAATGGTATCCATGTTGCTCTTTAACTCAAACCACGACTCTCCTATCACATCAAAACCCTCTCTGGTGTGCCTTCTGTATCCGGCAATTACAAATTCTTCTCTTTCTTCAAAACGTGGCTCTATAGAAAACTCACCCTTTATCGGAATACGTTTTAAATATCCTGCAACGATTTCTTCTACACTACGGCAGGTAATCTTTTCCTGCTTATCCCTTGCCACACGTGGCGGCATTCCGAAAGTATCCTTAAACACTCGATTAAAAGTCTGAATACTATTAAAACCAACACTGTAACAAATATCTGTAACCGTCTCTGTTGTCTCACATAGTTTTTTATATGCCATGGTGAGACGGCGCTTTCTTATATACTCTGTGATACTTAATTCTGTTACGGATGAAAAAATCTTGTGAAAATGAAAGGCAGAGTACCCAAACACTTCCGCCAGACGCTCATAGGTCAGTTCCTCATAGATATACTCATCGATGTAATATAATACTTTTTCTATCAATTGCAGATTATTCATTTTTCCTCACTTTTACGCCGCTTTCATAGTTAGCTAATATATTGTACAATAACTTTTCTTATCTGTATTATCATTTCTTGCGAATTGAAGATATGAAATCAATGTCTACAGAAGATGGATCCCGTACCAAATGCCTTCGGCATTGTGTTCGGAAGAATGCTTCGCATTCTTCCACGCTTTGGAGAAATTTCCTATTACATAAAAAAAGAGTACCGCCCGTAACCTGCTACCTGCGATACTCTTTCCTTATTCCATTATCATTCCATCGTCCTACAGAACATGCTGCATCAATATTCTTCCATCTGCTGCCGTTCGATATGCTGAATCTCTTCATTCAGCGCAAGCATTCTGGCATCCAGTTCAGAAACCATCTGCGCACACTCCACCAGCTCATCTTTGATATGTTCCGGTGCATTTCCCTCGAACTTGTAATGTATCTTGTGCTCCAGACTCGCCCAGAAGTCCATCGCAACCGTCCGAATCTGTATTTCCACCTTCGTATCCGCGATGCGGTCGGACAGATATACCGGCACGGTCACCAGCATGTGGTAACTCTTGTAACCGCTCGCTTTCGGATTGACAATATAATCCTTCACGGAAATCACCTTGATATCACTCTGGTTGCTAATCATCTCCGCAATCTGATAAATATCGGAAGAAAAAGAACAAATGACCCGAATCCCCGCTATATCATTGACATAGCGAATCATATTGTTGATCGTCGATTCATAGCCGTGTTTCTTCAATTTCTTGACAATACTTTCCGGTGTCTTAATCCGCGATTTAATATGTTCAATCGGATTATATCTGTGTACATGCTGGAACTCATCATTTAAGATTTCCAATTTTGTAGAAATTTGTTTTAAAGCAGAGTTATAAATCAGCGTCACTTCTTTCCAGCTGTCAATGTCGCCGTCTCTGTCGATTCTTATTTCCATTTTTCCCCCTAAAAGTACCAAAATTGACTATCATCAGGCACGGATCCACCCATCCGCGCTCATTCGCAATGTATCATGCGGTATCTATATACCGCTTTACTCATTACATACACAAAGTATACCACATTTTTTGTCTTAAATGTATATTTTACACAAAAAATTCATAATTATTTAATTTTTATTGTATAATTTTCCGCCAGTTTTTCCTATATCCGTACTTATACAACAACATATGGCAGGAACCGACACCACAAACGGATACATATAGCGTATCAGTACCGTCGGCGAAAGCAAAAGCGTCATATAATAAACGACCAAAAAGGCTGCCGGAAGCAGCATATTGTACTTCCTCCTATATAATACTGCCGCCATGTACATGCACAACATCCACCAATAGAATGCCGGCGCAAAAATAAGACGCACAACCGGCATCGCCTGATAGACATTATCGGAAACTATCTTTTCCATAAATCTTCTGAGTCGCGGCAAATAACTGTGCTCTATGATTTCACAGCCCGCAGGCATTGTTCTGTTGTCAGTCGAAAGATATCCAAAACCGCTCTCCGTTCCCAGCCCGTATATCTGCGCATGTGTCTTATCCTCAATAAACCAGTAACCGATGGAATTATCCAGAAAGGCATCTATATAAATCTGCGGATGCTCCGTTCCCAGCTTTATCCATGTTTTTATCAGCCCTGCCGGGTCGTCATGGATGACCGCACGATTCTTGACCGGATCAGCAAGATACGGATTGTATGCTGCAAAAACCCATTCCGACGGCAGATATTTCTCCAGCTCCTGCCGCACCTCTGGCTGCAGCGTCTCCTCCGCCTTCACCCGGGTGCGCGCCATCTGCTGCAGGGGAACGCTGAGCATTTCCCGCGGACTGCCGTTTTCTGCGTCCGTCGTTGCCTTGAGCAACACACTTCCAAGCAGAAACAGTACAAGCACTGTAGCCGTACTAAACAGATATTTCTGAAAAACTCCCGGCTTATCAGCGCGCATCCGGTATAATCCGATACAGACACAGGGCGACGCAAGTATAAACGCATAAACCGCATTATTCCTGAACAATAAAAGAAGCGTCGCACAAAGTACATACAGCAGCCAGCTTTTCTTCGCCCCACCCCACCCCTGCTCCGTCACAAGTCTGTAAAGAAACAGCGTATACAAGAGCACAAACGCCGAAAACAACACATCCTTCGTCGTGCTGAGCGCCAGAATGGAATTCGTCGGAAACAGGGCATAGAAAAACAGCAGTATATTTCGTGCATACGCCGGAACACCCTTCCGGTATAAAAAAGCGGTCGTATAACCGAAAACTGCCGACATTATCACCATCTGCACCACAGAGTGCACCGCCATCCCTGCGGAGTAGGAACCGGGCAGTATTTCCCCCAGCTTAAAAAAAGCTCCTAGGAATAATGTATGCAGCAGCGGATGATGTGTGCTGTAATCATGGGCGAGCACTTGATAAAGCTGCCCCTCCGCATCATAGGCAAACACCGACGGATAATACGCAAGAAAAACCGGCAGCCAGCATAACAAAATCACAATACTGTGAAACAGCCACACCTGCCAGAACCGGTACTGTTTTCCCTCCTGCAGCACGATCCTTCGCAGCCCGCACTGACGCAAAGCCTCCCTGTATGCTCCGCCGCGCAGCACAATGCACACACACGCCGCCGCCAGAACCGTCAGACAGCCGACCTGCAGGACAAGCCCCGGTAATTCCTTTAAGCCTGCAAGGGCAGTGCCGTCGCGTCGCATACGGCAGCCAAGCACATAAGCCGCCGCCATAGGAAGCCCCCACAGCATCGCATGTACCCGCAGTCTTTTCTCTTTCTGCTTTCCAAAGAAGTCAAGCAGCAGATAGCACACCACCGCACCCACGCCGCCGAACAGCATGACGGCAATCCTCGATGCAGATTTCGTCCACATCTCCAAAGATGCCACCAAACTAATATTTATGATGGCTAATGTGAAAATTATGACACTTTTGAAATATTTTTTTTCTAAAGGCTTGGTTTTTTCTTCGCTCACGTCCGCTGTTCCTCTACTTTGTATCTTCTGCTATTCAGTGTAACATTTTATATGCAAAAGAAAAAGTGTTTACTTTTTGCGGCAGGATTTGTATAGTATTCATAGCGGCATATCGCATGATACCGGCACGCTGCCAGACTGACCAGAACAAAATGCCTTCGGCATTATGTTCGGAAGAACCTTCGGTTCTTCCACGCTTTGGCGAAATTTCCCATATATATAAAAGGAGGCGCAGCCATGTTTCGTCTGTGGGCTAAAGAACTGAAAGACAATCGTATGTTAAGGGACACTGTAATTGCGGACTCTTCTAACGAAACGCGCACGCACAAGGTATTCCATGCCCTCGATGAAGTATGTTATCAATTCGACCTCGGCAAACCAATCTGGCTCGACTCAACCGTGCAGGATTTCAAACGCCATGATAAAACCCGGTTCACGCAGGATAATTTTATCGAACACATTGACTTTGACTATCTGGAAATACATGTCATCGAGGAAGACTGATTTCTCCAAAATTTTCTAGAAAATTCCCGAAAATATTGTGCATAATTTTGTTGACTCCGCATACTTTAAGTAGTAGTATTGTATTATGTTATATGTAGTTTTCAATACTACATATCAGTACATTGGCATTTTCATTGCATACAGATGTTACGAACATTATTTTATTTTTGATAATACATCAAAACATTCGCAGTGATTGACTCACTTTATATGCTACGCTTTGCATGTTTCGTTCCATGCAGTATGACGATGTTATAAGAATTATGAAGAAAGAAGGGATTATCTATGCAAATTACGATTCGTGAACCGGGAAGCGCAATTACACATTTTATCGGTATGATGATGGCAATCATCGCCGCAACGCCACTGATGGTCAAGGCTGCAACGGATTCCAATCCTACGGCTTTTATCGCCATGGCAATATTTATCGGCAGCATGGTAGCGCTTTATGGCGCAAGCGCCATCTACCACAGCGTCACAGTAAAAGACAAGATTCTGAAAGTGTTCCGCAAGCTGGACCACATGATGATTTTTGTTCTGATTGCCGGCTCTTACACACCGGTATGTCTCGTTGTCCTCGGCGACCGGATGGGATATACATTACTCGCTGTGGTATGGGGTATCGCCGTCGCCGGCATGATTACGAAAGCCTGCTGGATTACCTGCCCGAAATGGTTCTCCTCCGTAATCTACATCGCTATGGGCTGGGTCTGCCTCGCCATTTTCGGGACGCTGCGCAGCAATCTGTCAACGGGTGCATTCTTTTGGCTCCTTGCCGGCGGAATCATCTATACCATAGGCGGTGTAATTTACGCCCTCAAACTGCCGATTTTCAACTCCAAGCATAAAAATTTCGGCTCTCATGAAGTGTTTCATCTGTTTGTCATGGGCGGCAGCATCTGCCATTTCATATTTATGTATCTGTATGTTGCGTAACGACAAGAAAATTTGCTCCGCAGATTATCTTATTTTGACGGAATTTCCTATACTATAAGAAAATCTGCTCCGCAAATTATCTTGGGAAGAATGCTGCGCATTCTTCTACTCTCTGAAGAAATTTTCTTGTTATCTAATTATATAGAAAAGGGAAGTCCGGCAATGAAACACTCGCCCCGCTTCCCTCTTTCCATATCATTCAATATCCGCTTTCTCTATTACTCGCAAACGATTTAATCATCATACCCGTTCGGATTGTTACTCTGCCATCTCCACGAGTCGGCACACATCTCCTTGATACCGTACTGTGCCTCCCATCCAAGCTCTCTCTTCGCCTTGTCCGCATTAGAATAGCATGTTGCAATGTCGCCGGCACGTCTTTCTTTGATTACGTAGGGAATCTTCACCCCGGTCGCTTCCTCGAAGTTTTTCACAATATCCAATACGCTGTAGCCTACGCCCGTGCCTAAGTTGTAAATGCAAAGTCCTGCTTTTTCCTCAATCTTCTTGAGCGCCTTCACATGTCCGACAGCGAGGTCTACCACGTGAATGTAATCACGGACGCCCGTTCCGTCCGGCGTATCATAATCATTGCCGAACACACCCAGCTCTTTTAACTTGCCCACTGCCACCTGCGTAATGTAAGGCATCAGATTGTTGGGAATACCATTCGGATTCTCGCCAATCGTTCCGCTCTGATGCGCACCGATTGGATTGAAATATCTGAGCAGAATCACATTCCACTCCGGATCCGCCTTCTGCATATCGCTGAGAATCTGTTCCAGCATGGATTTCGTCCAGCCGTACGGATTCGTACACTGTCCCTTCGGACATTCTTCCGTAATCGGAATCATCGCCGGGTCGCCGTACACCGTCGCCGAAGACGAGAAAATAATATTCTTCACGCCGTTCTTTCGCATCACGTCCACCAGAGTCAATGTTCCTGCGATATTATTCTCATAATATTCCCAAGGCTTCTGCACGGATTCGCCCACCGCCTTAAGACCTGCAAAATGGATGCAGGAATCAATCTGCTCCTGTTTAAAAATCTGCTCCAAAGCGTCCCTGTCCAATATATCCGCTTTATAAAATTTCACCGGCTTCCCCGTAATCTTCTCCACTCTCTCCAGAGATTTCTCACTGGAATTTGTCAGATTATCCACTACTACAACATCATATCCTGCATTCTGTAATTCAACCACCGTGTGGGAACCGATATACCCCGCACCGCCTGTAACCAAAATCGCCATGTCAAACACCTGCCCTTTCTGAAAACAAATTGTGAAAATGTTAATCAATCCCGCCCGTTACATTTCATTACTTTCGTAACCTGCTCTTGATTTATACATAGTGTACACTCATGCGCCCTCTCTATACAAGATGCTAATGTTATCCAAACCTGTCAAAATGTTATAACACTCCACCCCTGCAAAACTTATAATGCAATTCCGTTCTCCTCGCAAAGCTTTCTGGCGCTCTCTACAGAATCAATTCCCGTCTTATTCTTAATCGGCGCAAACTCATGGTTTCTGACCACCTCATAGGGCAGACAGGAGTCCAGCTCATGAATCATATCCAGCACAAGCTGCTCAAACTTATATCCATTGGGTGTCTGCGGTTTCACCGGCATACCGTTTTCATCCAGATAGGGAATCTTTTTCTCCACAATATGGAGCGGCAGTTTCTTCGCGGCAATTTCCTCCAAATCCTTTTCCCGGAAAAGGTAATTTAAGATAACGCCGAAATTATACGCCGGCTCTCCCTGCGCATCCTTTGCTTCCATCAATTCTTCCGTCATCTCATAATATTCCACAATAGAGGGTTTCCCATCTTCCAGACACATTGCTCCCACCTTCTCATCGGGCGCATTCTTCCTGACTACCTTTGCCCCCACCGCGCTGTCTGTCGCTATGGTTGCCCCTATAAAGCAGGGATCTGCAATGCGCTGCAGGACATTATCCACCGCAAACACATTCAGCCATTCCACGCCCGCTTCCTTGATTTTATCCACTACGCCCCACTTCATCATGGATAAAAACCAGCCACCGTTGCCGTTGGGCGACGTGGACATTTTCCATTTTTCTTCCATATATACCTTGCCGTCATAATCGGAAGCCGGAGCCATATCCTGCATAAAGAAAGTCACATAATCGGGATTGTATCCGAAATAATCCTTTTCCTTAAAAAAAGATGTGGTCGTTTCATGGTTCTTATCGCTCGTCATGATGTAGAGTGGAATCCACGCGTCCGCCTGCCGTACCACATCCAGCATGTTCTCTATCAGACGCTGAAAAATAAACACCTCTTTGGTCAAGCCGATATTATAGACTCCCTTAGGCGCATCGGAACCGAGTCTGGTGCCCATGCCGCCCGCAAGAAGCACGGCGCCGACTTTGCCGGTCTTAATCGCATCAAGTCCGATTTTCGTATACTCTTCCCGTTTTTCCTCAATCTCCGGAAGCTGCATCACCTCAATCGGCGTAATCTTTCCCCGTGGATTTAGTTCTTCCTTATGCTGACATTGTGACAGCACCTCGAAATCCGTATTGGCGATCTGCTCAAGCAGCGCCTCCTTCTCGTAACCGCTCAAATCATCATAATATTTGAATACATGTAACTGCCCGTATTTCTCCAATTTACTGTATGCCTCTTGATACTCCATATCTTCTCCCCTCTTTTTCCTTATGGTTTCCATTATTTTACTATTTTATCACGAACCATTCTTCACCTCAATGCAAATATATGCTATAATCTTCAAAGAAGGTATTTGCTCAGTTTTCCATGTTATACAGGAGGTTATATCATGCAGGATAAAAAAAATAAAACATTCACCGTACCAATTTACCGGAAACTGCGTACAAAACTGATTGCATCGTTTTTGATTCCGGTAATCTGTATCATCGTTCTGGGTGTTGTCTCCTACAGGCAGGCATCGACCGCAATCATTTCCAGTTATGAAGAATCCGCCCAGCAGACAATGCACATGGCAAACCAGTATATTACGCTGATTATCAACACTGTGCGTTCCACCTATAAATCCTTTCTTTCCAATGAAGAACTGACTCCCTATTTTAAGAATCTGCTGGACAGCGCGGCAGGGCAGACGCTCGTGCGTTCTTTCGAGAAGACTGTCAGCCGGGAGATTAATACCAACTCCTTAATTAGCGATCTGTATTTTATCTCCGATTCCGTACCGTCCATCACCAGCAGTTCTCCTACTGTAGATACCCTATATACCGCTTATACAGACACGCCGGAGGGGATGCAGGTTGCTGACGTGCGTTCCGCATACTATCTGTTCGGCAACCTGTCCGATGCAGACGCGGCTCTTGGAACTGACAGCAGCAATTATTCCCTTCGTATCTCCAAATATATGAACAATAGTAAATCCATCATGATCATAGATATCGACAAGGAAATCATCCGCAATTCACTTGCTACAATGGACGCGGGTGAGGGCAGTTATGTAGCGCTCATTACGCAGGATGGCACAACGTTTTATTCCGACGGTACTTCTGAGCGTGATTCGCTCTTTACCACCTCCGATTTTTATCAGAGGGCACTGGAACAGGAGGAAGCCGGCAAAGAATACGTTACTTATAACGGTGAACAGTATCTGTTCCTTTACTCGCCTATGTCATCACAGGATACCATGATTTGTACACTGATTCCCGAATCGACCATTCTGGCACAGGCATCGGGCATCAAAACCGTGGCTTTCATCCTCGTTGTTGTCGGTGTCATCGTTGCCGCACTGCTCGGCTGTCTCCTATCCGCACATATGAACGGCAATATTTATCATATTTTGAACCAGCTGAAAAAGGTGGCGACCGGCGATTTGACGATTCATCTCGAATCTAAGGGTAAGGATGAATTTAAACTGTTAGCTGCAGGTGTCAACTCCATGACCAACAGCATGAAAGCATTGATTACCAATGTGACCGAAGCAAGTAATTCCTTGAATATTGCAGCCGAACAGGTATCCTCCTCCTCTGAGACTTTTGTTATGACAGCAGGAGATATTCAGGATGCGATTACCGAAATCGACTCCGGTATTTCACAGTTGGATGAAAATTCCGCCGACTGTCTTTCCCAAATGGATACATTGTCCGGCAGAATTGAAGAAATTTCGAGTGAGACGAAGGATATCATCACATTGACGGAATCGACCAGCACCTCCATCAACGACGGTATTTCCTCGATGTCAATCCTGACCGACAGTGCCAAGAAAACCTCTGAAATTACAGACAATGTTATTCATGCCATTGAAGCGCTGGCGGACAAGTCACGCTCCATCGGACAGATTATTGAGAGTATTAACAGCATTGCCAAAGAGACAAACCTTCTGTCCCTGAACGCATCTATAGAAGCAGCAAGGGCCGGGGAATCCGGACGCGGTTTTGCAGTTGTCGCCGAACAAATCAGACAGTTAGCCGACCAGTCGGCACAATCTGCCGGACAGATTCAAGTCATTGTTGACGATATTGTAAAGAGTACATACAGTGTCGTAGACATTGCAAAAGAAGCGGAATCTACCGTGGAATATCAGGAAAAAGCCGTGTCCCAGACCACAGAAGCCTTTCACGCCATGGACAATCAGGTGCACACGCTCCTTGCCTCTGTCTCACAGATTTCCGAGAGTATGCAGAATATGGAATATGCGCGCAGTGCAACATTAAATGCCATAGAAGGTATCTCAACTATTTCTGCTGAGACTTCCGCCGGTTCAGCCAACGTCAACACAACTGTGACCGCCCAGCGCGATGCGATACAGACATTAGATGCTGCGGCGAACACTTTGCAGGAGCGCGCCGCAGAACTGACAGACTTGTTACATCAATTTACGATTTAGATTTCTCAAAGATTCCAACCATAATCTTCCGTACATAGAAGAAGGCAGGAATCAGGAATATATCGGCAAATATCCATGCGAGAGGATTGGCAAAGCAGACTGCTCTGAACCCGAAAAACGGCACGAGCACAAAACCTGCCAGTCCTCTTGCCAACATTTCAAAGGCACCGGCAAATACCGCCAGCTTGCTAAATCCCATCCCTTGAATCAGAAATCTCACAATATTGACAAGCGCCAATGGAAAATAGAACAGCACATTGGTGCGGATAAACGCATAGGCATTGTTCAGAATCACCGCTTCTTTCGCATCGAGAAATAAGAGCAGCAGGTTTCTTCCTGCCAGATACACGATTCCCACAGCAATCACGGAATAGACGAGACCAAGCAGCGTACAGGATTTCAGCCCCTTATTGACACGCTCCAAATCGCCGGCGCCCACATTCTGTCCGCCATAAGTCGCCATCGTAGAACCCATTGCATCGAAAGGACACATCAGAAGCATACTCAGCTTACCACCCGCCGTCACCGCCGCAACGGCATTTGACCCAATCCCGTTAACTGCGCTCTGCAGGATAACGCTTCCGATTGCGGTAATGGAATATTGAAGTCCCATGGGAATCCCCATATTGCACAGCTTCCCTACACAGTCACGATTAAAACGCCACTCCTCTTTCGATAATTTCAGTATCGTGTACTTCTTATACATATATACCAGACAACACATACCTGCAACAGCCTGCGAAACCACCGTGGCAACCGCCGCCCCGGCAACACCCATATGAAATACGATGATACATAGCAAATCGAGAAAAATATTCAAAACAGCCGCCATTACAAGAAAAACAACAGGTGTTTTGCTGTCTCCCAGAGAACGCAGGATTGCCGCAGTCATATTATACAGAAAAGTCACCGGAATACCGAGAAAAATAATCACAATATAACTATAGGAACTGTCGATGATATTAACCGGCGTCTTCATCGTCTGTAGAATCGGACGGCACAAAATGACCACTGATACAGTAATCACCACTGCAAAAATAATGGACATCCACACGCTGTTTGCAACATACTTACGCAGATTATCTTCGTGTTTTGCACCGTACTCCTGTGCAATCGGAATGGCAAACCCGTTACATACACCCATGCAGAACCCTATAATCAAAAAATTGACAGAGCCTGTTGCGCCCACCGCCGCCAGCGCATCTACGCCGAGATAGTGACCTACTATAATCGTATCGACCATACTGTAGAACTGCTGAAAAAGCAGTCCGAATAGCAGCGGCACTGCAAACCCAAGGATTAACCGCATAGGGTTTCCCTTTGTCATATCTTTTTCCATAATACTCCCAACCTTTCTCCTCAGCCCTGACTTTTTCAAAAATTGCACGACAGACGCCCCGGCATATATGACCGAGGCGTTTGCAGTGTAGTCTACAAGAAAATTGCTTCGCAATTATCTTGGGAAGAACCTTCGGTTCTTCCACTCTTCGGCGGAATTTCCTATTAAACAAGAAAATCTGCTTCGCAGATTTTCTTGTTCTTTGGAGGAATCATTTTACTTGGAAAGACGGATTACATTCCAGCTCTTTTTCTCAAAAACTGCCTGTAATACACCACCGTCCACTTTGGAATTACCGCCGCTCTTAGGCGCAACATTATCAGGATTCTCTTCCGTGTTGACTGCCTTCAGGTCGTCATTCTGCATCACAATATGCTCCTGCACATGGTAACCTGCATATTGCCTTAAATCCAAGGTTACTTCCATATCCTCTTCCAAATCCTTATTCACCGCAAAGACTACTAATTCCTCTTTTTCGCCGTTCTCCACTACCACACAGTCCAAATAAGGCGCTTCACCGTACTGCTTTGCTTCATAAACCGGAGATTTTACAATCGTATTTAATACCGTTCCTTGTCCCATGGTAGCTGCATGCATATAAGGATAGAAAATTGTCTGTCTCCATGCACCGGTATCAGAGGTCATAATCGGTGCGATAACGTTTACAAGCTGAGCAAGACAGCCTATCTTTACCCTGTCCGCATGACGCAGCATTGTAATCAGCATACTGCCTACCAGCAGTGCATCTTCAAAATTGTATACATCCTCCAGCTGATGCGGCTTCTGTACCCATTTCTCCAACTGTGCATCCGCCTCGTTAGAGTGATACCAGACATTCCACTCATCCAGTGAAATATTGATGTTCTTCTTCCCGTGATGTTTGCCCTTCACATAATCGCAGATAGATACCACTGTAGAGATAAACTGATCCAAATCTACACTGCTTGCAAGGAAATTCGCGGAGTCATTGTCTCTGTTGCCATAATACTGGTGCATGGAAACATAATCAATCGTACCGTAACACTCATCCAGTACGGTCGCCTCCCACTCGCCGAATGTCGGCATCTGTGAATTGGAGCTTCCGCAAGCTACCAATTCAATCGAAGGGTCTAATATCTTCATAACCTTACCGGTTTCATTCGCAATTCTGCCATACTCTGATGCCGTCTTATGACCAATCTGCCAAGGTCCGTCCATCTCATTGCCGAGACACCACGTCTTAATATTGTGAGGCGCTTCATATCCATGAGCCTTACGCAAATCGCTCATCTGCGTACCACCCTTAAAGTTACAGTACTCCAGCAAATCTTTTGCCTCTTGGATGCCTCTGGTCCCCAGATTGACCGCCATCATAATATCACTGCCGGCTTTCTTCGACCAGTCCGCAAACTCATTTAAACCAAACTGGTTTGATTCTACAACCTGCCATGCGATATCAACCTGCTCCGGTCTCTCTTCCTTCGGTCCTACGCCGTTTTCCCACTTATAACCCGATACAAAATTGCCGCCCGGATAACGGACAATCGGTACATTACACTCCTTAACCAGCTCAAGCGTATCCTTACGAAAGCCCTGTTCATCCGCAAAGGGACTCTCCGGCTGATAAATTCCCTCATATACCGCCCTGCCAAGATGTTCGATAAAAGAACCATAAATTCTCTTGTCAATCTCGCTGACAATGTATTCCTTGTCAATGATTACTTGTGATTTCTTCATTCCATCCTCCATTCCGACGCGTTGTCCATTCCTGTAACGCCCCTGTAAAATAATTTCCTTCTGTCTGCTGCTTATGCTCGTCATGACTGCTTAATGATAGTGATGTTGGGGTCAAAATGAACTTTTGCAAAATACTACTGGCAGATTGCACAAATTGCTCACGCAGTTGTTTTGTGAAGGAG
>CANOEC010000031.1 GCA_947564735.1 uncultured Lachnospiraceae bacterium | reverse complement strand
CCCTTCCATGGAAGGGTATATCGATACAGCTTATGGAAAAATTTCCTGCGGGATTTCCTGTTTCGACAACCAATATGTGATTGATATCGAGATTCCTGCCAACACGACTGCAATCGTTTCTTTGCCGGAAAAGGAAGAGGTGGAGTTAGGGTCGGGGAACTATCATTATGAATACCGGACGGAGAGTGTGTTCGTAAAAGAACGGTATGACATGGAATCAAAGTTTAAGGAACTTTTGGAAAATCCGGTTGGCGCAGAAATGCTGAATCAGTATGCAAAAGAACTGATGGACAATGAACTGTTTCTGATGTTTGCAAAGGAGCAGCCCATCATGGAAGTTACCGGAATGCTCCCGCCGGAAGCAATGCAGCTGATTCAGATGGTAATGGAACAGTGTAATGCAAATCCGGTGTAATACTGCGAAAGGAGAAAAGTATGCCGCCAATAAGCGTATTGATGAAACCCGCTTCAGGTATGTGCAATCTGCATTGTGAATACTGCTTTTACTGCGATGAAGCTTCCAAAAGGGTGCAGGAATCTTTCGGTATGATGAGTGAGGAAACTTTGAAAAACGTGATTCGCAGGACATTGTTGCGTGCGGAAGGGGCTGCCAGCTATGCGTTCCAAGGGGGAGAACCGACGTTACGGGGATTGGATTTTTTTGAAAAGGTGATTTTTTATCAGCAGAAATACAATAAGAACCATGTCCGGATTCAGAATGCTTTACAGACAAATGGGATGCTGCTTGACGAGGACTGGTGTGATTTCCTGCAACGGAATCATTTTCTGGTCGGAGTTTCCGTAGATGGAACAAAAAGAGTCCATGATGCATACCGTTGTAAGCCGGATGGAAACGGTTCCTTTGAACAGGTGAGTCACGCAATTAAATTATTGGAGCGGTATCGGGTGGATTTCAATATCCTCACAGTTGTACACAATCTGGCAGCGGAGCATATAGAAGAGATTTATGATTTTTATAAGGAAAGAGGATGGAATTATCAGCAGTATATAGCCTGTCTGGAACCATTGGGGGAAGGACATGGAGTAAACAGATATGCTTTAACGCCAAAACAGTATGGAGAATTTCTGATTAGATTATTTTCCCTGTGGTGTGAGGACTGGAAAGAAGGCAGGCAGCCTTATATACGTCAGTTTGATAATTATATCGGTATTTTGATGGGATATATACCCGAGGCGTGTGACCAGCGGGGCTGCTGTGGGGTTCAAAATGTGGTCGAGGCGGATGGCAGTGTATATCCATGTGACTTTTATATGATGGATGAATACCGGCTGGGAAATTTTAATGTGGACCGTTTGGAACAGATAGACCGGAAGAGAGCGGAAATTGGTTTTGTAGAGCGTTCCCGGATGTTGGATGAAGAATGCCGGAATTGCAAGTATCATTTTATCTGCCGGGGAGGCTGCCAGAGGAACAGGGAATGGAATGAAGGTATGGGATATTATCAGAATTATTTTTGTGAAGGTTATCGGATATTTTTTGATGCCTGTCTGTCTGGGCTGAAAGAAGTGGCAGCAAGCTGGAATGATAAAAATTGATGATTTCTGATAAAAATTAAGCGGGATTGGTAAGTAAATGAAAAAGTATCGGAAAACAAGAAAATTTGATAACGCCGATATTGGTATCTGATTAGAATGAGATTGTACTGGATGAAATAAATAAGATGCTCCGGTACCAATGGGATAAAGCAGAAATGGAGGAAATGAGATGAAAGAGAAAAAAGAGAACCCAAACAAAATAGGAATCAGTAAGTTTTGGGGATGGCAGGGGAGAGCAGTTTCCCTTGGGTGTGTTACGATCATTTATGGCTATTTTATGATTTTTTGTACAAATACGCTTGGGCTGAATGCAGGGATTGTTGGTACTTTACTTTTGGTCAGTAAAGTATTTGACGGCGTGACAGATTTATTTGCGGGCTACATGGTTGATAACACGAATACGCGTATGGGAAAAGCACGTCCTTATGAATTCTGCATTATCGGCGTATGGGCAATGACGTGGCTGCTGTTCAGTTGTCCGTCAAGCTGGAGTATGACAGTGAAATACATATGGGTGTTTGTAGGATATACCTTTATCAATTCTATTCTGGTAACATTCTTAAATGTTAACCAGTCTACATACATGGTGCGGGCATTCCCGAATCAGGCAATTATGATCAAACTGAATTCTTTTGGTGGTTTTGTGGTTACGGTAGGCTGTGCGGTTGTTTCCATGACATTTCCGCAGCTGATGGGTACGATGGCGACCTCTTCCGGCGGGTGGTCAAAATTGATGGCAATTTTCTGTATTCCGCTGGCACTGATTGGTATGCTGCGATTCCTGCTTGTAAAAGAAGTGGTGGAGATAGATAATGCAAGTGACGGAAAACTCAATCTGAAAGAAATGATGCAGGTTTTAAAAACAAATAAGTGGGTATATTTTGTCTGCATGGCATATTTTCTTTATAATATCACACTCGGCATGAATGCCTATACTTATTACTTTACCTATGTGGTAGGGGATATTGGAAAGTATACTACGATTGCGGCGCTGTCCATGCCTATGATGCTGGTAATGTTCGTTTTTCCGGTATTGATGAAAAAAATGCAGCTTTCAAGGCTGGTCATGTTAGGTGCGGGCGTAGCGACACTTGGGTATCTTATTAATTTTTTTGCCGGAGCGAATATGGGGCTATTAATGTTGGGAGGAGCATTTGTTGGCTTTGGAGGGCTTCCGATTGCTTATGTTGGCGGAATGATGCTTTTGGACTGCGGGGAATTTAATGCATGTAATGGTCTTCCTATGTCGCTTGGCACGATGTCTGCTTTCCAGAGTTTTGGCTCTAAAGTAGGGCAGGGAGTGGGTTCCGCACTTCTTGGGTTTTTCTTAAGTGTGGGCGGATTTATTTCCGCAGAAGGCGATGCAACGGCTGTCATGCAGCAACCGGAATCTGCATTGACGATGATCAAGATGCTGTATGGCATCATTCCGGCTATTATATTCCTGCTTATTTTTGTAAGCCTGCATTTTTATAAGCTTGAGAAAATATTGCCGCAGCTTCGTGAAAAGAAGCAAAACGCATAGGTGTTAGTAGTGAGGAAAGGAGCGATTGCAATGCAGGCATTTAATCCATATCTGCCAAGCTATGAATATGTGCCGGACGGTGAGCCGAGAGTTTTCGGGGACAGGGTATATATTTTTGGAAGCCATGACAGGTTTAACGGAAATGATTTTTGTGAGAATGATTATGTCTGCTGGTCGGCGCCGGTAGAAAATCCTGCGGACTGGAAGTTTGAAGGCACGATTTACCGTAAGGAGCAGGACCCGCGGAACGAAAAAGGGAAGATGGTAATGTGTGCGCCGGATGTGGTGCAGGGACCGGATGGGAGATATTACCTATATTATGAATTTGCCCAGTTGACGGTGATTTCCGTGGCGGTATGTGACAGCCCGGCAGGACAGTATGAATTCCTTGGGTATGTGCAGAAGCCGGATGGAACGCCTTATGGGGAGAAAAAAGGAGAAGTCAACAACTTCGATCCGGGTGTTCTGGTGGATGATGATGGGAAAGTATATTTATATACAGGATTTTCACCGTTGCCGGGATTTTTAAAAACGATGATGGGAATGCGTGGATTACGGCTTGACGGCGCTTACTGCATAGAGCTGGAAGCGGATATGCATACGATGAAAAAGGATCCGGTATTTGTCGTACCCGGATATGAAAAAGCGGCAGGGACAGATTTTGAGGGGCATGCTTTTTTTGAAGCCAGCAGTATGCGGAAAGTGAATGGAAAATATTATTTTATCTATTCCTCCCAGCTCAGCCATGAACTGTGCTATGCGGTCAGTGACAGCCCGACAGACGGTTTTCGTTATGGCGGTACACTGATCAGCATCGGTGATATCGGCTATCAAAATAGAACGAAAGCAGATAATTATACAGGAAATACCCATGGCAGCATGATTGACATCAATGGGGAGTGGTATGTATTTTATCATCGTCAGACCAATAAGCAGAAATGCGCCAGACAGGGATGTGCGGAAAAGCTGGAGATTCTGCCAAATGGCAGCATACCGCAGGTGGAAATGACAAGCTGCGGGCTGAACAATGGGCCGTTAGAAGGAACCGGAACTTATGAGGCAAGGACTGCCTGTATGCTGACAAGCAGGGAAGGGACGTTCCCCTATCTGAAAGTAAGGGAAAAGGATAAGAAGAAAATTCACCCTTATTTTACCCAGAGTGGTACAGACAGGGAGAAGGATGGGGATCAATATATTGCGAATATGACAGACGGCGCAAGGGCAGGATTTAAATATTTTGCTCTGGATCATCCGGCACAGATCACTGTTTCCTGCCGAGGGAATGGGAATGGAAGGATGAAAGTATATGCAGCACCGCATTCGGAAACAGAGCGTTCCAAGAAACGGCAGATAGCTGATATCCCGGTGGCTTCTTCAAATGGCTGGTCAGATTATACCGCAGAATTGGAGAAGATTTCAGGGATATGCGCGCTTTATTTTGTATATGAAGGGCAGGGTGCAGTGGACTTTAAGGAATTTACTTTAAAATAATTTTAGAGAATTTAATCTGAAATCAAGAGAGGAGCAGTGCATTTATGATAAGGCAAAAATGGAATGACGGCTGGATTATGACCAAAGCGGGAGAGTCTCCGATGATGGCGGTGATGATGGGAATGCAGCAGGCGGCGGAAATGCTGACGCTGCCCCATGATGCCATGATCCATGAAGAGCGGACACAGGATACAAAAAATCAGCACCAGACAGGGTTTTATCCGGGCGGCTGTTATACTTATACAAAAAAATTTTTTGTCCCCGATGAATGGAAGGAAAAGACAGTATTCATAGAATTTGAAGGAATCTATCGGAAGGGCAGGATTTATATAAATGGTGATTATGCAGGCGGATGTGCGTTCGGCTATAGCGAGTTTAGTGTATGTGCCGATGATTTCCTGCATTATGGAACAGAAAATACAATCACGGTTATTGCCAATAATTCCGCCGAAGAGAACAGCCGCTGGTATTCCGGGAGTGGGATTTACAGGAACGTAAATATTCTGGTGGGAGAAGCTTTACATATTGCGCAGAACAGCCTGCGGATTAGAACGCCGGAGGTGGATGATGATCTGGCAGTAGCGGAAGTGGAGCTTACACTAAATAACAAAGGGAGAAATCTGATCAAAACCTCTGTGGAAATAACATTGAAAGACTTAAGCACAGGGAAGCAGAAGACTGCAAAGCTTCCGGTCAGCGTTTTTGGGCTTGACTTAGAGCATATCCGTACAAGGATTGAGATACCGGAACCGTCACTGTGGGATACGAATCAGCCGAACCTGTATCAGTGCCATGTAAAGGCACTGGATGGCGAAAGATGTCTGGACGAAGCGGAAGAAAACTTTGGCATCAGGGAAATCAGACTCAGTGCATCTAAGGGATTCAGACTGAACGGGAAAGAGTTGAAGCTCAGGGGAGCGTGTGTGCACCATGACAATGGCGTGATTGGGGCAGTGACTCTGGAACGTGCGGAGGAGAGAAGGGTGCAGCTGTTGAAGAAAGCCGGATTCAACTGCATCAGAAGCTCCCACCATCCTATGAGCAGGGCGATGTTAGACGCCTGTGACAGAGAAGGAATGCTGGTTTTGGACGAACTGGCTGATTTTTGGACCAGATCAAAAAACAACAATGATTATGCACAGGAATTTCCTTATTTCTGGGAAGCGGATGTGGTGGCAATGGTGGCAAAGGATTATAACCATCCCTGTGTCATTATGTATATTTCAGGAAATGAGATTCAGGAAGCGGCTACGCCAAAGGGCGCCCAGCTTAACCGGAAGATTACAGATAAACTGCATGCGCTGGATGATACACGCTACGTCACGGTATCGGTCAATGCTCTGCTGGCATGTATGGACCATATGGGCGAGATCATGTGTGACATCACAGGAATGACGATGGAACAGCTTATGGCGGCGCAGTCACCGGAGAACCAGCCGAAATCAGATGCAGGCGCGGATGCGGCAAACGGAAATGCAGACCTGATGAAAGGACCGATGGCGGATGCTTTTGCAACAAACCATATCGTGACGGAACTTTTGAATGAATTTGCTTCGGTGACGGATTTGACAGGCTATAATTATCTGACCATGCGTCACGGGATGGAGCATGATCTGTTCCCGGACCGTGTTATCCTTGGAACGGAGACGCTTCCGTCAGATATCGTGCGGCTGTGGGGGCTCGTAAAACAATATCCCCATGTGATTGGCGACATGACATGGACCGGTTATGATTATATTGGCGAAGCCGGTTCCGGGTGTACCTATTATGACGGACGAACCGGCTTTATGGCGAACTGGCCGATCAGCCTTGCAGGGATGGGGGATATTGACATCATCGGAAATCGTCGTCCGATCAGCTATTTCAGGGAGATTGTGTACGGCATCAGAAAGAAACCGTATATTGCGGTGGAACGTGTGAACCATTATGGAGAAAAGGGCAGCCACTCGGCATGGTGCTGGAAGGATGAACTGGAAAGCTGGACATGGGACGGATATGAAGGAAAAGGCGCAGTCGTGAATGTTTATTCAGAGGCGGAGGAAGTGGAACTGTTCTTAAACGGGAAATCCCTTGGAAGGAAGCCAGCAGGGGAAGGGCATGGATACCTTGCATCCTTTGAGACAGTTTATGAACCGGGTGTCTTAAAAGCCGTCAATTACAGGAATGGAGCTGCAGCGGAAGAAACAAAGCTTGCAACGGCAAAAGACAGGCTGCAGATGTGTATAGAGGCGGATCGGACAGAGCTGAAGGCAGGTGGTGCAGACTTATCGTATCTTATGATTTCCTTTGCAGATGATGATGGCACGAAAAATTTGCAGGCAGAAAAGACGGTCACGGTAACAGTGGAAGGCGCAGGCACACTGCAGGGAATGGGAAGCGCTGACCCGGCTACGGATAACCGGTATGACAATCATTGCTGGAAGACCTATGACGGGTATGTACTGGCTGTGGTGCGTGCCGGTAAGGAAGAAGGGACAATCACCGTTACGGTAGAATGTGAAGGGTATGAAGATAGGGTTGTAGCAATCTACTGTCAAAAGTGATTCATAGAACAGAAGATAAGATACAATAGAGATTTTCCACATTATACAGGATGATAGTAATAAGCCGACAGTTTGATGCTTGTAATACGGGCACTGTCGGCTTTTTGCATGGATAATGAAATTTGAACGAAAGAATAGATTTATTGAGTTATTTAGATGCAGGTGGAAAAAGCTTAATGGGAATTTTATAGTTTTTTAGTTAGCTTTCTGGATTGAAACTAATCCGTAGAGTCAAAGCCGGTTATGAAAGAGCGGTTCCGATATTCGTTTGGCGTAACGCCGATATAATTCTTAAAAACTTTTATAAAGTAGCTGGCGGAATGAAAGCATAAGTAAGATGCTATTTCATTCACAGAGTAATCAGAATTGGTAAGAAGTTTGCACGCCAGTTCTGATTTTTTTTCGTTGATATAGTGTGTCACTGTAATACCATAGTCATTTTTAAAACATGTAGCTAAGTATTCTTTTGAGACAGACAATTCATTTGCCAGAGAGGAGAGGGTGATAGGTTTGAACAGACCGGCGTGAATTAACTTTTTACAGCGGATACTTGTAAAACTGTATGTTCCCATTGACTGGTGGTGTGCAGCCATTTTGGTAAATGTGATTACCGCATCATGGGCAATAGCGTATATTTCCTTTTCGGAGTGACATTCTGAGATTAGCTTTAGATATGCATCGCTTTGTGCAAAGGCAATACTCGCGGGAGCATTTCCGGATATTGCCGCATAAGTAGAAGCTTCACTGCAGCTGATTAAGGAACCGGCAGTATTTTTATGCGTTTCTTTATATTGGTGTATTTCCCATGTAGACAGTATGTGGTGTGCTACCGGTCCCAAAAATATGATATTTGTATCGGTTTTGATTCCGTATAAATATATCAACGAAGAGGAATCCAAAGTTTCTCTATGCAGTTCTTTTGAAGAAAGGGCGGAAATAATGGCTTCTATGTGGAGTTCTTTGTACATGGAATTTTCTTGCAGGCGGTGATGGTTATCAATGGATTCAAGATTTTGGTCATAAACAAAAATGTTAAGACCTGTCAGGGCATTAATATTTGCAAAGATATTCTCGATGACTGCTTTCAAATCAAATTTCCTTTCCATGTGATTTTATCAAAAATTGTTTTAGGAGCAACTGTTTTTGTTCCAATAGTTACATTAATATTATTTTATTAATATTAAAACAAATGATAGGCAGAATAGGGAATCTGGGAGTTAAGGAAATACCGTTTTCGCAATATGATGAGAAGAAGATATCATTATTAAAGTATAGCATTCATTACCGCATTCCAAAAGACGAAATCATAGATGTATATTCCGGCTTTGAGATTGCGTCTCATACAGCAGAGCATGTCAATCTGGCAAATTGCAGCGAAGAGGAATGTATCAGGCAGGTGAAGACGGACCAGACTGTGCTGGGGGATATGTTTCATACGGAAATAAGAGGCTTTGCGTATCCCTTCGGCAGATATAATGACTGTACCTTAAAAATTTTGAAGCAATGTGGGATTTCATATGCCAGATCGGTATCTTTTGCCAAGGATTTTTATCTGCCGGATAATCTGCTGGAACTTCCAATGACCAGCTGGCATATCAAAAAGGATGCCATAAAAAAGGTTCGGGAGTTTATTGATGCCGATGGGGAAAAGGACATGTTTTTTCTTATGTTTGCGCACGGGTATGAATTTGATTTTCATACGAAAGAAAGCAACTTTGAAAAGTTTCAAAGGATTTGCGATATGGTGGCAGGGCGGGAAGACATTGTGTGTATGCTGATATCCATTCACGTATCAAAAGAAATGATAATACAATGAACCATGATTATAGTTTTGGAGGCTGCCATCAGAATGATGCCGGCTATAAGGTAATATCGGCGGAATTCTGTCCAAAGGAACTCATTCTCCACAAAAAAGATACTGCGGATAAGCCAACGCAGTATCTTTTACTCCTTAGTAAGTTCTTAACATGCCGATAAAATAAACCCGTATCACCTAAAGCGATATGCCAAGCAGCTGACGTTTCTTGACTGTAAATTCTTCTTCGGTAAGAATGCCTTTATCCATTAAGTCCTTGAGACGCTGAATCTCATCCATTGTGTCTGTTGCCATACCAGAAGCCAGAAATATGCCATTGCTTGCAGCGGCGGCGCCTTCTGCGGCAACTGTCCGCTCCGGTGCGCCGGGGAAAGCCAATTCCATGAGCGCACTTGCAAGTTCCTCCAGAGTCTGGACATCCGCATTATATGTATTAAGGTAGTCATTTATATCCAGATTCGAGGTGCTGAAGGAGGGGGCGGTCATATCTGCCATAAAAAGAGGCCAGTATGGATGTTCAAAATGAATTTCTACAAAGAATGACTTGAAGGGCACCGGAACGGTAATATCCGGAAGCGAATAGTATTCGCTATTGCGGTTTTCTTCTTTCTGGTGTTCTATCATGCGCTGAAGTTCGTATCGCATCTGTATCTGCATCCGAAGCTGTTCGATTTGCGGCGCCATAGCCATAATGCGTCCGGGCACAGTACTGGTATAGCGGATTAGACCCTCGTTGCTGCCCCTGAACAGAGGCGTCTGGTCCTCCCTGATTTCAAATGATTTGATTTGCCAGCCTTCAAAAACAGGTTTCCGAAGCTTCTTATCCGTGCATAGCAGGCGGTTATTCATATCAAACAGGAATTTATCGTCAAACCAGCCGAAATCCACCTGACGGGTGATTTGAAACCGTTGCTTTAACAGATCGTTCTCCTTTCGGAAAGCCATATATTCTTTAAATTCTTCAAGACTTATGTGCTTCATCACTTCATTCGACAAGTCTACATGTCCATAGCATTCATCGCAGACCATCTGACCGTCAATTTTTCGTGGAAACATAGATACTTTACCACCGCAAATGGCGCAGGGCGTCTTTTTATCAAATAGACCCATAATGCTCCTCCTTATTATATGCTTTACAATCGACGGTTTTCTTATCAATAATAGTTTACAGGCTCTTTTCTGATGATATGTTTGAACATCTGACAGATTGTATTAAGCTGTCGGTCAAAAGCGATATATCCGTTCCTGCCATAGAGTTTGTCTAAGTCAAAATCAATTTTTATCTCCAGCTGCGGCCAATAGGGATCTGAGATAGTCAGTTTCAGCTTAAAATAATCGTATTTCATTTCATTATCGTTTTTGATGATATTCGCCATGCCTGACAGAGCTGACAAGGCGCTTTCCAGTGCGGTAGCGCCGGGCGTATCTGCATCGTCTACTTTCTTGGTCGAGCGGTACAGTTCATATCCGGTGAGCTGCTCAAAAGAGAATACCAGAGGATTGTCATTGTCGTGCAGGTCATCATGAACCAGATAGAAGAATCCGGCAACCGGGTCAACGCCGACTTTCAGACCGGGAACATCAGTATACAACACATCCCAGCGCAATGCACTGTACTTCTCAGCGTTTTTCTTCCTGTCATCCAGATGTTCCTGTATAAATTCGGGAGTTGCCGTCTTTAACAGTCCCTTATTCATGGAAATCTGTTTTGAACAATTCTTACAAAGTGTCTTTTTATCGCCGATTTTGGTAAGAAACAGTCCCTTTACCTCTCCGCCGCAGACCGGGCAAAGCTCCTTTTTCGCAAATAGTCCCATACTTTTCACCCTCCAGTTTTGCATCTGCCACACCGCTTCCTCGAAGATAAACATGATATTTACACAACAAGGCGTCTCTATGGAAGAATGCCTAACTCAAAGTGTAAACCTTTCTGTCAAACCAGCGAAGAAGACTGCTTGAATCGACCGTAGAATGTATTGAATCGACGGTGAAGGCTTCGAATCGTATGCCATGTGATTGTATGTCATGTTTTTGGGGGACTATTTTTTGTTATCAGGCAAGCAGTTCCAACAGCTCCTCCCTTGTAAAGCTGCCCGTGCCTAAATCCTCGCCGGACAGTACCTGCTCCGCCAGCTCCTTTTTCCGTTCCTGCAGTTTCACAATATTTTCTTCTATCGTATCTTTCATAATCAGTTTATAGACGTTCACCACATTGGTCTGACCAATCCGGTGCGCCCTGTCGGTAGCCTGATTTTGTACCGCCAGATTCCACCACGGGTCGAAATGGATGACAATGTCCGCCGCCGTCAGATTGAGTCCGGTTCCGCCTGCTTTCAGAGAAATGCAGAACACATTTGTCTCATCCTTATTAAAGTTTTCTACCAGCTTCAGCCGCTGCTCCTTGGGCGTAGATCCTGTGAGCACATAATAGGAAATGCCGGCATCTTTTAAATCCTTCTGCAGATTTTCCAGCATGGAAGTAAATTGTGAGAACAGAAGTACCTTGTGTCCGCCCGCCACCGCATTGTGAATCAAATCCATACAGAGAGCAGATTTGGCGGAAGGGCTTTCGTATTTCTCATAAATGAGCGCAGGGTCGCAACAGAGCTGACGCAGTTTGGTAAGCTCCGAAAGAATCTGTATTTTGGCGGTTTTAAATTCCTCGTCCGTCTGTTTGTCTAACATCATGCGGATTCTCTGGACATGGGCATGGTAGAGCTTTTGCTGCTCCCCTTCCATATTGGCGTACATGCATTTCTCCAGTTTGTCGGGCAGGTCTGTGAGGACGTCTTTTTTTAGGCGTCGCAGGATAAAGGGTCTGACCATTTTCCGGAGTCTGTTCATGGCGGCTTCATCCTGATTCTGCACTACCGGTATTTCGATTTCTGTCCGGAAACGCTGGTAACTGTACAAAAGTCCGGGCATGAGGTAGTCGAAAATGCTCCACAGTTCGCTCAGCCGGTTTTCGATGGGCGTTCCGGTAAGGGCGAAACGGCATTCGGCGGTTATCGACTTGACGGCTCTTGCAGCCTGTGTAGTATGATTCTTGATGTATTGCGCCTCGTCTATAATCTGACAGAAAAAAGGTACGCTTTCATAGGCTTCCAAGTCCCTTTTCAGAAGTTCATAGGAAGTAATCAAAATATCCCTGCTCTGGGCATTGTATATCATATCACGGCGTTCGTCGGCATTTCCGGTCACCATTTTCACAGGAAGATTGGGCGCAAAAAGAGAGAACTCATTTTGCCAGTTAAAAACCAGAGATGCCGGCGTAACGATTAAGACACGGCGGTTATCCGTGAATTTTGCCTCCAGATATTCCGACAACAGAAAAGCAATCGTCTGCAATGTCTTGCCCAGTCCCATATCATCTGCCAGTATGCCCCCAAAGCCATTGTGATACAATGTCTTAAGCCATGTAAAGCCGGTGAACTGGTAGGGGCGTAAGGTAGATTCAAGGCTTGCGGGCGCTTCATAATTATTTTCTTCAATGGTCTTCATATTGCGGACCAGTTCCTGAAAGGGTCTGTTGCGGAAGGCTGTGACAGCCTGTGCGTCCTGAAGTTCCTCTTCCAGATACAGTGCACGGTATCTGGGCAGTGAGACGGTTTCTTTGCGAAGCTGTGCGTCTGTCAGGTTCAGATTCTGTCTGAGGTTTAGAAGCATCCCGATTCCTTCGTCTTCTGTCTGGATAAAGCTGCCGTTTTTCAGACGGAAGTACTTTTTCTTTTTGTCATATTTTGACAGGATTTCGATTAGTTCCTCTCTGGACAATTCGTCGGTATGCATAGACAGTTCCAGCAAATCACCCGCCAGAGATACGCCGACCTCCACTTTGCTGCCAGACACGATGCGGATATTTTTTAGGGCGTCGGAGACGTACACATCCCCCAATGTCTGTAAACGCGGAATACCAAGGGTGAGCAGTTCGTAGATTTTGTCTTCGTCTCCGGCGATGACCATCGCGTGTTCCTTTTCGTCATAGGCATTGCAGTACGCGGCGACGACGTTGCCCACCTGTATTTCTTTTACGGCGTCCCGCCCGGCATTTTCCTCGTCTTTCTGATAGACAGCATACTTTTTTTCACCATAAACGGCATAGACCTTGCAGGTGATGAAGTCTTTCTGCGGCGCGTCCAGATAGATTTCAAATAAGGCAGGGCACACGCCGTAATCAGCCGCATTGAAGTCTGTCTTCTCGCATACGTAATGTTTCTCTAAAAGAGGCAGCAGTTCTCTGCAAAACATAGGAATGTCGCTCTTGTCAATGTAGAATGCGCTTCCGAAAAGATCGGGCAGACACGATAAAAAGTCTTGGATGGGCGCAAGAGACTCTTTGCTTTCACGATAGATGAGTCCGTCCCGGAAGGTGAAAACCGTATGCGTGGAATAGAAAGAGGTCAGGGGTTCCGGCGCCACTTCGATGCCATCTCTTTTGCCAATAATCTGCATCCGGCGGATGAGCTCATCGTCTGTCTGGCGCCAGATTTTTTCACCGGAGTCATTGAGATCGATCAGAATAGGCGTATCCTTAAAAAGCGTGAGCAGTTCTTCAAAATCCGTCCCGGTAAGAGGCAGCCGGCGCAGCTTCGCGAGGGATACGGCGTAAGAATAATAATTGTATTCTATATAATGTTCTTTGTTTTCTGATACCCAGCCAAGGATAAATTGTACGATTTTTTGTGAAAGCGGGTCAAAAGCGCTTAGCGAGTGGTGAAATTTTAGTTTTTTACCATAGGAATGTTCTGCGCATGATGCAATATTCTGTGTAAACTCAAACACATCTTTTAGGACGTACTTTGTATCCATGCCGATTTTAAATTCTACCGTGGCGTTATTTTCGTTACATTTGATATGAGGTTCCAAAGATACCTTTTCATAAGGCGCATTCTGCATGAAAGGGAGAGTTGCTTTCATTCTCTGGTGTCTGAGCAGTTCTTTGATGACCGGGGTCGTTTCTTTGGAGCGGGACTTGGGGAGGAAACGACCGCCTTCGGGACCGATATAGTCGGAGAGCCTGCGCTTTGCGCCTGCGCCTCCCGGCTCTTCGATATAGTCAAAAATCGTCTGCTGTATGTCCAGACGGCTTTCGGCTTCTAAGAGCACGGCAGCACAGTGTTTGCAGATGCTGTCATAATTATAGAAGGCAGGACAGTCGCAGAAGCATTCGGACAAATCTTCATAAAACGTATTGTAGTAAAGTTCTACGTTGTACTTTTTCTTTCCGCTGCCCTGTACGACGGCGCGCATATGGATTTCTTCATCCAGTTCGTCCGATTCAAAGGACAGTACTTTATTTTGGCAAAAAAGTTCCATCCCGCGGTTATAAATGGTAGTTCCTGTAATTTCTTGGATAATCTGTCGGTTTAGCACTATGGACTCCTCAATTTCGATGGCGAAAAAATGTTTCAATGGTATTATAACTAAGTAGTTATTTTATCATAAATAGTGGATTTTTGCTAAAAAAGTTGGAATATATTAAAGCTTTTCCAAGTAAGCAAAATCGTAGATGTTAAAGGAGCGGCTTAATCGTTGTGGAACGACATTTTGCAAATCGCTTGCGCTTTGCAAGTAAAATGGATATACTAATGAAAAAGGAGGCGATTGTTATGGCACGAACATCAAATGTATTTGCACGAGTGGAACCAGAAATAAAAGAGCAGGCAGAGCAGGTGCTTGACCGTTTAGGAATCCCAATGTCCAATGCAGTGGGGATGTTTTTGAGGCAGGTGGTTTTGCAGAGAGGGATTCCGTTTGAAATAAAGTTGCCGCAGACGGTGCCGATAAATTATGGATCTTTTACCAGAGAACAGTTTGATGCGGAAATGGAAAAAGGTATGGCTGATGTAAAAGAGGGCAGGGTATATTCAGCAGATGCCATTGAGGCGGAAATGAAGAGAGACTTTGGTATATGAGTTGGAATATTGTATATACAGCGCAGGCAAGACAGGACTTGCGTGATATTTATGAATATATTGCATTGGGGCTGCTTGCGCCGGAAAACGCGACAAGGCAAACCCAGCGGATTATGAAAACGATTCGCACCCTTGAGGAAATGCCCATGCGTCATCAGCTTTATGAGGAAGAACCGTGGCGTAGTCAGGGAATCCGATTTTTGCCAGTAGATAACTATCTGATATTCTATCTGCCAGCAGAACTTCAAAATGTAGTAAATATTGTCCGGATTATGTATGGTGGCAGAGATGTAGGAGAACAGTTAAGCGGAACGGTTTTATAAGTTCCTAATCGAGTGCGATGTATAGTAGTTCACAGTAGTAAATAAGAGTGAAAGAACCAAAGGTTCTTCCCAAGATAATCTGCGAAGCAGATTTTCTTGTATCCTCATATGGAGCTACGAGAACCCTACCCCCGAAACTGCTTCCGATATTCGCTGGGAGACATGCCGCAGCCTTCGGTAAATACTTTTACAAAATAAGATTCATAGTTAAAACCGCATGAAAGTGAGATTTCCGACAGTGTCAGGTTTGTATGACTAAGCGTTTCTTTTGCTATTTTTAAGCGATAATCTTTGAGATACTGCATGAGGGTCATTTCCGTTTTCTGCTTGCACAAATGATTGAGGGTGGTACGGTTTACGCCCACATATTTGCTGATGCCTTCCAGTGTCAGACCAAGATTGTAATTACTTCTGATGTAGTCGAGCGCATAGTCGATGGGCTCTTTTGCAGCCGTGCTGTTATTGCAGAGGGCAAGGAAGGAATCCTCCAGAAGAAAAAGGATTTGCAGGAGGTATTTGCGCAAGCGGCACGTCCAGCGACCGTCACTCTGCGAAAGGCATTCGCCGCCGATGATAGACAGCCATGAATTAACCTGCAGGGCGGAAGGAGCGTCTAAAAACATCATTCCGTGATAATTGTCATTTCTTTGCATGAAAATATTAATCAGATTTTTGTCATGCATCAGTTCTGTATTTTCAAATGTATTATCTATAATGGTTTCAGGAGTCAGACTGCGATTAATAAAGGTCGGTCGGAAGACAAATGTTTTGGCGGCATAGTTGCCGCTATTTTTTATTGCAATGTGGTCTGATTCGTTTAGACAGAGGATAAAAGGAGCATTTATTTTATAGTTATGGCGGTTTAAGTCAAAATCCCATTTGCCATCGGTAACTAAAGTCATTGTCAAGGACTCCTTGGCAGGGTAATCCTTAAATGTTTCCTTGGCATAGAAATCAATATAAATAATATTTCCCGTGTAGCGTCTGTCCTTGATCATGTCCCCATTCCCTCTTGTTGATATTATTAAGGAAACTGAGATTTTTTGCAAGGGGATTGCAGAAAGTATAATAAATTCATGCAGAAAAGTTAATGACAATACAAGGTCAGAAATATAAAATGCAGACAAAGTCCGGCAAGACATTGACCGACGGACGCATTTTGTAAAAGTCCTGTTTGACCCCGACATTATACGAATATGGCAAAAAGGAGCAGAGCGATATGGAACAATATACTTTAAAGAGCGCATTGCTTTTTTTAAAACCTTATATGAGACCATATAAAAAATATTTTATTACATTCTACATCGGGTGGCTGGCGGAAACGGTCATTGCGGTAGTTTTACCTAAATTATTCGGAAAGATGCTGGATGCGATGATTTATCAGAAAAGTATGACGGGATTTCTTAAAATCAGCGGAGAGGCAATTTTGCTGTCGCTTTTTTCCAGTATTTTATATTATTGGATTTATACGAAACATCACTATCTCATAGTCATGTTCGCCTTTCAGATTAAAATGGATATTTTTCGGAAATATTTTAAGCTGCGTCCGGCGGACCTAAAGAAAATGAAAATAGGTGAGGTAATGGCGGTGATGCAGGATTATCCGGTGGAATGTGTGCACTTTATGATTCGTGGCGTCATTCATCAGGTGAATCGTCTTATAAGTATGGCTGTACTTGTATTTTTCAGTTTTAAAATTCATATTGCCGCCGGTTTTATGATGGTAATGCTATCCGGTATCTGCGGAGGGATAACAATTTATGTGGGGAAAAGAAGCAAAGAAGCTTCCATGATACAAAAGGAGCAGTATGGAGGGTATGTAAGCTGGCTGTATGAGATGATAGAAAATTTCTTGTCAATTCGGCTGTTGAGTATGCAGAAAATGGTAAAGGCAAAGTTTGCTGCTTCTTCATCGGAGATGTTTCAACAGAGAAACCGGATAAATTTGTTACAGGCATTATCGGAACAGGTGCTCAAAGGACTGGTCCTCCTGTCGCAGTTGAGTATTTTTGCAGTTTCAGTCTATTTGTTAAAAGAAAAAATCATGACGATAGGTACGTTTACTGTTCTGCTCACATATTTTTCAATGATGACTCAGGAGATAACATCCATCAACCAAAACTGGAACGATGCGCAGGTCAGAGTCGGATATATTCGTAAAATACAGGAATTTATGAACCATCCTGATGAGGAGGATGGCGGGACAATACAAATGGAACATTGCAGGGGGCAGATTGAAATCAATAACCTTTATTTTTCATATGGTTCCAGACAGATATATGAACATTTTTCTCTTCAGATTCATCCGGGAGAAAAGGTTGCCATCACCGGAAACAGCGGCTGCGGAAAATCTACGCTCACAGAGCTGTTGATAGGAATGGTGAAAGCCGACAGTGGAGAGATAAAAATGGATGGGATGGAAATTGGTGCATATTCCTTGAAAACGCTTCGGAGCAGAATCGGAATCATGTTTCAGGATTCCTTTGTTATGGATGGCAGTTTGAAGGAGAATCTGCTGCTGGCACATCCGAAAGCCTCAGATATGCAGCTAAGGGACGCAATTCGTGCATCGGGTATGGAAGACTATGTGGACGAGTGGGCAGAGGGCATGGACACCCGGATTGGAGATATTTTATCCGGCGGGCAGAAGCAGAGGATGGCGATGGCACAGCTTTATCTGCGGCAGCCGGATATGATTATTTTGGACGAACCGACCTCGGCATTAGATGGGGCTGCGGAAAAGAGGATTGTCTCTAAATGTATGGAATTATTTGGCGATAAGACAATGATCATTATTACGCACAGCAGACAGGTGGAGGAAATGTGTGACAGGGTTATCAGAATGTGATATCCTGTTTGCGCTTCTCGGCATGAGATGCTTCGGATACGGAGGCAGATATGAAAAAGGCAATCAAACTCAGGATGGAATTATATAGATATCTGATTTGGTGTATGGAGAAACAAAAGAAACTCCTACCGCTCTATGTATTGTTGTTGTTATCCACTGCCATCATAGAATTGCTTACACCACAGCTTTATCATTTATTTGTTGACCAAGCGCTTTTAAAGAGCGATTGGAAAGCCTTTGGTTATATCGCCGCCGGATATTGCATTTTGTTTGTGGGAGGATGTGCGGCGGCGCTCATCGGGCGTGTTGTTTTAAACAAGATGCGAAATGCATTAGAATACAAATTGCGTGGGCAGGCATTAGACGAGTTTATTTATCTGAAAAGAAAAAATGTTCCAGCGGTAGACATTGGAGATGTTAAATTAAAAATGGACAATGATATCTGTAAATTGTCCGAATGCTTGGAAAATCAGTTTGGCATGTTTGAAGTAAAAATAATTTTATTATTTTTTTCCGCCATATGTTTGTTTCGGTTAAACTGGCAGCTGGCTTTGCTTGGAATCCTTGCATTTCCGGTAACGATTCTGATAGACAGCATGATTAGCCAAAAAGAAAATATATTGAATGAACAGAATCGTCAAAATGACAGCGATATGACTTCATGGCTGCATCGCACATTAAAGGGATGGCGCCAGATTAAAATGTTTGGGCAGGAGAAGGGACAGGCGCGGAAATATGTAAGATTCCAGCATAAGTATGCACTGTATAATGCGAAATGGATTCATTACTGGGTGACACGGGTACTGATCATTCCCAGACTAAAGAATGAATTTCTGATGGAGTTCGGCGTTTATTTTGTCGGAGGAATCATGATATTAAATGGTAATATGTCGGCAGGGGAGCTGCTTGTATTTATTGTTTATTATCATTTATTGACCGATTCCATGAATGCATTGTCTGCATATCAGGCTTCCATGCAGTCTGATATGCCGGTCTATCTTCGTGCCATGTCATGGCATAACAAAGGAAGTGACAAAACGACAGAAAAAGAAGGGACAAAATACATTACTGGCATCCGGAAAATAGAATTAAAGAAAATAGGTTTCAGTTATTCTTCTAAGCTGCCGCAGCTTTTGGCGGATGTAAGCGGGGTCTTTGGAAAGGGCGACTGTGTACATATAACAGGGAGAAGCGGAAGCGGCAAGACTACGCTTTTGAGACTGATGCTGGGGCTTATCAGTGCGGACAGCGGGCAGATAAGGGTGAATGATGAGGAGTTAGAGCGTATAGATTTCTCTGCATATTATCATAATATTTCCGGAAGCCTGCAGGGCACCTATCTGTTTCATACATCCATCCGGGAGAATCTGTTATATGTAAAACCGGATGCAACAGAAGAAGAACTGCGAAATGCCTGCCAAAAAGCGCAGATTTTGAATGATATCCGGGCAATGCCACGGCAGTTTGACACCGTTGTAGGAGAGCGTGGAGGCAGCTTGTCGGGCGGGCAATGCCAGCGGTTGATGCTTGCCAGAGCTTTTTTGAAAGACGCGGATGTTTATTTGTTCGATGAAGTGACAAGTGCACTGGATAGGCAGACGGCAGCGTTAATTTTACAAGAAATCAAGAAATTGTCGCAGGACAAAATCGTGTTTCTGATTTCCCATGACAATGCTGCAGGAGCAATATGTAATAAAAAAATAAGGACAGGATGATGACAGAACCGGCAGCACGCTCACATAAATTTTGCATACAGAATAATCTTAAACCGCCCATTTTCGCAGTAGCAGTCAAGCTGCCCGTCCAGTTTGTTGAGAAACGCCTGCACGCTCTGCATTCCGAGACCGTGTCCCTTGCCACGGTTGCTTTTGGGAAGTCCGGTTATGGAATCAAACGCTATTTCTTTGCTGCATTTGTTTTCCATGTCGAGCAGCAGGTATTCTGCCGTACAATGTATTTTTGCCTCGACCCATTTGTGCGGAGGTTCTAAGTCTTTTACACTGAACACGGCATTTTCCAAGAGATTTGCAAGTACCATGGCAAATTCATACTCGTTGACCGGAATGCGGTCGGCAACCAGCACATTCAGACGGAGACTGATATGAAGGGACTGCGCCTGTTGTGCCATTTTGAGAAGAATGGTATTGATAACGAGATTTTCACAGTAGCGGTTGACTTTGTTTTCGTCAACCACTTCATTGATATGCCCGGTGATGTTCCGGATTTCGTCATATTCTTCCTGCTCTAAGAGAGAATCAATCATTGCGGAATAATGTCTCATATCATGGCGCAATATTTTTAGATTCTGTTCGGATTGTCTGACCAGATAATTCTGGCTTTCCAGTCCTTTGATATAGGATTCAAACATCACATTCTTCCAGTATTGTTCTACATGTTCCGTTTCGCTGTGCAGATAGCGCAGTACAACGATATAGGATACGAGCATCGTAATCATGAGAAAGATGCTGACAAGGATATTTTCGGGATATTCATAAAGCGTATAAGGAAAGAATGCGAGGCAGGAAAAGCTGCAGAAAAAGAATACGGGAATGAGACATAGCTCCCACCAGCTTTTTTCAATATCACGCTCTAAAAACTGATGAAATATATTTGCAATTTTATTATAAAGTACAAACAAAATAGTAAGATGCATTAAAAGATTTCCAGCCAGCGCCAGATAGACATTCCCCGTATATATGTATAAGATAGAGGCGGTAATGCTGCCGACAATGACATAATTTGAAGCGCTTAAGCTTATGAAAAGCACCCTGCTGTCCCTTTTTACAGAAATAAAAAGTCCTGTAAACTGCGCTATGGCAATCTGTACTATTGTGGAAAAAAAATAAAATAATTTGCTGTCTGCGAATAAATTCAGCTTAAAGTAATCTAAGAGGTTCATTATGAAACAAGAGAAAAAACAGATGGCAATCGTTTTTTTCTTGGAATAGCGTGGTACTAAAAACAAATAAATAAATACCATAAAAAATACGTGGCTGAGCATATATGATATATCTTTAAAAAAAACCATGACTTTACCTACCTGCATCTTTCGGAAACAAAAAGAAGATAGTTACGTTTGACAGCCGCCGCCCTACCCTTGCTGACGGGCAGCTCTATGCCGGATTTCATGATGACGCTGTCCGGTGTAAGCTGTTCCACATAATCCAGATTCACAAGAAAGGATTTGTGAATCTGTTGAAAATTATTCTTATCTGTAATCTCGCACACTTCTTCTTCAAAGGTCTTTCTGATAAAAAGACTTTGCAATACTTCTCCGCCGGACAAGTGTATCGCTAATTTTCTGCTGGCATTTTCGATATATTCTATACCGGAAAAGGGCTGCTTGATGAATCCGTCTTTTGTTTTAATTAGCCATACAGGTTCCGTTTTGACTCTTGTATATGACAGAGCGTAGTCAACTGCTCCAAAGAATTTGCATTCATCAACCGGTTTTAAAAGATATCTGATTGCATGTACGCCATAGGCATCCAGCGCGTAATCGTCCGATGAGGTAATATAGATAATGACGCTTTCACTGCCCGATCCTCTGATTTGATTGCCGAGGTCGATTCCGGACCACCTCGGCATCAGCATATCCAATATGTAAATATCAGACAACTTTCCTTCTGATATGTTGCGGTATAATCTGGACGGGTCAGACAGTTTTTCTACTTCAAAGCGTTTATTAGGATAATGTGTTTTGTATTTCGCCAATAGCTTTTCTATATAAAGCAGGTCTTTGATGCTGTCATCGCAAAGCGTTATTTTCATAGATTCTCCGTTTCTAAGCCTTTGTGCTAAAATTTGTATTTCATTTTATACAAAGGCAGACAAATTTATATATCTTTAAAATTATACTTGGTTTAGGATGCTTTCTCAACTGATTCGGCTGGGAAGTTCACGCTGGATTGTGAAAAATCAGCAATAAAATGCGAAGAAGTAAAATTGACGCTAAAATTTTAGAAGAATAGAATGAACGCAGTCGAGGCGATTTTTAATGAAGGGTTGCTGCGACAAGACGAAAGAATTGATAATGATTAGGAGGAGAGGTTATGAAGAAATGGAAGTTCATGTTGGCGGCAGGCGTTATGGTTTTCGCTTTAACGGGGTGCGGAGCGTCGGAGGTTACAACGGGTGCGCCAGCGGAGGATGTCGCAGAAGTTGAAGCGGATGCGCCGGCGGAGGATACCGCAGAGGCTGAAGCGGGTGCGCCGGCGGCATTTGCAGAACAGATTCAGACAGTCATGGCGGCAAAGGATATGGAAGCGCTGGCTGATTTGTGTTCTTTTCCGCTGGCGGTCGATGGGGAAGCCGTTGAGACGAAGGAGGCGTTTATGGAGCTGGGAGCCGATGTCATTTTTACAGAGGAGAGATGTGCGGCGATTAAGGCGGTGGATGTTTCTGCTTTGGAGGAAACCATGGCAGGGATTATTATGGGAGATGCTACGCCGAACATTATTTTCAAGTCAGTGGATGGAAAACTTGGCATCACAGGGATTAATTAGTGCGGAAAACTTTTGATAAGAGTGTTTTGTAGAAGCATCCATGTGCTTTTTTCTTACGAGTATCCCATGACAATCCCTGCAATCCCGGACAAAAGTATAATCATAACCGGGTGGATTTTTTTGCTTAACAATAGGAGCATAACCGTAAATATGAGGAGTGGGCTGATAAATGAAAAGGATGTCAGAGCGGACGACGATAGCCCTTCTGGAAACAGGACGGTTTTGCCGGTAGAAGCAACTGCCGCCGCAATCAGCCCAATGACCGCAGGCTTAAGACCTGACATACAGCCGTTGACAATCCGGTTGTTTTGAAACTTTTCATAATATTTTGCGATGAGAAGAAGCATGACAAAGGAAGGGAAGATGATCCCCAGCGTGGCACAGAGCGCGCCTAAAATACCTGCTGTTTCCATTCCTGCATAAGTAGATAGATTGACGGCAAATGGTCCGGGCGTGCTTTCGCTTACGGCAATAAAATTTATCAGCGCTGTTTCTGTCAACCATCCTTGTGCCGCTGCTTCCGCCTGAATAAGCGGGAGCATTGCATAGCCACCGCCAAAAGTAAAGGCGCCTATTTTCATAAAAATAAAAAATAATTTCAGATAAATCAATTTTTTCCCCTCTTTTCTTAACAGTTTATCTTTCCGGCTAAGATAGTGGAAGTCAGACCGATTAATGCACATCCTATGATGACAATCAGAGCATTACTTTGTAAAAAAAAGATAGCGCTGAAGGCAAAAAGCATGATGATATAGGAGATGGTCTCTTTGGAACATTGCATATACATGGATAAAAGCGCTTTGACGAGTAACGCAAGCACTCCGGCACGTATACCTGTAAAGGCATATTTCACTGCTTTCATGGTTTCCAACTGCTGTAGTACAAGGGCGGTCGCAGACATGATCGCAAAGGATGGCAGGACAACACCGCAGGTTGCCGAGAAGGCGCCCCGAACACCACATACTTTGTATCCGATAAATGTAGCGGCGTTAATTGCGATTGGACCGGGTGTGCTCTCTGCAACAGCTATGATTTCAAGAATATTTTCATGGGAAATCCATTTCTTTTTCTCAACCGTTTCTTTCTGGATGAGCGGAATCATCGCATAGCCTCCGCCAAAAGTAAATGCTCCTATTTTTAAAAAAGCGAAAAACAGCTTTACACAATCTTTTCTATGATGCTCTGCAGACATGATGCATATCCTTTCTTGGACGATTCTTCGATGTTATCATATGAAGTTCTATTTCTTATATGGAGATATCATTTCAACAATGGATGAATGCTTTATATACTGTTTTTATTCTATTTGCGGCTTTGACATAAATCAATACAAATGATAATATAGACAGCATAAGTAATTACTTATGGAAAGAGGATTGTCATGACATTACGCCATTTACAAATTTTTAAGGAAGTATGCGAAAAGGGGAGTATCACTGTTGCTGCGGATGACTTACATATGACACAGCCTGCGGTCAGCATTGCAATCAGAGAATTGGAGGCTTTTTACAGTACAAAATTATTTGAACGTATGAATAGACGGATATATCTTACGGAAACCGGAAATCTATTGAGGCAGTATGCAGATTCCATCATCACTCAGTATCAGGAATCCCTAGATATCATCCGCAATGATAAGATATCAATGGTATGCCGGATTGGAGTAAATGTCACATTTTCGGAAATGTATCTGACGCAGTGGATTAAGAATATAAAAGCGGAAATTGCGGGCATTGAGTTAAGCGTATCCGTCGATGACACAGAAGAAATGGAAAGGGAGTTGATTGCCAATAGAATTGATTTTGCAGTGGTTGACAGATTATCAGAACGTTCCGAAATCGAAGGCAGGCTTTTATATTCAGAAGCAATGTGCGTCATCTGTGCTCCGGAACTATATAGAGCTGAAATGTGTGTGACTGATTTATGTAACATGCCATTGCTTTTGCGCGAGAAAGGAAGTGGGAACCGCAGCAGCGTAGACGCCGTATTTTCCAGACATGGACTGACAGCCGTTCCCTTTGTAGAAAGCATCAGCACTTTGTCGTTACTGCAAATGGCGAAGGAAGGGCTGGGCTACGCGATATTGCCGAAGGAAGTTGCCAAAGAGGAAATAAGCCGAGGATTACTTTGCCAAGTTGTTATAGCAGATGAAAGTTTTGAACGTTTTTATCATCTGATTTATCATAAAAATAAATATCTTACCAAAGTCATGAGGAAGGCGATGGAAGTGCCCTTTAGGTGAGCGGCATGCCATGAACTGTATATAGACAAATGGCGGCAGCATAAAACTGCTGCCACGCCATAACGTTAATAGTACTACTACTTTTTCAATCCACACTTTATCAAGTGACATTAATATTTTATGCGAAAGAAAAATATTTAGCAAGTATAATAAAATTTGCCTTGACAAGTATAACATTCTATATTACATTCAATTTACAAACTACATATATTAATAGTACTCCTATTGAATATGGTGAGCAAATGTGAGATAAAGAGATATTGTATTTTGCAGAGTGCATAAATAAAAATAGGAAATGAGGAAGGAAAGAATGGGACATGATTGCACACATCTCGGATGACGGGTTTCAAAGAGAAGAATCAGTAGCGGAGCATACTGAGAAAGTAACTTATTTATGCCAGAAAAAGGGAGAACGTTGCGGACTCGCCCAGACGATGGCTTTGTGCGGAATGTTCCATGATATGGGAAAAAATAAACAGGCATTTGCCAACTATCTTTATGCTGACGAGAATAAGAGGAAGAAATTAAGAGGTACGATTGCACATGCCTCGACAGGTGCAAAATATATTTATGACCGCTATCATGAAAAGGATGGGGTGATAAAGATTATGACTGAGATGATTTCTTATGCCGTTGCAGCGCACCATGGGTTGTTTGATTGCGTTGACAAAGAGCATAAGGATATGTTTTCACAAAAATTGAAAAAGGTCGATGATTATGAAGAAGCGTGTCAAAATGCTGAAAAGGATTATTTGGAGGCGTATAATTTTGGCATGATTTTTGACGAGTCAACTACTGAATTTCATTTGGTTTGGAATGAGATAAAGAAACTTTATGAAAAAATTAAGCCTAGGTTGTTGCTTGACAATCAGAAGAATGTAAGAGAAAGACTGTCTGAGTGCAGACTTTTTCTATGTGCCGCGCTACAGCGGCTAATTTTATCCATGTTGATTGATTCAGATTGGGAAGCAACCTCAGATTTTATGAATAATATTGATACATTGTCGAAGCATGTAGAATTTGACGTGCAGGATATTTTTAAGCAGGCGCAAGAGAATTTTGATGCATATATGCAAAAGAAACAAAATTCTATAAATGTTTCCATGTTAACTGAGAAAGAAAAAGAAATTTATGATGCCAGGAACGCGTTACAAAATGAGTGTAAAAGCTTTGCGGTGTATTCGGCAGGAATATATTGTCTTCCGATTCCCACAGGCGGCGGAAAGACGCTTGGCAGTCTGGCTTATGCATTGGAATATTGCAGGCTGCATCCGAAGACGGAGCGCGTTATCTATGTCTCACCTTATATCAGTGTGACGGAGCAAAACGCGCAGGTATATCGTGAGGCAGTTGGAAATGATAGTTGGATATTGGAACATCATTCATCGGTCATTAGGAATGAAGGAATCAAGGATGAAGATTATCGTTCCAGCATGGGTTCAAAATTTGATATCAATTGGGAAGAGCCGTTTATCTGTACAACATTTGTTCAATTTATGAATACACTTTTTTCAGATAAAAGCGAGTCGATTAGGCGGATGCACAGACTTGCCAATTCGGTTGTAATCATTGATGAAGTACAGTCAATGCCGGTGAAGTGTATTAATACTTTTAATTATATGATTAATTTCTTAAACGCAGTATGTAACACGGATATTATCCTATGTACGGCAACACAGCCGACTCTGGCGGAAGCAAAATGCCCTGTCTGTTATAGTGAACCAAAGTATATGATAGAAAATGCAGATAGTTGGTTCCGTAAGTTTGAAAGAGCGGACATAGATACTCCTAAGATGGATAAAAAGTATACTTTTGAAAGCCTTGGTAATGAAATTAAAGAACGGACGGAGGAATATCAATCCATTCTTGTGGTGCTTAACACCAAGTCCGCAGTTAGGAGCTTATATGATATATTGAGGGAACGGCATGTTCCTGTGCAATATCTTACGACGAATCTGTGTGCCGAGCATAGAAGCGACAAAATTAAAGAAATCAAAGCAGTTCTTGAAAAGAAGCAGGAGTCGATTGTTGTGGTCAGCACAAATCTAATTGAAGCTGGTGTGGACATTTCGTTTGCGTGTGTGTATCGCTCAATGACCGGGCTGGACAGTCTGGCTCAAACTGTCGGACGATGCAATAGAAACGGAGAACTCGAACGTGGAAAGGTTCATTTCATAAATCTTGAAGATGAAAACACGGGAAATATGGAAGAGTTATGGCAGAATATACGTGTCACGGAGGATATCCTTCTCCGATATGAGCAAAGTGACTGTGGTAATGAGAAGGAAAAAGAAGATAGTATATTGATGCCAAAATGGATGGATATGTATTATAGAGATGTGTACTCTTATGCAGATGATAAAATGAATTTTCCAATTGAACAGTTAGATATAAATATTATGGAACTGTTATCCCATGGCTTTGTTCCGGAGGAGAAAAGGAATCAGATGAATCAAGCGTATAAGACCGCAGGGCAGGCGTATCGTGTGATAGATGATTGTTCGTTCGGTGTCATTGTACCATATAAGAAAGGCATAGATATCATAGAAACGATTCAGAAGACTTCTGATAGGATGGAGATAAAAGCGCAAATCCGTAAGGCGCAGCGATATACAGTAAATATCAGGGGAAACCTATTGAAGAAATATGACGGTCTGATTCAACCGGTGAGCGAGCAAATACCGGAGCTTTATATGGTGGCTGCGCCCGGCGCCTACCATGCAGAGTACGGAATTACACCGGAATGGGAAACACTTATTTTTTAATGCATCGGAAAAGGAGGATAAAATATGGACAAGCCAAATATTATTGAATACAGTGTGTTTGGGAGATACGCTTTATTTACGGATCCGGTATCTAAAACAGGCGGTGAGAAATGCAGCTATCAGATACCAACTTATCAAGCGCTAAAAGGAATAACGGAATCCATATACTGGAAGCCGACCATTACATGGATCATTGATGAGTGCCGTATCATGAACGTGATTCAGACAGAGTCGAAGGGAATCAGACCAATCAAGTATGTCGGGGGAAATGATTTATCTTATTATACTTATTTGAGAAATGTAGAATATCAGGTAAAGGCACATTTTGAGTGGAATGAAAACAGGAATGATTTGGCGCATGACCGTAATGAAAACAAACATTATGATATCGCGAGAAGAATGGTTGAACGAGGAGGGAGGAGAGATATTTTCCTCGGAGCGAGGGAGTGTCAGGGATATGTGGAGCCGTGCTCCTTCGGAGACGGAAAAGGAAGCTATGACGGAACCGAGTTGTCATTTGGTGTTATGGTACATGGCATTACCTATCCTGATGAAGCAATCAGAGAAGAGGAAAAGGGGAAAATGACAGTACGGCTCTGGAATGCACGGATGAGAGATGGGGTCATAAAGTATCCGCGACCGGAGGAATGTGAGATTCGACATGTAATACGGGACGCAACACAGAGGCAGTTTATTCCTAATAAAAATTTCATAGGACTGCGGGAATTTGAAGGAGGTGATTGGTTTGGCGATATTAAAGACTTTGGCTGAAACGTATGATGTTTATGCCGATTTGGAGGGATCCTATAAAAACGGACAGGCGGTATTACTGCCGATTTCTCATTCAACCTTTAACGCGCAGATAGAGGTAAGAATTGATGTGGACGGCAATTTCATAGATGCAAAAAAGGTTGAAAAGGGGAAAGACGCCATCACAATTATACCGGTTACAGAGGATTCAGCAGCCAGAAGCAGTGGTATTGCACCGCATCCGCTTTGCGATAAGCTTTGTTACATAGCGGGAGACTATACATCCTATACAGGAGATGATAAAGAAGGATATTTCAACGCATATATCGAACAATTGCAGAAATGGGCAGAATCGGAAGATTCACATCCCATGGTTCGGGCAGTTTACCAATATCTTATGAAAGGAACATTGATATATGATTTGGTAAAAAGTCAAGTATTAGTGCTAGATAGTGACGGCAAACTGACGGACCAGACTAAGATACAAGGACTGGGACAAACCGGGGCAAATGTACGATTTATAATTTCCGGAAGCCTTGTGCCGCATGAAGTTTGGCAAAACCAAGAATTATACAAAAAATATGAGACATATTATCAACATAAGACAGCAGAAAAAAAGTTGTGTTATGTCTCCGGGAAGGTGGAAGCCTGCTCTGACAAGCATCCTTCTAAAATACGAAACAGCGCTGACAAAGCAAAGCTGATTTCAGGAAATGACGAATCCGGTTTTACTTATAGAGGAAGATTCACGGCAAAAGAGCAGGCGGTTTCAATCGGATATGATACATCTCAGAAGGCGCATAATGCGCTACGGTGGCTGATACAGAAGCAGGGATATATACGTGACGAGTCGGCAATTGTATGCTTTATGGTCAATAGAGACATGCAGGTGCCGGATATGATGAAAGATTCCATCAATGCATATCAGGGGATCGACAATTTTGATTTTGATTTCGATGATTTTGATACATATGAAGATTCAGATAGGGAAAGACGTGATACTGGTAAAATTTTTGCAGAGCAATTTAACACGGCAGTAAACGGATATGCGGGGGAAATTAGAGTTGACGACCGCGTGGCGGTTATTGCATTGGACGCGGCAACGACCGGGCGTCTTTCCGTGGTCTATTATGATGAGATGGGCGGAAAACAGTATATGGATGCGGTATTAAACTGGCAGCAGCACTGTAAATGGCGTAGGACGGTAAAGGTGGGAACAGAGGAAGAAGGTAAAAGGAGAATTACTTGTGAATGTACACCGTCACCCAGAGATATGGCTCTCGCAGCATATGGTGTACAGCGGTCTGAATGGCTGGAGGCGGATGGAAAGCTGCTTAGAGCGACCGTAAAAAGGCTGTTGCCTTGTATAACCCGTGAGGAATGTGAGATACCACGCAACTTAGTGAAAGCAGCGGCAGTCAAGGCGTCCATGCCACAGACAATGAGTGATTATGTCTGGTATAACGATGTGCTTTGTGTAGTCTGCGCAATGATACGATTTCAATATGAGCAAGGAGGAAAAACAATGGATAATTTTCTGAATGATAATGTGGGAGACCGCAACGTTTTGTTTGGACGACTATTGGCTGTATATGATTATATGGAACAGCGGGCAATGTTTGAATATGACGAGAACGGCAAGGTGAAAGAACGTCGTACCACGAATGCAAAACGTTACTGGAATGCCTACAGCAGCAGACCTGCAAGAACGTTAAAGACCATTAAGGAAAATCTGGTTGCATATGAGAGGAAATTAAATGATTATCAGTTGATGAAGTTTGAACAATGGGCGGGAGAGATTATGGCACATTTGGATGAGAGTAAATTCAACAATAAACCGCTAACGGAAATGTATCTGCCTGCGTATTATCAGCAGATGGAATATATGAAAAAGGCGTTTCAGAAGAAAGAGCAGTAGAAAATATAATTTGATGGCAAATGAATAAACAAAGAGAAAGGTGAGGTAGTAACATGAGCGAATTTACAAACAAAATTGATTTTGAAGTTCTGGTAATGGTTAGAAATGCGAATCCTAACGGCGATCCGCTAAACGGAAACAGACCGAGGGAAACATATGACGGTTTCGGCGAAATTTCGGATGTATGTATTAAACGAAAAATTAGAAACAGATTACAGGATATGGGTGAGAATATTTTTGTACAAAGTGATGAGCGGGCTGACGATGGATGTAGGAGCCTTGCAGAGAGAGCAAAGAGCAATGCAGATATGCAGAAAGCATTAAAGGAGAAAGATAAAGAAGCTTATGCGAAAGCGGCGTGCGAAACATGGATTGATGTACGTAGTTTTGGACAAGTTTTTGCATTTAAGGATGATAGTGTGTCCGTTGGCGTGAGGGGACCGGTTTCTATTCATTCAGCGTTCAGTATACTACCAGTGTCTATTGACAGTATGCAGATAACCAAAAGTGTCAACAGTGAAACAAAAGAGAAGAAATCATCTGATACCATGGGGATGAAGCATAAGATAGATTCCGCATTATATGTCATTAAAGGCAGTATTAACCATCAGCTTGCCGAAAAGACGGGGTTTGATGAGGAGGATGCGGACAAAATCAAAGAGGCGTTGCGTACATTATTCGTCAATGATAGTTCCTCTGCAAGACCGGATGGCAGCATGGAAGTTTGTAAAGTTTATTGGTGGAGACACAACTGTCCTATGGGTCAGTATTCTTCTGCAAAGGTTCATAGACTTGTAAAAGTTACTTCAAAAACAGATAATCCGAAAGAGTTTGAAGATTATGATGTAGTAGTTGATTCCCTACCGGATTTAGTGCTTGAAGAAATAGAAGGTATTTGATTATGTACGCCGAAGAAGACTATTTGATGCTTTCCGGAATCCAGCACTTTGCTTTTTGCAGAAGACAATGGGCGATGATTCATATCGAGCAGCAATGGGCGGAGAACTATAGAACAACTGCCGGAGAATTAATGCATAAGAAGGCGCATGATACAGATTCCTTTGAAAAAAGAGGGAATTTGCTGATTGTTAGGGGAATGAAAGTTTCTTCGCGTGAACTGGGACTTAGCGGACAGTGTGATGTTGTGGAATTTCATCAAGATGAAAAAGGCATCAGTTTGTTTGGGTATGACGGAAATTGGAGTCCGGTGCCGATTGAGTATAAGCATGGAACGCCCAAAGAAAATAATGCGGACGAATTGCAGCTATGCGCACAGGCAATCTGCCTTGAAGAAATGTTACAGATAGATATACAGGGAGGTTATCTGTATTATGGAGAGAACAGGCGGCGCAGTCGTATAGAATTTACGGATGTTCTGAGAGAAGAAGTCCAAAAAACGGCGAAAGAAATGCATGATTTATTTCATAAAGGTTATACACCCAATGTTAAAGCGACAAAAAAATGTAAAGCCTGCTCGTTGGAAAATTTGTGCATACCCAAATTGCAAAAGGCAATGAAAGTCAGAGAATATATTGAACAAGGCATAAGGGAAAAGGATGCAATCCTTTAGGGACAGGTACATTTGTAGATTTTAGTAGGAGTGGTGATGTGCGTAAATTATTAAATACTTTGTATGTTCTGACAGAAAATTGTTATTTAACGCTTGACGGAGAAAATATTGTCATACAGGATGGCGAGAAAACATTGGGCAGATTTCCGCTTCATACATTAGAAAACATTATATGCTTCACCTATAAAGGGGCTAGTCCGGCTTTGATGGGTGCCTGTGCGGAGCGGAAGATTGGAATGAGCTTTTTCTCTCCGAGAGGATCCTTTTTAGCCAGAGTGGTCGGAAAAGAATATGGAAATGTGCTGCTTAGGAAAGAACAGTATCGGATATCAGATGATGATAGTAGGAGTATTGTTTATGCAAAAAATATGATTGTCGGAAAAGTCTTTAATAGCCGGTGGAGCATAGAACGGACCTTGCGTGATCACGCATATCGTGTGGACGCAGAGAAACTGAAGACTATATCAAATGTTTTATATGATACACTGCCCAAAATAGATGCTGTTTCCGGACTGGAAGTATTGCGTGGAATCGAAGGGAAAGCAGCGGAACAATATTTTTCTGTCTTTAATGATATGATATTAAATCAGAAAGAGGACTTTGCATTTACAACAAGAAATCGCAGACCTCCGCTTGACAATATCAATGCAATATTATCATTTGCATATACAATCCTTGCAGGTGATTGTGCAAATGCATTATCAAGTGTTGGGCTTGATCCATACGTAGGTTTTATGCATGGCGACAGACCGGGGCGTAAGTCTCTGGCACTCGATTTGATGGAGGAACTGAGACCAATTTTAGTTGATCGGTTTGTCTTAACATTGGTAAACACGAAAGCAATACAAACGATACATTTTGAAAAACAAAAAGACGGAGCAGTTCTCTTAAATGACGATGGTAGAAAAGTATTCTTTGGTGCATGGCAGAAGCATAAGAAGGAAACATTAACGCATCCGTTTTTAAAGGAAAAGATTGAGTGGGGGCTGGTTCCCTATATACAAGCCCTTTTGCTGGCAAGAGCGGTTCGGGGCGATGTGGACGAGTATCCGCCCTTTTTATGGAAGTAGGTGTTTGAATGTTGGTATTAATTACATATGATGTTTCTACGCAGAGTGCAGCAGGAAAGAGCCGTCTTCGTAAAGTTGCAAAAGAATGTGTCAATTATGGACAAAGAGTTCAAAATTCGGTATTTGAGTGTGTATTAGATGCATCACAATTATTACAGTTAAAGGCTCGGTTGGTTTCTTTAATTAATGACAAAGAGGATAGTCTGCGATTTTATTATCTGGGAAATAATTATCAGACCAAAGTGGAGCATTTTGGTACGAAGGCAACTTATGAAGCCGAGGGGGTTCTCTTGATATGAGTTGGTGCGAAGAGAAATCTCACATAATATGTGGGGAGGTTCGCACCACATAAAAGGTGTTATCGTACGATAAAATTTATATTGATATATAGCAGGCAGTGCTGGTATTGTAAGTATTGCCTAAACAAAAATCTTTATACTTATAGTTTTAGGTGATTTTTGCTGTCACTCCCTTTGTGGGAGTGTGGATTGAAATCGTGGATCCGAATGAGAGGTTTACGGTAAAGCTGGTCACTCCCTTTGTGGGAGTGTGGATTGAAATTGGATAGATCTGTCAGAACCGTATATCAGTGAAGGGTCACTCCCTTTGTGGGAGTGTGGATTGAAATACCACGAGCCGCAGGGGGATGAACCTGTAATAACAGTCACTCCCTTTGTGGGAGTGTGGATTGAAATGCACTGCATCAGCACCTACAATATAAAAATCTTCGTCACTCCCTTTGTGGGAGTGTGGATTGAAATTAAATCCCATGCAAACGACATAACCGTACTTTCGCGTCACTCCCTTTGTGGGAGTGTGGATTGAAATAGCACGATCATGATCGTCGGTGATGCCCCTCCTAGTCACTCCCTTTGTGGGAGTGTGGATTGAAATTGCAAAAATATCCGATAACGGGAGCGGCTGTTCTGGTTACTCCCTTTGTGGGAGTGTGGATTGAAATCACGGACTCCATTTCTTTAAAAATATATACCGCCGTCACTCCTGTTGCGACTTTTCAAGGATGTATTCATTATTTTTCATCACTTTTTCTTGGTTTGTTCTGTTTTCCATGCTGTAAATTATGAAGAATAACACGCTTTAATTTATTCTTCACGCTTTGGGTACTTGTATCGGAAAAATGTACCTCGACTAAATGGGTTGTTTTATCAATCTTCTTTTGCAAACAAGGTGCTAATCGCTCTGTGGTGTTGGTCTGAATATTATCGCTCATGGTCCTCCTTTTGGACGCAAAAAAGGCACATGGTTTACAATTTACTGTTTCCATGCGCCTTTACGCTGTTATTTTAATATTAAATTGATATTTGTTTATGCCAACTGCATAATCTCTGCCTCAATCTTTCTGATATCTTCGCTAGATAATTCTGGGAAAAAATAGGCATTTCATCTACTGTGATTTTACCATTTTTAAGCATAAGACTTGCTTTTTCTTTAACTTTGTTTTGCTCTGCTTCATAACGCTCACTCTTGATATAAGAACGCATAACTTCTTCCTCATCATACACTTTTGAAAATATGATGTACTGATTGATGATACTGTCTGTATCACTCTCACTAATAACTTTGACTTTTACATCAATGGCAATATCAGCGCCACCGAAAAACTCTTTTGACAGGGATATTTCATCGGGCATATTCTTATGATTGCCCACATATACCACATATAATTCCGGCTTCGGCATTTTCACTTTCTTGCGTTTGTATAAGTTTTGGTTTGTGCGTTCAAAATAATCATGGTAGGTCTGTGCCAGATACAGCAATGCCCGTATTATGATATTCAATGTCCAAATAGATTGTGCTTCTATGAGAATCATTAGCTTATTATTGGCAATAAAGCTTAAGTCATTATACAGATTGTCGGTCAACACATTTTCTATCGTCACATCGGTCAATGAGTCTTCTGTCACTGTGGTGTCCTCTGGGTGAAGAGTTTTATATAGTTCTAACAGGTAACTCTTATTTTGAAAAAGGTCAAGGAATACACTATTTTTGCTGTACGCTTTGCCATAACTTCCTGTGTCTGCTTTGTATTGTCCTGCACCTTATCACCTCGGTTTCTTAAAATCTGTGACAAAAGATACGATATAGCCTACTCATGCCACACCTCAATTATACAAAAAAGCGCCTGTCTTTACAATAAAATTCACATTAAATTTCGGGGAACTCAAATTCAAATTTATCTTGACAACTGTGTTTTCCTGCCGTATCTTAATAGAAGACAATATACAGATTGGAGGTAATAAAAATGACAATCAGATGTAACGATCAAAAAAATGCATATGCCGTTTTGAATGCCTTCCGGACTGCTGAAAAATAGAAATTGGGTTGTTTGTCCTATTCTGTTCAATTGGAAACCGTGGCATTGCAAGTCACGGTCTTTTTATGTTCTAGGAAATTTCTTCCGAACATAATGCCGAAGGCATTTTGTTCTATAATAGGAAATTTCTCCAAGGCGTGGAAGAATGCTCTGCATTCTTCCCAAGATAATCGCGAAGCGATTTTCTTGTGCTCACTTTACAGCTTTTCTTTTTGTTGTACACTGGTTGTCCTGATTCGGAATTTATGGAACTTATTAGAGTAATTTACCATTTTGCAGAAAAGGAGAATGTGGAGTGAACAAATTTAAAAGTATTTTGATAGGCCTTCATGGCGAAAACAAGGCGAAACTGAGATGGCTGTATGTGGATAGACATATTTATATCGAAAGCGTCAGCAGCAGCGGACAACCCATAGAAGATGAGAAAGTCTATACCTTTCATGATTTGCGTTTTCGCTTTGCAGGCACAGGAATGCGTCATCCGGAACGCATGAACCTGCTGATTAATATTCCGGAAGAGTTGATAAAAATCAACAGTAGGGATAAGCTTCCCTGTGAAGACTATCTGCTGCGAAGTTTGTCGCCGCTTATCAGACAGGTATCGGATGGATTAAAAAACGACCACAAGGATTCCAGAGAAAAGGCAAGGTTTGAAATCCAGCGTACTAACGAATGTATCCTAAGAAGGAGCGGTTTGCTCTATTCTGAAGAAAAAACAGGCTATGTATTGAGGATTCTTGTTTTCATGCCTTTGATAAATGGCGTTGTAGTAAATGCCAAGAGTGCGTTTAAGTCGATTCGGCATATTTTAGAGGTGATAGAACATGGAATACAGACTTTGGACTATGAAGCATTTGCAGAGCAAGTAAAAACCTATGCGCATCAGGTGGAATTAAAGGAATGGTTAGTAAAAAACCATGCTGTTGCATTTGTGGCAGATGGAAGCATCCTGCCAAGACAAGGCGAGACATCGAAGCCAATGCGGGATGCAGTGGCATTTCTTTCTCCAAAAAATTTGCAAAAAAAGGTCTGCTTCGCAGATGGCTACAGGATATCCGGCATGGCGATACCGGAAGGAGTTACGGTCATAACCGGTGGCGGATATTCCGGCAAAAGTACCCTGTTAGATGCCTTAGAAACAGGAATTTATCATCATATTCCGGGGGACGGCAGGGAGTATGTTGTTTCTCTTCCCAGCAGCACCAAGATATATGCGGAAGACGGCAGAACTGTTCAGGAGACGGATTTATCCTTGTTTTTCCAAAACGGTATGATGGGAAATGATTTTAGACGGTTTGAAACAACACATGCCAGTGGAAGTGTGTCACAGGCAGTCAATATTTTGGAGACTATCTATGCAGGAAGCAGACTGCTCTTAATAGATGAGGACACCAGCGCCACCAATTTTATGATTCGGGACAGTGTCATTCGCCAGTTAGTAAAAAAGGAGCCTATTATTCCCTTTACCGACAGAGTGTGCGGTATATATAAACAGATGGGTATATCTACGATTTTGGTTATCGGCGGGTCTGGGGAATACCTGCAATACGCCGATTTGTGTCTGATGATGGAAGACTACAAGATCCACGATGTGACCGCTCAGGCAAAAGAACTGGCAGGTAATAAGGAATTACATAATTTGGCTTTTGAGGCGGACTGTCTGATTCAAAACAGGAAATTTTGTTCGCCGGACACAGGCTCAGCTTTTTACGTCTGTCAATATGTGTCCGTAGACCGGACAAGGTATATTCAGATTGACAAATATTCCAGCGATGTGACGAAGCTGACCGCACTGCACTCCGAAGCACAGCTTCATACACTGACTTATTTGCTGGTACAATGTTTTACACTAAAAACTGATGAACCGATGGATTATCTGCATTTGGCTGAAAAGCTGATGGCAGAATTATTCGAAGAAACCTTAATTGATAAGATTCAAACGGAGAATTACCAATTTACGCTATGGTTGGAACAGATAAGACCAATAGATTTGATTGGCGCATTGTTCAGACTGCGGATAAATTGAGAAAGAGGCAGGCAAAAATTGTCCAAGGCTGGGACTCAGACATAGGCAAATATGAAATGCGGCATGCCCATCAAGCGCAGGGTAAGTCCATCGCTTTAGCTGCGGAATATCAAGGCAATTTTGCAGGATACATAAACATATATCCGGATTCCGAATGGGACGCTTTTGCCAATCAAGGATACCCGGTCTTCTAGTCTCATAAATCGTATTCCGTATTTCTGGTATAGTCAAAAGAAATGTGATGATTGTAATAATCAACAAAGTGGCGCAAAAAAAGTCTTTTTCGTTTTACAATAGTTTATCAATGTGATAAGCTTTTTAAGAGAGGGAAGTTTCCTTCCCCATTTCTTAATTCACTTGAGGGCGAGTATCAAAGCGGCTATGGAAGAAATTACACTTGCTATTGCGACTAGCAGTTGTATGAACAGCTTTGCAATTCGCTCTCTTTACTTGCACTTTTTTGTGCAAGTATATTACAGCGAATTAATCGAGCAAAAAAGAATGCATCTTAAATATTTTATTTGACACAAGCCTAAACATTAAAGAGCTGATACAGCAGCAGATTGATGTTGCGAGGGCAAATGCGTTTGATTTATACTTTGCATGATTCTAAGGAGATGTCCGAACCGCATATATTTTATCCGCGGGACATCTGCATCATCCGGATTTCATGTTATATATTGCGCATGAATTATAATATTTCATTATGAAATGTGTAGGTAGAAAAATAAATGCAGGACCATCCTAAGTTCCATTTAAGAAAACTAATGAAACAGGTTGACTTCTTTGGTAATCGTGCCTGCTCTCGCATCTCGTGCTAATCATTTCCGGTGTATGGCGACACGAATTTTCCGCCTCAAAGAAGTCCTTCTTTTCAATTTTTTTCAAAATCATTGCTGTATTTGGTTTGACTGACTAAAGTCATTAATAAGGTTTTTATTAATTCTTTCGGTCGAAACTGCGTTTATAACTTCATATGGTTTCCCTCACAAAAATGTGCTATACTATGAAAAAGCAAAATACCCGGACAACGCATCTATCTGGCACTTGTCACGGGAATGATGAATATGGAGATAACGACTATGGAAGAAACAATGAAGGACTACGAAAAAGAATTGGAAGCGTCTTTCCGCACAATCAATGAAGGCGATGTAATCAAAGGGATCGTGATTGACGTGAATGAGGAGGAAGTGACGCTGGATCTCAAGTATTATACACAGGGGATTATCAAGGCTTCGGATATGAGTGATGACCCCAATTTTTCGTTGATGACGGATGTTCATGAAGGGGATGTGATTGAGGCGTCTGTTGTTAAGACGGATGACGGACAGGGCAATATTCTTCTTTCCAGAAGAGAGGCGAACGCTGTGCTTGCATGGGAGGTGCTCGCGAATTACATGGAGGAAAAAAAGAATGTCAGCGTTAAGGTAAGCGAGGTTGTCAATGCCGGCGTGGTCGCTTATCTGGAGGGTATCAGAGGATTTATTCCGGCATCCCATCTTGACCTTTCCTATGTGGAAAATCTGGAAGAGTACAAAGGAAATACGCTGGAAGTGAGGGTGATTACAGTTGATGCTAAGAAGGAGAAGCTGGTGCTCTCGGCAAGAGAAATTTTAAGGGAAAAGGCAAAGGAGGAACATGACCACAAGGTTGCGATGATTGTGCCCGGAACGGTTTTGGAAGGCACGGTGGAAAGTCTGCAGACTTATGGCGCGTTCATAGATTTGAAGGACGGTCTGAGCGGTCTGGTGCACATTTCCCAGATTTGCGCAAGAAGAATTAAGAAGCCTTCAGAGGTACTTAAGGTTGGCGACAAAGTTAAGGTTAAAGTTCTGAATACGAATGACGGAAAGATTTCGCTCAGCATGAAAGCAGTAGAAGAGCAGCAGGCGGAGGAGATGGAAAGTATTGACGTGAAGCAGTATGATTCTGGACAGAGTGTTGGAACCAGTCTCGGAGATTTGTTTGCCAAGTTGAATATCCGGTCATAGTATGTTTTCAGTCAGCTAACCTGTCGATGTCTGTTGGCAGGTTGGCTGACTTTTTCTGTGTCTGCTTGGATACAAACGCTTTTCCCATAAAAATAGATTTGTAGAATGAAAATAGTGGAATAGGAAGTTCGTAACAATGAATTTAAATTTTAAAAGTGGAATGTAGAAATCATATTTCTAAAGTGTATGCAGATGATGTATAATAAAAAACGAAGACTCTGAGATGGTAAAATCAAGCAAGAGGAGAGGGGCTATGGATTCCATCGTAAAAATATGTATATTTGTCCTTGTTACATTGGTCTTGAATAATATCATTAATTTAATTTTTAGGTTTCTGGCAAGAAAGACCAAAGCGGTTCACCTGCGTTTTTCAAAAGGTGTGGTAAAAGTCATTCTCGATATTATTATCATATACAGTCTTGCACAACAGTTTGAGATTACGAAGGATATCAGTAAGGTTCTTCTGCAGAGCGGTTCCCTGATTATTGCAATCGCCACTTTTGCGGCTCAGCAGGCGCTTGGCAATGTCATAAGCGGTCTGTCAATTTCTGCGTCGAGACCTTATAATGTGGATGAGAAGATAAGGGTCATGCAAGGCGGAACCATCATTGCAGAAGGAATTGTCAAAGATGTTATGATACGTCATACGGTAATCGACCAGTTTAATGGAGAGAGCTGTATCGTCCCGAACTCTATCATGGATTCTTCTGTTATCATCAATACGAATTACACTGCAAATGTAGGCAACTTTGTTGAGGTAGAGATTGCATACAGTGCGGATATCGAGGAAGCGATACGTATTATGCGCAGGGTATGCGTACAGCATGAGTTGACGTTGAATACGGAACAGAATGCCGTTACGGCAAGTGGATATACGCAAAACGGCGTTATTTTAAAGACGACGATCTGGACAGAGAATCTCAATGACAGTTTCAAAGCGTGCAGTGATATTAGAATTGCCTTGATTGAGGAATTTCAAAAGAGTGGTATTGAGATACCCTATCAGACAGTAACAGTACATAGTCCTGATTGTGGATGAGGAATCGCCTTCGCGAGTTTCTCATCACGTGTCACTGCGACAGACTGCGCTGATATGGAGGACAGGTTAAGAAAGGGGCATGGTTATTTTGATGAAATATGACATAATTATTATCGGTGCGGGACCGGGCGGTATTTTTACTGCATATGAGCTGGTACAGCAGGATGCCAATTTAAAGATTGCGGTGTTTGAGGCAGGTCATGCGCTGGAAGACAGGCATTGTCCGATTGACGGCGATAGAGTCAAGAGCTGCGTGCGCTGCAAAAGCTGTTCCATTATGAGCGGATTTGGCGGTGCGGGCGCTTTTTCGGATGGAAAATATAATATCACGAATGATTTCGGCGGTACATTGTATGAGCATGTAGGTAAGAAGCAGGCAATTGAGCTTATGAAATATGTGGACGAGATTAATCTGAAATATGGTGGTGAGGGCACGAGACTGTACTCGACAGCGGGAAGCCATTTTAAGAAGCTGTGTCTGCAAAACAAACTGAATCTGCTCGACGCCTCCGTGCGCCACTTGGGGACGGATATCAATTTTATTGTATTAAAAAATCTTTATGACGTATTGAAAGATAAGATGGACTTTTACTTTGATATGCCGGTCAAAACGGTGGAAAATACGGAGACAGGATATCGCGTGGTCTGTGAGGAAGCTTCTTATGAGTGTGATAAGTGCGTCATATCTGTCGGGCGAAGCGGCAGCAAATGGATGGAGAGAGTGTGCGAGGAGCTGCATATCGAAACAAAGTCTAATCGTGTGGATATTGGCGTCAGGGTGGAGCTTCCGGCAGTGATTTTTTCCCATCTGACGGATGAGCTGTATGAGAGCAAGATTGTGTATCGCACGGAAAAGTTTGAGGATAGGGTGAGGACGTTCTGCATGAATCCGCACGGCATTGTCGTCAATGAAAATACGAACGGCATCGTGACGGTGAACGGGCACAGTTATGAGGGTGCGGATAAACAGACAGACAATACGAACTTTGCGCTGCTCGTGGCGAAGCATTTTTCGGAGCCTTTTAAGGACAGCAACGGATATGGCGAGAGTATCGCCCGATTGTCTAATATGCTTGGCGGCGGTGTGATTGTACAGCGCTTCGGCGATCTGGTGAGAGGAAGGCGCAGCAATGCGAAACGTATTGCGGAGGGGCTGGTAGAGCCCACGCTGTCGGCGACGCCGGGTGACTTAAGCCTTGTATTGCCGAAGCGTATTCTTGACGGCATCATAGAGATGATTTATGCGCTTGATAAGATTGCACCGGGTACGGCAAATGACGACACGCTTTTGTACGGTGTGGAAGTAAAGTTCTACAATATGGAAGTGGAGATAGACGAGCATCTGGAGACAAAATACAGTGGGCTTTACATTATCGGTGACGGCAGCGGCGTGACCCATTCTCTCTCTCATGCATCGGCGAGCGGAGTGTATGTGGCGAGAAACATCGTGCAGAAAACAAAGGCGGAATGATTCTGCGGTGAGAAGACGGCAGTATGGGGTGCCATTATGGCGGCATCTGAGGTGGCGGTAGTGCGGAATATGCACAGAAAGCGTGACCAAAGCATATGATACAATAAGGCTGCATAGATTATATTAATAATCTGTGCAGTTTTTTGTGGAGTGTCGTTCATGGTTGCGGTTTTATCCAATATCTCCAATATTATTATTCCGGTCATTATATTTTATATTGTTGCGTATGGCATTGCGGCGCGCAGTAACGTATATGAAGATTTTATTAAAGGAGCGAAGGACGGATTCTACACGGTAGTCCGTATTATGCCTACTTTGATTGGACTGATGGTAGCGGTTGGGGTGCTGCGTGCATCGGGATTTTTAGATTTTCTTGGCGGTCTTTTTGCAGGGATTACTTCTAAGATGGGATTTTCATCGGAGCTTGTACCGTTGATTCTGATTAAGATGTTTTCTTCTTCTGCGGCTACGGGGCTTGTATTGGATATTTTCAAGAACCACGGACCGGATTCCTTAATTGGCATGACGACGTCTATTATGATGAGTTGCACGGAGACGATTTTCTATACGATGTCGGTTTATTTTCTGGCGGCAAAGGTGACGAGGACCAGATACACGCTGACAGGGGCTTTGCTTGCAACCTTGGCAGGAGTCGTGGCGAGTATTGTGCTGGCGGGTATCCTTGTCTGATTTATATATAACTTTATTCAACAAATATACACAAACGGCACTCGCATGAGCGCCGTTTGTGTGTGAGAAGGATAGAAATGTGTAAACTCAATGTATGTCAACATGATGTCTGTAAGACACCATTGTTATGTTTAGTCGAAGCCGGTCAGCACCGAAGCAGCACCGGCGGCTCCTATAAAGTGTAGATTAGAATCATTGTTAATATGTATTCCCCAACTACAATTATTACTATACATTGTAATTGTGAATGGGATGTGTCAAATATCGAAAGAAAAAAGAAAGAAAGTATAAAATAAATTTTATAAATTCAGTTTTCAAGGGAGTCCCTCATGAATAATTTGACTCTCAAACTATTTTTTGTTAAAATGAATCCGAGGAGCGCTCCCACGGTCAGATGCGTCTGACCGTGGAAGTGTTTGGGAGATATGAAATGTTAGATGTGTTTTGGAATGGAAAATACTATGGATATTAATCATACACTGAATGAAGTACTGGTCAGATTGTTCCGGGATATTAATATGATTGAAGAGCGTGCGCTCCGTACAGGTGAGTACAAAGACGTTACGACCAATGACATGCATGTGATTGAAGCGATTGGCATGGAGGGAACGAAAAACATGACGAAAGTGGCGCGCCTGATGGAAGTCACAACAGGGACGCTTACCATAGCTGTCAACAGTCTGGTCAGGAAGGGCTATGTGTACAGAACAAGGAGTGAGGAGGATCGGCGTGTAGTATTAGTCTCCTTGTCGGAGAAGGGTAAGCGGGCTTATCTCCATCACAGCAAGTTCCATGAGCATATGATAGACTCTGTCTTGGAGGAACTGACGGAGGAAGAACAGGTGGTTCTGGAGAAAGCCCTCACAAAGCTTTTGTGTTTTTTTCAGACTAATTGACGGATTGTAGCTGCTTTGATAAAGTCTGAAAATCAGCCGGCCCGTTTTCCAATATAAATTGATGGAAACGGTAAGGAAAGTCGGAAGGGACGCAGGCGTCGGGAGTCTGGTCATTGTACCAGATTTCCATCGCCTGTTTTTTTAATTCTGTGATTTCCAGATAGCCCAGATAGTATTTCGGATAATTGCACGGTTCCTCTGCAATGTATTCATAAACCGCTTTTACGGTTTCATCATTTGCCGTTCCGAGGGAGGCGAAGATTTCCCGCACGTCTTCAAGGGAAGCGCCGTCGTAGTGTATGGCAATGTCCAGCAAAGAATAGAGACAGAGCTGAATCTGACGGTCAAGTCGGCAGGCGAGATAATATCCGGCAGCTTCCGGATGCGTTTTGGAGGCTAATTCTACTGCATAGTCGTAGGAGGACAGTTCTGCGTACATCGCCCATCCCTCTATATATCCCCCATAGTAGAGTACGCTGCATAACGGCGTGATATCGGAACGGTTCCGGAAACGCTGGCTGTAAACGGTCTGGTAGAGATGCCCCGGATACCCTTCGTGCGCCAGCGTTGTAAAGAGTGACAAATCATCGGCGGTATCCAATGCATTGATATAAATCGTGTTATCCAGTACATTGTCTAAAGGCGGTGTCATATAAAATGCCGGCGCAGTGTACGGTTCCAGACTGTCGTCCACATATTTGATGGCGCAGTGAATCGGTTCGTCATTGTTATCTGTGGGAATAGCAGGATAGTCCTGCCGTATGGAAGTTTCCAAGTAAGAAAGCATTTCTTCGGGAGACATTTCCGGCAGCAACGACGGCTCTGCGGACAGCTGATTGCGAAGCGTCGCATCATTTTCCACTAGATGGCGCAGGGCATCATAGTTGGATGTCAGGTCACGGTAAAGAAGCTGCTTGATTCCGGCAATGTCGCGATAGGATCCGGTTTGCAGACGAAGCAGCGCTTCATAATATTCTCTGCCGCCGTCTTTGTGTGCAAGACCGCATGTATCGCGTCCGTTCCCCATAAGAAGCGTCAGTTCATCGGCAAGATATTCGTAGGCAGGGGCAACCACAGTGGTCAGCAGACGGTGGTTGTTGTACTGATAGGAAACTGCCTCGTCTTTTGTAATTAGACCCTGCTCGACGAGAGGCTGCAGGCGGCTTAAAAATGTGGTTTCCAGAAAATGGGTGTTATTTTCCAACAGGGATGGATTCATCAGACTGGTGCATTGCCGTATGACCTTGCTTGCTGTGGAATCGGACATAAAAAGACCGGCGTCGGCTTTTTCCTGCTCATATATAATCAGACCGCCAAAATAGTCCGGAATCTGTGAAAGGATGGACAAGTACATCTCTACATCTTTTGCGGTGTCAAACCGGTATTCCGCCAACAGAATAGGAAGCTCGGACGGTGCGCCGGAGGAGGGGGAGAGGGGCTCGGAGAAATACGGATGCGCAGCGGTGCGGCTGACCGTATCTATGTAAGAGCGCATTAACTCGCACAGATAGCGATTGCTGTCCGAGAGGTTCATGCGGCAATATTTGTCCAGCTGCTCTGAAATAAGCGACAGGGCATAACTGTCATTTGCCGCTTCCCCCGCGTGATAGACCGGCATTTTTATAGCGGCTTCATCAATATGGTATTTTGAAGGGTCGTCTACAGAATAGTGAAAATGAATCGGGTTTCCCTGCATTTCCTGTAGGAAAAACTTTTCTGCAAAGGCTTCAAATTCTGCGTCTGCGTGAAAATGTGAATAACCAAGCAGAGTGGCGGTGATAAAGACGGCAAACAGAATCAGAGTCACCGCCCATTGTTTGATAGATAAAACACGTTTCAAGACAATACCTTCCGTGTAGATTTGTATTAATATATGAAGTGGACAAAAGAATCATGAAAAAGACCAGATTAAAAAACAATCTGGTCTCGTCCGTGCTCTTTGCCATAATATAATTTTTCGTCCGCCTGTTTCAGTATGGTAGTCAGATCGCTGTGGAAATCATGTTCTACCAGACCAAAGGTTAGGGATACGGAGAAGGTTTCGCTGCCGCCGTCAAAGACGATTTCCTTTATCTTCTGCCTCAGCGTACCAAGAAATACATTGGCTTCGTCGCCGTTTGAAATCGGGAAGATTAACAGAAATTCTTCGCCGCCCCAGCGGGAAATGAAGGTGCCCGATGGAAGCTCCTTGCGGAATGTTTCCGCAATCTTCTTGAGTACGATGTCGCCCACGTCATGTCCGTAAGTATCGTTGACACGTTTGAATAAATCGATATCACACAGACAAATGCTGATCTGGTGTTCCGGAGCCTTGAACAGCTTCTCCAGATATTCCAGTGTACGCCGTCTGTTATAAAGTCCGGTCAAAGGGTCGATGCTTGCCTGCTTCTTGAGCTGCTCATTGTATTCTACCAGCTTGTATTCCAACGTCTGAGTATCGGTACTGAAGATGTAGGCAATCAGCGAGATTGCAAAGAAGATAGCGATGGTATTCACAATCTGGAATGCATTGTTTAATCTGGCGCTCAAAGTAATCTGCGGGGCATTGTCCTGACAATAGAAAAACAGGAAGATACGCAGGATACATAGTGCCAGAGCATAGGAAATCTTGATTGCCGCGTGTTTATATTTGGCGAAGAAACATGCGATGAGGAGTACGATGATAAAGTGCTGCACGCCGATGTTCCATCCAAACATGTAAATGTTAAAGATAATCCAGACTAGGATATAGGCGTTCAGCGTACAGAATGAGACGAACGTACGTCCATGGTATGATAATACAAAAATAGCCAGAAATAACACTGCAGATATCTGACAGAAAACAAGACCTCCCGTATGGGAAGCAAACAGACAAAGTCCGCTGTTGATGAGAGAATAGATAATCATGGTGAGAATCAGAAGACGCACGACTACGATAAGCTTCGCTGATTCGTTTTGTTCGCCGGTGTCTTTGCAGATATTCTGGTACATTCTGTGTAGAAAATTAGTTTCCTTCATAATTATGCGTAGGTTCCTTTGTGCTGGATGAAATGACTTCAATCATGAATGTCAATATAGTCGGTATTAGCAAAACGCGGGCTTAGAATAAAATTGCGTTTTGACTAAATTATTTTATGTAATAGGAAATTTCTCCGTTTGTGCACGAGTTTGCGAAGCAAATCTCGCAATTGAGCGAAGCTCAATTTTTATATGATAGGAAATTTCGACAAATGTGGAAGAACCGAAGGTTCTTCCCAAGATAATCTGCGGAGCAGATTATCTTGTAATAATACATAATACATCATACACCATATATTATTTGAATGCAATTGCACAATTATAAAATCAGTCTTGAAAGGTAAAATATTCTTATTGCCTGCCTTCGATTGCAAAATGTCTTT
>CANOEC010000030.1 GCA_947564735.1 uncultured Lachnospiraceae bacterium | reverse complement strand
GCATAAAATTTTCAAAGTTCTTCAATTTCTGCTTGACTTTTATTTGCAGACTTTTATCATTGTGCATGCCTTTTACCGCCTTATCATTTCAAAAAAATACTGCTGCAGCCGCAAATTGTCCTCAAAGCACCCACGCATCGCCATCGTAGCCGTCTGACTGCCGGGCTTCGCCACGCCGCGCATCGTCATGCACATATGCTCCGCTTCCACCATCACCATTACACCCTGCGGCTTCAAATACTCCATGACCGCCTCGGCAATCTGCCCCGTCATCTGCTCCTGTATCTGTAATCTTCTGGCAAACACTTCCACCGTTCGCGCCAGCTTGCTTAAGCCAGCCACCCTTCCGTCCGGCAGATAGGCAATATGCACCTTTCCGTAAAAAGGGAGCATATGATGTTCGCAGACTGAATAGAAGGTGATATTTTTCTCCACCACAATCTCATTACTGTCCACTGCAAAGGTCTTCGTTAGGTGCTTCGAGACGTCTTCATCCATTCCCTTATAAATTTCCTCATACATACGTGCAATTCTGTTGGGGGTATCCACCAGTCCTTCTCTTGTCACATCTTCCCCGATGCCCTCCAGCATAAGCCGTACCGCTTCTTCAATCTTTTTCTGATCTACCATGAGAATCTCTCCTGATTGTATCTCTATGTTCTACCACGTTCATCAGTGCACCCAGATAAGAGAGCGAACCAAAAGCCACTATCACGCTTTCCTTGTCCTGACCAGCCAGCAAATATGCCATCTCCACAGCCTCCTGCACACTGTCCGCCACTGTCACGCGACCGTGGTATTCCTGCAGCGCCTGCGCCAGCTCATAGGCGTGCAGCGCCCTGTCTGCGATAGGCGGCGTCACCGTAATGATATGTTCCGCCAGTTCATATGTACTGCGGATAACCTTATCATATTCCTTATCCTTCAACATTCCCATTATATATATGATTTTCCTATTTGTAAAATAAAACCTGATACTCTCCGCCAGCTTAACGGCTGCATCTTCATTATGCGCTCCGTCAGCTATAAAAAGCGGCTTTTTACCGATAACGTCAAATCTGCCTCTCCACTTCGTCTGTAGAAACCCCTGCCGCAGTTTGTCTTCCGGCACGGGAAACCCCTGCTTTGCAAGCGCAGCAAGCGTCTCAAGCGCAACCACGGCATTCTCAATCTGAAACTGTCCGGGCATTGTAATTTCCAGATTCTTATACTTGTCGTAGGAAAAGGATTGCTTCGTGATACCGTAACGAATATTTTTGGCTCTTGTCACATCCGCCGTATAAAACTTCGCTTTCCGCAGAAGCGCCGCCTGTCTGAGCGCCTTCATCGCCTCTGGCTGCTGTTTTGCGCTTATTACATAACATTTGTTTTTTATAATTCCGGACTTAACTGTCGCAATCTTCTCCAAGCTGTCCCCCAGCATCTCCATATGATCCATGCTGATTGAAGTAAATACCGCCGCCAGCGTATTCGTAATCACATTGGTGGCGTCAAGCGCCCCTCCCATTCCGGTCTCCAACACCACAATATCACACTGTTTATCCACAAAAAATAAGAATGCCACCGCAGTTTCCACCTCAAACACAGTGGGGTGCGAGAGCCCCTCGGCTGCCATATCCTCCGCCGCCTGTCTGACGGACTCTAAATACTTACACAGACCGGACTGGGTAATCATCCTGCCGTCCACCTGAAACTGCTCCCTAAAATCCGTCACCGCAGGCGAAAGAAACCTGCCGGTCTTGTATCCCGCCGTCTGCAATACGGTTGAGAGATAGGCAAGTACCGATCCTTTCCCATTGGTCCCCGCAATATGCACACATTTCAGCTGTTCCTGCGGATTGCCAAGGCGCGCGCACAGTTCGCGCATCGAGTCAAGACCCATGACACAGCCGTACTGACGCAATTCTTCCACATATTCCATTGCTTCCCTGTAATTCATCCGCGCACCTCCTTACTGAAACTATGCAAAATATCTAAATAAACAAAAGCTTTCCGTTTAAAGCTCCGTCTTCCGGGGTATGCTACTGTTATGAAAAAAACAATCCACAATTATATTCACTGCGGACTATTGGGCTGGTTCCTAGAAATGATTTTCACTGCGTTTCATGCATTCCGCAAAAGAGATTTGAAACTGCCGTGCACCACTTCCGTCTGGATGTTTCCCATTTACGGATTAGCCGCCCTGCTTGCTCCGCTGGCGCGCCTTATGCGCCGACGCAACTTTATATTCCGCGGTCTGGTCTACACAGGCATGATTTTCACCGGTGAATTTCTGACGGGAATGTGGCTTCGCAAACGCGACTTATGTCCTTGGAACTATGAACATTCCCGCTGGAATCTCGCAAAAGTCATCCGTCTGGACTACGCCCCCTGCTGGTTTGCCGCCGGACTCCTATTTGAACGCCTTCTGCTTGAAAACGAGTCTCTGGACAAATAGTCACCGGCAACGGCTTCCGCCACAGTTCCATCATCCGGACTCCTTATGAGCGCCCTTTTGGCATTCATCAGCACAGCCAACGTTAATCCGCATCAATCTCGTCGATATCTTCCGCATCGATATTGAGCGTATTCAAGGTACGGCGTCTTCTGCGCGCCTCCTCCGATGCCTTGAGGATATAATTCTTAATTTCGCGTGCATTCTTAATATGCGTAAGGAACAACTGTGGATGCGTATTGTCTCCCGTATAACATGCCACCGTGCCAAGCCCAAAAATCCGCTCTGCCAGACTGACCTGCAGTTCCACATCCTGCACCTTATATAAATAACAATCGTTTTCTCTCGTGTTCAGCAAACCGTCGTTGACCGTAATCACCTCGTCTGTCACCGTATATTTTGTAAAAGTGAACGGAAGTCCGAAAAACAGCCAGCGTTTTCTCTCCACGTAAGATTTCTTTTCGTCTTTGTTTTCTTCCGGCTGATTTCCGGTCTGTCTGCTCTCCTCCTGCTGCGTCTCTTTCTTTACATCCTCCATAGAATCCCCTTCCTCCCATATGAGTTTCTGCGCCGACAGTGCTTCACTTCTTCTACGTCCGGAGCATCCGGCAACGCGCCTGTAAATTCCATTACCACTATAACATACCCCCACTTATTCCACAATATGAAAAACTGTTGAATCCATATCGTGTTTATGGTATGATATACAAAATATAGCTATTTGTGAAATAATGCACACAATAAGGAGGGTTATGGCATGATTGCAAAGGATTGTATCTTGGGACGAAGAAGTATCCGCAAATTTAAAGCAGAACCGGTTTCTCACGAGCTGCTTTCACAGATTGTTGAGACCGCTTCCTACGCACCCAGCTGGAAACATACGCAGATTACCCGTTACATCGCAATAGAGGGTGAACTGAAAGAGCGAATCGCCAAAGAAGGCACTTCCATTTATCCGGGTAACGGCACCATTATCTCCAATGCCCCTGTTTTGATTGCCGTAACCATCATCAAAAACCGCAGCGGCTTTGAACGTGACGGTTCCTACAGCACTCCCCGCGGTGACGGATGGCAGATGTACGATGCCGGCATTGCATCCCAGACATTTTGTTTAGCTGCCTATGAACAGGGTCTTGGCACCGTTATTCTCGGACTCTTCGATCAGGCTGCCGTTGAAGAAATGTTACAGCTTCCCGAAGACAGAGAACTTGTCGCTTTGATTCCTGTCGGCTATCCCGATGAATCACCTGCAGCGCCCAAGAGGAAAGCTGTTGAAGATTTATTGTCATATCAATCATAATGTATTATCAAAATAGAAGAGACATATCTCTTCTATTTTTTTGGAACACATCATGAAAGGAGAACATCTATGAGACATTTAATGAATCCACTGGATTTTACCGTGGAGGAACTGGACAAACTGTTTGACCTTGCAGACGATATCGCCGCCAATCCCGCCAAATACGCTCACGCCTGTGAGGGAAAGAAGCTGGCGACCTGCTTCTATGAGCCGAGTACGCGAACAAGACTCAGCTTTGAGGCCGCCATGCTGAATCTTGGCGGACAGGTATTGGGCTTCTCGGACGCCGGCTCCTCATCCGCTTCCAAAGGCGAAAGCGTATCCGATACCATCCGTATTATCTCCTGCTATGCGGACATCTGCGCTATGCGCCATCCAAAGGAAGGCGCGCCCATGGTAGCCGCAACCCGCTCCGGCATCCCCGTCATCAACGCAGGGGACGGCGGACACCAGCATCCTACCCAGACTCTCACGGACCTTATGACCATCCGTGCCCTAAAGGGGCGACTTGGCAATTTCACAATCGGGCTGTGTGGAGACCTGAAATTTGGCAGAACGGTTCACTCACTCATCAATGCGCTGGTCCGTTACCCTAATATCCGTTTCCTTTTTATCTCTCCGCCGGAGCTGCGGGTTCCGGACTATATCACGGATATGCTGACCGAGCGCGGCATCGCCTACTCGGAAGTCATACGGCTCGAAGACTGTATGCCCGAACTGGACATGCTCTATATGACAAGGGTACAGCGGGAACGCTTCTTCAACGAAGAAGATTACGTTCGTCTGAAAGATTTTTATATTCTGAACAGAGAGAAAATGTCTCTCGCCAAAGACGATATGCTGGTACTCCATCCGCTCCCGCGTGTCAATGAGATTTCCGTGGAAGTAGATGACGATCCACGCGCAGTATATTTCAAACAGGCAAAATACGGTGTCTACGTCAGAATGGCGCTGATTCTGACGCTCCTCGAAATAAAAATATAGCCTTAACTATCAAGCTTGTCCAATCAGATACATTATCAGAAAATGATACAGTTCACATAAACGATGTGTTTTCGCATATAGGAAGGGAGTACTCTATGTTAAATGTAGGAAAAATTGAAGAAGGATTCGTTCTGGACCATATTGCAGCAGGCAAAAGCCTCTCCATCTATCACCATCTGCAGCTAGATAAACTAGACTGTACCGTGGCAATCATCAAAAATGCCCGCAGCAATAAAATGGGAAAAAAAGATATTCTGAAAGTGGAGTGTGATATCGACACGCTGGATTTGGACGTGCTTGCCTTTATCGACCACAATATCACGGTTAATGTTATTAAGGATGGGGAAATTGTAGATAAAAAAGAACTGGTACTGCCAAAGGAAATCAAGAACATCATCAAATGCAGGAATCCACGCTGCATCACCTCTATAGAGCAGGAACTTCCTCACATCTTCGTGCTTGCGGACGAAGAGAAGGAAGTTTATCGCTGCAAATATTGTGAGGAGAAATCAACTACCTCGTGGTAGTGAAATCACTCTGTTTCCTCATGATATGTACCGTTTACCACGGCTTCAAATTCTTCTTTCGCCAAAGCCAGACAATGCATCAGCTTCGGAGAGAATGCACCACACTCTCCGTTGGTGATCATTCGATAGGCTTCTTCTGTTGTGAAGGCGGCTTTGTAACATCTTTCGTGAACCAGCGCATCATATACATCGGCAACAGACACAATCTGGGCGGAAATCGGAATTTCTTCGCCTTTCAGCTTATCCGGATAACCGCGTCCGTCATATCTCTCATGATGATGCCTGCATATTTCATAGCTGACCTTACCATATTCCCCCTGCTGGATATCCGCCAGCATATCAATCACCTCACAGCCCTTGACGGTGTGGGATTTCATAACCTCAAACTCCTCGTCCGTCAGTCTTCCGGGCTTTAAGAGTATCGCATCCGGTATCACTATCTTACCTACGTCATGCAGCGCTGCCGCAGAAGTAATCATATTGATTGCATAATTGTCGAGATGATACTCAGGATATTCCTGCGCCACATATTTCGCCAATATATTTGTAAATGTCTTCACGCGCTTTACATGATCGCCGGATTCCAGATTACGGAATTCCACCACATTACTCATGACATCTATAATACGGTCGTTAATACTCTGAAGCTCTTCCGCCTGCTTACGCAGAACTTTGGTCTGGAGCGCCACCATCTCTTCCAGATGCCGCTTATTATAATACAGCTCAATCACGTTCATCGTACGCTGTTTGACAATAAAGGCGTCAAAGGGCTTCTTGATAATATCACTTGCACCCAGACGATAGGCTTCGCGCTCAATCTGCGTTGTTGCCTCTCCGGTAATCAGCAATACCGGAATACTGTCTATCCATCTCTGCCTCTTCATTTCTTCCAGCACTTCGACGCCGCTCATGACAGGCATCACAATGTCAAGAAGTACAACGGATATCACGTCCAGATTCTCTGCAATGATATCCACTGCCTCCCTTCCGTTTGCCGCCTGCAGCGTGTTGTATTCATGGAACATTTCACATAATATCTCTCTGTTAATATCCACATCATCGACAACTAATATTGTTGGTTTTCTCATATAACCTCTCATCCTGTTTCTTCAACTGTATTCATACACCAAACTCTTAAACCTGCGCTACATCTTTCATGGAGAAACTGATCCTGCCCATCTTATCCTTGCCAAGACATACGACCGTCACTTTATCCCCTAAAGTCAGCACATCTTCCACATGATTGATTCGCTCCTTCGCAATCTTGGAGATATGAACCATACCCTCTTTGCCGGGTGCAAATTCCACGAACGCGCCAAACTCTTTGATACTGACAACCGTTCCTTTGAAAATCTGTCCCTCTTCAAAATCTGTCGTAATCATCTTAATCATGTCTACGGCTTTATCCATCATCACCTTATCCGTACCGCATACAGATACCTGTCCGTCGTCCGTAATATCAATCTTCACGCCTGTGCGTGCGATAATCTCATTGATGGTCTTGCCACGCTGTCCTACGACGTCGCCAATCTTCTCCGGGTCAATCTGGATGGAAATAATCTTAGGCGCATAAGGTCCTACTTCTTTGCGTGGTGCGGAAATTGCAGGCATCATGCAGTTTGCCATAATAAATTCTCTCGCTTCACGGCATCTTGCAATCGCACCCTCTACAATCGGTCTTGTCAGACCGTGAATCTTAATATCCATCTGGATAGCGGTAATACCGTCATGCGTACCCGTTACCTTAAAGTCCATATCACCAAAGAAATCTTCCAGCCCTTGAATATCCGTCAACAGAACAAAATCATCATCCGTATCACCTGTCACAAGACCACAGGAAATACCAGCCACCATCTTCTTAATCGGCACGCCTGCCGCCATCAGAGACATGCAGGAAGCACATGTAGAAGCCATGGAGGTAGAACCGTTCGACTCAAACGTCTCGGATACGGTACGGATTGCATAAGGGAACTCCTCCTCGGAAGGAAGTACCGGAAGCAGCGCACGCTCCGCCAGTGCGCCGTGACCTATCTCTCTACGTCCCGGACCTCTGCTCACTTTCGTCTCTCCTACCGAATAGGAAGGGAAATTGTAGTGATGCATATATCTTTTACTTGTAATATTCTCATCTAATCCGTCAACTCTCTGTACCTCGGATAACGGCGCCAGAGTGCAGACATTACAAATCTGTGTCTGACCGCGCGTAAACATAGCGGAACCGTGTACTCTGGGAATGATATCCACTTCAGCCGCCAAAGGTCTTATCTGGTCAAGCGCACGACCGTCCGGACGCTTATGGTCTTTCAAAATCATCTTGCGGACCGTCTTCTTCTGGTACTGGTAAATCGCCTCGCCAAGCACAGCCAGATACTCTTCGTTCTCGGCAAACGCCTCCTCAAGTTTCGCGGTAATATTTCTGATATTCTCCTCACGTACCTGCTTCTCATCGGTGAAGACTGCCGTCTCCATCTCCTCCGGTGTTACAATCTTCTTGATATCCTCAAACATTGCCTCAGGAATCGCACAGCTCTCATATGCATGTTTCGGTTTGCCCACTTCAGCAACAATCTGATTGATAAACTCGATAATCGTCTGGTTTACTTCATGCGCCTTGTAGATAGCCTCTAACACCTTATCCTCCGGCACTTCGTTGGCGCCTGCCTCAATCATGATAACCTTCTGCGCCGTGGAGGCAACAGTCATCTTCAAATCACCCTTATCCCATTTCTCCTGAGAAGGATTCACAATCAGCTCGCCGTCCACGAGTCCCATCTGCGTCATCGCGCAGGGACCGTCAAACGGAATGTCTGAAATACATGTCGCGATTGCAGTGCCAATCATTGCCACCAGCTCCGGGCGGCATTCCGGATCCACGCTCATTACCATATTGTTCAACGTAACGTCATTGCGGTAGTCCTTCGGGAACAAGGGTCTCATGGGGCGGTCGATGACACGGCTCGTAAGAACCGCATTCTCGGAAGCCTTACCTTCTCTCTTGTTGAACCCTCCGGGAATCTTACCTACGGAATATAGTTTTTCCTCATATTCCACACTGCATGGGAAGAAATCAATTCCCTCCCTCGGTTTCTCGGATGCCGTTGCCGTGGATAAAACCGTCGTCTCTCCATACTGCATGAAGGCGCATCCGTTTGCCTGTTTGCCTACTCTGCCGATGTCCACCTTAAGGGTACGTCCGGCAAGTTCCATTGTGTAACTCTTGTACATAATCTTCTCTCCTTTTCATCCTTCTTCCCGACAGGAAAAACTGGCGCATCACTTTGCGACTTCCCGGCGGAACACTGATTCATATGTTGTGAAAGGCAGAAGATGCCGAAACTACAAATATTCCCGCAAATTGTATCAGCCGCCCTGTCAGCTTTCAACCCCATCATACCATCCCGGTAAACCTGTGCCGTCATTTGTGTGAATATTTGTGGTCTCGGATGCCTCTTCCACCTCATAAAGAAAAAGGCAGACAAAGCTGGACATAATCCAGCCACCTATCCGCCTTCTGTCTCGTCTTATTTTCTCAAACCAAGTCTTTCAATCAGAACACGATATCTCTCAATATCTTTTTCTTTCAGGTATGTGAGCAGTCCTCTTCTCTGACCTACCATCTTTAAAAGTCCTCTTCTGGAATGATGATCCTTCGGATTCTCCTTCAGATGCTCTGTCAGCTCTTGGATTCTCGCCGTAAGAACCGCTACCTGTACTTCCGGTGAACCGGTATCGCCGGGGGTTCTGGCATACTCGTTGATAATTGCTGTTTTCTTTTCTTTAGAAATCATGTTTTCTCCTTTCCTGTCAAGGGATTGTCCGTGAATCTCCCTGATACCGCCTGACACTAAGATAGGGTCGGAGTCGTCCCGCCTCTGAGTATCGGCTGAATTTCATACTCGGATATCATATCATACTATCCGTGCCTTGTAAAGTATTAATTCCACTTCGCCAGACTGTTACCCACATCCGCAAGCCTCAATCGTACAGAATCTTAACCGCCTTGATCGGAGACCGGTATGACACATTGGAGATACGGATGCCGGTCTTCGGGCTGCTTGCATGGATGACCTGTCCGTTGCCGATATAAATCGCCACATGGTTAATACGCTTGCCGTTACCGTAGAAAATCAAATCTCCGGGCTGTGCCTCGGACACACTGATAGTCGTTCCGCAGTTTCCCTGCGCCACCGATGAGTGCGGCAGACTCACACCGTATTTCTTAAAGATGCTCATCACATATCCGGAACAATCTGCACCGTTCGTCAGACTCGTTCCGCCCCAGACATAAGGATTTCCAAGGAACTCCTTCGCATACTGGCATACATCTACGCGCACATCGGAAACACCCTGCCCATAGAAAAGCTCTGTCATCGTAATCGCCGTACCCAGTTCGGACGTAACTTCCACATACTCTGCCGACACAAATACTTCCTCATCGTCCAGATAAACTCTGACCCAGTCGCCGTCAACCGAAACCACTTCCAGTTCCTCTCCGTCAGGCACCAGCGTAATCACCTCTGAATCCGTATTTGCTTCGGCTCTTACCTTAAGACTGTCCGTCGTAACGCGCGCCATTGTCGTTGCAAGCTCTTCCGCTCTGCGTTTTGCCGGAATACCTGTCAACAGATACTCAAGACTCACATAGCCCTCCACCTTGCCGGATTTGATATGCGCCCACACTCCGTCGTTATCTAACACTTCGCACGCCGCATCTTTTGGCAGCTTTCCGACAAGTTTCCCGTCTTCCGCCGCTATTGCACGAACATTCAGATTATTATCAACATTGGCAATTCCCAGATTGGTATAACCCCAGTTTGCATTTTTTGCCTTTTCATATGCCTCTGCATACTCTCTTTCCGTCTTTGTGGATTCCAAAATCGTGCCGGAACCTATGGAATCGCCGAGAATATCCTGTAAAGAAAGATCCTCCATCCCCTTCACGTCCGCTCCGGTATCTTCCTGATTATCCGTACCTTCTCTATCTGTGATTTCTTTGTCCGCTGTACTGTCGTCTTCTATCTTCCCATCGTCTGCATGACTGTCGTCCGTACCGCCTTCCACATCTGAAGCGTCGGTTCCGTCTTCTATGCCGTTGTCGCTTACGCCTGTATCTTTTGCCTGTTCCTCCTCTGTCCCGGTTTGCTCTTCTTTGCCTTCCCCGTTGTCAAATACATTGATTGAACCGACCGGAAGCAAATCCGGCAGATATGTCGCCCCTGTCTTCATCGGTGCAAGCAATAAGATGCACCCGGTCAAAAAACACAGAATTTCCCTTCTTCTCATTTCGTTATAATCCTCTCAGTACAATCTGCTTACTGTTGCTGACTTATTTATGTTACCATTTTGTAATATTTTCGTAACATTTACCAAGACATTATAACAATCATCGGGGTATCTGTCAAATAAGTATTTTCTCAGACTGCCTCCCCGTAGCTGTTGGAAAAGGCAATGTTGACAGCGTGGTCAGCCACTCTTTCCAGACCGGACACAATATCCGAAAACAGTGCGCCCGCTTCCGGAGAACACTCGTTACTAGACAATCTCTCGATATGCCTCTGCTGTAATTCTTTCTCTTTCTCGTCAATCGCCTCTTCCAGATTCCGGATATCCTCGACATGCTCTTCCGTACTCTTAACAAACATCTCAAAGGAAAACCGCAGGATAGTATTGACCATATTCATCATTTCGCCCAACTCTTTCTGTGCTTCCTTAGAAAAACCGACCCCGGTCTCAATTCTTCTCTCCGCTGCATCCGCTATATTTTCCGCATGATCGCCGATGCGCTCGATATCATTTACTACGTGGAACAATGCGCCGATATTTTTCAAGTCCTCTATCGGCAGCGTTGTCTGGTTAATCTTGACAAGATAATTGGTGATGGCGTGACTCAGGAAATCAATATTTTTCTCTACCTCCCGCACTTCTTCTATTTCTTCCGGCTCCAATGTGAGCAGAACATTCATTGCGCGGTTTAAGTTTTCATCGGCAAGCGCCGCCATACGATCCAGTTCCTTAATCACCTCTACCACTGCCGTAGCGGGATTTAGCACGACCTTCTCACCGATATATTTCAACTGATAGCTGTCCCTGTAACCGACTTTCCTGTCGTCACCGGGCACAACCAGATAAGTCAGTTTCACAATGCCCTTGATAAACGGCATCATAATGATTACCTGGAAGACCTTGATAAAGATATGCGCATAGGCAACTACCCGTCCCATATCATTCCTTGTCATCGCAGTCAGCACATCCACAATCTGCTGTACGCCGAACATAAAGATAACGAAGACGATCACTGTACCGATCACGTTGAAAATCAGATGAATCGCCGCCGCCCTCTTGGCGTCTTTCTTACCGTTCATGGAAGCCAGAACTGCCGACGTGCAGGCGCCAATATTACAGCCAAGAATGATGTACATGCCGATATCCATCGTCATCAGTCCTTGATTGGCAAGCAAAACCATGATACTGACGGTAACGGATGAACTCTGAATAATCGCTGTCAGAACAGCGCCCAGAATCACCGCAAGAACCGGCGACTGCAACGATGCAAACATATGTAATATCGCTGGGGAATCCTTCATGCCTGCCATCGCGCCGGACATCGTGCTAAGTCCCATAAACAAAACGCCGAAACCGATAATCACTTCTCCCCACCGCGATACTTTCTGCTTCTTACAGAACATGACGACAAGAACGCCGACAAGCAAAATCACCGGAGCCGCTTTCTCCAGCTTAAAAGATACAAGCAGCGCCGTCACGGTCGTACCAATGTTTGCACCGAAGATAACACCCGCCGCCTGCGTAAGATTCATCAGTCCAGAATTGACAAAACTGACTACCATGACGGTACATGCCGATGAAGACTGGATAACTGCCGTAAAGAAAATGCCCACCAGAATACCGGTAAAACGATTGGTTGTCAATCGCTCCAATATTCCTCTCAGCTTCGCGCCGGCAACCTTCTCGATACTGTCGCTCATAATACGCATACCATATAGGAACAGCCCTAAACCGCCTGCCATGGTTAGAATAATCGATATATTCATCTTCTACAAGATTCCCTTCATATGTACTGTTTTCCCACATTATCTACACAGCTTTATTTTATCGGAAATAAAGTACGCTGACAAGTCCCCATTCTACAAACCTTGCGCCATCATACAAAATCCGACCTCATATCCGCCCTTATATCCACACGCATACCGCTCTCTTCACCGATGTTTACCCCATAGTCGTTATACGCTCTCCCTGCGGCAATATCAGCCTCCATTTGTTTCTTAAGGCTGTCCACGTCGTCAAATTTCCTCTCTTCCCGACGAAAAGAAAACAGCTCAACCGTCATCTTCCTGCCGTACAGATCTCCCTGAAAATCATATAAATAAGTCTCGATTCCCACCACATGCTCCCTATTCACCGTGGGCTTACAGCCCACGTTTGAAATCGCTTTGTACTCCCTGCCATCTATCAGCGCCTTGGAATAATAGACGCCGTTTGGCGGAAGCAGCTTGTCCCTCTCCGGGATAAGATTTGCCGTCGGCATCCCAATGGTCCGCCCCAGCTGCTTTCCATGCTCCACGCACCCGCTTACACTGTAGGCTCTGCCTAACATAGCTGCCGCCGCTTCCATCTGGCCTTGTCTGACCGCTTCACGTACTCTGGTGGAGCTGACTTCCTCTCCCCCTGCCCTGACCTTGTCAATCAGCTCTGCACGATACCCATAACGGGCGGCATACTTCGCAAGCAGTTCATAATTTCCTTTTCCCTGTCTGCCAAAAGAGAGGTCGTATCCCGCACAGATATACGCCGTATGCATCCGCCCGGCAAGATAATCCTCCACAAATACTTCCGGCTCCGTCGCCGCCGTTTCCCGATTTAACGGAAACTCGATCAGCACGTCGATTCCCATCGCCTCAAACAATCTTCTTTTCTCTGCTTTGGTCGTCAGCTCCTTCTCTTCTCCTCCGAAAAAAGCCGACGCAGAAGTATCAAAAGTAAATACAGTGGCTAAATATTGATTCTGTTTCTGTTCCACAATCCTTGTAAGCAGTTCCCGATGTCCGAGATGCACACCGTCAAATTTGCCGATGGCGACCGCGCTTTTTCCGGGAAGCTGAAATTCCGTTGTATGTTCTATAATCTGCATATTCATCTCTGCCCCTGTTTCTTCTTCTAATCTAAAAACATCTTAACGGGTTTCCACATCCGCTCATCTGCGTGGTATGCATAGATTCCATAAAATTTCCCGGTACCGTCATACACACGCACCTGTTCTGCATCCGCAAATGTCTCCGGCTGTGACGCCCGTTCCAGCTGTGCCATACTAAGCTTATTGCCGTTTTGCACCATTTTAACACCCTGTCCATTGACACAGACTGCTTTGTTTTTTACAAATATCCCGTCCGGCGGAATTATAACATCCGCTATTTTATTCTTATCCCGCAGCCGCTCCAACTCACACAGCTTCAGTGCATCCTCAATGCCAAAGATCCCCACCCTGCTTCTGACAAGGGTCTCCATCGCACCGCCACATCCCAGCTTTGCACCGATATCGTGGCACAACGTTCTGATATAGGTTCCTTTTGAACATACGACTCTCATTTCAATGACCGGCAGATTCATAGATAGAATTTCGATCTCCTTAATCTCTACTTTTCTGGGCGCACGCTCCACTTCTTTCCCTGCCCTTGCCAGTTCATAAAGCTTCTTACCATTCACTTTCAGAGCAGAGTACATCGGCGGAATCTGGTCATAATCTCCGATAAACCCCTCAATGACCTGCCGGATTTCTTCCGGCATAAGCGCTGCAAGCCGGTCACCGCCACACTGTGACAGTATCTTCCCCGACATGTCCTGTGTATCCGTAACCACACCCAGACGCAGTATGGCAAGATACTCTTTATCCCAGTCAGTGAGCATATCGCACAGTTTTGTCCCCGAACCGAAACATACAGGAAGCACGCCGACCGCCTCCGGGTCGAGTGTTCCTGTATGTCCGATTTTCTTCATCCGGCAGATACCGCGGAGCTTTGCCACCACATCATGGGATGTGAAGCCTCGCTCCTTATAAACATTTATAATTCCATTATATGTGTTATTCATTCTCAAGCTGCTCCGCAATCTCTATCGAAAGATTGTTAATATTATCATGATATGTACCGTTCATCGTGCAGCCGGCCGCACGTACATGCCCGCCGCCGCCAAATTTCACTGCAATGGCAGAGACGTCTACCTTTCCGTTAGAACGCATACTGACCTTGTACTCCAACGTTCCCGTTTCATACATGAAAATTGCACAGTCAACGCCTTTGACTGACTGGAGCTGATTCACAATTCCATCCAAATCCTTCGGCGTCACACAGTAAAATTCCATCATCCTGCGGCTGACCATGCTGACAATGCAGCGTCCTTCCATAAAGCGGACACTCTCCAGCACCGACCTGCCCATAATCTGCGTCTGCCGGTAAGTCTTCTCAAAAAACGTTTCTTCCACGATTGTAGAAAAATCAAATCCAAATTTAATAAGTTCCGCTGCAATCTGCAAGGTACGCGGAGATGTATTAGAATATCTGAGAACTCCGGTGTCATGGATAATGCCGATATAGATCGCCTTGGCAATTTCCTCGTCAATCATCTCTGCATCCATCAGCTCATAGAGCAGTTCCGCCGTCGAGCTTCTGTCCGGCTCCACAATATTTACATCCCCGCATCCCCGGTTGCTGACATGGTGGTCAATATTAATCTTCTTACGTGCTTTGCGATAAATGGTCTCGACGTCTCCCAGACGGTCATCCGTCGTATCCAAAGCCACAAAGACGTCGTACTCCTTTTCCGAATAAAATCCTGATTTAATATCTTCAATATGACTGATACACCTGAAAATATCTGCCGGTTTATCCAGATATACATCGATTTCCGCTGCCGGCAACGCTTTTTTCAGATAAAGGTACAGTCCCATCACAGACCCTACGCAATCCCCGTCCGGTCTGATATGCCCGCTTATCGCTATCGTCATGGCACCCTTTACTTCATCAATTATTTTCATTGCTCTCTACCGTCTCATCCTCTATCGATTCACTGTGAACTACTTCATCAATCAATTTTGACATATTTACGCCGTACGCAATGGACTGGTCCATAATAAACGTAAGCTGCGGCGTATTGCGCAGATTAATCGTCCTCGCAAGCTGATTGCGGATATAACCTTCCGCGCTTCTTAATCCTGCCAGCGTATCCGCCTGCGCCTTCTCATCTCCGAGCACGCTGATCCATGCCTTACATGTTTTCAAATCCGGTGCAACCTCTACCGCCACAACAGAGGTCATGGGGGCGATTCTCGGATCCTTTATCCCCCCTCTGATAATTTCCGCCAGCACACGTTGTACTTCTCCGTTGATACGGGTATTCTTTACACTGTTTTTACGCATTGAAATCACTCCTTCATCACTGCTTGCCCGGAACCATACTGCCGCCGGCATTCACCGGGCGCAGTATAAAATAGCACTTGCTATATAATATCGTCTCTATCTCGGCACTTCCACCATTACATATGCCTCAACAATATCCAGTTCCTGCATCTTGTCAAATCCTTCAAACACAAGACCACATTCATATCCGGCTTTCACTTCCTTCACATCGTCCTTAAACCGCTTCAGGGAAGCCAGCTCACCTTCATAAATCTGCTCGCCCTCTCTGCTGATACGAATCTTGCAGCCTCTCTGGAATTCACCGTCCAGCACATAAGAACCGGCAATATTGCCCACTGCGGACGCCTTGAAAATCTGACGTACCTCGGCATGACCGATTACTTTTTCTTCAAATACCGGGTCTAACATCCCCTTCATCGCCGCTTCAATATCCTCAATCGCCTGATAAATGACCTTATACAGTCTAACGTCTACGCCTTCACGCTCCGCCACAGCCTTCGCCGTCGTATCCGGTCTTACATTGAAGCCGATAATAATCGCGGAAGATGCGGAAGCAAGTGAAACATCCGATTCGTTGATGGCACCCACGCCGCCGTGAATACATTTTACGACTACTTCTTCGTTGGACAGCTTCATCAGACTCTGCTTTACAGCCTCCACGCTGCCCTGTACGTCCGCCTTTACAATCAGATTCAATTCTTTCAGATTACCTTCCTGAATCTGGCTAAACAGATCGTCAAGAGACATTCTCGTCTTAGTATCTGCAAGCATTTCCTCTTTATGCTGCGCCATATAGGTTTCTGCATAAGTTTTTGCACTCTTATCATTTTCATGTACAATAAATACTTCTCCCGCACTCGGTACATCGGACAGACCCAGAATCTCTACCGGCGTAGAGGGCGTTGCCTCCTTCACTCTTCTGCCCTTATCATCTATCATTGCCCTGACTTTACCGTGGCTTGCGCCTGCTGAAATAAAGTCGCCTACATGCAGCGTACCCTTCTGCACCAGCACGGTTGCGACCGGACCGCGCCCTTTATCAAGCTCCGCCTCGATAACCAGTCCTCTTGCATTCCTGTCCGGATTCGCCTTTAACTCCAGAATCTCCGCTGTCAGAAGAATCGTCTCCAACAGATTCTCAATGCCTTCTCCCGATTTTGCTGACACCGGCACAAACTCCGTCGTTCCGCCCCAGTCTACCGGAATCAATTCGTACTCCGTCATTTCCTGTTTGACACGGTCGATGTTCGCATTGGGCTTATCAATCTTATTAACCGCTACGATAATTTCAATTCCTGCCGCCTTCGCATGGTTGATTGCCTCGACTGTCTGCGGCATAACACCGTCGTCCGCCGCTACAACAAGCACGGCAATATCCGTAGAATTTGCACCTCTCATACGCATCGCCGTAAATGCCTCATGCCCCGGCGTATCCAGAAATGTAATGCTCTGTCCGTTGGCTGATACTGTATAGGCGCCAATCGCCTGCGTAATGCCTCCTGCCTCCTTATCGGTGACGTTGGTCTTACGGATGGCGTCAAGCAGGGATGTTTTTCCATGGTCCACGTGTCCCATCACGCAGATTACAGGCGGTCTGCTCACCATGGAAGCTTCATCTTCCGCATCTTCCTTGAGCAGTTCCTCAATCACATCGACTTTAACCTCTTTTTCACAGATAATCTCATACTCAATCGCGATGTTTTCCGCATCCTCAAAGCTGATTTCCGAATTTAAAGTCACAATCTGTCCCTGCATGAAGAGCTTCTTGATAATCACGGAAGGCTGTATCTTCATCTTATCCGCCAATTCTTTAATGGTTAAGGAATCGGGAATGGTAATGACTTTAATCTGCTCCTCCACAGCCTCTGAAACCTTTTTCTCCGGCTTGATAAAACGTCCTGCTTTATTGCGGTTCTTTACTGCTACATCATCCTCTTCATAAATCAGATCCTTCTTGGAGCGTTTATCTCTGTCCTGATTTGCCCTGCGCTTCTCGTCATCTCTGTGTTTCTCCACGTCCTTGATAGGCGTCTCGGGGATAAAGTCCTTCTGATTGTTATTTTTCTTAAATCGATTGTCCTGTCCGCCATTTCCTCTCTGAGAGCGGTCAAAATTTCCCTGATTGCGGACATTACCCGCACCAGCGCCGTTATTCCTGCGATTGCCTTGATTATTGTTATAAGCCGGTCTATTCTGACCTTCCGGTCTGCTATTTTCTCCCGCACCTGCTGTTCTCTCCCGTCCCTGCGGCGCTTTGCTTCCACGCACTGCGCCGGCATTTTCACGTTCCTGCTGTTCCCGTTCACGCTGCTGTTGCTCACGCTGCTGCTGTTCCCGCTCGCGCTCCCGCTCCCGCTTCTCCTGCTGCCGCTGCTCCATTCTGCGCTCCTGCTGTTGTTTCTGACGCACATCATAAGGCTCTGCCGTGACAGGAATCGGTTTCTGCGTCGGTCTGATAATCTGATGCGGCACATTCTGCACCTGCACCGGGCGGGCGCCATTCCCAACCGGTCTTCTATCATTACCGCCGCGGTTGCCGCCATTGTTTGTCTTACCCGCATTTCCCTGCGGCGGACGCTGCCCCTGCATCTTGGAATTATGCGGATTGCTTACAAAGATAATCTTTTTCTTCTTTGGCTGTTCCGTCTTTGCCTTCGTCTCCGCCGCTTCCGCTTTTGGCGCCTCATCCTTAACCATTTTCGGCTCGGATTTAGACGCTGTCGTCTCCGGCGCTTTGGATTTTTCTCCCGCTTCTTTCTCCGCTGCGGGCTGTACTTTTCCTTCCGCCTTCGGCTCCATTTTGGCACCTGTGTCAGCCTTTCCCTGCCCTGCACCGCCGAAATGCTTCCGAACCAGCTCTATGGCTTCCTCCTCAATAGAACTTTGCGCAACTTTTACTTCATATCCTTTATCCTGCAAAAAAGCGATCAACTCTTTGCTCTGTTTCTCCAGCTCTTTTGCCAGCTCATGTACTTTCATTTTTGCCATGCTCACTACCTCCAACTATTCCGAATCTAATAAATGCTTCCGTATTGAATCTGCAAATCCCTTATCAGTCACAGCAAGACAGGAACGCTCTTCCTTGCCGATGGAATGCCCGAGCATTTCTTTTACACTGTAATACTCGTACGGCACTTCATAAAATTCACACATATTACTATATTTCTTTCTGGTGTTATCCGAAGCATCCTCAGCTATGATAACCAGATATGCCTTTCCACTCTTCACTGCTTCCTCTGTCGCAAATCCGCCACTGACAACATTTCTGGAGCGGGCAGCCAGACCCAGCATAGATAACACCCGATTTCTATTAGGTTTCTCCTGCATGTTCGCTCTCCTCAAACTCCTTTTCCAGATTCCCGTATATTTCCTGCGGTATGTTCATTTTAAACGATCGCTCCAAGCCTTTATTTTTTCTGGCTTTCGCCAGACATGCTCTGTCTACACACAAATATGCCCCTCTACCATTCTTCCTGCCGGTCATATCTAACGTCACGGAACCGTCCTCGGACTTTAAAACGCGCATCATTTCTTTTTTATTCTTCATCTCACCGCAGCCCACACATTGCCGCATGGGTATCTTCTTTGCCATTCTTATTCCTCTCCCGGATTTCCCTCATCATACGATGGCTCTTCTGCTTCCACAGCGTCCTCCATCTCCTGCGCTACGCCCTCGTCATAACCTTCTTCGTTATAATCTCCCTCATAGTCACCTTCGCTGCCTTCCTCACTGTAATCTTCGTCCCCGTATTCCTCATTATAATCCTCATCACCGTAGTCTTCGTCATATTCATCGTCATAGACATAATCCTCATAACGGAAGCCCGGTGCATCCTTCGCCTGCGTTTCACTCTTGATATCAATTTTGTATCCTGTCAGTCTTGCCGCAAGTCTCGCATTCTGACCCTCCTTGCCAATAGCAAGCGATAACTGGTAATCCGGCACGACGACCTTCGCCGTCTTCTCGTCAGGATCCGCAAACACCGCCACAATCTTTGCCGGCGACAACGCGTTCTGAATCAGGTTGCCGGGGTTCTCATCCCAATTCACGATATCAATCTTCTCACCGCACAGTTCATCGACAATGGAATTTACTCTTGCCCCGTTGATACCGACACACGCGCCCACGGCATCCACGTTGGGATTGTTGGAGCGAACCGCTATCTTTGTTCTGCTTCCTGCCTCTCTGGCGATACTCATAATCTCCACCGTACCGTCCTTGATTTCCGTCACTTCAGACTCAAACAGTCTCTTCACCAGTTCCGGATGGGTCCGGCTGACAAGAATCCTCGGTCCTTTAGGTGTATTCTTAACTTCCAGAATATATACCTTGATTCTTTCAGTAGGTCTGAAATTCTCACCTCTGACCTGTTCGCTCTCATTCAGAATCGCATCCGCCTTACCGAGATTGATAGAAATATTTCTCCCGATGTAGCGCTGTACAATGCCGGTCACCACATCCTTCTCCTTCTCGTAGTACTGATTATAGATAACGCTTCTTTCTTCCTCGCGGATTTTCTGTAAAATAACATTTTTTGCATTCTGTGTCGCAATACGTCCGAATTCCTTAGACTTAATCTCTACATGGAGCATGTCGCCGAGCTTCGCCCTCTTGGAAATCTCCTGTGCATCTTCCAGAGAAATCTGCAGCACATCATCTTCCACCTCTTCCACGACCTCTTTTTCCGCATAGCAGAGGAAATCGCAAGTCTCCCTGTCAATTTCCACTTTGACATTATCTGCCTTGCCAAAATGGTTCTTGCACGCCGTAATCAGAGAATTTTCGATTGCTTCAAAAAGGATTTCTTTGCTGATTTCCTTTTCCTTCTCCAAAATATCCAGTGCCTCCATTAACTCCTTATTCATTTTCCGTGATCCTCCTATGTTTCTTTCTGAATTCTGTATTTCCCGCCACCATAACGGTTATTTTTCAAAAATCAAGCGCAAGTCTGATAAGCGCCGCCTCTTTTCGCAGTAAAACACGGTCGTTCCCGTTTTCCTCTATTGTAATCGTATCTGCATCAAACGCTTTGAGCGTTCCCGCAAACTCTTTACAGCCGTCAATAGGCTTGTATGTCTTAATTTCCACATCCATACCAAGACTTTTCTCCAGATGCCGGTCCTTCTTAAGCGCTCTGCCAAGCCCCGGACTGCTGACTTCCAATATATATGCGTCCGGTATGTAATCCTCCACATCCAGCATATCCGACAACGCACGGCTGACATTCTCACAATCAATAATCGTAACTCCTTCCGGTTTGTCAATGTACGCGCGCAGATACCATTCTTTGCCCTCTTTGACATACTCTATATCATAGATTTCCACCCCGTATCTGTCTGCGATAGGGATAAGCAGTTCTTCAGTTCTCGATTCATATGTCTCTCTCTTTGACATTCACGCCTCCTCATATTTCCTATTCCACGGGTAACCTGTCTGTTTTCCCCTGTGCTTTGTATGAAACAAAGGCAAAACTTTCTGCCGTTCCACAGCCCGCGGACGTAAAAGAGTGGACTCGCAAGTCCACTCTTAATCTTAATCTTTATTCTTAATACATAAGGTATTGTAGCACTCTTCGGGATGGTTTGCAAGTAATTTCCAACAAAAAATCGTTCTTCGTCCGATTGCGGGATTTGCTTCGCAAACTCGTGCGTTGACAGGAGAATTTCCTGCTATAACAAAAATGCCGCAAACCATTTGTCATGGTTTCCAGCATCCTTTAGGGTTGGGCTGTTATAAACAGTCAACAGCTCGTAGGGGAATCGAACCCCTGTTTCCGCCGTGAGAGGGCGGCGTCTTAACCGCTTGACCAACGAGCCATCTGTTTGACACTTGCTTATTCTATTATATTTCTGATAATAATGCAAGTACTTTTTTCATTTTCTCACGAAAATTTTCAAAGTTTTCCTTAAATCCTGCCAAAATCCTGTTTTCTCGGAAAATTTTCTTTCCCGCAGATTACAGTACTTTACTGAGGAAATCAATTGTTCTTGGCTCCTTCGGATGGTTAAATACCTCTTCCGGCGTGCCTTCCTCTACGATATAGCCGCCTTCCATAAAAATCACCCTGCTCGCCACCTCACGGGCAAAACCGATTTCATGGGTTACCACCACCATCGTCATGCCCTCTCTGGCAAGTTCCTTCATGACAGAGAGCACCTCTCCTACCATCTCAGGATCGAGTGCGCTCGTCGGCTCGTCAAAGAGCATGATATCCGGATTCATTTCGAGCGCTCTGGCAATCGCCACTCGCTGCTTTTGTCCGCCGGACAGCTGACTCGGATACGCTTCCGCCTTGTCCGCAAGTCCGACCCGCTCCAAAAGCTTCATCGCCTTATCCTTAGCCTCCGCCTTGGACAATGTTTTCAGATGTACCGGAGCAAGCGTCATATTCTTCAAAACAGTTAGATGATTGAACAGATTAAAATGCTGGAAAACCATGCCAATGTTCTCGCGCACCTTATTGATGTCCGTATGCTTATCCGTCACGTCGTGACCGTCTATGATAATCTGCCCGGAAGTCACCTTTTCCAACTGGTTTAAGCATCTTAAAAACGTCGATTTTCCACTGCCCGAAGGACCAATTAACACCACAACTTCACCTTCGCTTACTTCGACATTAATATCCTTAAGTACTTCCAGTGAACCAAAATTCTTTTTCAGATTCTTGACGATAATTTTATTTTTATCAGAAACGCTGCTGCTAAGATGCCTGCTATCTGCCACGGTTTACTCTCCTCTCTATCTTCTTGGAAACCTTACTGAGCGTAATGATGACTATCATATACATCACACCTATGATTGCCCATGTCTCCAGACATTTCATCGTATTGCCCATGATGGTTTTTCCCACATTGACCAGCTCCGGAAATGCAATAACGGATAAAATTGAACTGTCCTTCAGCGTGATAATAAACTGATTGATAATCGAGGGAATCATGGTGCGAATCGCCTGCGGTACAACAATCAGCGCCATGCCTGCACCGTAGGAGAGTCCGAGACTTCTGCCCGCCTCCATCTGACCTCTGTCCACGCTCTGAATACCTGCTCTGATAATTTCAGCCATATATGCTCCGCAATTCATGGACAACGTAATCGTTCCTGCAAGCAGCGGTCCCATCCTGAAATCCGTAAAGCCCAGACTGTGAATCCCCTGCGGGATACCGAAATAGATAAAATATGCCAGTACAATCAAGGGGACACCCCTCACCGCATCCACATAGACCGTTCCTATAAAATTAAGCACCCTGTTATGTCCCACGTTCATCAGTCCGAATGCCATACCGATTATCATGGCAAACACCAGCGAAAGCACCGTCAAAAGCACCGTCTGCCCCAATGCCTTAATTAACATTGTACCGTATGTCTGAATAATCATCACCATAGGAAAACTATCTCCAATCATCTTCTATCATCCGGACGGCGTCAACTGCCGCCCGGAATACAACCGTTAGTTGCCTAAGTATTTTGCAAGTATCTCGTCATACTTGCCATTTGCCTTAATATTCGCAAGACCTGCGTTAAACATGTCAAGAAGCTCCTGATTGCCCTCGTTCATAATTGCAAAACCGTACGGAGCTCCTTCGCTCTCCATTCCTTCCGGAATTGTCAGCGCAAGATTGCCAATCTTGATAGAATCAGCCATAATAGGCGTATCCTCAACACAGGCTGCAGAGTTGCCTAGAATAACGTCCTGATACATAGTCGGCGAATCCTCGAATACGGAGGTCGTGAAACCATACTCATCCTTTAAACTATTGGCAAAATCCATGCCCGCAGTACCGTTCTTAACAGCCACATTTTTGCCTGCTAAATCCTCAAATCCTTTGATATCGCTGCCCTCCGCAAGAACAAACGTCTGCGTCGCATTGTAGTATCCGTCAGAAAACATCCAGCCGGAATCAATACGCTCCTGCTTAATCGTCGCTCCAGCGATAATCGCGTCCGCCTGCCCCGACTGTACTGCTGCCACTGCTGCATCCCAGCCAAGGCTCTTCAGTTCATACTTAAATCCTTGGTCTTCTGCGATTGCTGCAAGAATATCCACATCAATTCCTACAAAATCACCGTTCTCGTCGGTAAACTCAAAGGGACGGAACACTGTATCTGTAGCAACAACCCATACCTTATCCCCTGCAGAACTGCTCTCACTTGTCTCTTCAGCTCCCTGATCGGAACCACATGCAGCCATGGTGAATGCCATGCATCCGATGAGGAGTGACGCTAATAATTTCTTCATAATATCCTCTCCTTTTCTCCGGCAAATGCCCTATTAACATGAAAGACGGTGTAATAATTGTCTGTTACACCGTCCTTGATGCCTATTCTTTAGTATATTGACTTTGCCATGCCTTGTCAAGAGGATTGTATACAAACATACATACAAACATTTGTGGCTGGGAAATACAATTTTTCAACCTATATTTCTTCAGATGCCTTTAAAATTAATTCCACCGCTTTATCAATCCCTAATTTCTCCGTATTTAACGTCAAGTCAAAATTGCGCGCATCGCCATACGCACAGTGCGTATAGTGCTCACAATATCTCTTTCTTGCCTTATCCACCGCCTTGACATCGCTTGCTACCTGACTTGCCGGAATCTGTTCCATCATTGCAGTCATGCGCTTCACGCGCCACTGAAACCCTGCATGAATAAATACGTTCAGACAATGGTCAAACTCCTTTAAAATGTAATCGCCGTTTCGCCCCACAATCACGCAGCTTTCCTTATTCGCCAACTCACGGATTGCATCTCTCTGCGCCTGCCAGAGTTCTTCGTCCAGCGGTTTGTTATAGAAATCAAACAGACTCTGTGCAAAGCCGAACGTCTTCGGAACACGCTCGTCCCACCTGCGAACCTGTTCGGGAGTCAGAGTTTTGCCGGCGATAACCGTTTTAAAGATAATATCCTTGTCGTAATATTCAATCCCAAGCTCCTTTGCAACCCGTTTGCCAATCTCGCCGCCCCCAGCGCCGAACTCTCTTCCAATTGTAATAATTTTTCTCATCTTCTCCGCCTCCCTCAGCATACGCCTATATTTTATAATGTATTTCCCATTGGTGCTTATATTCTATCATACCGGCTCTCTTTTTCCTATCGGATTATGATATTGAACACAGTCTTTTGCAGCCTCAGCTCACAAAATCAAACAGACTAATCTGATTGGATTCCGGAAGATTACCTAAAAGCCCCAAATCGCTCATCAAATCCACTATGGTCTTTGACGCCTTGGTGCGCTGCCTGAAGTCGTCCTTGCTTAAAAACGGTCCGTCCTTTGCCGCTTCCACAATCGCATCCGCCGCCTTTTCACCCAGACCGTCTATGCTGCTAAGCGACGGCATCAGCTTGCCGTCCACAATCTGAAACAGTCTGGACTGCGCCGAAAAGATATCAATCGGAACAAATTCAAAGCCTCTGGCGTACATCTCCTGCACAATCTTCATATCCTTATAGCTGTCCTGCTCCTTCTTGGAAAGCTCGTCGCTCCTGCGCTTATAATCCGCCATCACACCTTCCAGATGCCCCTGCCCCTGACACATGATTTCATAGGAAAAAGCCGAGGCGCGGATACTAAAATATGCCGCATAATAAGCGAGCGGATAGTTAATCTTACAATAAGCGATACGCCAAGCCATCATGACATATGCCGCCGCATGGGCTTTCGGGAACATATACTTAATCTTCTTGCAGGATCCAATATACCAATCCGGTACATCCTGCGCCTTCATGGCGTCAATCCATTCGTCTTTCAGACCTTTGCCCTTACGCACACTCTCCATGATTGTAAAAGAAAGGGACGGTTCTACTCCTTTTTGCATCAGATAAATCATAATATCGTCACGACAACAGATTGCTGTGGAAATCGTCGCTTTTCCCTCCTCAATCAGTGTCTGCGCATTGCCCAGCCACACGTCCGTGCCGTGGGAAAGCCCCGATATACGCACTAAATCAGTAAAGCACTTCGGTTTTGCGTCGATAACCATCTGGATAACAAATTCCGTGCCAAATTCCGGTATTCCGAGACATCCAAGCTTGCAGCCCCCTATCTGTTCCGGTGTAATCCCCAGCGCCTCCGTGGACTGAAACAGAGACATCACGCCTTTGTCATCTAACGGAATGGTAACAGGGTCGATTCCCGTCATATCCTGTAACATGCGAATCATAGTCGGGTCATCATGCCCCAGTATATCAAGCTTCAACAAATTGTGGTCGATAGAGTGATAATCAAAATGCGTCGTGACGATATCCGTCGTCATGTCATTCGCCGGATGCTGCACCGGCGTAAAGGAATTAATGTCCTCCCCCACAGGCAGTACAACGATACCGCCGGGATGCTGCCCCGTGCTTCTGCGGATTCCCGTACATCCCGCGACGATACGGTTGATTTCACAGACACGCTTATGCCTGCCCCGCTCCTCATAATAATTTTTTACATAACCAAACGCCGTTTTATCCGCCAGCGTTCCGATTGTACCGGCACGGTAAGTCTGACCGCTGCCAAAGATTACCTCCGTATACTTGTGCGCTTTACTCTGGTATTCTCCCGAAAAATTCAAGTCAATATCCGGCTCTTTATCTCCCTTAAACCCAAGGAACGTCTCGAAAGGAATATCAAATCCCTCTTTGTCAAGCGGTGTTCCGCAGACCGGACAATCCTTATCCGGCATATCGCATCCGGCGCCGCCCCCGTAAGCCTTCACTTCCTCGGAATCAAAATCATAATAATGACATTTCGGGCACAAATAATGCGGACTGAGCGAATTAACCTCCGTGATTCCCGCCATATTCGCCACAAAAGAACTTCCCACAGAGCCACGGGATCCCACCAGATAACCATCCTCCACGGACTTCCACACCAGCTTCTGGGCAATGATATACATCACGGCAAAGCCGTTGGAAATAATGGAATGCAGCTCCTTTTCCAGACGGTCCTCCACAATCTTCGGAAGCGTCTCTCCGTACAGCTCATGCGCCCTGTTATAGCAGATTTCCGTAAGCTGCCTGTCGCTGTCCTCGATGACCGGCGGACATTTATCCGGACGCACGGGCGACATGCACTCTATCATATCTGCAATCAGATTGGTGTTGGTAATCACTACTTCCTCCGCCTTATCACTCCCTAAGTAGGAAAATTCCTCCAGCATCTCCTCCGTCGTTCTAAGGTACAACGGCGCCTGATTATCCGCATCGGGGAACCCCTGTCCCGCCATGATAATACGACGATATATTTCATCCTCCGGATTTAAGAAATGAACGTCGCACGTAGCCGCCACCGGTTTGTGGAACTGCTCTCCCAGCCTTACGATTTTACGGTTTATCTCCATGATATCTTCCATAGAATTTACATTCTGTATCCTGTCGGAAGCAATCATAAACTGATTGTTTCCAAGGGGCTGTATCTCCAGATAGTCATAGTAGTCCACCAGCCTTGCAATCTCTGCATCCTGCTTTCCTTCCAGAATCGCACGGTATAATTCACCCGCCTCGCAGGCGCTCCCCACAATCAGCCCCTCCCTGTACTGGTTTAGAATACTCTTGGGAATACGCGGTCTTCTGGCAAAATAGGTAAGATGGGACATGGAAATCAGACGGTACAGATTCATCCGTCCGACATTATTTTTTGCCAGAATAATACCGTGATAGGTAGGCAGTCTCTTGATAATGTCCGGGCTCGCCTTACCCTTCTCATTAATCTGCGCAAGCGTCGTGATGCCGTCCTTCTCCATCATGGCAATCAGCTTCACGAAAATCTCCGCAGTAGCTTCCGCATCATCCACCGCCCGGTGATGGTTCAAAAGCGATACGCCAAGCGTCTTCGCCACCGCATCGAGGGTATGCTTCGCCTGCGCGGGCAGCATGACTCTCGCCATCCCCACCGTATCTATGTAAGTAAAATCATGGGCAATTCCCTGCCGTTCACAGTTCTCCATGATAAAACTCATATCAAATCCGGCATTGTGCGCCACCAGCATACAATCTTCACTAAACTGCAGAAACTTTGGCAGCACGCTCTCAATTTTCTCCGCATCCACCACCATATCGTCACGGATGCTCGTCAGCTTCTCTATTTCAAACGGAATCGGCACTTCCGGATTCACAAATGTGGAAAAATGGTCTACAATCTTACCGCCGCAGACCTTCACTGCGCCAATCTCTATAATACGATTCTCCACCGGCGAAAATCCGGTCGTCTCAATATCAAAAACAACAAAATCCTGCTTAAAATCCTGTCCCTTGTCGTTGGTGGCAATCTCGTGAAGATCATCCACCAGATACGCCTCCACGCCGTAAATTACTTTGAAAAAGTCCTGTTTGTCCGGGTCAGCGTCTCCTGCTTCTTTGCGCTTATTCTTCTCCGCTTTCCACAAATCTTCCCAGACATGGTTTGCATCCGGAAAAGACTGCGCCACCCCATGATCCGTAATGGCAATCGCCGGATGTCCCCATTGATAAGCGCGCTTCACGATATCCTTCGCCTCAGACACACCGTCCATATCGCTCATCTTCGTATGGCAGTGCAGTTCCACCCGCTTCTTCACGCTCGTGTCCATACGTGAAACCGTGAAGTCCGGTATCTTCTTGACGCCTGTCAGAGAACCGATGGTCAGTTCATGGTCAAACTTATCCATGATCGTCATGCCCTTTATCTTCACGAATGCGCCGGGTTTCATACCATCTGTTATCTCTGCGACCTGATCATTGTGCGCAAAAAGCTTGAGGGTCATCGTATCAGTAAAATCCGTGACATCATAAATCAGAATCGTTCTCTCATTCTTGATTTCCCGCTTGTCCATACTGATAATTCTGCCACGGATGACCACTTCGCCCATCTCTCCGATAATCTCGCTAATGGGCATCGCCTCCTCGTCAAAATCCCTGCCATATAGCACGTCAGGATTATCGGAGCGCTTCACGGCGCGCTTGAAATCCGTCTTCTTATTGTCGCCGTCTTTAAACTTATGTAAACCAAAAGGTTTACTACTTTTCTTTCCATCAGCGCTCTGACCACCGCCCGACAGGAATCCGCCGGTACCACTCTTTCCCGTGTGCTCTGCTGCCGCTGCATCGCTGCCGCTGCGTCCCGACGCTTGTACGCCATCGGTTCCATAATTTCCTGCAAGTTGCGCCGCCTCTGTCTGCCCGCCGGGTGCGCTCTGCATATCACTCGTTATGTATTCCGCCCCGTCCGTCCTCTGTCTGCCTGTTGCAAAATACCCTGCCCTAGCCGAAATCTCCGCCACCTGCATGGCAAGCTTATGGTCGTTTTCCTTCTTATACTTGCCCGTAATCTGCTCTTTGTAGGAAACCTGCACTTCCACGGCAAAACCGCAACGCTCGTTATAAATCTTTTCCAGAATGCGAATGAGTTCTTCCGCCTTGCCCTTGCCCAGCACCGTGTCCTCCACGATGAGATTCAGCCTATCATCGCCATCAAATGTAATATCCGCATGTCTGAACAAATTGTACTCCACAGGCGAATATTCCCGCAGCTCCAGTAAAATACTGTCCTTGTAGACTTCCATCAGCTTCTGTGGCGTGTACTGCGCCGACAGCCGGAACCGCTCGTAACACTTAATCACCATCGCCGCATTCGGAAAAAACTGTCTCTTGATTTCCCCTTCCACCCGGAAGACATCTTCTTTCTGTATCAAACGGTCCGAGGAAATGTAAATACGCAGGAAATCCTTCCTTCTTGTGGAAGAAACTTTCTCCACCGTCACCTGCTCGTAGAGGTCCCTTAGCCCAGTATCCAGTTTCAATGTAGGAAACACCTCAAAGAATTTCTTGCCCATTTATCCTCCATACCCTTCTTTCATCACAAATGCCTTTCTATCCGGCAGACACTTTTCTGTCACGCATTCTCCCAGTTCAGCAGCTCTTCGCGCAGCGTATCAAGCAGTTGTTCCTCCGGCACCTTGCGTACAATCTCACCTTTTTTAATTAACAGTCCTTCCCCCAGACCTCCGGCAATACCGATATCCGCCTCTTTTGCCTCGCCCGGTCCGTTGACCGCACAGCCCATCACAGCCACCTTGATATCTAACGGTATATCAGCGACCATCGCCTCCACCTGATTCGCGAGTCCAATCAAATCAATGCGTGTTCTTCCACATGTAGGACAGGAAACCACCTCAATGCCCCCTTTGCGCAGTCCGAGCGTGCGCAGAATCAGCTTCGCCGACTTGATTTCCTCCACCGGGTCTCCCGTCAGCGATACGCGGATTGTGTCGCCGATGCCTTGGTTTAATATGAGTCCCAGCCCGATCGCGGATTTAATATTGCCGCTCGTTACCGTGCCCGACTCGGTGATTCCCACATGAAGCGGATAGTTCGTCTTCTGCGCCAGAAGCTCATGCGCCCGCACACACATCATCACATCTGACGATTTGATACTGATGACCATATTGTCATATCCCAAATCTTCTATGATGCCCACTTTATCAAGCGCACTCTCCACAATTCCTTCAGCCGTCACGCCATGATATTTCTCTACAAGTTCTTTCTCAAGCGAACCACTGTTCACACCTACACGAATCGGAATGCCGCGCTCCTTCGCCACCGACACCACTGCCGCAACGTTCTCCTTACTGCCGATATTTCCGGGATTGATACGAATTTTATCCGCTCCGTTCTCCATCGCCGCGATTGCCATACGATAATCAAAATGAATATCCGCCACAAGCGGAATATGTATCTGCTCTTTAATCTTTGTAAGCGCACGCGCCGCCTCTATGGTCGGCACCGTACAGCGGATAATTTCACAGCCTGCACGCTCTAATCGCAAAATCTGCTCCACCGTCGCTGCAACATCCTCCGTTCTTGTATTCGTCATAGACTGAATCAGAATCGGATTGCCACCCCCGATTACCTTATCTTTAATCCTTACCGCCTTTGTATGTTCACGATGCATAATCTATTTCCTTTCTGAATGCAGCGAAATTCCGTAAGAATACCCACGCCTGCACTCTGCCCATAGCCATATGATACTTTATTATCATACCATATCTTCACTTAAAAAGCACACCCTTCGTTTCCCGATTGCAAGACTTCCGATTGCGAGACGATACATGTCTCTGGCTGCATTTCTGTCAGCCATATTTTTTTCTCTACTGCTCTGATAAAAGACTTACAATACAGCCTGCCTTTCCCTTTTCTACACCCTGCAAGCTCTGACTTAAGTTCCTCCGCCGTCTGGTAACGCTCCTCAGGCTGCCCGGACATACATTTATTTATGATACGTTCCAGCCTAGGGTGCACCATAGGCTGGTAAACATGCAGCGGAAGCGATGCATACGGCGGTTTTGCCAGATTTACACCGGTCATCATATAATAGAAGAGCCTGCCAAGGGAATAGATATCGCTTCTTTCATCCGCATACGCCTGAACTCCTTGCGCGCCAAACTGTTCCGGCGCCGCATACCCCGGCGTCGCTGCCATCACACCACCTGCCCGCATTCCGTAATTTTTCACAGCCGCCGCGCCAAAATCCACCAGACGAAGCTGTCCGTCCGTACACACCATCACATTGTCCGGCTTGAAATCTCTATAAATAACAGGTGGTTTTCTTGTATGCAGATATTCTGTCACATCCAAAAGCTGCTCTGCCCATAGAAATACCTGCTCTTGGCATACGCATCCATTCCGCTCTATATAACCGCGCAGTGTAACTCCCTGCATATATTCCATTACCAGATACCATTCTTCATCCCGCAGCAGTTCATAAACGACCGGCAGCATGGGATGTCTGAGCGTCTTCAAATAGTCCGCCTCGCGCAAACTTCTCCCCATCCTCTTGACTGCCACCACGCGCTGTAAATCTTCGTCTCTTGCCAGATATACATTTCCTTCTCCCCCTTCTCCCAGAAGCTTAAGCACCGTATATTTCCCGATACTGGTTTGAGCTGCTTCCATGTTATCTGCTTCCGCTCTATCCTTCTGCGTTTTCATATCTCCCTTCCTCAACGTCCCATTGCCTTCCATCTCAATCCCTCCACCTTAATATCTCCCACTCTATTTTCAGTGTTATTTTAACGCTTTTATATAAATTGCAGACAAATTATCTCTCTCGCCGCGTTTCATGCACGCCTCACCGATTTCCCGCAGTCTCCGGAACGCCTGCGCCTCTTCTTCGATGACGTCTGGACACAAAACATCCGCCAGCTCTGAATCGCCAATATGATTTCTGAATCCGTCACTGCACAATAGAAACGCCTGTTCGCTCCTAAGCGTCCCCATCTTAAAATCCGGTCTGGCGTAGGGAAAACTGCCGACACATTTCGTCAGTAGATTTTTCCCCCTTACATGGTCCTTTGTCATACGCTCTATGCATCCGCCAGCCGCCTTCTTTCCGCTTATGGCGCCAAGCCGGTATCCCCTGCTGTCGCCCAGATGCCAGAGCAGATAGGTTTTTTCCCATATCAAAAGTACGGTCATTGTCGTCCCGGTACGGATTTTTTCTTTCTTGGCATAGTCTGTCAGCCGCTCGTGCATATCATACACCAGCCGGTCCAGCGATCTTCTGATAATCCAGTATGCCTTCCTCTTGTGCACCGCCCGCAAAAGCGGTCCATAAAACCATTCCTGAAGCCGTTTTGTCACATACCCGCTCGCCGTCTCCCCCTGCGCCAGTCCTCCCATGCCATCGCAGACCGATGCCATCAACACCCTGCCTCTTTTCGTCAGCGCCTGCAACAGCACGAGAGAATCCTGATTCTCTTTCGCCACACTCCCCCGTTCCCAATATACACTTGTCAAATACCGCATTGTCCCTCCTTTTTTCAGTCTCCTCCTGCCACAATTGTCTGAATCCTCTTTACCGCTTTGCGGCTGTTTGTTACCTCACCTTTGAAAATCATGCGGGAATCCCGCTGAAACTATATACCCATGGCTTCCGAACGGAAGCCGATAGAGTCAGTATATAGCATATAGAAACAGATTGCAATCACAAATCATTCTTTTAAATCTTTATAAACGCTTCCAAGAAACAATCCTACCGCTAACAACGCCGTAAGAATATCGGCTGCGGGCTGTGCCGCCAGCACACCCTTATATCCAAATAGTCTTGATGCAGCAAAAATAACGATTGCAAAAATAACGCCCTGCCTGCTGACAGACAACAAAAAAGCACCCCACGCCTTTCCCGAAGCTTGAAATATAACAGTTGTTACCAATACGATTGCCATAAAAGGAATCCCAATTTGCAGCATACGAAGCATCGGCGCGCCAAGGGCAACAATCTGCTCATCCGCAATGAACATTCTAATCAGATATGGCGCTGCAAGCGACATGCACCCCGAAATCACCAGCGCGATACAACACTCAAATCCATAGCAGAAGCGCAGTATTTTCCTTAATCTTTCCTTATTCTGTGCGCCGTAATTATAGCCAATCAAAGGCTGCGCACCGAACGCAAATCCGATAACAATAAGCGCTGCCATCAGGTTTGTCTTTGTCACAATCCCCATTGCCGCCACCCTGTCATTTCCATAAGGAAGCAAAAACCTGTTGAGCATTGTCATGCCGATACTTTGCATCAGATTGGTGATACATGCCGGAATGCCAATGGACAAAATCTGGCGCAATTCCGAGGGAACCACCCGAAACTGTCTGATATCAACAGACAGCTTTTTCGTTCTGCGAAGCAAAATCCAAACATAATATGTATCCGTACAGGCATAGCCAAGTACTGTGGCAATTGCCGCGCCCGCCGCGCCCCAGCCGAATCCGAAGATGAAAATCGGATCCAGAATGATATTCACTACCGAACCGATAGCGCCGCCTATCATGGACTGTGTTGAAAATCCCTCCGTGCGCAGCTGGTTGTTCGGCGTAAACGATACCACAATCAAGGGTGCGCCAAGCACAATATATGTATAATAACTGGAAGCATATGCCATTGTCTCCTCATTTGCTCCCAGCAAATGCAGGATCGGCTGTCTGAACAGTATCATGAACACTGCTACCGCCACACCCATCATAAGTGCCGCATAAAAACAGAAAATACTGATTTTTCTGCCATCATCGTCCCTTTTCTGCCCAAAATATCTGGAAATCACAGATGCGCCTCCCAGACCAAACATATCGCCGAGGGCAATCATCAATGTAAAAACAGGTGCGCCAAGGGCAACTCCCGCAACCAGATTCGTGTTGCCGGTTCTGGCAATAAACCATGTGTCCACCATGTTGTAGACCAGAGATATTATCATACCGCACACGACTGGCAGCGAGAACTTAAAATATGCCTTATGGACAGGTGCACTCTCAAACCACTCATTATTCATCTTTCTTTCGTTCCTTTCATACACCAATCGTCCGGTTGGGGCAGCGCCCTGCTAGTGCACCAGCTTCATGATGTCATTATACATAATAAACACCATCAGAACCATAAATACCACAAGTCCGGCAAAATGTATCATCCCCTCTTTTTCGGGAGAAACCGGCTTGCCGCGAACCACCTCCACAAACATAAACAACAGTCTTCCGCCGTCCAGCGCCGGCAGGGGAAGCAGATTCAATATCCCCAGATTGACCGACAACAGAACGATAATCTCAAGCATCGTCAAAATTGCCGAAGATGTCCCGTAACTCTCCTCCGCCTGCTCATAACTCTCACCCACAAACTGCGCAATGCCGATAGGTCCCGACACTTCCTCTTTCTTCACCTGTCCGCGCAGCAGCATTCCCAGACTCTTATACGTGGTTTTGACAAAATATTCCACTTCATAGAACCCGTACTGGAACACCTGCAGCGGATTACACTTCAGATATTCTCCGCCGCCTCCGATACCAATATAATATCTGCCATCCTGCTCATCGTACCTTGGCGTCACCGTCGCAACACCCTTGCTGCCGTCGCGTTCGTAATGAATTTCCAGTGTCTCTCCTTTATTCAGGGAAGAAATCACCATCACTTCCCGATAAAAATGGATTTTTTCATGATTAATCTGCGTAATCACATCACCCGGCAAAAGCCCGGCTTCCTCCGCTGCAGAATCCTCGGAAAGCATACTGACTACCGGAAGATCCACACCTGAAAAAGCCGTCAGCACGACCGCTACCAGAAACGCAAGGATAAAATTGAAGAAAGGTCCTGCAAACACGGCGGCAATACGTTTCCAGACACCGGCTTCCATAAAAGCGACCCCGTAGGACTGTGTCTGTACGTCCGGCGCGTCCTTCGGCAGCGGCGGTTCCGCCTCCATCAATGCCCGCCGGCGCATACCGCCCTGTTCTTCCTCATCCTGCGCCATCATACCATCTTCGCCGTCAAACATACACGCTCCGCCTATTGGAAACAGCTTCAGCGAATATTTGATACCATTCTTCGTATAGGAAAACAGTGTCGGTCCCATTCCCACAGAAAATTCCAACACACGGATTCCGTTGCGCCGGGCAATGATAAAATGTCCGAACTCATGGGAAATTACTACGATGCCAAATATAATAAGAAATAAAATGATTGTTCTAATCAATGTCATCCTCCACGCCCGAATAACAGACCATTCTGCTTCTGTCTGTTATTCTCCAAACTTTTGCTTAATATACTCATAGGTTGCGGCTTCCGTCTCCAGAATCTGTTCCACCGTCGGATGTTCTATCACAACATGCTGTTCCATCGAACTTTCAATCAGCTCCGGTATCTGTAAAAATGTAATCTTTTTCTGCAAAAATAACGCTACCGCCTTTTCATTCGCCGCATTGAACACCGTCGGCAGAGAGCCGCCGCGGCGTGCCGCCCTGTATGCGAGCGCCAGTCCCCGGAAAGTATCTGTGTCCGCTTCCTCGAAGGTAAGCTGTTTTAAGCGGAACAAATCTACTCTCCCCGTATCCATCGGACGTCTGTCCGGGTAAAACAACGCGTACTGGATCGGCAGTTTCATATCCGGCACGCCAAGCTGTGCTATGATACCGCCGTCCACATACTCAACCGCCGAATGGATAATACTCTGCGGATGCACAACCACCTGTATCTGCTCCAGTTCCACATCAAACAGCCACTTCGCCTCCATTACTTCCAGTCCCTTGTTGACAAGTGATGCCGAGTCTATGGTGACTTTTTTCCCCATCGACCAGTTCGGGTGCTTCAGCGCATCCTCAACCGTCATGGAAGCCAGCTCTTCTTTCGTCCTGCCGCGAAAAGGTCCGCCCGATGCAGTCAGAAGAATCCGGCTGACGCGTTCCCTGTTCTCGCCATTCATGGACTGAAAAATCGCACTGTGCTCACTGTCCACCGGAAGAATGGACACACCCTTTTTTGCCGCCAGCGGCATAATAATATGACCTGCCGTCACGAGCGTCTCCTTGTTGGCAAGCGCAATCGTTTTGCCCTGTTCAATCGCCGCAATCGTTGGTCTAATACCAATCATACCCACAATCGCCGTCACTAATACCTGCGCTTCTTCATGGACCGCCACTTCCAGCAGCCCTTCCATACCGTATACTATCTTTACCGGTACGTCACGAAGCCGTGTCCTTAAATCCTGCGCCGCCTCCTTGGTCCACATCGCCACGAGCGCCGGACGAAACTCCCTCACCTGCTTCTCCATCAACTCCACATTTGCACCGGCAGCCATTGCCGTCACCTGCAAATCCGGCTCTTTTCGTACAATCTCTAACGTCTGTGTCCCGATAGAACCTGTCGAACCCAGTATCGCAATTTTTTTCATATTCATCCTCCATTATATACCTGCGCCGCTCAAGCCTGCAATCAATGCCAACCCGATAAAAACAAGCGGCGCCGCTATAATCACACTGTCGAAGCGGTCCATGATACCGCCGTGTCCCGGAATCAGCTTACCGTAATCCTTGATGTCATGATCCCTCTTAATCGCCGACGCTGCCAAATCCCCCACCATAGATACCAGCGCACCTACGGCGCCCAGCACGGCTGCCAGAAGAAGCGGAATCGTTGCCTCCGTATATTGATTCACGGCAAAATGGGTATAGAGCACGAATAAAATCGAAGCGCCTGCAACACCGCCTACCGCACCTTCCACAGATTTCTTCGGGCTTAACTTCGGCGTCATCTTGTGCTTTCCAAACAAAACACCCACTGCATAGGCACACGTGTCGCTGCCCCACGAACATAAAAAGACGAGCCATACAAGATAGCTGCCATAAGCAAAGCCTTCTCTGATTAAATAGATAAACGAAAGCATGACCGGGGCATACAGCCAAGAAAACATCGCCGCCATAATCTGAGATGCCTTATAGCGCGGAAAGGTAAACACATAAATAAACAGATACAGAATCAGACTGACCGCAACGCCAGTCACGATGACCGGATAGACCTTCGTAAGCCCGCTGCCGTCTTTGCTGCCAAAATTCAACATGCCCGCAAGCAGTGCGTAGTAAAGCAAAGTCATCACGATGCCGGCGAGCTCCGGAGCATTATAGAGCTTCTTCTCCGTATGTACATGACAGGCTTTCGTCAATTCTCTGTATGCAATCATGGAAATCAGGCACAATGTCGCCGCCAGCACACCATTTCCCATCAAGATTGTCACAAGCGCAATCATCACCAACGAAATACCGCTTATCAATCTAGTCCAAAACATCGCCAAATCTCCTTCCTACTCTTCCGTAACCAGCCCATATCTTCTGTCTCTCTTATTATATGCCTCTATCGCCTTCACTAATTCTTCTTTGGAAAAATCGGGCCATGCTACCGGTGTAAAATAAAGTTCCGTATATGCAAGCTGCCACAGAAGAAAATTAGAGATACGCTGCTCGTTACAGGTCCGAATCAACAAATCCGGCTCCGGAAGGTCATGCGTATCCAGCATGGAACTTATCTTCTCTTCCGTAATCTCCTCCTTCGTCAGCCTGCCTTCAGCCAGCTCCCCTGCCAGACAACGCACAGCACGGACAATCTCGTCCCGTCCGCCGTAATTGATGGCAATCTGAAAATGCAATCCGGTATTCTCCTTCGTCGCCGCCTCCAACTGCTCCATACGATTTCTGATGTCCTCATCCAGCCTTGTCTTGTCGCCAATAATACGGACACACATGTTGTTTTTAGCCGCTGTTTTCAGACATGTCTTCATATAATTGCGCAGCAGCCCCATCAAAGCATTCACTTCATCTTCCGGTCTGTTCCAGTTCTCCGTGCTGAATGCATAGACCGTCAGATACTGAATCCCCATGCGATAAGCCTCCTCGCAGATTACCTCCACCGTCTTAGCCCCCTGCACATGTCCGTAGTTGCGCGGCATCCCTTTACTCTTTGCCCATCTGCCGTTACCGTCTAAAATAATCGCCACATGATTCGGAACCTTCATGCCCTCTTCCATATCCATACCATACCTTTCTCTCAGCCTGCAAAAATCCGTTTCCCGTACAGTGAAATTATTATACTTGGAAAAAGGGACAACAGAATATAAAAACATATTCTGCAATCCCTCTCATTACCATGTTTACAATCAAACTGCCGTTATACTGTGAGAATCTCTTTCGATTTCTCTTCCACCAGCTTATCAAGTTCCTTGATATATTTATCCGTCAATTTCTGCAGATTCTCTTCCAACTCTTTAATCTCGTCTTCAGAAACATCTGACTTCGCCAATTTCTTGAATGCATCATTACCGTCACGTCTGGTATTTCGGATTGCAACCTTACTCTCCTCACCACGTTTCTTGACATCTTTCACCAGCTCTTTACGACGTTCTTCCGTCAATTCCGGAAACACAAGTCGAATCAACGTACCGTCATTAGTCGGTGTAATGCCTACGTCAGACATCATGATTGCTTTTTCAATCTCCTTAATCAGCGTCTTCTCCCACGGTGCAATCTGAATCACTCTCGGCTCAGGAACCGTGATATTGCCAACCTGCTGTATCGGAGTCGGCGTGCCATAATAATTCACTCTGATTTTATCGAGAACATGCGGATTGGCACGTCCTGCACGAATTGCAGCCAAATCACTTTCAAGGAACTCATAGGTCTTCTGCATTTTATCTTCATAGGGTTTTAGTCTTGCATCCATACTGTAATCCTCCAGCCTTTCATTATACGAACGGATATCCGTTTACACAGACAATCAATCCGTCCTGCTACACAGTCACTTTCGTACCGTTAAACTCACCTTTTACAGTATTCACAATACTGTTTACTTCATTTAACGCAAATACCCACATCGGCATTTTGTTATCTCTCGCCAGAATAGATGCTGTCATGTCCACGACCTGCAAATTCTTTTCTATCACCTCGTCAATAGAAACCTGCTCGTATTTTTTAGCGTCCGGATTACATTTCGGGTCGCCGTCATAAACACCATCGACCGCCTTTGCTAACAAAATAACATCCGCGTCCACTTCGATTGCCCTAAGCACTACGCCCGTATCTGTCGAAAAATAAGGATGCCCTGTTCCTCCCGCAAAAAAGACGACCATATTTTTGCCAAAATACTTATTCGCCCTGTCTTTGGAAAAGAGTTTCGTAAAAGAACCGCATTCAAAAGGCGTTAAAATACTCGTCATCATGCCTAAAGAACGAAATATCTCGGATACATAAATGCAATTCATAACAGTCGCCAGCATTCCAATCTGGTCAGCTTTCGTTCTGTCAATGCTCTCGCTGGAACGTCCCCGCCAGAAATTTCCTCCACCGATTACAATGCCTACTTGAATACCATCATCAACCAGCTCTTTAACCTGCATCGCAACCCCGCGCACAGTCTCTTCGTCAAAACCAGTCTTCTTATTACCCGCAAGGGCTTCCCCGCTTAATTTTAACAGTATACGACGCATCATTTTTATTCTCCCGTTCTGTTACTGGAACCGATATGCTTATTTCTTCTTCTTGAACTCTTCAAAGAAGGAGGTCGGATTCACATCCGCATAGCACTGTGAACATAATCCTTCGATAACCGCACCGTTGTTAATCTGTACGGATTTGGATTTGATATTACCCATAACAATTGCCGTCGTATCCAGAATAACCGGTCCTTTTACATCAATATCACCCTTCACCGCACCGGCAATCACTGCACTTGCCGCCGAAATATTACCAATCACTACCGAACTTTGTCCAATCTTGACACTGCCCTCACTGTTCACCTCACCTGTAATCTTAGCGCCCTCTGCAAAAATCTCTGCCGCCTTGGAATCGCCCTGAATGGTTCCTGTAATATTCAATTTACCGTAGATATCCAGATTACCGTTAACGGTACCGATTAGTTCCATAGAACCCTCGGACATGACATCACCCGTTATCGTCATCCCCTCTGTTACTACCGCCGTCTCATCAACCGCTACACGGTTAACCGGCTCCTGTACCTGTGTCTGCTCCTGTACTTGTGTCTGCTCGTCCATATTCTCCTCTTCCTCTCCACTTAATCCGGATGTTATTTCTTCAATTTCTTCCTTCACCGGCTCCGGTTCCGGCTCCTCTATTGCTACCGGCTCCGGTGTCGGCACCTGAACTTCTTCCTCCACGGGAGGCTCCGGTTCAACTGTCTCTTTCACTGGTTCCGGTTCCGTAATGACTTCCGCTATCGGCTCCGGCGCTGCCGCTTCTTCCGGCTCCACTACTTTCTCCGGTTCTACTGCAGGCTCCGGCTCCGGTAACGGTTCTTCTTCCGTCACTTCTGCCGCATCGTCAAAAGAAAGCACTTCCTCTTCCAACGCTTCATCCAGCGTGTTCATCTCCTCTAATTTATCCAGCATACTGCTTAGATTGACATCATCCACAGTCTTTGCCATCAGCGCTTCATCTGAAAGCTGTTCCTCGGACGGCGCATCACTGCCAGCCATAGTGGCATCTAATGCCTCCTCTGGCATCAACTCATTCACAGCCTGTGATAAGTCTTCCTTCAAATCTGAGAAAAAACCCATCCTCACATCCTCCATTCTTTATTCATTGCTTATATGATGAATCCGTTCCGTATCATCAGTGATCGGAAGGATTTTCGTATCATCCATCGCCTGAATTGTCTCGATCAGTCCGGGCAGGGCTTCCACCGTAGAGTTCTTGTCAGAAGCATCATGCATCAATATAATTGCCTCGTCGTAATCCTGCAGTTTAGCCGTACAGTTCCTGATAATATCCGATGGTCCGATATAGGAACTGGCGGCGTCTCCGGATGAAATATTCCAGTCAAAATATGACATGTCCTGCTCGTCCAGATAATCAATCAGTTCATGCATATCAACTCGGCTCACCGTATTACTGCTGCCACCGGGAAATCTGCAGTACCTGCACCACACCCCCGTCGTCTCATACAAAAATTCCTGCAGCTTGCTCAAATCCGCACTGAAGCTGTCTACCGACTGATATATCTCGCCATACTTATGACTGTAGGAATGCATCGCTAAAGTATGACCTTCCTCTACAATCCGGTTGTATAACGCCTGATATTCTTCCTCTTCTTTTCCGACAACAAAAAAAGTTGCCTTCACATCATAATCTGCCAATATATCCAAAATGCGGTTCGTATTCCCGCTGGGTCCATCATCAAACGTCAGATACACTTTGCGGACATCCGTATCCTCTTCCGTCAAAGGCTCGTCCTCAATTTCAGTCTGCGTAAATTCCTCAACCTTCGATACGGTATATAATGCCTCCTGCGTCTTAGCGTCATTCGTATCCTCCGGCAAATCCGTCTGGTTCATAACGGTTGCCGCTTCCATTGCCGCCCGCATATCGCTCAGTTCCTTCTTGACCATATGCAGCCTGATTCCTAGGAAAATGCATAGTCCTAAGAGAATTGTTATCGAAAAAAGAGGAACGATAAAAATGAGCAACTTAATCCGACGGATGCGTTCACGCCTCGCCTGTCGAGCTTTCTGTCCGGCATCTGTTTCTGCCATCTTCATCCGCTCCTTATTTCATATTCTCTTATACTATATCACATCCGATGAATTACGAAAAGAAATTTTTGCGAAAAATAAACAAGAAAATTTATCCTATAAATTTATCGTGCTATCTACGCCTGTTCATCTTCTCCCACTCTTCATCGTCAACCCAGTCATTTGCGGTGTCCCATTCATCATCTTCTATCCAGTCATCCGCATCACAGTGTGCCGTCCTGTCTTCGTGCTGCTCTTCTTCATGATGCTCTTGTTTGGGAACTTCCATCTCCTTCCATTCATCATCCTCAATCCATTCGCTCTCTTCCGTTTCCGAATCCTGCACCTCTGCCGCTGTTGCAGGCGCATCCTCAAATGCTTCCAAATCATCTTCCTCATCAAAATACTCTTCATCGTCTGCACTGCCCGCCGCATCCGCATCGTACTCCTCGTCCTCTGCTCCATCTTCGTCTGCGTCATATTCCTCCTCATCCGCATCTTCACCGTTCCCATCGCGGCTCTTTTTCTTATATGACAAGGCGCCATATCCGGCAATGGGCAGGCATAGGCCACCGAGGACGCCGGCAAGAACCTTCCAAGGTCCACCAGCTCCATTTTCTGCTGCGTCAACCGTTTCAGTCCCAGACATAACCGAATCGCTCACAATAAGAATATAGCTTGCCGCATGGTCAATCAAAAGGGATACCGTTCCATCCACACCAACGACCGCAGCCGTAACAAATTCCAGCTTTTCCAGCTCTGGAACATAGCAGAATAAGTTTGCATACCTGCCGCCGTTCTCCGGATTTAAAGCAATATTCAAAACCGGCTCAAATCCGCCTGTACCGTCATACGACGTCGTAAATTCCAGATATTGATTGCCATCCAGTATCTCCGCAATGAAACCGGTCGGAACATTCGCCGTCTGCAGCGCCACTCCCATATCTATGTCTGTCAGCGCAGAACCGCCAATGGCGTCCGCGTGAATAGTCCATGAAACATAATCCCCCATATCAAGCAGAAGATCAAAATTCTGTTCCTTTGCAGTCTGCAGCTTTTCACTCGTCAGAATGGTTGTATCTTCCATCCGTATCGTCACAGACGGTCTGCTATAGTTTTCCTCTGACGCCGTATGTCCCAATGCCGCATTGTCTTCTGCCCGCGCACCGGTGTCAGCACGATTGCTGTCTGTACGATTTCCGTTTACTGCACTGTTGCCCTGCGGGGCGCCTGCTGCCGCATCGTCTGCCTGTGAATTGCCCGTTTGTGTAGTATTCGTCTGTGTACCGCCCTGCTGTGTGTTACCCTGCCGGACACTGTCTGACGGCGTGTCGCCTGTCTGTCCATTATTTTGCGGCGTATTGCCTGTCTGTCCGTTGTCCTGCGGCGTGTTGCCTGTCTGTCCGTTGTTCTGCGGCGTGTTGCCTGTCTGTCCGTTGTTCTGCGGCGTGTTGCCTGTCTGTCCATTATTCTGCTGTGCACTGTTCTGCTGTGCGCTGTTCTGCTGTGCATTATCCTGCCGGGCATTATCCGACTGCGTGTCGCCTGTCTGTCCATTATTTTGCGGCGTATTGTTCTGCTGTGCGTTTCCCTGCCCAGCATTATCCGACTGCACATTGCTTTGCTGGACATTATTTGTCTGCACATTACCCGTCTGCACATTGCTTTGCTGCACGTTATTCTGCTGACTGCTTCCCTGCTGCACATGATTGCTATTATTTACCGTCGTGCTGCCTGTGGACACCGCCGGAACAACGTTATCTGGAAGTGTGCTCAAAGGCGCACCATTTCCCGGCTGTTGACTATTTGTAATGTTTCCCGTCGAAACGTCATGGTTTCCGTTACCATTGCCGCTGCCTGCTGTGCTGTCCGCCGACGTGGTGGCGTTACCATTGCCGCCTGTCTCTTCGCCGCCCGTCTCATTGTCTCCTTTTCCATCATTGGATGTACCGCTGTTTCCGTCTGTGCTACCGCTTCCATTGTCGGACGTACTGTTTCCATTGCCGCCTGTGCCACTGCCGCTTCCATTGCCGGACGTACCACCACTATTTCCGCCACCTGTCGTACTGCCGCCGTTTCCGCCGCTCGCTTCTCCTTGGAAGGGACCTTTCGCCTCCTCCAATACCTGCACGGTTATCCCAATGTGGCTGACCGTATCATAATTATTCACATCGGGATTATAAGAAGCGTAGAAGGTATAGGTCCCTGCGTCCTGTAAGACGATATTAATGTCACTTTCCCATACAAAACCATCCGGAAGTGCAATTGCCCCCAGTGTCGTGCCGGGTTTTGTCTCAATTCCCTCAGGTACTACCTGTGTCGGAATCGCTTTGGATACCGTAACATTAATCTGCCGCGTTACCGTATTATATTTTGTCGTATCCTCAGGCGTATATACCGCCGTGTATGATGATGTACCTGTGGCAATCATCACATCTGCACTTTCCCATGCCCATCCGTCCGGCAGGGAAATATCCGCCAGTTTCAGCCCTTCCCGATAGGTACATGTCCTATAGTCCGGCGTCAATATATTCGGCGTCCCTTTCACTACCGTCACCGTACACGTTGCAGTATTCGCTTTTGCCCTTGTACAGCTTATCGTTGCCGTACCCGGAGTGAGCGCCGTCACCCTGCCTTGGCTGTCCACTGACGCAACAGACGGATTACTGCTTGCAAAAGTCATATCGCTGACATAATCTACTTTAGAACCGTTTACATATGGAATCAGCGTCTCCTTCTTATCCACCGCAAGACTACTGATTGACGACTTATTCAAAGTAATAACATCTGTTTTTTCCGGCTGCGAACAGGCTGCGGAAGGCATGTTATTATATACCGGTATTTTAAAAACAAATCCACTCTCCAGCACTCCCACATTCTGATACGCTTTTTTGATATTGGATGCCTCTGAAGACGGCGCCATGATATTTTGCATGTACTGATGTGTGAAATTGGCATATTTTCCATTCGACACATTAAACTTCTGCAAATAGAGCGTATCCTGTCCAGCCGGAATATAATAACCGCTCAGTACTCTCGCACCGCCCGTAAGCGACTGATACCTTGTATTCCAGCCTGCGGATTTGGCATATTTTAAACCGTTTTCAATCACCACTGCATTGCTCCCGCCGGCAGCTTTCACATTGAAATAATTATAATATCCTTCATATCCTCTATATGTACCGGAAATAAGAGGTGAAGTTCCCTGCGTTCCCTGCTCCTGCAATACTCTGGAGGCAAGATGGAACGGACTAATATTCTGATTCTGTCCTATTTCTACAAAAGCCTGCGCATAGGTCCGGCTGTCACCCGGAATCAAAGACGACATAAAAGAATTCTTAAGGATTTCCTGCACGGCAGTTGTGGTATGGTAATCTTTATTATAGGTAAGCTGCTCAAATTGAAAAATAGAACTCTCGTTTAAAAAGTTTCTCGGATCCATATAATATTTCAGAATCCCTTCGGAAGCATAGCTCCACCCCTGCTCCTTGCTGGCGCCATTCTGCCACGAACCGGAAACTGATGAATGGACCAGACTCTTATCACCCATTTCACTCGCAACGGCAGTATTCCAGTCTATTCCCGTATTCATCCTTACAAAAATCCATTCCGGATGTTTCTCCTTCAGCGCAAGAAGCGCATTCTGATAAGAGGACGGAAACTGCTCCACATCCGGATATCTTACGGATGCTGCCGCCATTCTCCTCCTCGTCATAGGCGCTGCAGGCTGGGAATCAAGATAAATCCCCTCCCAGCCAATAAAATCCTCGTCTGACGTCGCCAGATACTTTTTTTCTACATATCCTGCATACTCTGTCCCTTCCCGATAAAAGCGCACCTGATACCAGACTGAACCATACATGTCCATTTCCACATCTACAATCTGTACCGATTGTCCGGTGGGCACCGTGCGCACCGTATCGCTCTCATAAGAAGGGCTTTTCTTCACTTCATATTCATCGCATAAATAAACAAGCGCAAGAACACTCTTCCCCTTTAAAATCTCCTGCAATGCGTTCTTTGCCCCCTGCAGATCACTTATTATGCCTTTTGGAACCGTCACCGTGACAGACGGAACCGTCACGCTGTCCGCCGCCCCGTCAGCAATTGCATACTGCGTCTCGTCCCATTTCGGATAAAAAACATAAGTATCCAGCCGCGTCGCGCCAAAGTCCTCATTACATTCCCATGTGACGCCCACTTCTACAGGCGCTTCCGCCCCTTGTGTCCAAATCCAGATTGTCTCTGGGAAAATGGCAAGCAGTTCTTCCAGCGCAGGCTTATACATGCATGGAAAATAAGCGTCCTCTTCCGCAAGCGCCTCAAAACCGGTAATATATTGCAGCTGCACAGTACCGTCAATCTCGTTCTGCGATATGGATTCAGATTCCTGCACAGTCTGGTCAGCCTCCTCCGTCCCCTGTACAGTCTCCTGTCCCTGCTCTACCGCCAAAGCCGCATACGGTCGTATCAGTCCCAAAACAACTGCCATCGCTCCGCATATATATTTGATATAACGTTGTGTACATCCTGTTTTTTTCATCCGTGTATATAATCCTTTCACTTTCGTGCGGTTTCCATAATGACTCTAGTTTCCCCATATTATGTCAACATAATTAATGTAACATTACAGAATAGATTATGTCAACTGCATCATGTGAAATAGTGGACTTTTACGGACAGTAAAAGTATTTGTGCAGGTTGGATTAAAGTGCCATTTCGGCATCTTAAACTTCTGGCACCACAATATTCTAAAAATATCCGCTAACTGGCAGTCATTTTCTTTAACATCAGCTGTATTGCCTTTGCTAACTCATTCATGTTTTTTACGTGTACTGCCATATTTTGTTTTTCCTTTGTGATTAAATTTGAACATAAAAATAGACACACATACTCATATTTCTACAAGCATATGTGCCTATGCAAACATTCAAATATTTATTTAAGATACTTCATTCCTTCCAAACAAGTAAATAAGCAAGCAAACTTTTCGTGAATGACTTTGGTAATATCCCTTACCAAAAATATCATGATATTTTGCGATAATTTACGATAGCTTATGATACCCTTTTCAAATCTGCAAAACGCGATCTATTACTTGATTTTCCTATGTTTTCAAGGAATTTTAAGCTGAAACCCTTCTTCTTAGTTTCCTGCCATCTGCTTTGCGAAGTTTCTACCCTCTCCTGACAGGATAAACGCTGGAAACCGCCAGTTTTCGGGATTTTTTAGTTTTCAAGACAGCGCTCACGCACCTCTATGGATGCCGAGTTACTCAACTTTCTTGAGTAGAAAGCAATAGCTACATGATACCTACCAAGCTCTCATACTCAATTGTTTCCTTATTATTATCGTTCTGCAAGAAATCCCCTACACGCAAGGCTTCTTTTGCCTTTATGTCATCCAAAACATGAGTGTATGACACGGTTGTGTTGTAATTTGCATGTCCCATGATCTCCTGCACCGTCCTGGGTGTCATTCCCTTTTCAAAACATCTGGTTGCGAAAGTGTGACGTAAAGCGTGTGGATGGATACGTTCAAAAGTTTTCTGTACAGTAGAGCCATACATCGCCTCTGTACGATACATATCATTTATCTGGCTTGTGATGTACCTCATATCACTTTCTACGCTATAGCGCCCAATCGGTGAACCCATAGAAGTCATAAATACCAAATTCCCAAATTCTTCCGGTTGCCTCCAGCGTTCCCCCAACTCTTTTCGCTTTCTCTCAATCTTGTCCATCTGCCTTTCAAGGATACTTTTCGTTTCCCCAAAGAACGGGATTTTTCTGACAGAGTTTTCTGTCTTTGGTGAAGTCATTCGCATTGTCTTTTTCCCATTTGCATAGTCATAGGACAATGTTCTCTTTACATAGATGAATTTTTCGGTAAAATCAATGTCCTCCCAACAAAGTCCACCAATCTCGCCTACCCGCATACCAGTGAGAAGCATGAATTTATACATTTCTTCATACCAGCTCTTTGTCCGCTCAAGATACTCTAAAAATATTTTCTGCTCTTCTACAGAAAGTACCCTGCGCTCAACTTTTTCGCATTTCGGAACAATCACCCCGATTACTGGATTTATTGTCATCAACCCATTTGCGATAGCCGCTTCAACACAATTCTGCAAAATTCCTGTTGCCTCCCTGACGGATTTGGTTGATCGCCCTGCCTCCAGCATATCTGCTATTGCAGTCTGGACATGAAGCTGTCGAATATCTGCCAGTGGTTTCGTACCAATACGCACACCATAGTAGTTTAAAAACTTCCGCTTGTAAGAGGGAGAACCTCCGTTTTTCAGCGTTGGTGCTTTATACTTTGAATACCATTCTTCAAACCACTCGCTTAGAGTAACTTTTTTGCCATCCATATCCGGCATCAAATTACTTCTCTTTGCTTCATCAACAGCTATTGCTAGGCTTTTTTTCAGCTCTTTCAGTTTCCAGTCATATAATACGATTGGCTTTCCATTAACCTGAGCCCTTCCCATATATCTTCCGTCTGGCCTTTGGGATAATCCTCTACCTAAGTTCCTGCCTTTTAAGTCTTTACCCATAATCCTCATCCTTTCGTTGTCGCACATTCATAACGTCGAAAAGCTCAAATTATAAGCAGACCTTAAAACCAAAGAACATGAATGCCTTTATTTTTCCTGCTGATCAGAATACTTCCCTCTACTAAACTTTACATCCGAATAAAAATCACTCATTCCGGAATTCTTTTCAAAAGTTTCCAGACTCATAATCACCATATCGCCGTACCCGTTCTTTGTGATAAAAACAGGTTCCTCTGTACTATGGCACAGTTCAGATATCATTGTAGTATCTCGTAATTCTCTGATTGGGATTATTTTAGGCATCTTCTCATCTCCTTCGTTTTAAGTGTAGCATAATTATGTCGCAATTTCAAGAGTAAATTTCGCTGATGTGCAAATTTTCTAATTGAAATATATTTATCACATAGTTAGCTGATACTTGGCGCTCTTTTTTAGTTCTTCATCGAAAAGCTCTTTATGTACAAATACCCTGCGTCCAATGCGAACCACATATTTACAACATGGATTAGCAAGCATCTCTCTGGCTTTCGTTTTTCCTATCCCAACATAAACACAAAACTCATCGACTGACAGTAAAGTTTTCTCACATTCCATCTCTTCCTCCTTTCCGGTAGCCATATATCTACCAATAAAAAAGCACTTTTTGTAAATACTCTTTTATTGACAGATATAAAAAATCCATACGGGTGACAGCTCATTACACTGTCCACATCGGTATCGCACCGTCATTCCTAATTGACCGGAAACAGATCACTCTTTAACCGGAAGTATCATTATCAAAGATGTGCATCATTGCCTCATGTAACTGCTACACTTTTTGCCAGACATTCATCGCTCACTGCCTTAGCTTCAATATCAGATTTCAATATTCCTTCGCATACACTTCCATATAAAAATGAAAGCAGGCAGTTCTTGGCGTGTCCGCATAGCGGCTCCACACACCCCACACGTCCCGTATGTATTTACATATTCAATTTTCAAGGTACACACACCAACTTGCATTGGCAGGCAGAAATCTTTCTGCCCATTCTGGATAAAATCATCTCTGGACTTGTCAGCCCAAAAAGCACATAAGCACTCTCCGTCTGCTATGAACGGT
>CANOEC010000029.1 GCA_947564735.1 uncultured Lachnospiraceae bacterium | reverse complement strand
CACAAGAGAGCAATTTGTGCAATCTGCCTTTTCCATTTGTACAAAGCACCTTTTGACACCCGAATCTTTCTTAGAATATTGCCTTCTTAAAATTGATATTGTATCATCTCCCTTTTTCGGACACAATATGAAATGCCATAAAATGCGTCTGCCGTGCCGCAGAATGCATTCATACATTCGCTTCACTGCCAAATGCGCGTTAACACCACTCAATCTGTCCGCCGGCATTTGACGCTGGAAATCCGCCTCATGGTATGCTATTCTGTTTTCGTAAAGGAGTGATGTAAACTTGAATACACAACCGAATCCTCAGACAAACCGTAAAATCCTCTTGCTCGAAGACGATGCAAGTCTCATAGACGGACTGGAATATTCTCTTTTGAAAAACGGATTTGAAGTGGAAACTGTGCGAACTGTAAACGAAGCTTTGAAACGACTGCATAGGTTAACCGAATCCCATCCGTCTCAAAACGACGATGTGTTTTACACCTATGACTTATCCGGTCAATACAGTCTGCTGCTTCTCGACGTGACGCTTCCGGACGGGACAGGCTTTGAAGTCTGTAAGAAGGTGCGCGAACTGAACAGGCAGATTCCTATCATCTTCCTTACCGCCTCCGACGAGGAAGTAAATATCATACGCGGTCTGGACAGCGGTGCCGACGACTATATCACGAAACCTTTCAAAATCGGAGAACTCTGTTCCAGAATCCGCGCACTGCTGCGGCGCTGTGATCTTTGTACACAGCCGCAGACGCTCTCACCTTCCGGCAGTCTTACGATTGATTTTGCGACAAGCCGCGTAACATTAAACGGCAATGCCATCGAACTGACCAAAGCGGAGTACCGGCTCCTTTGTCTGCTCGTCCGCAATGCCGGCAGAACTGTTACAAGAGAACTGATTCTTGACGAACTGTGGGACAATATAGGGGATTTTGTAGATGACAATACTTTATCCGTATATATGCGCAGGCTCCGTGAGAAAATTGAGGAAAATCCCTCCTCCCCCAGACATCTGATTACCGTACGCGGTTTCGGATACCGCTTTGAAGCGTAAAAACCACACCGAATGGAGTTTATTGCCGTCGCGCAAACGCTCCGGAATGGAGATTCCTATGAACAAAACCTGTTCCGGTCTGATGCAGGACCGACAATTCAGAATCTATTTTTGTTTCTTGACCGCCTTCTGTCTGCTACTCATTCTCTTTACCCTGCTGTTTAGTCTGGGGTTGACAGGCTCCGCCAAGACGATGCTGCTTTCCCACGATGAGACAATCGCTTCTTCGCTGATTGAGCAGGGCGTCTCCAAGCAGGTGATTGCCAAGGCGCTGACCGCGCAAGACACGGCTGCCGGACAGGAAAGTGCTGATTTTCTGTTAAAAATCGGTATTCGTCCGTCACTCGAAACAAGGCTCCTGCCACAGCTTTCTCTTTTTCAGAAAAAAGCTGTTGTGACCGGTCTTTTCGTCATACTGCCGGTCTGCCTTGTCCTGCTTTGTGCAGCTTTTCTTTTTTTAAGGGAAAGGCAGCTGCTGTACCTTTATGCCGGCTCGATCATAGAACATTATATTGCCAACGATTATCAAAGCCGGCTGCCGCAGACGGACGAAGGTGCAGTCTATCAGATGTTTTCTTCCATAGACAAGCTTGCCACCATGCTGCGGGCGCAGAACGAAACCGCATATCAATCCAAAATTTTCTTGAAAAATACCATCTCCGATATTTCCCACCAGCTCAAGACACCGCTGGCGGCGCTCTCCATGTATCAGGAGATTATGGAAAATGAACCGGACAACCCTGCCGTCATACAAATGTTTACGGCTAAAACCGCTCTTGCACTAAAGCGCATGGAGCAGCTTATCGGCTCCATGCTCAAAATTACCCGTCTGGATGCCGGAAATATCACATTTAGGAAACAATCCTGCCATGTACAGAACTTAATTGCACAGTCTGTCAATGAGCTGACCACCCGGGCGACAGAGGAGCATAAGACCATTGTCCTAGAAGGTTCGACTGACGATACGCTTCTGTGCGACCCGGCATGGACCGGCGAAGCTGTCAGCAATCTTATAAAAAATGCGCTGGACCACACATCCCCGCAGGACATAATCCGCATCACATGGGATATGGCTCCTTTTACGACCCGCATACAGATTTCCGATAACGGTGAGGGTATCCCTCCCGAAGATATCCACCATATCTTCAAACGTTTTTATCGCGGCAGCGCCTCTTTAGATACGCCGGGAATCGGTCTGGGGCTTCCTCTTGCAAAATCCATTGTGGAGGGGCAGGGCGGAACAATCTCTGTGCAGAGTACGCCGCACGCAGGCACTACTTTTACACTGCTGTTCAACCACGGCGGTATGCAGGACGAGCCCGACAGGGCTGACATATAAGTTCACCTTACAAAACCGTAAGCTTAAATTCACCTTCTTGTAAGATGCCCTTGATATGATTCGCTATATACAAAATTCGGGTATCAAAAAGCAAAAGCTCATTTTGACCCCAACATCATCCTACAGAACAAGAAAGGACTCTACAAACCATGAACATCTTACAAGTACAAAATCTATGCAAAACTTACGGCAGAGGCGAAACGCAGGTGAACGCCTTAAAGAACATATCTTTTCTTCTGGAAAAGGGAGAATTTTGCGCGATTGTGGGCGAATCCGGCTCCGGCAAAAGCACGCTGCTAAACTGCATCGGCGCCCTTGACACCCCGACCTCTGGCAATATTTTCGTTGACGGAAACAACCTTTTTACAATGGATGAGGAGGCCCGCACCATTTTCAGAAGACGACATATCGGCTTCATCTTCCAATCCTTCCAGTTAGTGCCGGAACTGACCGTGGAACAGAACATCAGCTTTCCGCTTCTACTAGACTACCGCAAACCGGAGCAGTCCGACATCGAAGAACTGCTTGAAATTCTCGGACTCGCGGACAGACGCCGGCATCTGCCGAGTCAGTTGTCCGGCGGTCAGCAGCAGCGCGCCGCCATCGGCCGTGCGCTGATTACCAAGCCAAAACTCATTCTCGCCGACGAGCCAACCGGCAATCTGGACAGCAGAAACAGTCAGGAAGTGCTTGACCTGCTCATGAAAGCGTCAAGACACTATCAGCAGACGATTCTCATGATTACGCATAACAACGGCTTGGCAGTATCCGCAGACAGAGTGCTTCGCGTATCGGACGGATGTCTGGCGGATATGGGACAGAGCACGGTAGAAAGGGAGGTCTTTAGGGATGAAAAATTATCTTGAACTCGTTCCCCTCTATACCAAAGCACACAGGAAACAGAACCGTATGTCCATCTTTTGCATTTTCCTGTCGGTATTTCTTGTCGCTTCCATATTCGGCATGGCGGATATGTATATCCAGAGCATGATTCTAAAAACCAAACGGGAGGACGGCAACTGGCACATCGTTTTGTCAAAAATCAGTGATGAAGATGCCGCTCTGATTGCAGCGCGTCCGGAAGTTAAGGCAATTTCCTGCTATGGCACCTTAAATTATCGTCTGGATATGGGATATACGATTGCCGATAAGGATGTCGTAATCTGCGGAGCAGACGAAGCGCATCTGACGGATATTTACGCCGATACCATCACGGAAGGAACATTTCCGCAGGCTGACAGTGAAGTACTGCTGACCGGCAATGCAAAAAAAGAATTGTCTCTTACCGTCGGTGACCAGATATCCATCCGTGACGCTTCGGGAACAGAATATCCTTATACCATATCCGGTTTTGCCGAAGACATCCCCATGATTCTGAGCAAAGATATCTACGGCGCCATTATGAACACCGCCGGATTCCGTGCTTTCTATCCCGGTGTCACGGACGGGGAACCGGATGATTACGACAGCTGCTTCCTCGTCCAGTTCCATGCTCATCACAATATACGCGCCTCAATCAACGATATCAAAACACAGTTTCACCTGTCGGACGAGCAGGTGGGCGAACAGGCAATGCTGTTAGGGCTTCTTGGACAAAGCGACGAGGGCAATCTGTTCATGATGTCAATCTATTCCGTCGCCGCCGTTTTGTCCGTACTCGTCCTGTCAGCCGGCATTCTCATGATAGCCAGCAGCTTAAACAGCAATATCGCCGGACGGACAGAGTTTTTCGGAATGCTCCGCTGTATTGGCGCTACGCCGAAACAGATGATACGTCTGGTACATAAGGAAGCGCTTTGTCTGTGTACCTATGCTATCCCCTTCAGCATTCTCTTAAGTGTGGCGGTCATCTGGATATTGTGTGCCGCGCTGCGTTTTTTAAGCCCCAAATATTTCTATGACATGCCTGCCTTTGCCGTCAGCATTCCGGGCATAGCCGCCGGAACCGTCATCGGTATTCTGACAGTACTGCTCGCCTCCCGTGCACCGGCAAAAAGGGCATCCAAGGTTTCCCCGCTCGCCGCGGTAACCGGAAACGCCAACCGTCTTGCACCCGTGCGCAAAGCTGCAAATACGAACTTTTGTAAAATTGAATCGGCGCTTGGCATCCACCACGCAAAGGCAAGCCGCAAAAATTTTCTATTAGTGGTAAGCTCTTTTGCCCTGAGCATTATTCTGTTTCTGTCTTTCTCCACTACCGTGGATTTCATGAAACATGCCATTAAAGCGCTCCATCCGTGGACACCGGACATCTCTGTTGTAAGTTACGACAATACCTGTACGGTAGACCACTCACTGATAACGGCACTTGAGGATAACCCCGTTGTCAAAAGGGTTTACGGACGGATGTTCGCTTACGACCTGCCGACCATGGTGAATGGTCAGTCCGGCAAAACCATGCTTATTTCCTATGAAAATAACCAGTTTGAATGGGCGGAGAAATACCTGATAGACGGCTCGATAAAGGATGTGCGGGAGCAGACCGGGACGGGACTTATTGTGACAGCTCCACAGTTTAACAACCACAGCGCGATAGAACTTGGCGATACGGTAACGCTCACCGTGGGCGGACAGACTGCGGAAATCAGGATTGCGGGAGCCGTATCGGAATGTCCCTTTAACACGGCGAAAGGCGACATCATCATCTGTTCGGAAGAGACATTTGGGCAATTGACCGGCGCCGAAGATTACACCATTATTGATATCCAGCTGACACGGAAAGCCACCGATGACGACGCGGCTGCAATCCGCGCCATCGCTGGAACAGACAATACCTTCTCGGACCAGCGCATGGACAAACAGAGCGTTCTTGGCGCCACCTATTCTTTTAAATTGTTTATCTATGGATTCCTGTTTCTGATTGCCATGGTGACAATCTGTAACATTATCAACTGTGTCGCCATGAGCGTGGAATCCCGCATGAAACAATACGGCGCACTGCGCGCCATCGGTCTAAGCGGCAGACAGCTTGCGAAAATGATTATTGCAGAAACCGTAACTTACGCTGCGACAGGCGCCGCCTGCGGTATCCTTCTCGGTCTGCTGCTCAATCAGAAATTGTTTGCGCTTCTGGTCACCGTCCGCTGGAATGACCCGTGGACGCCGCCCCTTGCCGAACTTGGCATCATCACCGGCATCGTAATCATCTCCGTCACTCTGGCGGTACGCGGTCCAATTCGGAAGATTCGCAAAATGTCGATTGTGGAGACCATTCACGCGGCAGACAATTAAAGCTGTAAAGACACCGCCCTGCCAGTTATGTGCTGTTGGCAGGGTGGTGTCTTATAACGTCATTTTTGGCAGACAAACATTCCGTATTCCTTTGGGATAATATTCAAGGTCTGGTCTCCGAATCGGTCAGCGTATCCGGTTCCCATACTTTAGGCAGCATGTTTCGTTGACAGCAGTATGCGGTCTGCGAAAAGAAAGTGCCGCATTACAAAATAGCTGTATTGTTTATTTCATGTTTCACATCTGAATATTCTTTATATTTCTCCCGAATAATGCTGCCTGTTTCAAAATTGCTTTTTTCAATGTATCCGTTGCAACACTCAAACTTTTATTCCTGTTTTCCACAAGACAGATTTTTCTTGCAGGCATTTCCTCTTTTATATGTAACTGCCTGAGCTTTTTCTTATTGCATCCGTTCTCTGTCATAAATTCCGGTACAAACCCTATCCCAAGGTTATTTTCTATCAGAGGAAGAAGCAAATCCGATGTTGCAACCTGAATATCAGGAGAAAACTGACAGCCATGTTCCGCAAATATCCGGTTATAATATTCATAAGTGCCTGTCCCCTCTTCTAATGCAACAAGCGGAAGCCCTGCGAGTTCCTCCAGCATGAAAACATCCTTTTTGCTGTTACATATGAAATCCTCTGATGCAATAAGATTTTCAGTATATTCCATAAGTTCTTCCACATGAAAGTCCTTTGGTATGTCAGAAGGGGCGGTGATTACACAGAAATCAACAAGATTCTGCTTCAAAGCCTGCAACGCCTGCGGCGTATTATAATTGGACAAATGAATACGCACATTAGGGTATTCCTTATGAAATACCTCCAGTGCAGAAATTAAAATCCCATGCAGGGCAGTTTCACTTGCACCGATATTTATAATTCCATTCTCAAGTCCTGCAGCCCTTTCCAATTCATTTTCAGCCAGCATTAACTGCCCATACGCTACTCTCACATGCTCATAGAGCAGTTTACCCTCTTCCGTAAGCGCAATTCCTTTGTTGCTTCTGACAAACAAGGTACAGCCTGTCTGCTGTTCCAGCTTGTTCATAACTTTTGTTACATTCGGCTGATTGCTTCCAAGCATTTTTGCCGCTGTAGAAAAACTTTTATACCGCCCCACATAATAAAAAATCCTGTAATAATCGTAAGAAACATTCAACATATCTTTTTTACCTTTTTATAATATTTAGTATGTTTTTTATACATTCTATAACAAATTATACAGCCTGTCACAAAAAGGTCAAGCAGATATACAGTTCTTATATTTTCAGAACATTATAGCTGCTTTTTCGCAAAATTGCCTTTATGGTAAAAGGCTACCGAGCATACACAGGCTACCGTCCACCCAATGGGCCATGCACACCATATCCCAACCGTTTTCAATCCTGTCTGTGACAGAAGAAAAGCAAGCAACACCCTTAATATAAGGTCTGTAAAAGTTGCCACCATAAACTGTTTCATCATTCCGGCACCCCTAAGTATTCCATCTGCTACCAGTTTTACGGAAATCACAAAATAGAAAGGCGAAAATATTCTTAAAATATTGATGCCCGTTGCTAAGGCTTCTGCCGACGGCTGATCCATGAAAAAAGCCACTAAAAACTTTCCACCAGACATGTAGAGCACAAACAGAGGAACACATAGCAACCAGACCATTTTTCTGCCTGCCCGGAATCCCTCTTTAACACGTTCATGTTTCTGTGCCCCAATGTTCTGTGCCGTATAATTTGAAATTCCATTACCGAGCGTAGTGAAAGATGTAATGACAAGGTTGTTCAGTTTGATTGCCGCTGAGTATCCCGCAATCACGCTGGAACCAAAATTATTGATGATACTTTGTATCAGTATGTTGCCAACAGATATAAAACTCTGCTGCAGGATACTTGGTATGGCAATCACTGCAATTTTCTTTAACAGAATCATCGAAAAAGTTTTTCCTTTTTTGTCTGTTTTTATTTTATGTAATCTGCGAAATACGAACAGCAGAGAAAGAATGCAGCTTACGCCCTGACAGAGAAATGTTGCCCATGCAACCCCCGCAACTCCCATCTGAAAAATTTTTACAAACAGAATATCCATAAAGATATTGGCTGTTGAAGATGCCGCTAAAAACCAAAATGGTGTTTTGGAATCTCCCAGCGCAGAAAAAATCCCAGTTGCCATATTATAAAAAAATACAAATGGCAGCCCCCAGACATAAATATCCAGATATAGTTTTGAGTCTGAAAAAATATTTTCCGGTGTATGTATCAGCATCAGCAGCATGTGGCTTCCTAAAATGCCGACTGCCATTAACAGAATGCATAACACTGCACTGCCAATGATTGTCGTTTTCACAGCCGTTTTCATCTCGCTGTACTGCTTTGCGCCAAACAACTGAGATACAATAACAGAGCAACCGATATTGCATCCAAACGCAAATGCAATAAAAATAAGTGTTATTTCATAACTGTTTCCTACTGCCGCCAGCGCATCCTCCCCTATGAATTTACCTGCCACAAGACTGTCCGCTATATTATAGATCTGCTGAAAAATAATACTGCCAAATAGAGGCAGACAGAATTTCCAAAGAACTTTTTCCGGGTTTCCCACTGTCAAATCTTTATTCATGATATTCCTCATTTCTGCGCACGTTTTTTGCACATAACGAGTTTGTGTCAAGTGCGCGCAGACACAAATTCCACATGTGAAAAATTTATTTTTCACACGAATCATCCATGTCAGCGCAGTCTGCTGCGATGACACGCGACGAGAGAATATCTGTGCTCAAGGCACATTTGCCACACAGCCCCGATATCCCATGTGCCGCCTGACAACATCATGCCATAACATGGGATATCCAGCCTGTCTGCAAGTTTTTCTCCAATTTCCCCTCTGCCACAAGATTTCCGCCCAATACAGATGATACTTTCTCCCATCTTCATCACTCCTTTATTTTTTTGATATTATACTCCTTTGTTTGGAACGTGTAAAAAACATATTTTGCATATTCAATATGTATTATCTACCTATATAAATCAGCCTTATGTATTTTATTTGGGTTTACACATTTTTATAAGCTTTTCCCTCTGCACAGAGGATAGTTCCCCGTTCTTCCAATACCTGCCAACTTCTCAGGCAGTTCGTATGCTTTGCTGATTTCCTCTTTTCACCGTGCGAAAAAACAGGAAACCTTTTCTTGATTTCCTGTTTCGGTGTGCTGCCTGTTGTGCTGCGGTTATTTGGTTTTATGCAGATACCGTTTCACAAACTGAATTTGTCACATTTTACAAAGTGTTTTCGTACCATTGCCGAGTAATTGCCGCATTGACGAAAACCATACCGTTCATAAAATGGAATCGTTTTGGGGTCAGACGGCATGACCTTTACATGCCCCTTATGGTAAGTCCATGCAATCCTTCTTTACTTCAAAATGCAACACTTTCTTACGATACTTTGGGATGAATACTATATGGTGCCGGCATTTCCAGCGCGGAATTAGAACTTTCATTTAATATATTGAAACTTTTCTTTTGCAATGTTATATTCTATTTGTGATTCATTTTTATATATTACGCTATTTTGTTGTAAACATAATATGTAACTAAATCACCACGGACAAAGGAACCAAACAAATGGACAGAGCCTCTATCATCAACCGAATCGGAACAAAATACTATGTCACCAATGTGGAGAGCGGAGAATACAGTTACATACAGGCTGCCGGCGGAAAAAAGAATCTGCTCAAGGCACTGAACGGGTACATTCCCAAACATTACCGTATAGATTTGCGTTTTCAGACAGATGACGTTGTCATACTCGTCGAGACAAAACTGCACGCGGCAGATGCCGACGAAGACCAGCTTCGGGAATATCTTCTGGAGGAGCGCGCCCTGCATTTTGGGAAGAAAGTTATATGCATCCTTGCAAATACTGTCAACGACAAGATTAAAGTATGGAAGTCTGAGGTGGACCGCGAACATTTTCTCAAAGAGGAGACCGTCCTTGATAATATGGCGCACTATCAGGCTTTGTTCTATATGAATAAAGTGAATGACCGGGAAAAGGTTTTAAAAAATACGTATGCGCTGAACGAACTGCTCCACAAACTGGATATCGACGAAAAACTGCGCAGCCAGTTTATTGGCACCATCCTGCTCTACATCCGGAAAATGGTGCAAAACGACGGTTCCTCTGTAGTAAATGACGACCTGCGCGACAGACTGGACGCCCATTGGCGCATGGCTTCACGCGAAGAGATTGTCGCTGCCGTCAAAAACACTTTAACCAATCTTCTGGGCGCCTCGGACAATAAGGACAAAAAAATCGAACTACTGCAAAACAATATTTTCAATAACCAAAAAATCAAGAGGCTTTCCCTCTCTGACTGGATGGAAATATTAGACACGGTTTTAATGGATATCTACCGCTATATTGATACCGACAGCTCAGAAGGACAGGATATTCTCAATACATTTTTTATCGCTTTTAATAAATACACCGGAAAAGCAGACAAAAACCAAGCCTTTACCCCCGACCACATCACGGAATTTATGTGCTGTCTGACAGAAGTTGACAGGACGAAGGTTGTGCTGGACGGCACCTGCGGGAGCGGTTCTTTTCTGGTACAGGCTATGGTCAAAGAACTGGCGGATTGTCACAGGCATACGTCGGAGGATGAGGCAAAGCGGCTCAAGGAAATCGTCGCCTCAAGTCACATCTACGGCGTTGAGATTGATGAGACTGCCTACGGACTCGCCGCCACAAACATGTTAATCCACGGCGACGGCAACAGCAATCTGAAGCTGGCAAATCTCTTTGACTGCAGGGAATTTATCGAGCGCGCAGACCCCGATATCATTCTGATGAACCCGCCCTACAACGCCAAACCGCTCGGCATCCCCGACGCCTACAAATCCTCATGGGGCAACGCCAAGAAGGGAAAAGAAGATCCCACGAAGGGACTGGTATTCATCCAGTTCCTATCTGACGTGATAAAAGATATGAATGATAAAAGAATCAAAAACGGACATTCCGTCAAAGAAGTAAAACTTGCCGTTCTGCTTCCGGCATCTGCCGCCATCGGGTCAAGCAGACTGCTCACCGAGGCGAAAAAAGCGCTGCTAGTCAACAACACGCTGGAAGCCGTCTTTACACTTCCGAACGAAATTTTCTATCCGGGTGCCTCTGCTTCCGCCTGCTGTATGCTCCTTACCCTCGGCAGACCCCATGTGGGCACAGACGGCATGGCGAAGGAAACCTTCTTCGGTTACTGCAAGGAAGACGGCTTCAAAAAGAAAAAGAACCTTGGACGCATCGAACAGTTTGCTCCCGACGGTACGAGCAGATGGAAGGTCATCGAGAAAACATGGCTTCATCTATACCGCACCAGAACCGCCGCAGATGGATTATCCGCCAAAGCCGTCGTGGACGGTGACTCGGAATGGCTCTGTGAGGCATATATGAAAACAGATTACAGTGCGCTGACGGAAGCAGATTTTAAACAGACCTTAAACAACTACCTTGCCTATATGATGAAGGAGGGCAGGATTCATGAAGCTTAATACCAACGACTGGGAAGAATTTAAGATTGCGGACATCTGCTCGATTTACAACGGCAAAGGTATCACAAAAGAAGAAATAGACGACAACCCCGGTTTCTTTCCCGCAGTACAGAGCGGCGAAGACAACAACGGCATCTTAGGTAAAATAGACTTGGATTACTGCAAGTCCATGAACTACACACTGACACAGCAGCCATGCCTGACCGTGGCAAGAAGCGGCTGTGCCGGATACGTTGCCTTCCAGCCGGGCGGCTGTGTCGTGGGCGATTCCGCGAAAATATTATTACTAAAAAACAAAAAGGTCTGCAGAAACCAATATCTGTTCCTGCAGACCATACTCACCGCCAACCGGTTCAAATACGCCTATGGGCGCAAAGTGACGGCGGAAAAATACGGCAATGATACCATACGGATCCCTATTGTACGAGCCCCCGACCATACGCCGGTAATTGATGATGCGCATACCTTCTCCTGCCACGGCTATGTCCCCGACTGGGAATATATGGATGCATATATGGACGCGCTCGATAAGAAAACGTGGGAGTTTATGCGCACCCGCCCAATCTGAAAATGTGGAGGCACACACGCACCCGCTCAATCTGAAAATATGGAGACACATGCGCACCCGCCTTACGGCAGACACGCCAGCGCACGCACTTCACTCTCCGTCGGCATCACACGCAGCGCGCCCTTACGGGTTGTGATAATAGACGCCGCCGCATTGGCAAAGGTAAGCATCTGCGTCAATTTTTCTTTGTCCAGATTATGTAAACCGCACTGCAATACATAATACAGACAACATGCGCCGAAGGTATCCCCCGCTCCTGTCGTCTCAATGGTATTTTCCTGCAAAAAGGGTTTTACTTCCACACGCAAATCCTGATAATAAGCGCGGCTTCCCTCTTTTCCCATAGACAGCATGATTAACGGGATGTCATACTGCTGCCTCAGTTTGCGGATGCCGGCGTCGTAATCTTTCTCTCCGGTAAACCACTGTATCTCATTGTCGGATATTTTTAGGACGTCACACCGGGATAGCCCGTAAGCAACCTGTTCTCTGGCGTCATCCAGCGATTTCCACAACGGCTCCCTTAAGTTCGGGTCAAAGGAGATTACCGCACCCGCCTCTTTTGCCGTCTCAACCGCCTTCTTCGTCGCCAGTCTTACTTCCTCATGGGTCATGGACAGTGTACCAAAATGAAAAATATTCGTATCCTTCACCATTTCCAGATTGACTTCCTCTTCTCGCAGCATCATATCCGCACCGGGGTTTCTGTAAAAGGAGAAATCTCTGTCTCCGTCCGCAAAGGTTTCTACAAACGCCAGCGTCGTCCGCACGTCTTCATCCACCACTAGATTCGTGGTATCGATTCCGACTTCATCAAGCACAGCCTTCAACCGGCTGCCAAAGATATCACGCCCCACTTTACCGATAAACGCCGTCTTTCTGCCCAGCTTTGTCAACATGGACAATACATTACACGGCGCCCCGCCCGGATTTGCCTCATAAACGGGGTTCCCCTGCGGACTTGTTCCATTCTCCGTAAAATCAATCAACAGCTCACCCAATGCCACCACATCATATTTTTTCATATCGTCCGGTCCTTTCCTGTATCAACCCACCGCTTTGCAGTCTCTTCGCGCATACGACAATCGCTTGCAAACATGTGATACATCCTATCGTAACTCATATTTTATCACATCCAGATTCACTTCTCCATCGGCAAAGAAGGAAATCCCATCCGCCGCAAGGTCGGTGTACATCGTTGCGGTAAGCACATATTCTCCGTCGTTGACGAAGACTTCCACGCTGAATTTGTCCAGAATAATCCTCATTTTGATATTCCCGTCCTTGTTATTCACGAGACAGCGGCGCTGATGGATGATCGCTCTTCTGGAACCGGAGAACTTTCTATCCACCTTGACGATTGACTCATATGGACGGAAACTGATAGACGTCTGGTAGATATCATTCTGCGCAAATCTGACTGCAAATTTCCGGTAAATATTCTCTGCATCCGCCGGGCGGATAGTCAGTTCCATATCAACTTTGCGCCCTTCCACGCCTTCAAGCCTTGTGACACCTGTAAAAGTAATATTCTCATGCCGCACTTCTTCGCCCCTCAGCATTTCCAGTTCGCGTATCGGTTTCTGATAAAGCCGACCGTTTTCTATAGAAAGCTCTCTGGGCAGGCTCATCTGTCCGAGCCACGGCTGCTCCGGCGCATGAAGATTGCAGGTATCCCAGTTCTGCATCCATCCAATCATGATTCTTCTGCCATCCGGCGCCAGAATGGTCTGCGGCGCATAGAAGTCGATTCCATAGTCAATAGCCTGATTGCTCTCCTCCACAAAGGTGTCCGTCCCTTCCTCGTAAGAACCAATCAGACACAGCGTTCCGTTGCCGTTATGGTATTCAAACCCCTGCGGAAGCATATCCTGCGGGCTCGTAATGACAACGCCTTTTCCGTCAAGCATAAAGAAGTCCGGACATTCCCACATTTTGCCGAAACGTTTATCATTGGCTGCCAGAATCTTTTCATATTTCCAGTCCGCACCGTCTTTGCTGCTATAGAGCAGAATACGCCCGTCGCCCTCCTCCGTGCAGTTTCCTACCACGCAGCGATAGGTGCCGTCCGCCTTCTGCCACATCTTCGGGTCGCGGAAATCAAATTTACTTCCGCCCTCTGGTAAATCCTTTTTCGTAAGTACCGGATTCCCCGTATATTTCTCATAATCCACACCGTCTCCCACCGCAATGCACTGTGTCTGGATATCCCGTGTACTGCCATCCGGCTGTGTCTCTTTCGACACACCCGTATAGAGAAGCAGATGTCTTCCGTCCGGCAACACAATTGCACTGCCGGAGAAACATCCGTCCCGGTCATAATCCGTGTCGGGCGCCAATGCCGCGGGAAGGTACTGCCAGTGCAAAAAATCCGTGCTCACCGCATGTCCCCAGTGCATCGGTCCCCAGTGAGAGTCATAGGGATGATACTGATAGAACAAATGATATTCGCCTTTATAGTACGAGAAACCGTTCGGGTCGTTCATCCACCCTACGCGCGTAGACAGATGGAAATCCGGTCTTGCCTCTTTGCCTATTTTCTTCTCCATCGCCTCTTCATATTTCCTTGCATCACGTAACGTCTGGCTTATCATGTTTTCCTCCATTTCTGCGCAGCTTTTGCTGCGCGGAATCTCAAAATCCCACAAGAAAATTTGCTCCGCAAATTATCTTGGGAAGAACCTTCGGTTCTTCCACACTTTGGCGGAATTTCCTATAGAACAAGGAAATTTGCTTCGCAAATTATGTTGCGGAGAATGCCATGTGACGGCACGTCACATTTTTTAGGCATTCTCCAGTGTGTGAAAGATTTGTCAGCGGCAAATCATAGTGTTTCTCCGCGAAGCAGCCGCCGCTGCGAGTGGTTAGAAACACTTCTCACACTACTCCAAACCTGCATAGCGGTTGTACGCATTCTGATACACCTCAAGAAGCTTATCCATACCGCATTTATCTTTCAGATGCCTGATATATGCATTCCACTCTTCATCGCTTGGACCGCCGTTCTTAATCCAAAGTCCTTCCTGCTCGGCTACCGCATTCTCGAAATTCGACTTATACCAGTCGATATCGTCCAATTCCCTTCCGGTAAATACGCAGTCTACCGGATAGGTCGCCGTACTGTCCACATAGGGCATCCAGAAATCATACAAATCCGTCAGACGCTCGATGGCGCGGTCCTCCATCCGGAATGTCGTCTGATAATAGTCGCTGAGAATCAGCTTCGGTCCTGCCACCTCGCACTCGCCTTTTAACTCTCCGGAACCTTTTCCATACTTCTCAAGGCTCTCCTCATTGGAAATACTCAGCCATACGCCGTCTTCATCCTGCTCTGTAAAATAGGTGCCAATCGGACCGTACTGTAACTGCATTACGACCTCCGGATCATACCACATATCAAAGAACTTCAAAAGGTTCGCCGGGCTCTTACAAGCCTTCGTAATATTGAGCTGTCCGCTGTTGGTGCCGCCGCCGGTACGAATCGTCACGTTATGGGTACCGTCAGGTCCGTCAAGTATCGGCAGGAATACATAATCTTTGGCATAGTCGCCCATCAGTTCTTCAATATACCACCATGTCGAGACGCCCACATACCCCTGCGAGCACTTGGAAATCAACTGCGTGTCAGACTGGCTGAACATCTCCACATCCATCAGCCCTTCCGCATACCAGTCGTGGAAATAGGTAACTGCGTCACGATAGGCGTCCGTCACACACATGAACTCCACCTTGCCGTCGCTGTTTAAAACCAGATCGTTGCAGACATCATTTGGCCAGTTCGTGAAGCCGAATCCTGCATAGAAGATATTCTGTCCCCAGCACCACTGGTCAAAACCCGTGCTCATGGGAATCGTGCTGCCCGGCGCATTGCCGTAATACTTCGCGCTCATATCATTGTCTTTGAACGCCTTTAATGCGGTGTGCAGTTCATCCAGCGTGGTCGGCACTTCCAGTCCCAAATCGTCCAGCCATGCCTTATTGATCATGGAAAACTGCGGAACCGAATAGATGCTGTAATCTTCCGGCGCGCCGATGCCTGCCGTTCCCATGCGTTCTCCTGCCGGAAGCCCGTAAATATATCCGTCGTCCATGGTAATCGCGCTGAGAATATCCGGATTTTCTTCCAGAATCTTGCTCAAGTTCGGCATATATTCTTCCGTCAGATATGGTGTCAAGTCAATGAACGTACCGTCATCCCCGTAACGCGAAATATCATAGTTGCTGAAACCGACGCCCATGAATGCATCCGGCAGTTCATTTCCGGCAATACGGATATTTACCTGCTCGCCCAATGATTCGCTCATGGTCGTCCAGTCAATGCTGATTCCGGCGTCTTCCTGAAGTTCATTTAACACCACATTATCGTCATAACCCGGACTGAGCGCACTCTGTGCACCCATAATGGCAAACTGCGTCTGGGAAGTGTCCGTATTTGCCACCCCTTTTTCATGATGACCGTAATCCTTGTCCCCGCACGCTGTCATGGATAATGCAAGACCCGCAACAAGCACACAGGATACGAGTTTTCTTTTCTTATTATAGCATTTATTCCACTTACTCATAATATGATTTTCCTTTCTGCAATCAGCCTTTTACCGCGCCTGCCATAAATCCTTTTTCAAAATATTTCTGTACAAACGGGTAAATAATCAACATTGGCAGCGCCGCAATGATAATGGAGGAGAATTTAATCATCTCCGTCATTTTATTCAATTCTGCAAAACCACCGGATATGGTGCTTGCCTGACTCGCGCTGGCGGAGCTCTTAATCAATATGTTTCTAAGTACAAGCGGCAGAGGCGCACGGTTTGGCGAAGGCATATAAATCATTGCCGTAAACCAGTCGTTCCAATAGGCAACCATGCTGAATACGACCATAACCGCCATGATGGAACGGCTTAAGGGCACCACGATTCTGATAAAGGTAGTCCACTTGGAGGCGCCGTCTATATCCGCCGCCTCAATCATCTCCTTCGGAATACTGTTCTCGAAGAAGTTCCTTACGATAATCATATTTCCTACTGCCACGCCGCCCGGCAAAAACAGCGCCCACATACTGTTAATCAGTCCGGTCTGCTTTACAACCAGATAAGTGGGAACCAGACCGCCGCCGAAGTACATTGTAATAATGAAGAAAATACTTAAGAACTTTCTTCCCGGCAAATCTTTCACACTCAGCGGATACGCCGCCAGATACAGCACTACCACCGAGAAGACGGTACCGATAATCGTATACTTGAAACTGTTAATCAGTCCCACTAAAATATTCGGGTCTGCAAATACCGATTTATATCCATCCAGCGTAAACTGGCTGGGCAGCAAGAACGTTTTTCCTGCATATACATCATACGGGTTTGACACGGAGGCAACCAGTACATAGTATAACGGATAAGCTACAATAAACAGAATGACCGTGCAAATGATCACCAGAACAATGTCGCTGGTCTTTTCGGAAAATCCGGTCAGCTTTCCTGATTTGTTATTTTCTTTCATACCACACCTCCTATATAAAGCTCGTGTCTTCGGATATCTTACTTGCTATCTTGTTCACCACGATTAACAGAATAATATTGATGACCGTATTAAACAGCCCGACCGCCGTAGAATAACTGTACTTGGCATGTTCAATACCTTGCTGGTAAACATAGACCGCAATCACATCGCTCGTTGCTTTATTCAAATCTGTCTGCAGCAGCCATACTTTCTCAAATCCCACATTCATAAGACCGCCGGCGCTCATAATCAGATTTAAAACCATGATAGACCTTAGCTCCGGTATATCAATGTGTATGATTCTCTGGAACAAAGATGCACCGTCCACTTTCGCCGCCTCATACAGGGAAGTATCTATGTTGGAAAGCGTCGCCATATAAACGATAATGCCCCAGCCTGCATCCTGCCAGATTCCCGAAGCAATGTAGATGGTACGGAATGCAGAAGACTCTGTCAAAAAATCTATGGACGTTCCTGCAATCAGGTTGATCAGACCGCCGGAGGGACTTAAGAAAATACGAATCATACCGCAGATAACCATGGTAGAGATAAAATGCGGCGCATAGAGTACTGTCTGCGTCACCCGCTTAAAGCGCTGAAACCTCATCTGATTCATCATCAAAGCGAGGATAATCGGAATCGGAAAACTCCATAAAAGACTGTAGAAGCTTAACAGAATCGTATTCTTAATCATTCGCCCAAAGGTCGGTGCACTGAAAAATCTCGTAAACCATTCGAGCCCAATCCATTCGCTTCCCATAAACCCTTTGCTGGCTTTATAATCCCTGAATGCAATCTGTATGCCGTACATTGGTATGTACTTATAAATAATTGTCAACACCACGGGGACTAAAAGCATCAGATATAACTGCCAGTTGTCCAGTATTCGTTTCTTTAGCGATTTGCCTCCCGACCGTGGCAGCGGAAGGACACTTGCTGTTTTACTTGCGCTCATTTTCTATCCTGTCTCCTTTCATTCTCCTTTGCATCCCAATGCGGATGCCTCGTTTCTGTGAAACGTTATTTTGAGATAGCTACAGTTTAACATTGCTTTTTTCTTCCAGTCAATATGGTTCGCTGATTTTATTGTTATATTTTATATTTTTTGTCATTTTATACGAATTTGCTTGTGCAATTTTGTTTATTATACACACATTAGTTTCATGTAACGTTTCATAATATTGTCTTTTTATGCTTTACAAGACTCCTTTTTCATCTTATAATAGTTTATGATAGATGGAAAATTATTATTTTCTTTTATTGAAGCATTATAAAAATGTAAATGATTCAAAACAAATTTCGTTATACTGCCACAGAACGCATACTCTGCGAATACCGTTTTTGATTTCATTTCATGATATTTAATTTATTTTCACCATCTGTTTCATGTGATTTTCATGATTCAATACGATATCCAAAAGAAACAGGAGGAGATTTCCTATGAAAAAAGAAACTTCCGCTCCTACCATGAAAGATGTGGCGAGAGAAGCCGGCGTAGCCCTTGGTACAGTATCCAAAGTCGTCAACGGACTGCCCGTTGGCGATTCATACAAGGTCCGTGTGGAGGACGCCATCAGAAAACTAAACTATCAGGTCAACAGTTATGCACAGGGGCTCAAGGCGAATAAAACCTATACCATCGCTCTTTTAGTCCCTAACACAATCGACCCCTTTTATTCATCCTTGGTCTACTATATTAATATCGAGCTGTTAAAAAGACGGTATCGAATGCTGTTGTGCACCACCGACTATAACCCGCAGCTGGAACAGGAATATATCATGATGGCGCAGAACAATAAGGTAGACGGAATTATCGGTCTGACTTACAACCCCGACCTGACTGTGGAAGAAAACACCCCCTTTGTAGCCATCGACCGCTCCATGGGGCCTAAGATTCCATGTGTTGCCTGTGACAATTTTGCCGGCGGTCAGCTCGCCGCTGAAAAACTGGCTGCGCTTGGTTGTAAGAACGTCGCCTTTCTTCGCATCGGTTCTGCTCTTGTCAACGAACCAAACAAGAGAAAAGCCGGCTTTGAGAACGGCTGTCTGTCTCTCGGACTGTCCTATGAATGCAAAATCTTAAGCGACGACGATCCCTATGAAGAATTTGAGCGATTTTTGTCGGAACATATCCATAACGGCAAAATATCTTTTGACGGCATCTTCTGTGTGACTGACCGCCTCGCCTATCAGGTACTGAACACGCTTCACAAACTGCATCAGCGCGTTCCGGAGGATGTACAGCTCATCGGTTTTGACGGCATACGCGCATTCGGCAGCCTAGACTACCGCTGCTCCACCATCGTGCAGCCCGTTCCCGAGATGGCTGAAATGTGCGTTGACCTGCTCCTGCGGGAAAATATGATGATGAAGCCGCCTCTTGTCTGTCTTCCCGTCACTTATGCATACGGCGGCACTACTTTAGAAGCAACCTATAGAACGGAGGAATCCCATGCGCATCGGCAATCTTGACGACATGAACCAATCCAACCAGAGCGATAACCTGATCGAGCTGTTACAATCCGATTATCGGGAAAATCTTACAAAAACCGAGAAATTAAAGAACTGGTGGCATTACCGCAAATGGTATGTGATTATCGGCGCGTTTCTCTTCGCCGCTCTTATCAGTATCGTCGGAAGTATGCTGGGTCTTTTTACAAAATCAAGTGATTTACAGATTGCCTATGTGGGAACAGCCGCCCTTCCGCAGGACACAATCACTGCCATACAGGATGCTTTCACTGCCCTTGCTGACGATTATAATGGGGACGGTGAAATTATCGTTCAAGTCAACCAATATGTCCTTGACGGTCAGACCGTAAATGCTGAGAACGCCTACTCCCAGTACGCTTCCGAAGTCACTTTGATAGCAGATATTTCAGAATGTGAAAGTTATCTTTTCCTATTGGATCATCCTCAGGAATTCCAGCAGGAGTATCAAGTACTTGCGATGCCTGACGGAACCTGTCCAGATGAGGCTGACTATTCCGTGGAAGACAAAATTATCCTCTGGGCGGAATGTCCCCCGTTAGCCGGGGCGGAACTTGGAACCTTTACAGAAAATATCGCCGGACAGAACTTCTCCGGAAGCAATCAGGATATTCTCTCCGGTCTTTTTCTCGCAAGACGCTGCTTCTACGGCGAAAAGATGTGTGAAAATACGGAGGAATGCGGCAGACTGTGGGAGTTACTGTATGACAGCCGGACCGCCGCGCAACAATGCGAATAGATAGGATAACAGAAAGGAAGTTCTTATGAAAAAAGCAATTTGTATCTGTGCCTTGGGCATAACATTGGCACTGACAGGCTGTACGAGTTCGACCAATGCAGTCAATAAAGCAGACGCCGCTGTCAATTCAGCTGACATATCTGTCGGAAGCCACCTGAACGTACATAACACGGACGAACGTCTGACACTGTTCAGTAATATGGACACCCTCTCCTCGGACGGGCTCTATTACGCCTCATGGACAGCAGGTGAATCGGAGCCATATGAAAATACCGACGGCGATACGGTCGATTTGTTTGACGCGCAGTTATATCTGCTCCTTGGAGAATACCAAAACGCAGAAAGCGCTTTGGAAAATATGAACGGCTGGCTGACTGCCGGGCAGAAAAACTATGAGATAACTGATGAACAGGAAGTGACGTGCAACGGACAGACATACACGGTGATTTCCTATCAATTCAAAAACACCGAAAGCCCCTACGCACAGGGCGTATCAGCTTTCGGCGTCCATGATAATCTGGCGGTATGTGCGGAACTGACATGCCGGGAACAGTATGCGGAAGATTTATACCAGATGCTCACCACATTTCTTGACGGATGCAGTTATCAATAATCGGTTACACTAAACGGGAGGCTGACTGCTCTGGCTGATCCGCCCGTCAGCCTCCCGCTCTTTCTCACATTCTTTTTCCTTCTCGCGATCCCGCTCCTTCTCTTTGGCAATATGTAAAAATCTGCGCACCACGCACAATAGCCCGATACTGATGACCGATACGAAATCTTCAAAGGGCGACGTATCACCGATGATCATATGGCGCGCAACCAAGAAAATCAGCACTTCCATGACATTATCCGAATTAGGCTTGCTGAGCATCTGCAGGAACTCAATGCCGATAACAATCACGAAGATATCTTCCAGAAAAGGCTTAAACTGCGTCGTATCCTGCAGCATGGAACGGAAAATTTCAAAATCGCTGAGCAGACTGAAAATCGTTAATATAATCCCAATCAGTACAATCAGCGCGACCGCCATTTCCAATGTCTCGCAAAGCCGATGTATATCTTTCTTAAACCTGTTCTTGAATTTTTCCATAGATACCCCTCTCACCATCCGTTATTTGGCATTTATTTTTATTATAGCCGCCGGCGTAAGAGATTACAATGACAATTAAAAGCCTTTTTCCGGTATCCGCCGCCCGATATCCTCTGCTGCTTCTACATCAGCCCGTTGTGCGCAGCCGCTCTACCAGACTGTCCTTCTCCAGATTCTTAAAACACAGATAGGGAATCACGACGGCAAACGCAAGCAGCAACGGCGTACACAACAGGAGGGGTAATAACGTAAAGTGAAATGTCGTATACCCTCCCTCAACCATCGCACGAACACCCACGCCCACCGCCACTGCGCTGAAAGCATATGTGACTATTAGAGTCAATCCAGCGTAATCCAGTCCCTCATAGACAAGAAGTTTACATAACTGTGTTTTTGTCATCCCCACACTCTGTATCATGGCAAATTCCTTTTGGCGCGAAACGATTGCCGTAACCATGGAATTGACAAAGTTAAGTACACCTACCAGCGCAATCACTATGCTGACTGCATTGCCCATTACAGCGGCGGAACGGGTCTCCTTGTCATACTGCGCCGCCATAGACTTTCTGGAAGTGACCGGTAGAGTCAAACCAGTATGCCTGAAATAATCATCAAGTTCATTCTGCGCCTCGTCAATCCCATCATCATCCACATTGAAATACAGCTTACGCAGTGTATTATCCGCCCAATTCTCCTTGAAGGTCTTCGCCGGCATAACAAAATCCAGATAAAACGCATTCTGCACGCCGCCCTCATACGCGCCTTCCGTCACCGGCTGTAAATTGTTCAATACAGCCATCACCGTATACTGCCTGCCTTCTATGTCCACCTTGTCACCAACGCTGACCGTCGGCATATTCTGCTCTTGAATGCCGGGTTCCATACCCGGACCAATCGCCAGCACGTATTCACCCGTTGCAAAAAGCGCTTCGTCAAAACTACCGTTCTCCCAATATGCTTCCCCGCTGTAGACATCCAAGGGAATGCCGTCTATCCCGTAAACTACGGAACGAGCCTGCTTCTCTCCGATGGCATCGCGCAATGTCTCAACTCCTGTAGGGTCATAGGACGCCCACGAAGCAAGTATATCATCCGTATAAAATTGCTCTATGTTCTCTATGGTCTGTTCGCTAAGCGCAATCTGTGTCTCATGGCTGTAGAGATGTCCCACCTGCTCCAGTCCCTCCATTGACTCAACCAGTCCAAGCAATTCTCCTTCCAAAGTATTTCCCTGCGGGTCATACCCCGTCATATAATCTTCACTCGTAATCTCGTCAATCTGGTAATCTGCTATCGTCAATCCCTCAAGATACTTTTCCATGTCGAAGGACGCATTCTTTGCATAGAAGCAGCTCATCAGCGTAAGCCCCAGCGTAAGTGAACAGATTACCGTAACCGTGCGTTTCCTGTTACGCCCAAGATTCGACCATGCAAGCGCCATAAGTGACGCGCTTCCCTGTCTTTTCTTCCTGCTTCGTCCGATTTGTGATGCTTCATGATATCGCAGCGCCTCCATGGGCGACACCTTACCGGCAATCCTCGCCGGACGCATACACGAGACTAACACGGTCAATCCGGCAAAAAGGGCAGAACCTATGAAAATAACCGGGCTGGCGGACACACTTCCCGCTTGAAAAGTGATGAGTACCGGAACCAGAACCGCTCCCAGCACATAACCGAGAACCAGACCGATCGGAATGCCGACAAGACACAATCTCCCCGCCTGCATGTAAATCAGCTTTTTTAACTGTTTCTTCGTTGTACCCAGCGTTTTCAGTCTGCCATAAAACTGTATATCCGCCGTAACGGATATCTGAAAAATATTATAAATAATCAGATACCCCGCCGCAAAGACAAGTATCATCCCCAGATACATCGGGAGCTTCTCCTGCGCCGCCATTCTGTTCATTTCGGGAGAATATGCAAGATTCACACCATACTCCAAACCACTCATCCCTAAATCCGACAAAATGCGCTCCATACTGTTATCAATATCTTTGTCCTGACAGAGACTTACCTGCGCCATATGCGCTCCCATTCCCGTCTCCACGTCCGCTCCGCCGATGGAATCCACCGTCCTGTCTGCAAACTCCCTGCTCACCCATGCCATGCTGGCATAACTATTTTCGTTCGCCTCCCAGAAACCACAGAGGGTAAAGGTTGAAGTCCTCATCTCCTTCGACCGAAAGTCCGCCATCCACTGCAACGTAACCTGCATACCCAGTTCATGCGAAATACCAAGTCTGTCAAGCACCATCGTATCCAGTGCAATCTCATCCTCCGTCTCCGGCATCCTTCCTGTAACCGGCAGCGCAAAGGAATGCTTGGCATAACTTTCGTCCGCCCACCGGATTTCCACCTGCCGTCCCGCCACTAAACGGTCCTGCGCAAGTCCGACAACGATACTGTTCCCCACCTCCGCCACATCGGGATGTGTCGCCAGCTTAGCCGCCTGCTCTTCGGTAATGGACTTAAAAGAAACCTGCGCATCATAGCCGGTCTGTCTGAAAGTCATCTCAATCATATTCTGATTCATACTTTCACTTAACACAAAGAGCGTGGTAAACATCAACGTCGTCAATACTATGGCAAGTACTGCCACCAGATTACGCCCTCTGTTTCTCTGAAAGGTTCGTTTGCTTATCACTGTAATCATATCTGTCTCCCCTCCCGTTACGATGCATCCGCCACAATGCGCCCGTCTTCAATGTGTACCACCCTGTCGGCATGTGCCGCAATCTCCGGATTATGGGTAATCATTACAATCGTCTGATGAAACTGTTCACTTGTCACCCTGAGCAGACTGATTACTCCGTCGCTCGTTCTGGAATCCAGATTGCCGGTAGGCTCATCCGCCAGAATAATCGATGGTTTCGTCGCCAGCGCGCGGGCAATCGCCACTCTCTGCTGCTGGCCGCCCGAAAGCTGATTCGGGAAACTGTCCAGTTTGCTCTCCAATCCAAGCAGATTCACAATTTCCATGATAAATTTGCGGTCCGGTTTCCTTGCATCAAGCGAAATTGGAAAAATAATGTTTTCCCACACGGTCAGCACCGGCACCAGATTATAATTCTGGAAGATAAACCCTATCTGCTTTCTCCTGAAAATTGTTGCCTGTTCCGCAGTAAGCCTTGCAAGCTCTTGATTTCCAATCCTGACACTGCCCTCGCTTGGCACATCCAATCCGCCCAGCATATTGAGCAGGGTAGATTTACCACTGCCGCTCGTACCGACAATTGCAGTAAATTTTCCCCGCTCAATCTCCAAATCCACACCGTCAAGCGCTTTTACGAGCGCCTCTCCATTTCCGTAATACTTCTTTAAGTTTGTGACTTTTACAATCGCATCCATATCACTTTCCCCTTTCTTCTGCTGCTCCGGCAGATTTATCGAAGCCACTTTTGCCGTGCACTTCCAAAATCCCTGTAATCATATCTTAACAGCCGTAAGTTACAGACAAGGTACAGCAAAGTTACATTTTTGAGAGAAAAGACGATTTCAAAAAATCACTCCACAATCTGCAGTCTCTGTGTAACACTCTCCTTCCTAATCATGTGCAGACAGCCAAGCGGAATCACCATAACGAGCACCAAAAGCACCGGCAGCGCAATCCACATCGGCAGCAGGGAATACTTCCATGTAACGCACCATGCACTGGCAGAATAAACCGCCCACCATCCTGTCCACAGCCATGTCATAAGCGACACCGCCGGCACCAGAAAAGCAGTCATCATCCCGCCATACATCAAGCCCTCTCCAACCAGCAGCCTTCTAAGCTGTAACTGCGTCATGCCAAGACTCTCATACACTGCCATTTCTTTTTTACGAATGAGCACTCCCGTCACCAGCGCATTTGCAAAATTCAATATACCGATTAGGAAAAGAACCGCCCCCACAAATATCGGTATCACATAATTGTGAAATAATGCATTCCCAAACTCCCACTGGTAATCACTCCGCATCTTAACCGCAATGCCGGTATCCCTTATCTTCTTCGACAGAAATTCCTCAAATTCTTTCTGACTATTATGGTCAATATTTACCAGCACATTTCTGATGCCGCACTCCGGGAACAATTCCTCAAATACCTGCACCGGCATATAATAGGAGACGTTGAAGGCTGCCTCTCTACTGTCCGCACCGGTAATGATATGCCCCTTATATGAGACCGCCGCCATGATTTTAAATTGACGCCCGCCTATCTCTACGCTGCTTCCTATCGGCGGCGTGGAGACAAACGATGTTTCACTTGCTCCTGCCGCAATGACATAGTTTCCCGCAGCAAAACGTTCCGCATCATAGACGCCTTCCACATATTCTCCCTCTGACAGAATCACGGATTCCGCCAGACCGTCTATTCCGGAAGCAATCCCGATATACTCACCTGTTGTCCGAAACTTCTCATACCCGCTCACCCAGTCCGGTGAACCGGACATATACGCCTTTCTGACAACTCCCTCCTCATTCTCACCCTCAAAGCTCTCCACGATTGGGGCGCGTCCCGCCTCATCCGCATACATGGGAATTTCCATCGTGCGAACCGTTCCTATCGCGGTCACCGCCTTTTGCCCTGCAATTTCCTCTATAAGCTCCGGCGTAACACTGTGGCTTGCAGGATTATAGCGTTGAAGACTGTTGGCAGTGGAAGCGTCCGCAATCAGATAATCACAATATGCAATTTCCCTCATATACTTTTCCTCATCAGTACTGATGTACTGCGTCCAGAATCCGCACAGCAGCGTCATGGACAGACACATGGAAGCCGCCGCAAAGACAGCTTTCTTCTTATCTCTCCTAATTCCGTACAATGCCATAAACGGCACTCTGCAACGACGTTTCTTTGCTCCACTTCTGTCCTCTGCCGGAATCGCAGCTGACAGTCCGGTATATTTCATTGCTTCCGCCGGGCGGCTTCCCGATACAAGCCGTGCCGGAAGAAGGCAGGCTGTGAACGCCGTAAACCATGTGAGCAGTGCACTGCACGCAAAAGGTGCCGGATTTAAGAACAGAAACGCCGGATGCTCTCCTCCTGTTCCAAGGAGTACATAGGGCGCCGTAACCATATAAAGCACAAACCCCGACAGCCAGCCCGCAGGGATTGCCGGCAGGCACAAATATGCCGCCTGCACAACTATAAACCTGCCAATCTGTCTGGGACTCATACCCAGACTTTTTACCCTCCCATAAAATCTTGCATTCTGGACTGTGGAAATACGCACAATATTATATACCATCAAAATACCGCACACTACTACGGCAATATTCATCAGATAAAAGGGAAAGGCTTTTTCGTTCATACGTTGTCGTCTTGCCCGGTTATATGCCAGATTCGTCGTATAAGGAACCTTATCTGCTCCCTGCTCACGCAGTATTTCCTGCGCCTGCCTATCCAGATTGCGCGGTCTATACAGCGTCACTCCCAAATCCAAGTAGTCCGGCGCATCCGGACAGAGTCTTCCTGCTGCGTTTGGAGTAACCCACGCGCAGGTCTCCGTATATCCCATAGGACTTTTCCACCATCCACACAGGTAAAATGTATCCACCCGCTCTTCACCGCCGTCTACAGGCGTCCATCTAAGCTGTACCTTAGCGCCCTCCTTGCGCGGAATCGCCAAGGACTGCAGCGTAAGCTCATCCATAGCAATCTCGTCATCAGCCTCCGGCATTCTTCCGCTGACCGGAACTGCCTCCGTTGCCGCAGCCCACCCATCATCCGCAACTGCAAGCTTCACATTTCGGTATCCCAGCATATCATCGGATAACAGCCCCAGCACTTTTAGCCGAACCGTTTCCTTCACGTCGGCATGTCTTGCAACAGAGGCCGCCTGCACACTGTTCAGTCCATAGTACAGAATATGGCTCGTTGAGCCATACTGAATCTGATAACTGTATTTCAGCCCGGAGCGAACCATAAACCCGATCGCAAAAGAAAAGGTACACAGCATACTTACCAGTGTGAGCGCTGTCACAAGAAGTATGCTGCATCCCTTATGAAATCGAAACTCCCGCCACATCAGCCTGTGGCATATTTTAAGATTATTATTTGCTAACAATCCTCCCGTCCTCCATATACAGTACCCTGTCCGCCATCTGCGCCAATTCCAGATTATGGGTAATCATCACAAGGGTCCGATGATAGACCTGCGCCGTCATTTTTAAAAGCCCCGCCACATTCTGCCCGTTACGTGAATCCAGATTTCCCGTAGGCTCGTCCGCGAGTATCACCGAAGGCTTAGCTATCATTGCTCTGGCAATCGCCGCTCTCTGCTGCTGCCCGCCGGAAAGCATTGCCGGATATACCTTAAGCTTCTCTTCCAAGCCAAGCAGCCCCACAATCTCTGCAAAAAAACTCTCATTCACCTTAGAACCATCCAAATCCAAGGGAAACAGGATATTCTCCTTCACAGTCAAAGTCGGCACCAGATTATAATTCTGGAATATGAAACCTACTTTCTTACGCCGAAATACCGCCATCTGTTCCTCCCGCAGGCCTGCAAGATTCACGCCGTCCACCACCACTTTCCCTTCCGTGGGTATATCAAGACCACCGATGATATTAAGAAAGGTCGTTTTACCGCTGCCCGACGCCCCGACAATGGCAGCAAATTCACCCTTTGCAACGGTAAGATCGACCCCATCCAGAGCCTTTACCTGACTATTGCCGCTCCCGTAATATTTCTTAAGATTTTGAACCGTAATCATGTCTGTATCGTCTTCCCCAATCAGAATTTACTCTTCTTTTTCTTTGCGCACAAACATTAAGCCAAACACGCCCACGCCGCAGTTGCTGGATACCGTTGCGGAAGCCTTCTGGGTGATCACTCTGTCAAAATGTATATATTTTTCCACTTCCTCCAGTATCTCCTCAATCTGATGCACCGTACATCCCGCATAAGTGAGGAACAAAATACTTGTATCTATCTGCTTACTGTGATGAAGCAGTTTCTTCACATATCTGCGGCGCACATGAGCCATATTGCCCGTCTCAATCTTCCAGAGCTTTAACTCATTCTGCGACATGTGCAGAACCGGATGCAGATTTAACCCGCTGCATGCTCTGTGCACCAGCGCGCTGACCTTGCCGTTGCGATAGAGTGCTTCCGTGCTCGGCACAAGGAAATTCGTACAGATTCTTTCGCGTATTCTTTCTAACGCCTCGCATATTTCCCGAACATCTTTGCCTGCATCCGCCAGAACTGCCGCATATAATACCATAAGCCCGTGTCCGCTGCTGATATGAGTCGAGTCCAGTATGGTAACATTACCAAAACTCTTACTCGCCTGCAATGCATTCGGATAGGCGCCGCTTAAGTCTGTCGTCGCCGTGATGTGAATCACATGCTCCGCTGACTCTAACGTATCCGCAAAGAAATATTCATATTCCGAAGGGTCCGCCGTAGAAGAATGCGCATAATTGCCCTCTGTCTGCAGATAATTTAACAGTCCGTCGGAAGAAACTTCAAAAAGGTCGCAGAATCTTCCCTCTTTCGTGTGCACATAACAGTACATCAGCCTGATCTGGTACTTCTCGAGCAGATTTCCCGGCAGATCGCAGATACAGTCCGCGGTGATGGCAATCTTCCGCTTCCTTACGCCAATCACACGATTAATCGCCGCTGTCTCCTGTGCCCCGTCTTCCTCTTCCTGCGCAGTATACTCAATCAATTCCTGCGGCAGATATTTTAACAGACTTGCTTCCAGCAGGGCGGCGTTAATTGGTTTCGCAAGGTATCCGTCAAATCCCATATTCTGATAAACCTGCTCGGCGTTTGTCATGACATTTGCCGTCAATGCAACAATCGGCGATTTCTGGCAGAATCCCTTCGTCTGGGCGCGTACCGCCTTCATTGTCTCCTCTCCGTCCATGTCCGGCATCATATGATCCATCAGAATCACATGGTAAAAATTCTCCGCCGTCAGCTTCAGACATTCTTTGCCTCCGCTTGCCGTATCCACTTTGATTCCCGTGCCCCGCAGCAGCTTGATCGCCACCATGCGGTTCATGTCATTGTCATCCACGACAAGCACTCTGGCATCCGGCGCCGTGAAGCTCTGCTTATATTTTGTCCGGTTATTCAACTGTTTCTGCGCCGCAAAATTAATCATGCCGATGGGACGCACATTGACGATTCGCTGCTTCACTTCCATCGTAAACGTGGAACCCTTGTGGTACACACTGTCCACATAAATTCTGCCGCCCATCATCTCGACTAACTGCTTGGAAATATTCAGCCCAAGACCGGTCCCCTCGATATTACGGTTATCTCCCTCGTCCACACGCTTGAAGGAACTAAACAGCTGTTCCAGACTCTCCTTTCGAATGCCCATCCCGGTATCCGTCACAGAGATACGCAGCATAATCTGGTCTGCCGCGACCCTCTCCCCCTTCGCTGTCAACGTAACCGAACCCTCCGCCGTATACTTGACTGCATTAGTCAACATATTGGTGACTATCTGCTTAATCCGTACTTCGTCACCGTAGAGCATGGACGGAATCTCCGGGTCAATATCCACCTTAAATTCCAGTTCCTTCTCATGGGCGCGAATCCATATCAGATTCACCAAGTCACTGAACATCGAGCCAATCTCATACTGTGCCGGTACAATCTCCATCTTACCGGATTCCAGTTTGGACAAATCCAGAATATCATTAATCGTCGTAAGCAGCATCTTACTGGCATTCTGGATATTAATGGCATTCTCTGCAATCTCATCAGAAATATCTTCCCTGAGCGTCATCTCATTCAAACCGATAATGGTATTGATCGGTGTACGGATTTCATGGCTCATATTGGCAAAAAAAACATCCTTGGAACGGGCAATCTGTTCAATCTCCGCCCTCTGTTCCTCCGCCAGCTTCTGTTCTTTATCATATGTCCGCACCTGAAGCTTCATCAGCAGACCGATAAAGCTGCTCACCACTGCCATCGTGATAAAAGAATCTGCAAAGCTGTACATGCGGCTTGCCTTTGGAACAAAATGCGGATACTTGTAAGCGACATAGTAAGTCAGCAAAAAGGAAGCAATGGAGACAAGGAACATAAAAAGCTGTTCATGCTCCTCAAACAGTAGAAAAATGTAGACAAGTCCCAATACGAACCAGACCGGCGTACCACTGTCCACCCCGCCGCTCATAATAAATATCAGCGGAAACAGGACAAGATTCGACGTCAGAACAAGCAGTCTGGTCGCCTGTTTGATTTTGCGCTTGTCCCCGGCTATATAAAGGGCTGCTCCGGACACAATGCACATCGGTATCAACGCGCAAAGTACTGTCTTTGAGGAACCAAGCAAAACACGTCCCATTCCGATAATGGAAGCTACAAATGCCATGAGCAGGACGATTCTCACAAGCCTAGTCTGGAAATCCACCTTTTCATTCAGCAGAGACTGTATGTATCTACGAATTCTCCTTATCATAATTTCCTCCATTCTGACCGTCCGTAAATTTCTTAGTCCAATCATCCAGCGTGCCGATGGCTCCGAGAAAATCAAATTCGTCCACACACTGTCTGATTTTGACCGTCATGTCCTTAAGTGCAATCCCCTGACATTCACAGGGCGCAAGCTGCGTCAGAATCTCTTCCACACCTTCGCTCTCAAAATTGTCAAGCTGCTCACGAAGCTGCGAAAGTTTCTCTGCCAGCTCCTGCACGTCTATCTGTACCGCATCTGTCTGCTCCCCGTTCGCACTATGCGCTTCATCCGTCGGCCGCCCTGCCGCCGTCTCCTCTTCCGGCGCCTGATACCCGTCGGGATAGATAAATGGATTCTCCGCCAGTGCCGCCAGAAGTTCCTCATGTTTTCTCATAAATTCCGCATGGTGTTCCAAAATATACTCTATACGCTCTTCCTTACCAGCCATCTCCATAGCGAAAGCAAGCTCCGCCAAGTCGTTCGCGCCGATTCCTCTGGAATTGCTCTTTAAGGCATGTGCGGTGATGGCATAATTCTTCCAGTTCTGTTCCTCAAACAACTGCTGCAGCTGACGGCTCCGCCCTGCGCCCTGCGCGTGATACATGGCAATGATTTCCCGCAGCCCCTCTCTGTCTCCGCAGTAGGAAATCCCCTGCGAGACATTGATGCCCGCGCGGCCAAGCGCTTCCAATCCCTCCGATTCCGGCGTTGCACCGGAGGCTCCCTTATCCGCCTTTTTGCCCGTTGCCGTTTCCTGCACCGCACCTTCATCAGGCATGCTGCCGCTATCCGCCGCCTCTTCCTGCGCCTTCACTTCTAACTGTTTCTGCTTCGGGATATAGCGCTGCAGCATTCTTTCAAGCACACTCAGTTCAATCGGTTTGGCGATAAAGTCATCGAAACCTTCTTCCATGAACATCTCCCGCGCACCGCCTATGGCGTTCGCCGTAAAAGCAATCACCGGCAGCGACTGATAGTAAGTGCCCGGCTTCTGCCTTATCTTATGCAGTGTCTCCACACCGTCCATATCCGGCATCATATGGTCTAAAAATACACAATCATACTCCATACTGTTTAGTTTTTCAAGCGCCTCCTGCCCGCCGAGCGCCATAACCACCTTAATCCGATAGGGCAGCAAAAGCCTTGCCATTACTTTTAAGTTCATTGCATTGTCATCCACCACGAGAATCTTCGCATCCGGTGCAACGAATCGGTAACGACTGCGCCTTTCTTCATTTTGCAGCACCTTCTCACCGTTTAACACCGCCGCTATGGACAACACGGTAAAAGGCTTATAAATACGCAGCATATTACTTTCATCCTGCACTTCCTGCTCGTAATCAAGTATCAGAACCACCTTCAGTTCCAGCGATACCTTTTCAAAAAACTCACGATCCTCATCATATTCTTCCCAGCCAATGAACACATGCGTATAATTCTCATTCTCCATACGCCTCTTTAATTCCGAAAGATTCCGGCATACGCGAAACATGATGCCGAATCTCTCCGCCATATGGCGCATACATTTCTCATATCCTTCCCGCACCACGGAATAATCATATTTGTCCATATTAATATAACATGCCACAAAGATGCGGCTCTTGTTTCTGATGGAGACAATCGGCGTCTCATCCAGCACTTTCTGCGGAATGGTGACCTGAAATTCCGTCCCGCTTCCCAGTTCGCTCTCAACGCTGATAAATCCGCCCATATTACGCACCAGCGCCTGCGTAATGGCGAGTCCCAGACCCACGCCTCCCTCTTCCCTGTTCCTCCCGGAATTGACCTGACTGAAGCTGGCGAAGATTTTCTCCAAATCCTCCTGCTTCATACCGATGCCGGAATCCTTCACATTCACCATCAAGTTGATTCCGTACTCCTCCTTCCGGCTCTTGATGCGCAGAATGATGCCGCCTTCCTTTGTAAACTTCATCGCATTTTCCAACAAATTCATGACAATGCGGCGAAACTTCTGCTCATCACCCAGTAAATTACTCGGAAGATCCGCATTACAATCCACAATCAGCTCCAGCTTTTTCCCATTCTCTAACGTCACAGCCATGTTGATGATATCCGTAATCGTGGATGTAATATTATAACTCTCCTCCGCCAGCTCCATCTTACCGCTCTCCAACTCGGAGAAATCCAGAATATTACTGACTGTGGAAAGAAGATTTCGTCCCGCCGTCTGGATATCTATGATATCGCGTCTTACATTTACCGGGATTTCCTCCTGCAGTATTGCTTCGCTCATACCGCACACAGCATTGATCGGTGTGCGGATTTCATGGGAGATATTGACCATAAAGTCATCCTTGCTCTTCTCCACAACCTCCAATTCCCGAATGTTCTCCATCAGCTGTTCGCTCGTTTCCTGTCTGGTACGGATGGTAATCCATGTAACTAACAGGATTGCGTATGCCGATACGATGTGCAGAATAATGCGCAGAACGTCATTGGCGGATTCCGTCGTGATGGTATGGAGTACAAAACCGTGGTAGAGAAGAATCCCTGTCGTAAACACAACGCCCAAGTACACAATATCCGTGATGCCAAAAATGCCAAGCATCACAATCAGCGCAAGCATGGTGGAAAGCATGGAAGTAAAGCTGACTGACTGTACGGCATAGACAATAAAGTTCACCCATGAAATGACTGCCAGAAATTTTGCACGGTACGTATAATCCCGATACTTTTTTATCACCACAATCCACCCTGCCACAATTGTGACGACAATGATTTCCTTAAAAATCAGATTCCATTCCAACAATATAGAGGAAACAAACATGGAGAGCGAAAACGCCGTAAAAAAGCCCAGCACAATCTGCTCCAGTTTTCTTCCCACTTTATCATTTCTAAACTTTCTCTCGTTCAAAGTAATCGTCCCTGCCCTTCCGCCCTGTCTGCGCCGCCATCGCTTTTCCGCTCAGTTTCCAGTGCCGACTGTATTTCCATTTTCTTTACGCAATCTCCAGTACTTCTTTTAACATCGGAAGCATTTCCATAAATACATCAATAATCACCGGATCGAACTGCGTGCCCTTACCATCCAGCATAATCTGCATAATCTTCTCAATCGGACGCACAGGGGGCTTGTAACACCGCTCCTCATAAAGTGCGTCAAAAACATCAGCCACCGCCATGATGCGCGCCGCAAGCGGTATCTCCTCCGCCTTTAGTCCTGTCGGATAGCCCGTACCATCCCACCGCTCATGATGGTACATGGCAATATCCTCCACAATCCGCACATAATGTTCGTCTTCCACATCGCCGATAATCATCTGGATAATCTTACTGCTATGCGTGGTGTGCTGCTTCATGGTGTCAAATTCCTCCGGGGTCAGCCTGCCGGGTTTTTGTAAAATGGAATCCGGAATCTTTATCTTCCCCACATCATGGAGCGGCGCCGCCTTACACAAATCTTCTATGTATTCTTCCGTCAGTTCTTTGGTGAAAAGCTCCCGTCTTCGCAGTTCATCGGCAATCATCCGCACATACATCTGTGTATTCTTGACATGCTTGCCCGTACTTCCGTCCCTGCTCTCAATCAGATTCGCCATTCCGACAATAACGGAGTCCTGAATCCTGCTGATGCGTCTTGCATCCTCGGTAATCTTGTCCGCCTGTTCCCTGACCATCTTCTCCAGATTATGCCGGTACTGATCTAACTCAATCGTCTTATCCACCCTGCTCAACAGAATATCCGGCACAAAGGGTTTGGTCACAAAATCCATGGCGCCCATCTGGAAGCATTTAACCTCTGTCTCCGCCAGATTATCCGCCGTCAGAAAAATCACCGGAATCGTCTTCGTTTCTTCCCGCATCCGAATCTGTTCCATCACTTCATAACCGTCCATATCCGGCATATTGATATCCAGAAGAATCAGTTCCGGGTGATGCCCTTCCAGATATTTTAAGGCTCCCCTGCCGGAATTAGACGCCGCAATACGGTATCTCGGCGACAGAATCTTCTGTGCCAGCGCCAGATTCGTCTTATCATCATCTACAACCAAAATCGTATTTTTCATTCAAATCTCCCTTCATCGGCTCTCCAGTATACTATCGTCAATGTCACATTATCCTTTTCGTTAATTTAACAGATACACGGAAAAAGTGCTGCCTTCTCCCACCTTTGAACTGACGCTGATATACCCCCGCTGCCTGTTCATGATTCCCTGCGCCAGATAGAGCCCCAGCCCGACGCCTTCTAATCCTGCATTCTCCTCACCACGCCAGAAACGCTTGAATACATCATGACAGCGTTCTTTTGGTATGCCGGCTCCGTTATCCGTAATATCCACCCGTGTATAAAACTGCCACGGGCGGACGCTTATATGTATCATTCCACCGTCCTGCGTATATTTGACGGCATTGTCCAGAATATTGCCGATTGCTTCCGCCGTCCATTTCGGGTCGTGCCGTACCAGAACAGATTCCTCACATGCAACCGAAAGTGCGATATCCTTTGCCTCCGCCCGCGCCAGAACACCATTTAGTGCCTGTGCAATCGTATCGTAAAGACTCGCTTCCTTCACATGCATCACAAAGGTTCCCGTTTCCAGTCGCGACATCTTGATTAAAGACTGCATCAGGAAATCCAGTTTACCAATCTGCTCTGCCATCGTATCCAGAAACTCCGCCTGCTTCTCTTCGCTGAGCCGGTGCTCCCGCAAAATGCCGATGAACATCGTAAGATTCGCAATGGGCGTTTTCACCTGATGAGAAATATCGCTCACAAGCTCCTGTATCGTCTGCTTGTCCATCTGTATGCGCCGTCTCCCTTCACGCATCTGGTCATCATATTGCAGAAGCTTTCCCTGTACCCTCGCAGTCAGGGTATCTTCATAGGAAGCAGCATTCTCCGTCCCGCCTCCCGCCATCAGTTCATCAATCGTCCGGCATAACTCCTCTGCAAAACCGTATATCTGCCTTCGCTGCCACAGACACCATCCGAATGCCAGAAGACAGATTGCGCTGCACAGGGCGGCAAGTGTATACCGTACTGCCTCGCGCGCTACCCATATTCTCAGCACATAGAAAAACGCAGCAAACAGCGACACAGCCGCAATCAGCATCGCCGTTTCCGCCACACGGCTTACCACACGGTTTTCCATATGGTTCTTTGTCTGTTTTCTTTTCGTCAGCTCCATCGCCATCCTCACCCGTTCTTCCTGCATTCTCCCTGTATTATTTTTGCATTACTCCCGCCTTATTTCTGCGCTCCCTGCCAGACATATCCCATACCCCGCACCGTTTTGATGTAGACATGCTCCGCGTCTTCGATTTTGGCACGAAGCCTGTTCATGGTCACCGTCAAAGTATGATCGTCTATATAATTCCCGTCACAATCCCACAATTTCTCTAACAGCGCCTGCCGCGTAACCACCTTGCCGGCATTGGCTGTCAAAACCTTCAAAAGCTTATATTCGTTTGGCGTAATCGCAAGTTTCTCTCCCCCGCAGTTGGCGGTAAGCGCCGTAAAATCCAAGCATAAAAATCCATCCTGCCAGCATTCGCCATCATCCTGCCGCTCCTTATATGCAGCATTGCGGCGTATCGCCACCTCCACCCGCCTTAATAGAATCTGCATGTGAAAAGGCTTCGTAATATAATCCTCGGCGCCCATATCAAAACCGCGCAGAACATCTTCATCCAAATCATTTGCGGTAAGAAAAATCACCGGCATCTGCGGGCGCACAAGCTTCATCTCCCTGCACAGCGCAAATCCGCTGCCGTCCGGCAGATTTACATCAAGAACCGCCAGCGCAAACTCCTCCTGCTGCACAAGAAATCTCGCCTTCTTACAGTTATAGGCAGCCTGCGTCACATAGCCGGTCTGGTCCAGTTCAAAGCACAAACCGGTACTCAAAGCGAGGTCATCTTCCACAACTAAAATCCGTTCCATCAAAGTCTCCTTCACCGTTTGCGTTCTTTCATAATATTATCACATTTGCCTTATAACCTCAACGAATCTTCCGAAGTTACCGCCGAAAAATGTTACCGTTTTGCTTTTCCTGTCAGACAGTGAAACCGTTCCTGAAAAATCTTCTTTTTTAACTGCGCACGCATTGCAGAGCATATCCCGGATATGATAAACTGACAGCATAATAAATTGCGGATTACTATATACAGAAAGGAACACGACTATGTTTGGAAAATTATTGGATTACTCCCGACAGGGACAGACTGTTACCCTGCACTATGAGAAACAGACGGCATATCTGCATGTTCTGACGGACAAAATCATTAACGTGTTCGTCCCCTATGACTCCGAGGAACACCGCTCCAAAGCCATCGAGGGCGATAAAGAACTGGAAGTCTCTTTCACTTTGGAGGCGGTGCCGGACAAAACCGCAAAAGAAAGTTCGGATGTGGACTCTGCATCCGGCAAGGCTATTGTTATGTTAACCACGCCATTTCTCTCCTGCCGCATCCATGACGATTTCAAACTGGATTTCTATGACAAAAACGGCGCCTTGCTATGCGCGGACTACCGCCAAAACAGAGTGCCGCGCTTTACCATGCAGGAATCCATGCTTGAACTGATGAAGCTGGAAGGACACGAGGTAAATCCGGCAGGCAGCGCGGATTACGCCGTACAGTGCGTCAAAGCGCTTGATAAAAACGACTGTATCTACGGTCTCGGCGACAAGACAGGCTGTCTCAACAAGCGCCATTATGAATACGAAAACTGGAACAGCGACATTCCTGACCCCCACGAGGACAGCTTTAAATCTCTCTACAAAAGCATCCCTTTCTTTATCACCTTAAAAGAAAAAGGTGTTTACGGAATTTTCTTTGATAATACCTACAGGAGCTATTTTAACTTCGGCAAAGAAAACGACGGCTACTACTGCTTCGGCAGTGAGAACGGCAATCTGGATTACTATTTTATAGGCGGATGCTCCATGCCGGATGTTGTGGGCGGTTACACCTATCTGACCGGACGGATGCCCCTGCCCCAGAAGTGGACACTCGGATACCATCAGTCACGCTGGGGCTACGACAGCGAGGAGACCTTCCGCTCTATTGCCGCAAATCTCAGGGAGTACCGCATCCCTTGCGACGCCATCCACTTTGATATCGACTACATGGAGCGATACAAGGTTTTCACTTGGGATACCACACGTTTTGCAGACCCCGGCATCCTGCTTGACGATTTGAAGAGACAGGGCATCAAAGCCGTCACCATCGTTGACCCCGGCGTCAAAGTGGAAAAAGATTACCCCATGTACGAGGAGGGGATCGAGAATGACTACTATGCCAAGACGCCAGACGGTGAAACCTACGTCAACGCGGTGTGGCCTGGAGACGCGGTATATCCCGACTTCGGAAAACCGTCCGTGCGCAAATGGTGGGGCGGTCATCTGGACTTTTATGTGAATCTGGGCGTGGCGGGCATCTGGAACGATATGAACGAGCCGGCAAGCTTCAACGGACCATTGCCGGACGACATTGTTTTTACAGATGAAGACAGACCTTCCACCCACGCAAAACTGCACAACGTCTACGGACACAACATGGCAAAAGCCACCTACGAGGGCTGGAAATCCCTAACCGGCAAACGTCCCTTCGTCATCACCCGCGCCTGCTATGCGGGTTCGCAGAAATACACTACGGCATGGACCGGAGACAACCAGAGTCTCTGGACCCACCTTCGGATGGCGATTCCCCAACAGTGTAATCTGGGCTTAAGCGGCATGGCTTTCGTCGGTACGGATATCGGCGGCTTCGGAGCGGACACAACGCCGGAGCTGATGGCGCGCTGGGTGCAGGTAGGCTGCTTCTCCCCATTGTTCCGCAATCACTGCGCCAAGGGCAGCATGAATCAGGAACCATGGCTGTTCGGAGAGGAAGTTCTCTCCATCTACCGGAAGTATGTCGAGCTGCGTTACAGTCTGCTGCCGTACTTTTATGACCTGTGCAGAGTCTGCGAACAGACCGGACTTCCCATCATCCGCCCGCTCGTACTGCACTACGAAAATGATAAGAATGTCAGAAATATGAATGACGAATTTCTCGTCGGCGAATCGCTCCTTGTGGCTCCGGTCGTTGACCAAGGCGTCACCAAACGGCTCGTTTATCTGCCACAGGGCGACTGGTACGACTATTGGACAGGCAGCAAATATCAGGGTAATGCGTACTATCCGATAGATGCGCCGCTAGACACCTGCCCTATATTCGTCAAGGCAGGCTCAGTCATCCCGAAGGCGCCTGCCCAGATGTATGTAGGCGAGGTTTCCGACCCGGAACTGATTCTTGAAGTCTGGCAGGGTAAGGGAAGCTACCTGCATTACCGCGACAACGGCGAAGACTTCGCCTACCGCAGCGGCGCCTATCATGAATATCTCATAGAGAACAAAGGCAATCACGAAATCAGCATCCAAAAGCTGCATGAAGGATATAAGGATTACCCTGATATACGGATAGAATATAAGTAGGCGAAAAAATCGTTAGACAGGCTTGCCGACAGACAGGCAAATAGTGATTGAGGGAAAGAAACGGCGGCAGGCTCATACAGCCCGTCGCCGCTTTTCATATTATCATCCTCAATGCAATATTTCGCTTAAGACTTCCAAGAGTACCGAAATGTCAATGGGTTTGGCAATATGCCCGTTCATGCCTGCGGCAAGCGCCTCCTTCTTATCCTCCTCAAAGGCGTTTGCCGTCATGGCAATAATCGGAATATTCGCAATCTCCGGGCGCTTCATGGCACGAATCTGCCTTGTCGCCTCATAACCGTTCATCTTCGGCATTTGAATATCCATCAGAATCAGATCGTACTGTCCGGGCGACGCTTCCTTCATCTTCTCCACCGCCACTTCTCCGTCATCAGCCACGTCAATACAAAAACCGGTTTCCTTCAGAATCTCCACCGCAATCTCCTGATTGAGCTCGTTATCCTCCACGAGCAATATCTTCCTGCCTTCAAATGAAAGCGGTTCAACCGTTACATCGTCTGCATTCTGAACCATAAACGGGGTTTCCAGTACCTCTCTTAATTCCGAAAGGAAAATCGGTTTGGAGCAAAACGCCGTAACCCCCGCCTCTCTCGCTTCCTTCTCGATGTCCGACCAATCATAGGCTGTCAGGATAATAATCGGCTTCTCTTCCCCGATAATACCCCGTATCCGCCTTACGACCTCGACGCCGTTCATGTCCGGCATCAGCCAGTCTATAATATACACCGCATAATCATCGCTCTGTTCCACGGCAAGCTGGACACGCAGTACCGCCTCTTTGCCGGTAGTCGTCCAGTCTGAGCGCATTCCAATCACGGTAAGCATCTTCGTAACACTGGAACAGGTATTAAAATCATCGTCCACCACCAGCGCACGCAGTCCCCTCAGTTCCGGAATCACATCCTGACGCACCGAACCCTCGCATGTCCTAAACTGCAGGGCAACCGTAAAAGTAGTTCCCTTACCCTCCTCACTTTCCACAGAAATCGTACCGTTCATCATATCCACGATATTTTTGGTAATTGCCATACCAAGTCCTGTTCCCTGAATACCACTGACCGTACTCGTCCGCTCTCTTTCAAAGGGTTCAAACACATGTTCCAAAAATTCTTTGCTCATACCGATTCCGGTGTCTTTGACCTCAAACTCATAAGATGCCCAGCCTTCCGACGCATTGCCCTTCTGCAAAATGCGGACCCCTACCAGTCCGCCGGGTCTCGTAAACTTCATGGCATTACTGAGCAGATTCAAAAGGATCTGGTTTAATCTGAGCTTATCACACATCACATGTTCGTTGACTACGTCTGCCGTATCTATGTAGAATTCCAACTGCTTCGATGTGACATCTGCCTGCACAATTGTTTTCAAATCATGCATGATTTCCGGCAGAGAAACTTCCTTCTCCTCAATCTTCACCTTACCGCTCTCAATGCGGCTCATATCCAGAACATCGTTAATCAGACTGAGTAAATGATTGCTGGATACCGTAATCTTTGCCAGATAATCCTGCACCTTCTCCCTATCGTCAATATGTGACGCCGCAAGAGAGGTAAAACCGATAATCGCATTCATCGGCGTTCTGATATCATGGGACATATTGTTAAGAAATGTGGTTTTCGCCCTGTTGGCATGCTGTGCCGCCACCAAGGCATCCTCCAAATCAATCTTCTGCCGTTCCAGTTGTTCCTCCATCTTCTTTTCATCGTCAATATCCACAAAAAGGCCTACAAAGTTAATCGGTGAACCGTCCTCTCTTCTGGACAGCCTGCCGGCAGCATGAAACCAGCGCAGTCCGGCATTGCCCGTATGCAGACGATACTCCACATCATAGGTCTTCTCCCCGGTATAATCCTTAACGGTTGCCCAATACTCTTGAAGCACCCTCTCCTTATCTTCCTCATACAGCAAATCGCTCCATGATTCGATTCGGTCGGGAAATTCCTCTTTGCTCCCGTATCCGACCATCCTGCGGAAAACCTCCGACCATGTGCAGGACGTCATCTCTGCCTGTTCGTCAAACTCCATGCTCCATAACCCGGAACCCATTGCGGCATGAATATTATCCATAGCCGCCTGCTCCTTCTCAATCTGCTCATAAGCTGCACGAATCTTGTCGCCGTCCGCTTTCTCCTGCGCAAGAAGCGCCTGTCCGTTCACGCTGATCTGCCTGATTAACGTCACAAACACCAACAGCATAACAATCACTGTAACAGCAATCTGAATATTACTGCGGTGCATCATCTCCGAACTGATGGAACTAATCTGACCATTAATAACATTATCCCGAATCAACACCGTCAGCATCCAGTCCGTGCCTTCCACCGGAATATAGCAGAGATTCTCCTGCGCTCCCATATAATTAAAAGACATCTGCCCTTTTCTGCCGTTGGCAAAATCATCCGCCAGCTGTTCATAGCTGAATCCGTTATAGATATCCGCATTTTTTAACTCCGTGAGCAGATTCGTACCTGCCTTCAGATTACCGAAGTCATTATTTGTCAAGTTATTACCATTGCGGTGATACAGACTCCAGTAGCTTTCATTGTAATCCGTCTGAGACGCCAAGGAACTGAGCATCTGCTCAATGTCAAGCTGGATAAAGCATGATTCAATCCGCGCTCCCTGAAAAGTGATATCCTCCACAGGAATTGCAAGAACCACCAGTTTTTTCTCACCGTACAGATTTTCTGTGCTGATTAGCGGTTCTGTCACTTTTTCAGAGAGAAAACTATATTTGCCGATACCAGATTCCGTATCAAACTCTGTATACACAATCCCATTCTCATCTACAAATGCAAACCGATTGATATTGCAGAGCTTTTTCACCCTTCTGAAAAACTCCCGCAGCGACTCCTGCGATGCAAGATCAGATTCATCTATAATCTCAAACGCATGTTCCATATACCCGAAACCGCTCTGCAATTGCTCGGCAACCACCTGTGCCCTTCGTCCGGCAAGTTCTTCCAGATAAAATTCACTGACCTTGTTTACCGCCTGATTCGTTCCTTCCCTCGCACTGTTTGACACCCATATTGTAGTAAGAAGAAGGATTGCTGCAATCACTGCTCCTCCTACTACGGCAAATATTATCGTCTGTTTCTTCTGTCTTTCCCTCACGACGCTTCCGCCTCCCCCGCGCTCACATCACTGATAGACAGCCCACATGAATAGAAAAGGCTGTCTTTTCATTATATTATTGTAGTATAGGCACAGATGCAGTAAACTTCAGCAAGAATTGCAGAGCAATTCTTGTGACGCATGCTTCCGGGCCTGTAGACTCAAGATGAAATCTTGAGTCTATTATAGCACGAGGGATTTGTAAACGCTATAGCATCAAATGTTAATTTGCCATCTCCCAGCAACAGTTCAGCCTTCCAGACTGCATCATGTATCCGGCAGCTTCCTTACGTCAGTCCGTTTTCATACCCGGCACATAATAGAAGCATGTTTTCTCCGGAACCGCAAGAAGTCTCTTACCAAGAGGGTGCTCCTCGATACGGTAGTCACCGATATCCGCAAACACGATTCTGCCGTCCGGCAGCGCACAGCACCTTACGCCTTCCCAGTCGCAGGGCGCCTCGTAGGGCGGCAGAACACTGACCGCACATGCATCTCCCAGATTGTATGTGAAAATACCATCATATCCCCAGAACACGAAATCCGACTCCGCCCCCTGCGCTATGACATCAATCATGATTGATGCATTCTCTGGCATGATATCGTAATAAATATCACCAAGCGTTCCCTTCTCCACATCCAGAGAGGCAATCCCCATAATGTTTTTTAGCGGATTATCCGGATCATAGAAATTTTCTATATAAGTGTACACTTTGCCGTCTTTTCCAACACTGAGCCCTCCGAGCGTTCTAAGTGCATATTCATCCGAAGTAATGGTGGAAACATAATTTCCCTCTTTATCCAGCACAAGGATTCCACACTCCAGCCCCTGTCCTGACGCTTTTATGCCTGATACATTCAGATAGAGATATCCCTGTTCGTCCATTACCATCCGTCTGATGATGCCCTGTCTTTCGGGCGCAATATAAGGGGTCAAATCCATCTTGCGAAGCAGTACGCCTTCCCTATCCACAACCCAGACCGCCAGCGTTCTTTTCTCCGCATCCGTTTCATCCGGCCACTGCAATAGCGCCATGTATACATCACCGTTTGTATCCTGACACATTGCCATGATCCTCGTCTCCATGCCGAAATCATCGAAGAAAAACTCCGAATCACTACTGCCTATTTCCATTCTGTGCACCACATTATATCCGCCTAAGAACAATTCATTCCTTCCTGCGGCTATCGTCATATCCAGCTCCAATTCGCCCTTATACGGAATTGTCAGCGCCTGTGCCGGCTCATAGACCGCATCCGTTGCCAGCAGCTTTTCGCCTGTCGCCTCGATTTCTTTCTCCTCAATGACCGGCATCTGCGCTTCCCCCGCCGCAATCATCTCATTCATCTTTTGCAGACTGTAGTCCCTTTTATGCAGAAAGTCAATGATACGTAGAAGCTCTTCGTCACTCATCTCCCGATCGGGGAAGAAAAAGCTGGACGTTGCGCCTAAAAAGGCGACGCCCCTGCCCTTGTAGTCTTCCGCCTGCTCTATCATGGTAATCTCCCCTTTGGGAAAATGCGCCTCCTTTTCATAGGTCTCCTTAAGCGCTTCCATCCGCGTCTTTTCTGAATCTGAATAGGACCGGTTGTAATTATCAATTCCTATTTTGCTTTCATAAATCTGTGTAAAATAAAGCTCCATCCTTTCCCTGTTCATGGCTTCCATACGCTCCCTCAATGCACCGACAGAGGCTACTGCCGTGGCAGAGCATAGTAACACGAGTGCTGCTGCCAGAATCAGACTTTTCCGTATACTCATATGGAATTTTCCCCTTTTAGGTTTACATAATATTTCATCTATTCTATCCGCCAAGCTGTCCGGCATCATAATCTGCTCCTGTCCTGCCATATAAAACAGCTTCTCTTCCCATTTATCCTTCATCAGTCTCTCCTTTCTGAAATCATCCCACGCAAGGCTTTCTTCGCTCTGGACAATCTGGATTTCACGGTTCCCTCCGGTATCCGGAGCGCCACGCCGATTTCCTTGATGGAAAACCGCTCGTAGAAGTACAATATCACCACTTCCCGATACGCCTTTTCAAGCTGCATGACCGCATCCCACAATTCATGTTTCTCATCCTGAAATGCCGGCATGTAAGGTTCCATATCCTCTATGGGCAGAAACCTCTTGTTTTTCCCGTATATTTTTCTCGCCTCGTTTGCGGTAATCTGCATAATCCACGGCTTAAAACGATTCTGACTGCGAAGCGTGTTCCGCTTCTCATAGGCAATCAGAACCGCTTCGCTGACCGCGTCCTCTGCATCCTCCCTGTTATGTAACATCGCAAGCGCCAGACGATACATATTGGGTGCATAATCCCGTATATACTGTGCAAATGTATCCTGTCCTATTTCAGACACACAGGCACCTCCTTTCAAATTCCGTATCCTATTTTCAGAAGTCCTTCTGTCTATAAGATAGAAGAAGCAGGGAAAAGGTTCCCTGCTTTCTCTATTTTCCCTTATTATCATATCATGCTGATGTTGATGTCAAAAGGCGCTTAGTATAAATTGAAAAGACAGACGGTATGTATCATTGCGGCATGTGCCCTCCCTAATATGTGATTCCTGTCCCATAGTGAGGAAGAATGGCGCTGTATGCCGCATCCGCCACAAAAAGCACGATTACCGTAAGTCCAATCAGACTTTTCACCCTGACGGGAATTTTGCGATACAAAGAATAAAACAACGGACTGATAACCCAGACTAATAACATTCCTCCTATCCCGAACAACACACTTCCCAGAAAGCAGATTCTCCCGTGCAGATTCAATGGCATTTCACTGTAATCCCACCACTTGACTCCCCAAGTCAATTCTAAGTACCATCCGGACACATATTCCAGCAACGTACAAAACGCCATAGATGACACAAATATCAGAACTGGTCTGTCACGCCATCTGTGAAAGAGAAGTTCCAGCATAACCCCGCCTATTCCGTAGATTGGCAGCCACGGGCCGGTCAAGAAACCACGGTTGACATACATGTCATCCTTAAATAAATACAAAAATCCTTCCCACAGCCATCCGAAGACCGCCAGCACAAAAAACAGCCAGACATAATACATAAAATCCTCTTTTATCTGTTCCCTTTTGATAAATCCCATGCCATTTCCTCTCCTTGATTGTTATTGACTGTATAAGTCATCTCAAACCGGCTGCATTGCTACTCTGCCTATTTCCATATTTTTATTTCCACATTTTGTAAATTTCTTTAGTTAGTATGATACGTTTCCCATTTTCTATTCTGATATTTTCTTTCTCCCATATGCTCTATTTCCGTATTCTCCCAATTTTTCATCTGGCATGGTTATTAATTTCTGAATTGGTACTTTTCAACATGCCATTTAGGTATATAGTTATGTATAAAGATTCGGGGATTACGATACTCTTTGAAAGTTCAGAGGGCAATTTGTGCTGGAGCGTCACAAATTTGTTGAACGGCATGCAAAAAGAAAAGTATCGCTCCCGTCGTGTAAACGCTCCGGAATGGAGATTATGATGAAAAACGAGAAACTTCTGAAACTTGTAATGACAGGCGTCTTTGCGGCGCTGTCCTATGTTGTGTTCACTTTTTTGCAGATTAAAATCACTCTGCCGGGCGGCGACGCCACGTCCATCCATTTAGGCAACGCCGTATGCGTGCTGGGCGCCCTGTTAATCGGCGGTGTGTACGGCGGTCTCGGCGGTGCCATCGGCATGACAATTGGTGACCTCTTCGACCCTGTCTATGTCGTCTATGCACCCAAGACTTTTATCCTGAAATTCTGCATCGGTCTGATTACCGGCATAATTGCCCACAGGCTGGGACATATCTCTACCGAAAGAGATAACGGCAAGGTGCTGAAATGGACAATAGCAGCCACCATCGGCGGTCTTTTATTCAATGTTATTTTCGACCCGCTCATCGGTTACTTCTATAAATTATTAATCCTCGGCAAGCCGGCGGCGGAGCTGACCCTTGCATGGAATGTGGCGTCCACTTCCATCAATGCCGTCACTTCCACCATCGTCTCTGTTGCAGTGTACATGGCGCTTCGTCCTGCATTGAAGAAATCCGGGCTGTTCTTTACCATCGGAAAGACAAAACAGCAGACTCTGTAACGAGCCTGCTGTTTTGCTTCCTGCGAAACTATATTTCCGCCTATCCCTTTTCCTATCTGATTACCGTGTTATCTTCCGGAATAATCAACGCTGCCGCCAGATAGACGACCAATCCGGTTCCACAGCTTGCCAATGAACAAATCAGCCAGATCAGACGAATCAACGTCGGGTCCACATTCAAGTACTCTCCTATCCCGCCGCATACACCGCAGATTGTCCTGTTTGTCGAAGAGCGCACCAGTTTCCTATAATCATTTCCCATATTTCTTTCTCCTTTTTCTCTATCCGAATATTCTTTTATGTTTGTCTTTGCTTTTGCAAAGCAGCCTTTGCTGTGAGCATGACTTGCTTTGTAAGTCCGTAAGTACTTCTTACGCTACTGTGCAAAAGTAATCTCTACATCTCCAACAGAACACTCAATTTCATAAGTGCTTGCACTGCCGTTTGAAATCAATACGTCGTCCGCCAAACCCGTATAACTGTGGCTTCCCAGACGCACGTTTCCGATAGAACATTCAATGTCATAGTTGTGATTTTCTTCTGCATCGTCTAATTTAAGCGTCACATTCCCCATGTCACACTCCAGACTCATGTTTCCGATAAACAATCCGCTCAGTTCAGCGCTGCCGACACCGAGATTCATATCTGTCTCCCCTTCGACCCGCGCATCGTCGATATATAATTGTCCAGCCCCAACTTCTGCATCCAGACTGCCTGCACGCAGCGAATCCAGCGTAATCGTCCCGGCACCCACTAACAAATCCGTCTCACCTGTCGATGTAAGGCTGTCAAAGTCACATGTGCCGGCTCCCGCCTCTACACTGACTTTCCGCGCACTAAGCTCCACGGACTCCATGTTGCCTGCACCGATTTCAATATCCAGTTCATCCAACATCACGCCCTCTGGCAGATAGAGATATACCGTTGACACAGGCGTAATCTTGTGCCGGGACCAGTTCCAGTACCCTCTCCCCGTCGTGTGTGTCAAGGACAGACTGCCATCGTTTTCCACCAGATAACGGAAATATCTTGTGTTACCTTTTACTTCGATGCATACATGCTCATTCTCGGACTCCATGATATAGATATCACAGGCACCCATCTCCATCGTAAGATTATGCAGTGTATCCGCGGTCAGGTCAAGCTCTATCTTTCCGTCACCGTCGTCAATCCTGCTCCATTTCTCATATCCCGTCCAGTCAATATCACCCCAGTCATCCAAATCGTCCCAGCCAAAACCGTATTGAATCCCGCCATTCGCCGAGCGGTGGAACACAAAAGGAATGCCTGTGATTCCTTCAATATCCATACCGTCCAACATTCTGAATCCGCCTAACAGCGCCCCGATGCCACATAGAAAAAGTCCGATAACAAATGTCACAAGCGCCGTAATCAGACAACCTTTTGTAAATTTATTCATTCCTTTACTCATGCCCGCGCACCTCCTCTACCAAAAAGTCTCCGGCACAAAGCTCCTACGCCTCTCACAAATGCCGGTATCGCCAACCCTGCCATCAGAACCATCAGCCAGACAAACACAAGCCCGATGGCAAAAACAATCAACGCCGAACCAATCATGCACACTCCGCCAAGCGGTATCGTAAACAGCATGGCAAACCCTGCTATCAAAAGCGCAAACGCCACTATAACCAACCCGATACCAGCAACCAGAAAGCATGCAAAAACTCCAAATAGCGTTGCCAGAACTCCGATTGCCAATCCGAAAAATGCACCCAGAAGCCCAAGCCAAATCGGGGAAGTCAGGACTGCAAGAATCACAAGCAATGCAATCGTCCCGCCGGACATACCTTTTTTTGGCTGCGCATACTGACCGCCCGATGCTGCATTGCCTGCCGCCGTCTTTTCATAAGGGTTCTCCTGTCTTCTCGTATCCTCTCTACCGCCGTAAACACTGTCATTTCCGTTTCTCTGATAGTAGCCGCCCTGATAATATGCGTCGCCGCTATGCACGCCGGCTCCCGTACCATTTCTCCATTCCGGTCCTGACTGCTGTCCCGCATTGCCGGACCATCCTCCGCCGCTCTGCCGTGCTGCGCCGTCATTCCCGGTCCCGCTTCCCTCTCCCTCACCAGTTTTCATCAGCTCGTCCCGATGTGTCTGTGCGTAACCGCTGAAGCCGGCTTCCGTAAACTCACCGCCTGCTCCTCCGTCGCTAAGCCCTGCCTTAATCGTTCGTGCAAGCTCCTCCGGCGTTCCAAGCGATGCGATGACACCGCTCTCATTCTCCACGCCCGCATCATCGAAATAGTCGTTATAATATTGGATGGCTTCCTCCCGCTCCGTCGGTGATACATCACTCAGAAGCTCTGTCAGACGCCTCAAAAATTCTGCTCTATTCATGCTTCAATCCTCCCTCAAAGATACTGTTTAACTTAGCAGAATACCGATACCATTCACTGATATACAGATTGAGCTGCGCCCTCCCTTTCTCCGTCACCTTATAGTATCGTCTGTTCCTGCCCGCGCATTCCATATCATAGACTTCCAGACATTCGTCTTTCTGAAGCCTTCTGAGCACCGGATATAGCGTGGACTCTGAAATCTCAATAACCAGCCGCACTTCCTGCGTAATCTTGTAGCCGTATGTCCCTTCCGGTTCACTGGACACCACCGCCAGCACGATTGCATCAAGCAGCGCCGCGCCTGTGTTAAAAACCATGCGATAAACTCCTTTCCTGCTCTTTACACATTTCATAGCAAATCATCCGTTCCTGTTCAATCTGTGTCTTCCCTATCATATCATGCCGCCCTGTCCGCCATGATTCCGCTACGCAGAATCTCAACTCAAAGAACTTCTTAGCGAAACGGTCCTTGTTGCGAGCATGACTCCTGAAGGAAATTTGCATCTATGAACATTATAATATTGTTATGTTCTATAATATTATACGATGTATAATATTGTTTCTACAGATACTATATGTCATATAATATTATTTGTCAACACTTATTTTTCACTTCTTTATATTTTGCTTCCAGTTATGATGATATTGGGGTCAAAATGAACTTTTACAAAATACTACTGGCAGATTGCACAAATTGCTC
>CANOEC010000028.1 GCA_947564735.1 uncultured Lachnospiraceae bacterium | reverse complement strand
ACGTGGAAGAACCGAAGGTTCTTCCCAAGATAATCTGCGAAGCAGATTTTCTTATTATATTATTAGGAAGCTTCGACAAACGTGGAAGAACCGAAGGTTCTTCCCAAGATAATCTGCGAAGCAGATTTTCTTGTGGTATCAGAGGCAGTATTGATGATGGATGGCGAAGACAGGATGATTAGCGTAGCGGCGGCTGATTTGGTGAAATTCCAAAACCGACAGTAAAGTCTGGATGAGAGAAGAAACAACGAGCGACATACGGTTTTGCCGTGTGGAGGATTGTTTGCTTTGGCTTATGACCCCGGGACATATGTTCCGGGATTTTTTTGCATAAGAAAGCAAAAAGGGTAAGAACTTTTTCCGACAACATGATGACAGAAACGTTTGCCCACGTTACGGGAGACGTTTCGGAATGGAGGAAAAAATGGGTAACGGATTATTACAAAGTATTGCAGACAATGTGGTTTTTGTGCTGGTCTGCGTAGGTGTGGCAGTGGGATTGTTTTTGGTTGCTTATGCGGCGGAGAAGTATGTGTATAAGCGGGACGGCATTACAGAACGCATCTTAAGTACCAGAAAGATTACGATGATTGGACTGTTTTCGGCGTTGGCGGTCATTTTACATATCTTTGACTTCCCGATTCCCTTTCTGGCACCCGGGTTTTATAAACTGGATTTCAGCGAGATACCGGCACTTGTAGGAACATTCGCCTTTGGACCGGTGGCAGGGGTCATGATTGAATTTTGCAAGATATTATTGAAGCTTGTCATTAAGGGAACGAGTACGGCGTTTGTAGGCGACCTTGCCAATTTCGTTATCGGATGCAGCCTGATACTTCCGGCATCTATTTTCTATATGTTCAAGAAGACGAGAAAAAGAGCTGTTCTGGCGTGCATCATCGGTTCCGTGATTATGACGGTATTCGGAACGGCATTTAACGGAGTGTATCTGCTTCCGGCATTTTCCAAGCTATTCGGTATGCCGATGGAGGCGATTATTGCGGCAGGTGCAGAAATTAACGGCAACATTAACAGCGTGACATCTTTTGTCTGTTTCGCGGTAGCACCGATAAATATCATAAAGAGTGTGGCGGCTTCGGGTGTTACGCTGCTGATTTACAAGCCGCTCAGCCCGATTTTAAAGAATGCGCATATATCTTCAAGACATACGGTTACGGACAATGCGCGGACGAATGTGACGCAGTAAGAAAGAAACGGTAGGGCTAATGATGGCAAAGCTGTTTAGGCGGCTGCGTGCATAAGTCATATCGATTGGACAAAGTTGTGCAAGCACGGACAGGACTTTCCAAATGCAGTCAATTATAATGAGTGCATACAAGGGGTGTGAGTAGATTGAAAAATAAATTTTTCACACGCGAGATTTGTGTCTGCGTGCACCTGACACAAACTCGTTCATGCGCAAAAAGCGTGCGCAGAAATGAGGATTAATATGGCAATACATCTAATGCAGCAGGCAATCTGTTATATGGAAGAACATATTTATGAAGACATAGGATATGCCGAGGTTGCAAAGAGCGTGCATATGTCGAGTTATAACTTTCACCGAACGTTCAGTTTTATTGTCGGGATGACGCCTAATGAATATATCCGCAAGAGAAGGCTGACATTAGCGGCACAGGAGCTTCAGACAACGGATATCTCGGTGATGGATGCGGCATATAAATACGGCTATGAATCTCCGGAAAGCTTTTCCAAAGCATTTTCGAGGTTTCATGGTTCGACTCCGAAACAGGCAAAGCACAAAGGCGCCAGACTTCACCTGTTTAATCCCCTTGTCATAAAAATTATTTTGGAAGGTGGTAGTGTGATGGATTACAGAATGGAGCACAAAGAAAGCCAGAAGTTTATTGCTTTGGTAAAAGCATTTCCGAACGAAATCAGTACCGATGACAATGACCATAGTATTCCGGATTTTTGGACGGAATGCGGTGACAGGAATCTCATCGAGCCGATGAGGCAGCTTCGCGCCGATGGCAAAAAGGATTTGTACGGTCTGTGCAGTCCGACCAAAAAGGATGAGACGCATTTTAATTACGGGATAGGCGTTGCAGTTGATGAGGATACGGATATGACCGGGGTGGGGCGGCTGCTTGGCGGCGGGAACGCTGCGGGGGAAAAACAAAATACAGGCGTATACACCATGTGGGAGACGGAACCGGCGGATTATGCAGTTTTCAAATGTATGGGTCCCGACGGCGATTGCATCGGTGAGACATGGGATAAATTTTTTAAAGAATTTATTCCGCAGACCGGATATTTGCAGACAGACGATACGGATTATGAAATCTATTTTGAAAAGGGTGAAAGCGGTCTGTTCTGCGAGTTATGGGTTCCGGTCAAGAAAATTTAATCAGTTTTTTAGGATGAATGAGTCATAAGGAAAGAGGGCTGTCGAGAAATAGGCAGCCCCTTTCTTATGGTTTTGTAATCATTATGAGACATTTGGCAGTTATATATGATATAAAAGAATCATGAAATAGAAAAAGGGATGGGAATTAAGATAAGCTTAAGGTTTTGCCAATATGATTTTAAGAATAGCTTGCTATTTTATGGTATAGAAATTTCAAGTTGTTGAAGAAAAATGACAGGCTCATTCGTTACATATAATGGGAATATATAATACAACAGAACAAAAAAGATAACAGAATGGAGATTACTATGGATGCTCTGGTTGAGATTCGGGATATGTGTAAGACATATAACCCCGGAGAGAATGAGGTAAAGGCTTTAGACCATGTGAGTCTGACGATTCACGAGAAAGAGTTCGTCGCGATTATAGGGCATTCCGGTTCCGGCAAGTCCACATTGATGAACATGCTGGGATGTCTGGATGTTCCGACGAGCGGAAGCTATTATCTGCATGGACACGATGTGGCGGGTATGACGGACGATGAACTGTCGGATATCCGTAATCAGGAAATCGGATTTATTTTTCAGGGATTTAATTTGATTCCCAGCCTGACGGCTCTTGAGAATGTGGAGCTGCCACTCATTTATCGCGGCGTGTCAAAGCGGGAAAGGACACGGCTGTCCGACGAGGCACTGAATAAGGTAGGGCTTGAAAACCGCAAAGACCATAAGCCGTCGGAGATGTCCGGCGGGCAGCAGCAGAGGGTGGCGATTGCCAGAGCGATAGCGCAGGCGCCGCCAATCATACTTGCGGATGAGCCGACAGGTAATCTGGATTCCAATTCTACGAGAGAGATTATGGAGATTTTAAAAGGTCTTCATAAGGAAGGCAGAACGGTGATTCTGATTACACATGACAATGATATTGCGGCACAGGCGAAGAGGGTCATTAAAATCATGGACGGCAGGATTGTGGAAGATTACATGAATGATGTGAAAGAGGCGGTATGACAGAGAGTTACATTCGGCTGAACATCTTAATGTAATGATAGAAGGGGAAAGGAAGGCAGAAATGAAAAAGACAGAAAACAAAGAGGCGGATAATATAAAGATGGAGAATGAGACGGTACAGACAGATATGGAGAAAAAGGCAAAGAAAGAAAAAGCGCCGAAGACGCCTATGGATAAGAAGAAAAAGAAGAAGATTGTAAGACGCTGCATACTTGGCGGCGCGGCGGCAGTGGTTGTGCTTTTCATAGCAGTTAATTCCATGGCGGCTAAAAACGCGGGGGTTGTGGTGTACACGACGACGGCTGCAGTAGGGGATGTGGAGCAGACATTGAATACCAGCGGTACGGTCAAGAGCGAGGAGACGAAGACATATTTTGCCCCGGTGGCGGTTCAGATTGGTACTGTGGATGTGGCGGCGGGAGACAGCATCAAGAAAGGGCAGCCGCTTGTGACTTATGATGCAGATGCGCTTGAGAGTGCAAGGCAGGTGGCGGAGCTTAAGCTGCAGGCAAATGAAGGCGGCTATGAGAGCTCCATTTATAAAAATAACAAGTACATAGCGGAACTCGGAGAGGCGAATGTCAATCTTGAGGTTTTGGAACAGCAGATTGCGGACAGCGAGAACTATGTCAAGGAATTAGAGAAGAAAATTGATGATAAGAAGGCATGGCTTGCCCATGAGGGGACGCTTCTGCAGGTTTCCTTATTAGACTGGTCGGATCAGCCGGGTTCCGAAGAATATCTGAATCTTCAGAAGCTGATACAATTCAATAGTTATGAGCAGCAGAATAACAAAGAGATTCTCGCATGGCAGGAAGAAGTGGAGCTGTATCAAGAAAAAATCGCCGCCTATAAAGAGTACCGCTCCGAGATGAAGTCCCAGAAGAGCAGCTCCGAGGGCGGCTCCATGGACAGTGGCAGCAAGAGCCAGTTAGAGGCGAATACGCAGATGGAGCGGATTGAAGGACAGAAAACGCTTGATGCAGTAGAAGAGGTAGCAAATGGGATTCTGGCGGATTTCGACGGCGTGGTGACAGAGGTGGAAGCTGTGGAAGGATCGACCCCTCAGGAGGGAACGAAGCTGGTTACGGTTGAGAGCACGGAGAAGGTCAAAGTGGCGATTACCGTATCCAAATATGATTTGGAGAAAATAGCGTTGGGACAGAAAGTTTCCATTGATATCGGCGGTAAGAAGTATGACGGTGAGGTGACGAAGATCAACCGGATGGCAACCACCAATCAGAGCGGTGCAGCAGTCGTAGGCGCCGAAATCGAAGTAAGCAATCCGGATGAGGATATCTATTTGGGCGTTGAGGCGAGAGTGGAGATATATACGGCGAAAGCGGAAGGCGTTGTGATGATTCCGGTGGAAGTTATCAACACGGATGTGGAAGGTGATTTTGTATTCGTAGCAGAGAATGGGGTCGTGGCAAAGAAGCGTATTACAACAGGTATCTCCTCCGACAGCTACAGCGAGATTACAGAGGGTCTTGCAGAAGGTGAAGCTGTCATTATGACAATGGGTCAGGATTTGGCGGAAGGTATGCCGGTAACAGTTATCCCACAGAATTAATTGGCAGAGCAGAGAGCCGGGCTGTAAATTGTATAAAGACAGCTTGAGCATAGCGAAAGAGCAGGAAAGGGATAGGTTGGTACAATGGCACAGATATGGGAATATATTAAGATTGCTTTGATGAATATCAAGAGCAATAAAGGACGCTCCGTGCTTACCATGTTAGGTATTATTATAGGAATTGCTTCGGTCATTCTGATTATTTCCATCGGTAACGGGATGAGAAGTCAGATCAACGGTGAACTGGACAGCATGGCGGGTGGTCAGGTTGCGCTTTATACAAATGATTCCGTGGAAGGAAATGACGTAACGTTCACGGACGAAGATTTTGATTTAATTGAGGAAAAAGTGGAACATGTCAAAGGCGTTACCCCACAGTATCAGATGTGGGCTGCCGCAGAAGGGCGTAAGGGCAATTTCGAGGCGCTTGTATACGCGGGTAACGAGGCACTGCAGTTTTGCGTGGCGAAGGAGCCGATTGCGAAAGGAAGATATTTTACGGAAAGTGACTATCTGTCCGGCAATAAAGTTTGCGTCATCAATGAAACGAGTGCGAGGATGCTTTTTGGCACGACAGATGTGGTGGGTATGAGCTTTGACGTGACGATTTATAACGTGACGCAGGAGATGACGATTGTGGGCGTCAGACAGGACAGTACTTCCACGATGCTCTCCATGTTAAATGGCAGCGGCTATTTACAGGTGGAAATGCCTATCTCCACACTGGGCGGCGGATATGGGTTCTGGGTGGAGGATTTTGAGCAGTTCTATATTGTGGGGGAAAGCGCTGAGTATTCTTCACAGGTGGCGGCGGATTCGCTGCGGCTGATGGAAAGTAAGCACAATGTCCGTGGAGAGAATAAGATTCTGATGGAGAGCTTTGCGGATGCGCAGTCACAGATTGACAGTATTTTGAGCGTTATTACAGTCTTTATCTCCTTTGTGGCAGCCATCTCGCTTCTGGTAGGCGGCATCGGCGTTATGAATATCATGCTTGTATCCGTGACGGAGCGCACGAGGGAAATCGGCATTCGTAAGTCGCTGGGAGCAAGAACGGGTTCCATTCTGTTACAGTTTCTGGCGGAAGCAGGTATCATTACGTTGATTGGCGGTCTGATTGGGATACTGATTGGCAGTCTCGGAGCGGTGGGCGTCTGTAATGTAATGGGGTTTCAGGCGCAGGTCAAGGCGACAACCGTGCTGTTTGCGGCGATTTTCTCATCAGCCGTAGGGATTTTCTTCGGAATCTATCCGGCGAAGAAGGCGGCGAAGTTAAGTCCGATTGAGGCGCTTAGGCACGAATAGAATAAGTTAATAAACCAGAAAGACATATCATCGCGGGCACGCTTGCGCTGCCTTTCGCTCGTAGCGGTGCATAAGATGCCAAAATACGTCATCTAAGCACCGACGGCTACAGAGTGCCTTGCTCATGATATGTCTTTTGGTTTATTATAATACGTTATCGTCCGGATTCTTCGGCATAACATTCACATTATCCAGCCCGGTCACATTGACATTGCGGGTTACCTTTGCATCGTAAGTATCCGCCTTGATGATTTCGGATAAGTCGATGCCGGTAGCTTCCTTCATGCTCTCAAAGAGCTTTGCCATGACGACGGGCACATTTCCGGCAATCTGATTGACGCCGCCCAAATCGCCTTCACCGCTTCCGATAATGGTAATCTTGTCAATCTGTCCTAACGGTTCTGCAATCTTTGCCGCGATGTCAGGCAGCACCTTGATCATCATCTCTGCCACAGCAGCCTTGTTATACTTAGCATAGGCTTCCGCTTTGCGTTCCATTGCCTCCGCTTCTGCGATACCCTTTGCCTGAATAGCGGATGCTTCCGCCTCACCTACTGCGCGGATACCTTCCGCTTCCTGTTCTTTGGAGAATCGGTCCGCCTCTGCCTGCGCTTTTCTTGCTTCTGCTTCACGTTGCGCCTCAAACTGTTTCGCCTCAGCTTCCTTCTGTCTCTGGTAGAGGGCGGCGTCTGCCTTCTGCTGTGCGGCGTATTTGTCTGCCTCTGCCTGTTTCTTGACTTCGGCTTCCAGCGCACGTTCTTTGACGGCAACCTGTTTCTGTTTTAATTCAATCTCACGTTCCTGTCTTGCGATATCGGCGTTGGCAGTAGTGACCTCAATGGTCTTACGCTGTTCCTCTTTCTGGATTTCGTAAGCGGCGTCCGCCATTGCCTTCTTGGTGTCGGATTCCTGTTGCAATTCGGATTTCTTGATTGCCAGTTCATTCTGCTTCTTGGCAATTTCAGTCTGTGCGGCAACGGCAGCGTCGTTGGATTCTTTGTCTGCGGCTGCCTGTGCGACTTTGATGTCACGTTCGCTTTCGGCTCTTGCAATCGCGGCAGTTTTCTTGATTTTTACAATGTTATCAATACCGAGATTCTCAATGACGTCGTTGCCGTCCACGAAATTCTGCACGTTAAAGCTGACGATATCAAGTCCCATTGCAGCTAAATCGGGTTCGGCATTTTCCTTGACAAGATTAGCGAACTTCTGTCTGTCGGAAACCATTTCTTCCAGACGCATCTTACCGACGATTTCACGGACGTTGCCTTCCAGAACTTCTCTGGCGACACCGCCTATGTATTCCGTATTTTTATTTAAGAAGTTTTCGGCGGCAAGGCGGAGTCTGTCAGCTTCGCTGCTGATTTTAATATTGACGGTGGCGTCCACATTGATATTGATGTAGTCCGCCGTCGGAACCGCGTTGCTGGTTTTGACGTCAATCGGAATCAGCCGCAGGTTCAGTCTGTCTAACCGCTCAAAGAACGGAATGCGGATGCTTGCCTTACCGATGACGATTTTGGATTTCTTCTTGAAACCGGAAATGATGTATGCCATATCCGGCGGCGCCTTGACGTAACCAACCGCCATGAAAATAATGAAAAGAATGATGAGTGCAATGATAATCAGTGCCGGTATTCCTATAGTTCCCATGATAATTCCCCTCCGTTGTGGTGTAGTATATGTTCCTTACAGACAGTATATCTCATTTTCATGGGAAATCATATAGAAATATACAGATAATTCGACAAAATATTCCTAATAGTATAGGAAATTCCGCCAAAGCGTGGAAGAATGCTTTGCATTCTTCCCAAGATAATCGCGAAGCAATTTTCTTATTGTCACAACACGACCATAAAGCAGCTTCCGCCGCTCTCAGAGTCGTTTACGCTAATGCTTCCGCCGTGTGCTTTCACAATTTCGTGTGCTATTGACAGTCCGAGTCCGAAATGGTCTTTCGTGCTGCGGGACTTTTCCGCCCGGTAGAATCGGTCGAAAATCCGCTTCTTGTCTGCAGCCGAAATGCCGATACCGTTGTCGGTCACGGCAATGCGGAACTTGCCGCGCTGCATCGTAAGGGAAAGTACGATACGCCCATACCGAGGGGTGTAGCTTATGGCGTTGTGCAGCAGGATGGAGACGACCTGACTGATGCGCTCCGGGTCTGCGTTACAAGGAGGAAGGGCGTCTTCGGGCAGTTCCACGGACAAGGAAATGGATTTTTCCTGCGCCAGCGGAACAAAGGCTTCGTAAGAATTCATAAGGAGTGTGTCCAACTCTACCGGCTTCTTCTGAATTGTAAAGCGGTTGGTGTCCGACTGGGTGAGGGTGAGCATATCGCTTACGAGCGAAGAGACGCGCATCCCTTCCAGCGTGATTGTCTTTAAGAAGTTCTCGCGTCTTTCCGGAGGCGCGGTTTTACAGCATTCCGCAGCGGACAGAATGACGGACAGTGGTGTGCGCAGTTCATGGGAGGCGGAGGCGATAAAGAGCGTCTGTTTCTCTTGATTTTCAACAATAGGTTTTAACAGCCGCCCGGTAAAGAACCATGAAAAGACTCCCAGAAGTATAACGGCAGAAATGTCTATGATAAGAAAGCGGAACCTCTGCTTGTTGATTTGTTGTTCAAGTTTCAGCGCTGAGGACAGGACAATGATTTCCAGCTTGGAGTCCTGCGCGCCCATGGTGATTCGACCAGCATAATACTGTGTACCCATGGAAGGGGAGATAAACTCATATTCAAAGTGTGTCAGAATGGAAAAAACATCGTCGGGTTTGCTCGTCTGAACAGATGTTTCCATAGCAAATTGGTCAAGGTATGCATCACGGCTTTCTGCAAGCAGACGTTCGCGCACGTCGTTTTCCTCAGGGCTGTTCAGTTGATTAAAGAGAAAAGGCGTTCCATTGTCCAGAACAAAGAAGAGATAGTTTCCCTGCGCTTCCATTTTGGAGAGCCATTCCATAGAAATGACGCTCTGGTGTTCCAGATTCGTTGAAATCGTATTGATGTCGTTTCTAAAAGCTTGAAACTGGTTGCTTTTTAATCCGCTCTCCGATACATACAAATAACAGAGTGACATGATAATCATGATAGCGGCGGTGATTCCCGTGCATAATAAGGTCAGCCGCAGGTGTACTTTTTGAAACATAGCAATGACCACGCCCCTTTCTATGCTCTTTTATACAGGCTTTTGTAAACTGTAGCCGACGCCCCGTATGGTCCTAATCTGCAGGCGGCTGCCGGTTATGTTCAGCCTTCTGCGGAGAAAATGGATATAGTTGTCCAGATTGCCCTCCTCCACATCACTGTCCGGTCCCCAGACCTTTAACAGAATCGTACTGCGCTGTAAGGTATTGCCTATGGAATGTACGAATATTTCCATGAGCTCCGCTTCTTTTTTGGAAAGCGTGCAGCACCCTTTGGGACCCGTGAGGATGCATTCGGATTTCTGCCATGAGATATCTTCTATACAAAAGGTGTCGTTGACAGTGAGCGTGTGAGGTCTTCTTGTCACACAGCGTATTCTCGCAAGTAGTTCTTCAAAGGCAAAAGGTTTCACGAGATAATCGTCTGCGCCCAAATCAAGCCCGGTGACTTTGTCGGAAAGCGTACCGAGCGCGGTGATAAGAATGACCGGTGTGGTGATGCCTTTCTGCCTAAGCGCTGTCAGCACATCCGTTCCTTCCATATAGGGAAGCATCCGGTCTAAGAGGATGACGTCATAGATGTTCTGTTCCCCATAGAAGAGCGCTTCTTCGCCGTCAAAACAGGAATCTACGGTGAAACGTTCCGTTTCCAGCTGATAGGCCAGCGTATCATTTAAATGTCTGTCGTCTTCTGCCAGTAAAATCCGCATGTGAATCGTCCTTTCCTTGTTTGCCAAAGCACGGAAGAATGCTTTATTTGTGTTCGAGTTCGCGAAGCGAATCTCGAAATCGAGCTTGCTCGATTTTTTCTTGTATTTTACTATAGAATTCTATATTTAATCTCTAAAAAGATTTGGTATAAAAGCGATGAAATCTATGCAACTAAAAAGAGATGATATAAATAGCTGGGTGGCATTCCAGCATCTCTTTAAGTCCATAAATGGAGTGACGGCTGCCTGTTCCGTCCTTATCTATATCATCTCTATTATAGTATGTATTTGTTTATTTATGTTTATATTACAATAGTCAAGAAATGTTATCAACTATATTTCCATGCCCGATTATTTTTATATATGTATTTAACTGTGATCCTCGCAAAGGGTACATTGCTCAAATTCTGCATCATTTGCAAAATCTTTACGATAACGTTCAGTGTGCTTTACACGTGCTGCCCAGAACAGAATATCTTTATCTGAAGATGTGCGTCCAGCAAAATCAGGTTTTTTACTTAATATAAAATCCATCATGTGCTGGCTGAAACGTCCGATAGATTGCGACTTTAAACCATCATTGAATAAACTTATATCTAATTCCACAAATTCACCTCTTTTGTAGAAATAGAGATAGTATACTACATTATTCGGGGTAATGCTATATTTTTATTATATCAGAGCTTCCCCAGATTGGCATGATGCCAGTCATACAGGTGGAAAAGGAAATGGATTCCGTATATGAGGGAGAAATCGGGAGGTTTGCATATTATCCATATCATGCAGAATCTCTTTTTGCACTGGCAGGAACCAATGAGGTATGTTTTTATTTTGAGAAAAGTGATATTGTACCGAATGCCGGATATGTGAAAGTGTATGATGCATTTACCGGTCTGGTATATGATGCAGGAACGGGATGAATCCCATCCGATATCACAGTCAGGCTGGGAAAAGTAACGGTCGCAGCAGCAATCGTTACTGCATTTAGAGGCACAGTCACAAACACGATGCTTACGCTCTCTGGCAGAGGTTACAACCGGGGTGCCGTCTCCGGCAAGCGCCAGTGAATCAGGATTAATCAGTTTTTGGGATACGGACTTTTGCAGGAATTCATGATTATAAAGGTCAAACAAAGAAGCATAAGGCAGCCCGGAAGCAGAGGAAGAGTCACCTTCCAGTTCTGCGAGCAGTTGTTCAACAGAAACTTTTTCCACAGGTTTTGCTTTGGCGCCTTTTGCAGAAGGCTTTATGACAGATGTTTTCACAGGATGTACATGAGGATTCAGATTATCTTCATTGGAATTCCAGATACGATTTAAAAAGTCATAAAAAGTGCCAACACCGGGAGTATCACCAAACTCAAAACCACTGAGCAGGGCATAGAGGGGATTGATTTTGAGCTGTGCAGCCCATTCAGTCAGGGATGTGACTTTGAAATCCAGTGATAACAGATAAGAACGATGCATGCAGGAAGGAGTCCTTGGGACAGGACCAAAAACAGAATATTTGTTTCTGAGTTTCACATCCGTGTAAGAAAGGTCAAGATTCCAAAAGCGGTCAATGATATCCCATGTAGAGCGGGCAATAGAATCAGGATTAGGATAGTATTTACGAAGATTTCCGATAACAAAGTTTTGGTAGTCAGCATGACTGCCACAGTTAACAGGTAACAAGCAAAATCGCCTCAAATCGAAAAATATGTCTTATTAACAAGGGCGTGTAGCGCTGCATTTTTCGAAGGATGTGTCAAGTGTTTTTTGACCAAAAAGTGGGGGATTTTAATAAAAAAGGAATCTTTAAGCCATATATTTACTGGCTTAAAGATTCCGAGAGATTATTAAGCAGAAAAGGAGGATAAAATGCGGATATATATTAATGAACTGGTGGTTGTCGGTGCGGGAGGCTCTGGAACATATTTTTTGAAGGAAGTCTCCCGATTTATTGTTTCGCTGGGCGGACGGGCGCTTGTTGGAAGAATGACAATTATTGACGGAGATATTGTCGAAAAAAAGAACATGGACAGACAATGTTTTCAGGAGGAGGATATTGGACTGTATAAAGCTTCTGTCATGGCTGATTTATTAAATACAGCTTTTTCACTGTCATGGCAGTCTAAGGTGATGTTTTTGGAGTCAGAAGGGCAGATAAACACAAGCAGTTATATGAATCCGGATGCTGTTATTTCGCTGCCGGTTATTATTGGGTGCGTGGATAACCATCCGTGCCGTATGGTGCTGGAAAAATATTTTAACAGCTGTAGAAGCTGTAATTATCTTGATTCAGCAAATGAATATATGTCCGGCGAGGTTGTCTTTTCCATTAAACTGAAAGGGAAAGTTTTATCTCCGGTCAGAAGCAGCTATTTCCCGGAAGTGAAAAAGAAGCAAAAGAAACAAAGTGAGATGTCATGCATGGAACTTAACATGGTTGCGCCACAGCATATCGCCGCTAATATGATGGCAGGGAATATCCTTCTGTCAGAATTTGCAGCAATCTGTGAGGGAATCTTACATAGCGGTATGGTGGTGTTTGACAGTAAGGACTTTGTAATGAAGCACATACCATACGTTGCAGGACAATTGCCGGCAGGAGAGGAGAACAATGGAAAAGGGAGAAAAAGTAGATGCAGAAAAGTTAATCCATCTGCTTAATATGAAAAACAGCATTGATTTTAGCGGAACAATTGATATATCGATGCAGATTGCCATGCAGTCAAAGCTTATTCAGGTTGCAAAGAAAAAAATAGGGCTGTATTCAGGTGAACTTGGCTATTTTGATGCTTCGGGATCGAGATTTAGGATCGAGATGTTCACACAATGTAAAATACCAAGAACAGTGGACAGTTATGAGGGTTCTGTGGATAAACTACGGCTGGATTATGTACAGTTCTGGGCGGCAGGCGATCCGGAAGAGATATATGACAGCGGTATGTTCCCTGAAGATATGGTTACGGATGTGTTTTTTGTGTTTGATACATGTTTACTCCAGCCAGATGGTACGTGCGGAACATGTTCACCCGACCTTGAAGAAATGGTACGGGATTTCATTGAAGAATTCCAGATGTATGAGGATGAAGAGGAAACAGAGAGTGTACGGCGGATAGCATATTTTATAAGACAGATGGACTTTTATTTTTCCGGGAGGATATAGCCAAACAGCATGATATATTCAGCCTGATTTATTCATATGGTTCAACGGACTGCGTTCCAATTGTGTCCAGCAAGGACACTGCGGGGTATTATAGGTACCGGGATCGTATTCCGGACTCGGATAAAAGAAAACAGATTGAAGATAGGGCAGTAGATATTTTCTCACACCCTATCTCTTCAGACAAGGAGAATAAATTATTGGAGTCGTGGGATATGGTCATTGAAAAACCAGACAGGCACATTGTAATCTGTTATTATGGTGGAGAAGAAGAGCCGAAAATCGCATCTTATGTAACAAATCCGTTTTATGTTGATGCGTTACGGATTGTTGAGACACTGCTTCCGGTATTGGAAGAAGAATATTCAGGAGAAAATGGGAAGCAGGGGGTATAGTTATAAGGCGGCGCCCGTCTGGGTGCCGTGAACTTACCCACGTGTTAGCCGATAGGTTCCAGTTATATTCCCCACCATGATGACACGCTGCCAGCAGGTTAATATCATTCAAATAAAGAATATCTTGATAATCATAGTCTTGCTCGCCGGATACAACGATTCTGTATTCTCTGTCCTCATATTCAGCAAATCATTGTTTACCCATACGAACTACATTTTATCCCTCACCGCATAGACTATATCATAACTATTGATTTTAATAGCACCAGAGAGAGCTCAGCCAGACAATATATGTGTAAGAGCTAAATTATTCAATGTCCTCATAAACATCTTCTCCTGCCTTAATATTTGAAATTTTTTATATAATAAAAAGCATCTGGATTTTTATTTCCAAATGCTTTCTACAAACCACTATTTTACTTTATCAACTACTCTATTCTTATAGTAAATCCTTCATATATTCCAACTGGAATATCTTCTCCAAAAGAATACTCTTCTACCGACTCCTTTTCAAAGAAATAAATCGTCACACGTTGTTTTGCTGAATCAACTATCCAATATTCTCTAACACCAGCTGTCCGATATTTAAAGAGTTTTGTGAGATAATCCATAGCCTTACTACTTGGTGAAACGACCTCAATCACCCAATCTGGTGAACCGTCACACCCTTTTTCCGTAATCTTATTCTTATCACAGATAACAGATATATCTGGTTCTACATAATTCTTATCATTTTTATTCAAAAATACTGCAAATGGTGCTGGGAAAACTTCACATGTACCATTGTTCCGCCTAATATAATCTTTTATTTGATAATGAAATTCTGATACAAGACTTTGGTGTTTTGTATTTGGCGGAGCCATGTAATAAATTTTTCCATCAATTAGTTCTGCACGTTCACCATCTGGCAGTGCATAGATATCCTCAATAGTATATATTTCTTCTTTTTTCAATGCATCCATCACAGCACCTCCATTCTTAGCTCTATTATATGTAATATAGGCAGTAAATACAATGGGTTTCCATAAGTTAAATATCTAACTCAAACTTCACACATTATTTTTAGCCATGTACCTTGAAAATCCAATCTCTGGCAATGATTCAGTTATCATGGTTCAAATGGATTATGCAATTTGGAGTCTCGATTTTAATACTGCTGGAATTGCATTCATGAATGCACCCGCCAGTTCATCGATTTTTCGTCCGTTAACTCTGCCATACCAGATAACATTGTCCTAAACATTTGAAGCAGTATTTGAAATACCTGTATCCATATGTGATATCAGATATCACATCCGAAAAGTATAAAAAGAGTTCTCCAAGGGAACGGTCATCGCATCATAGAATATGATCCTGCATTTGTTTGTTCCTGTTGCGGACATAAACCACTTTCGTGGGAATGGACGAGCCATCTTTCACAACCTCAACCGTGACGGAAAGCCGGTATCTGGAACGCCTGCGTTTTTCTTATTGCGGTTATAGATGGATGTTAGGGACATATCTTCGCTGTTATGCCGGAAAAACATATTAGGGGTTTTCTTTACCATCCCGATTACATCATATCCGATTTCCTTAACGGAGTGTAAGGCGCTCGGAGAAGAAAACCAGCTTCCAAAAAGAACGTATTTTGCCGGGATTGATGCTTTTTTAGCAGTTTCGAGAAGTTCCAGCATGGCATGTGTACCTTTTTGCATGGAGAGCACACGGCGTTCATTTTGGCTTCTTCCAGTTCATTATATTCCGCTTCCGATATGATAACTACATTTCTCTTCTCTTTGCGGGGTACAATCACCGGCTCACCACCAAATACAATATCGAAGTTTTTTTAAAATTTGCCCTTACATCCATCTGCTTTGTTGTTATCACGAAGCGCTTCCTTTTGTACTTAAAACTGTACTGTTTATGGTACATACATTATGTGCTGGATGTTATATAATAGTCAAGAAATTTTAGGATTGTATTGCCTTTATAAGATGAGTAAAGTTATTCAAGAAAAGATTGCTCTATGTTTTTTAGATATCTTTTCAAAAAATCTATAACTTGTGATTCATCGGCTAAATCCGCTTCTTTTTCTTCCAGCTTACAGATATATTTTTTTAATTTTTTTGTACTGGTGGTCATCTGTCTGCTGATTTTAAAGGTTTCCAGTGCTATGTCCTTATAAATTTCCGGATAGCACAAAGAAGTGTAATTCCAATGAATCCAGTAAGGACTTGGCAAACATACATTTTGCAGCTTTTTGTCTGTAATAACGCCGAGCCATGCAAAGATATCTGCCGGCAACAGAAAGTCCGGTGTATTATTACGATAAACCGGCATAATGGACAAACAGATGATCACCCGCATTTCCTCTGCCATGTAAACAATATGCTGGAGATCGCTATTAACGATTCCATGATCAATCAGAAGAGCCCCCAAATATAGTGCGCTTCGGTAAAAGAGCAGTGCCTCATATAAGTCTTTATAAAATATAAAAAAGGTAAATTCTTTTTGGGCAGCATTTTTAATCGCATCAGCAGTATGATAGAGGGACTGCACTGTCCGAGTAGAAGCTTCGGGATTCAGCAGAAAATTTTGCTGTGGGTTACGGATAAACGTTGCTAAGGTATTTGAAAAATCTTCTTCCAGCTGTTTGTTTTGAAAATGTCTTAAAAAGTCCATAATGCATAGAGGTACAATGGCAGCATCACCGGGTATCTCCATTGCATCATATTTACTTACTAATTGCCGCTGTTCATGAAGTAATATTTCAGTGTAAGTATACGAATTTGCTGATGCCGAGCTGCATAAATCAGAAATAATTATGGCTTCTTCCATGTTTATCATGAAGCTTTCATAGTAACAATCGATTGAAGAAACAAGGTTGGAGAGGAAATTGGTAATTGGCTGATGTCTTTCATCAAACTGGTTTATGATACTATGCAGTAAATCCAAAAGTTCCCTCGGGTTTGCATCCGGATCTGCTGAAACATGTTTCTGTGGATAGTTCAAAGCCCATTCAGGGATGGTGTCAGTGGTCATCGGCTGTCCATCTGTTACTATAATATATGATTTTACATGGTTATCTATATTATGCGAAATAATCCAGTTCCCTTTTTTTACCTCATCGCCCAGAGCCAGCGTATTTTTAAGCAGCTGTAGCTGATATTCTGCAAGCTGTGGATTTTGAGCCATTATATAGCGAGCTAGGTTTAAACAGAATCTGTATTTTTCTATGGCTTCTATGTCTGTCATTTTTTACTCGCTTTCATCTGCAGCGTCTGTAAGGGCATCGTTCATAATATAGTATACTTGTTCGGCGAGCAGGGTCGATTTTTCATGTGGAAAACAATTGCTTTCCAAAAACTCCTGTACGGCAGCTATCTGCCTGCTTTTAACTTCTGCCTGCTCCTGCTTAGCAAGTACGGATTGCGTAGCTGAAAATATTTCGCTTGGTATTATATTGATAAATGCTATGATAAGTTCACCGTCAGCACTACGTTCCTGTAACTGTTTTTTGGAACGGTCAGCAATTTTTTTCAGTTTTTTGATAGTGGTATTGGCAAGCTCTTCCCCCATTTTTTTGGCATATGCAGTAATAAGTGGAACAAAAAACATGCTGGAAATTCCTGTTGCCAGTATCATGGTAAATTCCATGCCTGTGAGGTATTGATAACTGTTTTGATTTGTACTTATATAAGAGATGTCTGTACCTATTTCGTCTGATATATCATATATCATTTCTTTTAAAATGGTATCTTTGTCCATGCACCTTGCCCCTTTTAGGTTTTAATAATAAACTACAATAATAACATTATTATAGCATAAGGAGAAAATAACATCTAGGGGGAAAGGGAAGAAATGCTCATTTGGGATAGTTCAGCCTTCTTTTTTATAATTCCATATTCAGTATCGTCCATACGTATTAGGATATATTTTGTTTTATTTGCCACTTTTATATCCCTTTTCATCTATATTCCTGTTTATACATGGTACAGACATCCAGGTTGCTGCTTCTTTTCTGGTATCCGTTCCATTTTCTCATGTGCCATAGGAGCTTGAAGGCATTTGCTGCTTCAACAGCCTGTGCTCAAGTTCGTATCTGCCATCTAGTCCGTCTCGACAAATATGGTTAATTTTTTCCTCGTAGATATTTGCTAAAATATTCCAATGATGTAGAATAAGTTATAGGAATTATGTAGATTTTTATAGAATTGCAGGGGAACAGGAATGACTGAACATTTATTTGGGTTTATCAGTAGTATTGTAGCAGGAATTGTTACAAATGGAGTCCAGGGTGTTTCTCATTATATTACAAAAGAAACGCTGCAGGATCATATTACGAATATAATAGGAGCAGTCCAGTTACTATACGAAAAAGAGTTCGGCTGTAAGGATAAAAGTTTGTTTATCTGGCAGAAAAACATAGAATATTACAGCCTTTGGCTCCGGGAGGGATTTTTGCCAAGGGTGGATGCCATACCGCCTGTTCCTTATGGTGAGGATAGGGAACAGAATATTACACAGGAAGAAATGGATTTCATATATGAGAACATGAGCCGGCTTGTAAGGGAAAATGATGAGCTGCGGAATCTGCATGCTTCTGTGATATTTGATGATATTTATCGGATGTTAAAGGAAAAGGAGCAGATAAAACAGAACCATGATTATTATGACTATGTGAAAAGTTTTGGCAGTGTGCTGTTCTTACATAAAGGAGAGGACAGGATAGCTATTACCCTGAAGGATACCTATGTCCAGCCGTCCTATCATTTTGCTGCGCAAAATTCCCTGAAAGGAAAGGATGCTGATTTCATGGAGATACTGCGGCAGTTTGGAGAACAGAAAGAAAGCAGGGTTATGATTATAGAGGGGGATGCCGGCGTAGGAAAGAGCAGCCTTATTTCTCATTTATGTTATCAAAATGAAAAGCTGCTGCAGCAAAACGAAAGCGGGATATGGAAGGACAGGATTGTATATTGTGTACGGCTCCGCAACCTGACAACGAACAGGATGTTTATACAAGTCCCCGTGCAGGAAATCTTGAAAGAACTGGGGTTTCCACCCCATACGGAATTGGGAAACAAGGATATTGTTCTTTTGGATGGATTTGACGAACTGTGTATGATGGACGGCATGACGGAATTTGCGGAGCATATTCTTTCCGAGATCATCAGGGGGCTTTCGGGCGCACACATCATAATGACGACCAGACCGAAATTTATCGACATGACAAAATTAAAACAGCAGGGACTGGGCACGGACATTACCTATATCCTGTTGAACCATTTCGATGCGGGAAAACGGGAGGAATGGATTCAAAGGTACAGACAGGTCTGCGGAAAAGAAGACTATCCGAAGCTGGAACGGATACGGATGATTGATGATGAGGCGTCGGACGGAATCTGTGATACGCCACTGGCGCTTTATATGCTTGCCGCCGGAAAAATCACAGAGGATGCATGGGATAATCCGTGGGTTTTGTATCATCAGATTTTCCGTGAAGAGCTGAGCAATACGGAATACAATAAACTTTTCTCCCAGACCGCTTATACGCATGGCATAAGCAGGTACAACGATGTGCTGTACCGAATCAGTGCGGAGATTTCTTACAGGATGTACCGGACCGGAAATAAAAAACTGTATGTTCTGCAGGAGGAGATTGAAGATATCATTGAGGGGATGCAGCTGGAAACCGGGCGGACAGAACAGATCATCAAACGCTGCTATGCCCTCTGCAATTACTGGAAAAACGACGGAAAGAGGGGAATGGCGGAGTTTTACCATAATAATATCCGTGATTTCTTTTTATGTGAAAAAATCTTTTTTGAATTGGAGAACATATACCGGTATTTTAAGCCGGAATATATGCAAAATGAGCGCAGACTCGAAGAGGCAGTAAAAAAATTTATTATTGCGTTTAGCCATTTGTATATCTTTTCTGATTTTAACGACAAAGTATCAGAATTTATCTTTTATAGGTCATTACATAAGATGGAAAAGGGAACAGAGGAGGATTTTATCCTGCAGGAGCTTAAATATCAGTTCCTTGGTTATTTTTTTGAGAAAATGTTTATTCACGGGGCAGTCTGCGAATACCAGTATGACGGGGAACGGAACTTATATCAGGAAAATATAAATGTCTTAAAATGCGTGGTCCAGATATACCGCCATATTTACGAGCCTTATGTGGTCAATGGGAAAAAGAGACTGGAGTGGTTTTTTAATGCCGCCTCGGAAATGAATTCCGTGGAAGGATTTCCGGGGCTCTTTAAGCCTGTATTCATCAGGACGCCGCTGACAATCTCCTCGGATTACAGCATTCCGGTAGCCGGGTATGCCAATTTTAATTTATATGATATGAAGAAAGCGGATTTACGCTATGGAATGTTCAATCATTCCAAGTTTTTAAGCTGTGACTTTTCTGATACCATATTGAAAAGTACGGATTTTACTGGGGCAATTCTGAAAAAGTGTTCTTTTGCAAATGCCGATCTGAGTTATTCCAGTCTGAAGGATGCACAGGTTGAGGGCTGCAAGTTTGAGGGCTGTAATTTGATTGGGACGATTCTGCCGGATGGAGCCTGTTTTGATACACAGCAGGAACAGGAAGAACACCTGAATGCTTTGATGCAGGGACAGGTAAAGAATTTTTAAGCAAAAAGGCACAAAGGAGGACATCCGCTTTGCAACAGCAGAAAACAAGACATCAAAGATGTATTTCGTCCCGGATCACAATACTACGGTTATGCATTGTGTCGCTGATATGGCATCGGATATCATTCGACAGGGAAATATGGCGGCGGATGAAACTTTGCACTTGGAACTGTCGATTAGCATAAAGAAATATCCCGGGAGAATTTATTATGATTGAATATGTGAACAGTTTAAATATCATCAAACAATATCTCGTTGATCTGGAACGTTTGGTTCATATAGAGAACACTAACGGGGAATATAGTATCAATAAGCTGTCTGAAAATCTCTTGATTGGCTTTTTTAATATTCTGTTCGATGCCAGTTTTGAAAATGCAAATTATACCCTTGCGGGAAATTATCCCGGAATGGATATTGTTGATTTCAATAAAAGAATTGCCCTGCAGATTACATCCGAAAATAGTTCCGGGAAGATATTGGAAACAGTGCGGATGATAAAGAAATATAAGATATATAAGGAAATCAATACTTTTTACATTTATATACTTGACAGAAAGAAAACATATCGGGATCTTCAAAATAGAATAGATAAAATTACCGGAAATCAATTTAAGTTTGATGCGGTAAACATTTATGATTCTGCCAGTATATATGTATACCTTAATAATCCCAGCAATATAAATAGGATGGAAGCAATCCGGCAATATCTTGAGAAATGTTTTGGGTCAAATAAACAACCGCTTTCCGATTATCCGAAATACTTGACAGACATTCCGGACAGGATCGTGCCTTCTTTTACGGGTCGTGCAGAAATAATCAGCGAAATTACAGGCTTATTAGAAAATAGAATCTCCATTTTCCTCAGTGCCGTAGGGGACTGGGAAAAACAGAGGTTGCGCGGAGCATTATGAAAAAGTACGCTGATACACCAGCCGCAGAAAGCGGAATCCATTACCTCGGGTGGGTACGATATGACAATAACGATCTTCGGACATGCATAAAAAGTGCATTCCGCTTAAAGGGCACTGCGGATGAGGCATGGAATGATTTTTGCAATAAGGCACAGCAAAACCGTGAGAAAATGTTTGTTGTTATCGACAACATCGAATCTGCAGACAGGGATGAATATCTTGGTAAACTATCCAATCTGCCATGCAGGCTTTTGGTTACAGGGCGTTGCCGCACTCTGTCAGCCCTCAGGGTTGTGGAGATTCCTCCATTGAGTATAGAGGAATGCAGAAATATTTTTTATTATTTCTATCATTTCAAAAAAAATAATGAAATCCTGAATGATGTAATCAGTCTTACCTGCAGGCTTACGATTATGATTGAGTTTCTTGCTAAAGTTGCCCAGCTTGAGGAATTTTCACTGCAGGCTCTGTATGGGAAGCTTGTCGAATTGGGATTCGGGCTGAGCAAGGAAGATGTATCGGGGAACCATGAGAAACTAAGAAGTGACCGTACAATTATTGAACAGATGTGCCTGCTTTTTTCCTTGTGCTCCGTCAATGAAAAAGACCAGAAGATATTAACATGGATATCCATTATCCCAAGTATCCCGTTTACAAGAAAAAATGCCAGCAGTTGGTTTGGCATTCAAAAGAACAGCACATTGAAACGGCTCTTTGATCGGGGCTTCTGGAAATAGAACATGGCACGACTACACAGAAATACTGGATGCATTCCGTTATTGCCGCAGCAATACGCGAACAGAAGAAAGATATCCTTTATGATGAAACCAGACCATTCATTGAACGGCTTTCAGAAGAACTTGATTTTGGCTCCCAATGGGGACAGGGATACAAAAAAGCAGAAGACATCTGGAGAAAAACACTTCCAGAAAACAGTGTACGGTTTATGGAAATCCACCAGTGCCGGGGCGAGTGTCTTATGATGTCGGAACAGTATAAAGAAGCGATTGAAGAATATATAAAGGCGTTAAGCCTTCTGAACAGTCAGGTATGGCCAAGGATTGAAATGGCTTCAGACATTGCAGAATGTTATCTGATGTCAGAAGATTTGGCAAATGCGAAAATATATTTCATGCAGGCATTAAATGATTTGGATAAGTGGGAAGAAGCAGAAGCAGGAATGCAGGCACATATATTATTAAACCTTTGTGAAATCGAAAAACATTTGGGAAACCGTATGGAATCCGAGGATTATTATCAGAGGGCGCTTCAGGATGCGCAGCAGTCCGGGGATCCGGAACTGATTTCCATAGTCAGAACCTATAAGACTCAGTGATACTATATCACAAAAAAATTTACAAGTGAGGCGGTTTGGAATGGGTACAGTTGAAAGCTGGACAAACTTTGAAAGACATAATGGAGGAACAATCGGGGCAAGGGAATGTTTTGAAGTTATCAACTTTTTACGATGTGGACTCGGAAGGGGATGTGGAAATCTGCACATGTCTTGAGCAGTCCAACAGATTTTTTATAGTGCTGCATTGTCCGGATTATGAACAGATTCTGTTATACGACCCTATATCCGGAAAACGTGAAAGAATCAAAGTGACATTTAAAAGCCAGTTGACGTACTGTGCAGTATTGGAAGAAAATCATATTTTGTACATAGCATTTGATAAAAAATTGATTGCATTGGATATAGGTATCAGACAGAAATCTGGCATGCACATGCGGGTGAAACGTTTTTTGATTTTCATGTAAAAAAAGGAGCTGTATATCTTCTGTTGCAGTGGATATTCATCTGTCGTATGCCGATGTATTATGTTTTCACACCAAATTCCGAAGGCGTTTATGAGCAGGGCAGGCACTCACCAGTTTTGTATATTACAGAAAAAGAGTCTGAAAGCATGCTTTTAGATAGGGCTGGGAATATGGATATTGAGTTTTTTGTCAAGGATCCTGTGAAAGAAAAAGACATTGGTACCGCACGCGGAATATTCCTCAATCCATCACCGGCATTAAGACAAAAGTATTCTTCCTTTGAAGCAATACCGGAAGAAAGTACAAGGGTCTTCTTTTGTGTAGAAGATTATGGAAGATATGTCCGGAATGCGTCCGCACACTGGACAGGGGATTTGATGCCAATGACTATTACTGCCATTTCCTGAAACGGGGCGAACGTTTTGTAATACGTGCAAAGAAAAAAAGGAATGTCATATATAATGGGACAGCATGTAACATCATGGATGCGGCGTCAAAATGCAAGGGAAATTACCGCATGGATTTTAAGGATAAGAACGGAAAGCCCCTGCAATGTAAAATGAGCTGCAGCCCGGTAAGGATGTGTGGATTTCCGTCAGAGGAACTGACACTTGTTGCAGTGTACGGATTCGGGGCGGAGCTGATGCTATTTTTAGGTAGTTTAAAAATGCAGGAGAAGAAACGGCTGTGCCATATCGTGGCAAAAGTATATCTGATGAGATGGCGGATCGAAGAATACTTCAGATTCAAAAAACAGCAGTTTGAACTGGAAGACCTGCGGGTCATGTCGCTGCAGTCCATCCGTAATCTGAACCTGTTTGAACACTTTAAAATAGAGGATGCTGGGGCATTGGTGTTCTAAAAATGGGGAAAATCAAATTTTATTATAATATAAAACCAGTCTTTCTGTACGCCTTTCTTATACCAACCATAGAGTATGTCTGTATATTTGTTTATATCCTTTTAAATTATCAAAAGAATTTAGGCATCAAAGTGATGCCCCTTATTGTATTACATAAAAATCTAGTATTTTCGATGGTTTCACATCTCAATCATTTTTGATGCCATAAAAACAAATACTGTTTTTAGAGATTATTTAGAGAAAGGACTGATAAGATGTTATTTGTAAAAGCAAACGCAGATGATCATTTGTGAAGCAGACTGATAATCATGAAGAGAAAGACAGGGTAAAAGAGGATTATGAAAAGATATCATTATAAAAGAATCATCGCGGCAGCGATGTCGCTTCTCATGACTGCTTCCATTCTCGGAGGATGCGGGACGGGTGGTCAGCAGGCGGGCAGTGCAGGCGCAGATAATGTGGACGGCGGTCTGGCACCGGACAGTGGGGAACAGACAGAAGGGGGTGCTTCGGAAGGTACGGCAATGGGGCGGTATCTGGAAGAAATCATAGATATGTCCGAACAACTGGAAGGCTATAACGGCAGGCTGTTTGCTCTGGCGGATGACAGACTGGCAATTGCGGAAACGCAGCGTCCGATCTGTTTTTCAAATGACGGCGGTAAGACATGGGAGCTGGATGCGTTCGATGTGCTGGACGACTTGCATGAACAAGGCATGTACGGCGATGAGTATGCAGTCGGAGCGGACGGCACGATAGGAATGATCTGCGCGCCCAGTGATGCGGGCGGGGACAGAGAAGAGGCGGAGGAAGATGGGACCTTCAAACAACTTGCGGAAGATGATGTGGCATTCTTTGCAGCGTATACGGCTATGATTATAAGAAATGACGGCACACAGATAGAAGTGTCGCTTCCACAGGGAGAAGAGTGCCCGCAGCATATGTGGATTGCAGAAGACGGCACAGTGTATGTGGGGACAAACGGCAAGGATTTGTACGAGATTGCAGAGGACGGCAGCAGCAAGGTTTATCTGACTCTGGAAGATGCGCCGCAGCTTATCAAGTTTCTTGGCAGATATATGATTATTGACGGATGGGATTATGAAGGACTACTCATTTATGACAGGGAAGCGAAGACGTATATTGAAGATGAAGTTCTGAACGATTTCGTGAAGGAAAATTACGGGGATCGGACTTTTAACGGCGGAAGCTTTTATGATTTGTATTTCTTTGCCGGTGAAGACGATGTGCTGTATCTGGCAGGCAGACAGGGCGTGCACCGCCATGTCATCGGAGGCAGCGTCATGGAGCAGATTATAGATGCGAATCTCTCAACGTTCGGCGACCCCGGCTATCATGTGCTTGGAATGGAAATGGTGGATAACAATGAGTTCGTTGCGCTTTTTACAGGGGCGAGGTTGGTGCGTTATACATACGACCCGACAGTGCCTACTGTGCCGGGCGAGCGCGTCAAGGCATACAGTCTTAGAGACAATGTGATGCTTCGTAAGGCAATCGCCCTCTATCAGACGGATCATCCGGAAGTTTATGTGGAATATGAAATCGGCATGGAGGACGGCAGTGCGGCAACGAGGGAGGATGCGCTTAAGAAATTGAATACGGAAATTATGGCGGGCGAGGGACCGGACGTACTGATTCTCGATGATATGCCGGCGGATTCCTATATTGAAAAAGGGCTGCTTAAGGATTTGACGCAGCTTATAGATAGTTTAGAAGGCGATGGGGAGCTGTTTGATAACATTGTAGATGCGTTCAGACAGGATGGCGGACTCTATATGATACCCTGCGAGGCGAATCTTCCGACCATCATGGGAAAAGAAAAATATGTTTCGCAGATGACGGATTTGGAGGGAATCGCGGACGGGATGGAAGAGCTGCGGCAGGATAATCCCCAGAAGGATTTGCTGATGCTCTGCTCTCCAAAAGCTGTTATGAGAAATTTTGTACCTGCATCGGCTCCGGCTTGGATGACGGAGGACGGAACACTTGACAAGGATGCGATAGAAGCGTTTTATGTGCAGATGAAGCGGGTTTATGATGCGCAGACGGACGGCTTACCGGAAGAAGCGAGGGAGGAGTATGAACAACGGGACGAAGATAATGTGTATTATAATGCAGAGAAAATAGAAGATCAGGATTTTGCGTACTTTTCGATGGATGAGTATTATTATCTGCGTGGAAGTAAGCAGATTATGGCAGGTCCCTTAAGTTACGCTTACGGTTATGCGGAGCTGACGTCGGTAGAGCGTTGTAAAGGGTTTGAGGAGGATATCATTATTCCGATGAACGGCTTGTGCGACAATGTATTTTATGCAAATACGATCGCCGCCATCAACGCATCATCCGGCAGCATGGAACATGCCGAAGGGTTGTTCCGGACGCTGCTTGGCGCGGAAAAGATTACAACGATGGGGTTCCCGGTGAACCGCGCAGCGTTTGAGAAAGACATGACTCCGGAAGATGATGTGCCTCCGGAAGACAGCTACAGCACATTTGCCTACATGGATGCGGACGGCTCTGTGTTCACATGGGAGATTTACTGGTTTGACATAACGCAGGCGGAGGCACTGCGCCAGCGCATGCAGACGGTAGATACGCCGTATGTAAAGAATGAAGCGCTGGAGGAAGCGGTACTTGATGCAGGAGTGGATTATATAAACGGTGCGTGCGGGCTGGATGAAGCAGTTGCGCAAGTGGAGAAAAATCTGTCGATTTATCTTGCAGAGTAACAAGAGAAAGAGATGGAGATGCACTAAGACTGCAAAATACGCAGCCTAAGTGCATCTATGCCATTTCTAAGAGAATGCAAAAAGCGTGCATTCTCTGCTGAATGAGAGTTTATTAAGTGATGTCTGCAGAATGCCGCAGATTCGCATTTTTTCAAGCTGTGAAAGGAGAGGAGTAAACAATGAGAGGACAAAGGAAAGGTGTAAAAGTTCATAAGGATACGCGGGCGTTCTTTCTGTTTCTTACGCCGAGTCTTTTGGGTGTCGTGATTTTCGTACTGCTTCCGTTTCTGGATGTGTTCGTGCGCTCCTTTCAGACTGTGGTCACAAAGCAGTTCATCGGTTTGAAAAACTATGGGATTATTTTTTCCAATCAGGCGTTTCAACTGGCAGTGAAAAATACCCTCCGATTTACGTTTGTCTGTATCCCTCTGCTGGTTGTTATCGGGTTTTTGATTGCGCTGCCTGTCAGCAGGATGAAAAGTGCGGGAACCGTCAAGTCGTTGTATTTGTTTCCGCTTGCCATGCCGACGGCGACGATTGTGATTGTGTGGAAGATGGTTTTCTATAAGCAGGGCTTCTTAAACCTTATATTGACACAGCTTGGAGAATGGACGGGTTTATGGGGAGAAGTCAGGTTCGACTATCTGGGAAGCAGCGCGTCGTTCTGGGTGTTGGTGTTCAGCTATATATGGAAAAATGCCGGATATACGATTGTTTTGTGGCTTGCGGGCATTCTGGGAATCCCCAATGAACTGTTGGAGGCGGCAAGGGTGGACGGCGCTTCGCAATGGCAGTGTACCATGCGCATCATACTCCCGAATCTGAAAGGAAGTCTCTATACCATTGTGATACTTTCCTTTCTCAACTCTTTTAAAATATACAGGGAAGCGTATCTGGTTGCCGGTGCGTATCCGAATCAGGATATGTATCTGTTGCAGCATCTGTTCAATAACTGGTTTGTCAATCTTGAATTTGATAAGATGGCGGCGGCAGCCGTCTGCGTGGGCGGCGTTTTGTTTGTGGCAATTATGGTGTTGCAGAGGATGTGGGATAAGACATGAAGTGATGCTAAGGCTGCAAAGGACGCAGCCTAAGTATCACTAAGTCATGTCTGGAAGAATGCCGCTTATGCGAGCATTCTTCCGGGGGAGAGGAGGGCGGATAGATGAGTGGATTTAGGATAAGACATGAAGTGATGCTAAGGCTGCAAGAGACGCAGCCCAAGTATCACTAAGTCATGTCTGGAAGAATGCCGCTTATGCGAGCATTCTTCCGGGGGAGAGGAGGGTGGATAGATGAGTGGATTTAGGATAAGACATGAAGTGATGCTAAGGCTGCAAGGGACGCAGCCTAAGTATCACTAGGTCATGTCTGGAAGAATGCCGCTGGCGCGAGCATTCTTCCGGGGGCAGTGGAAAACGAATAGGGAGAAAGGATAATATAAGAAATGGGTTTACATAACTTTGGAATGCGCTGGAAAGATGTCAGAAAAGGTATCACGCTTTTTTTCATATTGATACCGACGCTCCTTGTCTGTCTGCCGATTGTGCTGCTGGTGACGGGGTCGGTGATGGGCAGTGGAGAGCTGCGGCAGCATTTGTCTCCGGTATTTTCTGACGCGCTGGAATATATCAGTTGGAAGATTATACCGGATTATCCGACTTTTGAAAATTACGGCAGGCTGCTTTTTATGACGCCGCAGTTTTTTGTTCTGTTCTGGAATTCCGTCAAGATGGTGGCATGTATACTGGCGGGGCAGCTTCTGGTGGGTGTCCCGGCGGCATGGGCGTTTGCGGTATACAGGGTGAAGGGCAGCAGGGCGCTCTTTGCGCTGTATGTCGTGTTGATGCTTCTGCCCTTTCAGGTCATGATGCTTTCCAGTTATCTGGTACTGAACCGGCTGGGAATGTTGAATACACAGCAGGCAATTATCCTTCCGGCAGTGTTTTCCACCTTTCCGGTGTTTCTTACGTATGGTGGCTTCCGGTGTATCCCCATGCAGCTTTTTGAGGCGGCACGGATGGACGGGGCGGGAGAATTTAGAATCTTTTGTACGCTTGGGCTGCCCCTTGGAAAGAGCGGGCTGTTGTCGGCAATGGTGCTGGGGTTTCTGGAGTATTGGAACATGATGGAACAGCCGATGGCTTTTCTGGAAGATAAGTCCCTGTGGCCCTTATCCTTATACCTGCCGGAAATCACGTGGGCACAGGCAGGATATGCTTTCACGACGTCGATTATCACACTGATTCCGGCGGTGTTTGTCTTTATCTGGGGACAGGATTATTTGGAGCAGGGAATTATTTTTTCGGGATTGAAAGAATAGCACAGAAAGAATGCCAAAGTGCGGGCATTCTTCCAGAGATTTAGCGGATATATCATGCGAAGAGGAGGAGAGAATTTTGAGTGGTAACAGAAGAAAGAAAATTGCGGCAGGTTTCCTTGCATTTCTGGTATTTATGTGGCTATGTACTGTGATATCCAAGAGCATCTATGCATCTAAGCTTCCTATCGTATCGACGGAGTCTGTCGAGCAGAAATATGTGGAGCATATCGTGAAGGCGGACGGCATTGTAATAGCAGGAGAAAAACGTCCGGTCACTGCACTGAGCGGTCTGCGGGTGGAAAATCTGGCGGTGCAGGTGGGCGATTTGGTGGAAGAAGGCGATGTGCTTTTTACAATCGATATGGAAGATTTGGCGGATATCATAGCACAGAAGGAGGCGGCGATATCCAAGCTTCAGGCACAGATTAATACGATGGTGGAGAATCAAGAACTGGCAAGGCAGAAGAAGGAATTAGAAGAACAGCGTGCCAGAGAAGATTATGACGCCTTGGCGAGACGGGAAGATACGCTTGTGGGCAGGGGCGCAGAAGAGGTCAATCAGGCGGAAAAGGATTTGGAGAATGCCGGAGATGATGAAGCATTGTTAGATGCGCTGCAGCAGGCGGCATATGCGGAGGCGGACGCGAAATGGCAGAGAGAGACGACGATGAAGGAAGCGGGAAGAAGAGTGGAGGATATCATTGCGCCGGAGAGCGAAGATGCCGCTTTAGAGGTCAACCGCATGGAGCTTTCCGGTCTGCAGGAGGAGCTGGCGCCTTTTCTGGAAATTAGGGAGGCGGCGGGGCAGATAAAAGCGCCTATGAGCGGAACAATCACGGATATCAATATCAATACCGGCGGCAGGACCACAGATTCTGCAGTGCTGCTGCTCGCAGATTCTTCTGTGCCCTGTCAGTTTAAGACGACGCTCACGCAGGAGCAGAAGAAATATGTCGGCTTAAATGATGAGGTGACTCTGAAATTGGATGGAAGCAGTAAGGAGCGGGAGGCGATAGTGGACTATCTGTCTGAGAGCAGTACAATGCCCGGAAATTATGAGGTATATGTAAATCTTCCGGAGGGGACGGGTGTACCGGGACTTTCGGGCTCAATGAGCCATGCGGAGTCTGGCGAAAAACATCCTTGCTGCGTCACACCTGCCGCCGTGCACGAAGAAGGTTCCAGAAATTATGTCTATGTGGTGAAGGAGCGCGACGGCATTCTCGGTAAGGAATACTACGCAGAGCAGGTCAATGTGAGGGTGCTGGACAAAAATGATTACTGGGTTGCCGTGGAAGGCGCGCTCGACGATGACAGTGTTATCATCTCGTCTGCCACAAAGGAAGTGAAGAACGGAGAAGTTGTCAGGCTGTCGGAAGAGTAGGAGGTAAAACGATATCGCAGGCGATAGGGTATCAGAGAGAATCCTTCGGGGATGTTCCGTTTAGAATGGCTTCTACGGTCAGCTCTGAAGGGTTCTCATAATAGGAATCCTCATGTAAATAGGCATAGAGATTAGCAAGATGGGAGGTGTAAAGCAAATCTGAAAATGGCGTAGCTGAATTTTGTGTCTAAAAAAACAGGAGCGGCGTCCTGTTCTTATCTGCAATCAATCTGTTACTGTCACTGGCAACCCGGAGCAATCTGTTAAGATAACGAAAAAACGATAGACCAGCGTTGATATTGAATAAATTTATTTTATGCACAACTACAGTGTATAGTTTATCATATCATAAATAAAAAGTCTAGTAATTTTTATTTTTACCATTAAAATTATGGGTAGACGATAGACAGGAGGCAGAAAGAACCGGCAGAGGATTGGCGGCGGAACCGGCAGCGACAGTTCCGCTGCGCACGGAAGGAGGGCGTACATGGCAACACAGCAGAAAAAAGAAACGCATATGGATGCAAGGCGGGAGGAGGAACAGTATCTTGAACAGACACTTGCCGTTGTGCGGGATAACCTTACGAATTACGGGCGTGAGGTGTCTCGTATGCAGGAAGACATCGATGAGATGCTGGCGCATTATCATGACAATGATGTGGAGGTGCTCACGATTCTGAATAATACCGTGACGATGCATGAGCATATGAAGCGGGCTCTCATCCGTAACAAAAAGGCGCTCGCCAAACCGTATTTTGGCAGAATTGTCTTTCATGACGAGGCGCTTAATAAGGAGGAATCCATTTATATCGGAAGAGGCGGGATTTCCAAAGACACGACGCACTGGATGGTAGTGGACTGGCGTGCTCCCGTGGCGAATGCCTATTATGAAAATGGTCTTGGACGGTGTAGCTATGAAGCACCGGGCGGCGTAAGCATCAAGATTGATTTGCAACTGAAGCGTACCTATGAAATAGAATCGGGTAAGCTTCTTGATTATTTTGACAGCGAGGTAATTGCCAATGACGATTTGCTGACAAAATATCTGGCAAAAAATAAACAGGCGGTCTTAAGTGAAATCGTTGCCACCATCCAGAAGGAGCAGAATGAAATTATCCGGAAGTCTCCATACCATAACATCATCGTGCAGGGCGTTGCGGGTTCCGGTAAGACGACCGTGGCGATGCATCGGATTTCCTATATTCTGTATAATTATGAGGAACGCTTTAAGCCGGATGATTTCTACATTGTTGGCAGCAACCGGATTTTACTGGATTATATTACGGGGGTTTTGCCGGATCTGGACGTGTACGGCATTAGACAAATGACGATGGAGCAGCTTTTTGTCAGGCTTTTGTATGAGGATTGGGATGATAAAAAATATCGGATAAAGGAGACGGACGGCGAAATAAAGGGCAGTTCCCTGTGGTTCCACAATTTGGAGGCGTACTGCCGGAAGCTGGAGTGGGATACGGTGCGCCGTAATTCTGTTTATTTGAATCCCAAGCAGTTTGTAGAAGGAATCCGGGATGGAAAAGCAGGCGTATTTGACGAGAGCGGCGGGGCAGATGCGGCGGACTGCATCTGTCTGATGGACAGGGAGGCGGTGGAACGGTATATCAGGGAAAATCCGGCGGTGTCTATCCAGAGCAAAATCAACATGTTAAATACACGCCTTAAGGGGAAGATAAAGGAAGAGTTCCTTACAAGAAGCACTCGCTATACGGAAGCCGAACGGAAAGCAATCTTCAAGGCGTATCGTGGATATTATGGCGGTAAGCTATGGAAACAATCTATTTTTGAGCTCTATCGGGATTTTTTGAACAGACAGGCGCAAAAAGGATATCATACGGACATGCCGGACACGGAATTTGATGTGTATGATTTGGCGGCGCTCGCCTATTTGTATAAAAGAGTCAAAGAGACGGAAGTTATCAGTGAAGCGCATCATATTGTCATTGATGAGGCGCAGGATTTTGGGATGATGGCATACCTTGTGCTGAAGTTTTGTATCTATCGGTGCACTTACACGATTATGGGTGACGTTTCCCAGAATATCCATTTTGGATACGGATTGAACGACTGGGAGGAGCTTAAGGAACTCATGCTGTCGGATCCTGCTGACAGTTTTGGAATCCTTAAGAAAAGCTACCGCAATACGGTGGAGATATCAGATTTTGCAACAAACATATTGCATCATGGGAGCTTTTCCATCTATCCGGTGGAGCCGATTATCAGACACGGTAATCCGGTGCAGGTGCGGCAGGTTGCAGACCGGCAGACAATGATTCGTGCGGCGGCGGATATTTGTAAGAAATGGCAGACGGGAGGCAAAAATCCGGATGATACGGGCGGACAGGATGACGGCGGAAATCCGCTGGATACGATTGCGGTGGTCTGCCGTGACAGGAAAGAGGCTTGTGCTGTGGCAGCAGAATTATCACGTTATATTGAAGTGATGGAGAGCGACCCGGAGAAGACGCAGTTTGGCAGCGGTATCATGGTGCTTGCAGTGGAGTATACAAAAGGATTGGAGTTTGATGCAGTGCTTATTTTAGACCCGTCCAGAGAGGACTACCCGACGGATGACGGTCATGCGAAGCTTCTGTATGTGGCGGCGACCCGTGCGCTCCATGAGCTGTGCGTGCTCCATACGGGAAATCTCACGGGGCTGATTGCCGACCCGGCGCCGGACAATCATGTTGCAGGTAAGCTAAGTGCAACGCCCCGCGTGGATGACGAAGTCAATGACAGAAAAACAGTGAAAAATTTGCCATCTACGGAAGAACGAAAGGCTGTCGGGCATATGAAGAAAAAAGTCTTCATTGCACGAGGACAGAAAACGGATGAAACGTTGGTAGAGAAGAGAAAATCAGATGCGGGCGGACTAGGAGATAAGTCGCCAAATGCGGCAAAGATGCGAAACAAAGCGCAGACGTCAAATGGGATTACGGGGCAAAATAAGAGTGTGACGTCAAGCGCGATGAAGGTGCAAAATGAGAAAAGCCGTGTGATGGATAATAAAACTGCGGAAATGCAACGGATAAATATCGTGCAGTTCGGTGATATGCCGGCAACCGAGAAGCTTCGTCCGGCGGGGCATGGCAGGATAGACCTTGCGGTGAAATGGGTTGTAAAACAGCAGGACGGACTGTATCTGCACAGCCGGTACGGTGTTTTGCGCTTAAGTCCGGTCGGAAGCGCCATCGTCAGGGTGACGTTTGCAAAAGGCGGGCAGATTGTGAGCGGGGAAAATGACAGGATTGCGGTACATTCTGTCGATAAAAGATGGATGTACAAAGAGTCCGGCAGCACGGTAGACCTTATGACAGATGAACTGCTTGTGCAGGTAGATAAAGGAACGGGTTCGATACGCTATATGACGCGGGACAAAAAACTGCTGCTTGCAGAGCGGAGTAAAGAATGCAGACAGTTAGAAAGTACTGTGGATGGAAGGTTCAGAACATGGCTCTATCTGGACTGGCAGAAGAAAGAAACGGTGTACGGCATGGGAGCCGGGGACGCTGCAGGATTGAACTTAAGAAAGACGGCAAGATACATTTCACATATCGCCGGCAATGAGGCTAAGAATGCTGAATTACCGTTTCTGTTGTCAGACCAAGGGTACGGAATCGTCCTTGCGGCGGACGGTCCGGTTATGAGCTGTGATATACCGGCATACGGTTCTTATCTGTATACGGAAGGCGAACGGCAGATGGATTTCTATTTCATCACGGGAAAACGTCAGAATACGATTATGAATGCCTATGCATATCTTTGCGGAAAGCTGTAAGGCTTTCCGGCAGGGATGGGTGCAGTATGTGTTGAACTGCCTGTTAACGGAATCGAACTGACAGTTCTTTTCCCATACCCTTTGCCAGAAGTTGTAATGTGGAGATCGTGGGGCTGCAGGCACCACTCTCGATACGGCTGATATTGGACTGGCGGATACCGGAACGGTCGGCAAGCTCCTTCTGTGTCATGTTTAGGGAGGTTCTTGCCTCGATTAATGCCTTGGCAACTGCAAACTCGGTTCGGGTCGCTTCATGTTCTGCACGAAATTTAGGATTGTCCAGTTGCTTGTCTAAATATTTGTGAAGGTCATTCATTTGATACGCTCCTTTCATATGTCCGGGATTCATAATCTGCCTTATATTTTTGTGCCAGTTTTAGTTGAACTTTCGGCGTTGTTTGCGTCTTTTTGATAAAGCCGTTTGTGACAATAATTTTATTGTCTGCATAGAAAAAATAAAAAATTCGTGAAATATCACCGGCAAATTTTATTCTTAGTTCAAACAGCCCTTTTCCCACTGATTTTGAATAGGGTTCCCGCAAGGTATTGCCAAATTCTTCAAGAATCAATAAACTATCTAATGCTTTATTACGCATTTTGATATTTAATGAATCCAGAAACTTTTCAACAGGCGCTGTTCCATTGGGCAGACGATAAAAGTTAATTTCAAACATACAGTTCCTTTCTTACACAATATTCCTTATTTGATATATTGTCAACGATTATTTTAACAAAATAATTATCACAAGAACATATTTTGTGATAAAAGTTGCAAATACTGATAAAACACCGGAACCTCCTATACGGAAGCCGGTCGCGGAAGATGCCGCGGCATTTAGAAATAATAGAATACTATTCATTGTCCTAAGCAGAGTTTATACGAGACAAACATATTCTTTTGGTTCTGATTATGATATTAATATACTGTATTTATCGAAAGAAGACAACTATTATTTTATGAATACCGTAAGTTTACGGCGTAAGTTTACTTAAATTTTTATTCCAACTTTATTCCCAATATGCTATGATTTAAATGTTGGGAATAAAAATTGGGAATAAATCCTTATCAAGGAGAATGCCAATGGATATAAAACAAATTGTATTAGATTTATGCGCTATGAATGATGAACAGGAATGGTTTGAGTTCAAAGAAAATTGGTTTCAACCTGAAAGTTTGGGGGAGTATGTTTCCGCGTTATCAAATGCTGCTGCGTTTCATTATAGGAAATATGCTTTCCCATTTTCCTCTCCGCGTATCAATATTTGAGGGAAAAACAAAAGGGTCAAATCTTTTTTCGGTCAGGGAGTTTGGATATAATTGTCTTTTGTACAGTTTGGATGAGTTATTGCGATACGGGGATGTATTAAATATCATACAGACAGATGAGACAGACCGGATTGTGGAAAGGAAAGAAGTGCCGCTGTTTGATAACAAGGCATTTCGGGAGGAAATCATCAATGCTGTTCTGCATAACAAATGGGTAGAAGGAAATGAGCCTATGATTTCTGTTTTTTCCGATAGAATAGAAATTTTGTCAAGAGGTTCCCTGCCGCCGGCACAGACGATGGAAGGATTTTATATGGGAGAATCCGTACCTGTAAATGAAAAACTGTCAGAGGTCTTTTTACAATTGCATATTAGCGAGAAATCGGGACGTGGGGTTCCTAAAATAACGGAAATTTATGGTAAAGATGCATTTATATTCAGGGAAAATGCAATTGTTGTGACAATACCTTTGCAACAAATCAAAAAAGATGGGAATAAGACCCCTGATAAAATTGGAAATAAAAAGCCTTTAAATGCAAGGAGAAAGAAAATTTTGGCAGAAATGAGGGATAATCCCAACATAACGGCAGAAGAACTCCGCAAAATTTTAGGGGTTAGTAAAACGGCAGTAGAGAACAATATTTCATTTCTGCGTGAAAATGACTATATAGAGAGAGTTGGTTCAAAGAAGGCAGGATATTGGAATGTGCTATAGAGGGTAGAGACAAAATTTTTACAAAGAGTGAAAGTCAGACACACGAAAGGAGAGCAGACCATGCGCTTGGAGACGGAACGGCTCGTCATACGGGACTATGAAGAGAGAGACAGGGATGATTATTTTCGCTTAAAAACGGATGAAAAGACGATGTATTATCTGCAGGATATCAGGTTTTCTTCGAGACAGGAGTCGGACGAGGAATTTGAACAGGTATTGGAGGATGCGAAGAAAAAAGATAGGACATTTTATTTTCTACATATAGAGTTGAAGGATACCCGCGAGCAGGTCGGCAGTATCGGGTATACGGTGGAGGCGAGGACGCCGGTAGGTAAGCTTGTCCATGCGGGATATTTCACCTATCCGAAATTCTGGGGCAACGGCTATGTGACGGAAGCCTTTCGCAAGGTGCTGGAATATGCTTTTCTGGAAGATGATGTATATCGCGTGACGACGGGGTGCCTTGCAGAAAATTCCGGCTCAGAAAAGGTTATGCAAAAGTGCGGGCTTATCAAGGAAGCGGAGCATGTGGACTGGGAGTGGCATGATGGGAAGATGAAGACCCGGCTGGAATACCGGCTGCTGAGAAACGAGTGGAACAAGACACAGGCATAAAGAAAGTACGGTAATCATCTGGAATATCCTCATGGATGGGGAGTTTCAGTTAGCTATGATATCAATAAGAAAACGGAGGAGTTAAGAACATGGGAATTGTAATTAAGAATGCGTTGGCAATTTTGCCGCAGGGCGCAGAAGATGTGGTGCAGGAGACGAGCATCTACGTGGAAGGGGACAAAATCACGGGAATCGGGCAGGCACCCGACGGTTTTTGTGAGGACAAGGTGATTGACGGAACGGACAGACTGGTCATTCCGGGATTAGTCAACTGTCATACCCACTCCTATATGTCTTTTATGCGAAATGTAGCTGACGATCTTTCCTTTATGGACTGGCTGTTTGGGACGATTGACCCCATCGAACAGCAGATGACCGATGAAGATACCTATTGGGGCGCCAATCTCGCGATTATCGAGATGATGAAGAGCGGTACGACCTGCTTTAACGATATGCAGATGAATATCCACCAGACGACCCGTGCCGTCAAAGAAACCGGGATGCGTGCAGTCATCAGCCGTGGACTGGTGGGAAGCGGCAATGACGAAGCAGGACAGATGAGACTGCGGCAGGCGTATGAGGAGCGGGATGCCGCGAAAGACTGCGACAGGTTGTCATTTGTGCTCGGACCCCACGCGCCTTATACATGCGATGAGGAATTTTTGAAAATTGTTGCTGCAGAGGCGAAGAAGAACGGGATGGGCATCCATATCCATTTGTCTGAGAGCGAGAGCGAGATTGCACAGATAAACGAGAAATACGGCTGCAGCCCAATCGCGCTGGCTGACAGATGCGGATTGTTCGATGTGCCGGCGATAGCGGCGCACTGTGTGCAGATTGACGAAGCGGACATGGACATTCTGGCGAAGAAACATGTCAGCGTGGTGACGAATCCGGCGAGCAATATGAAGCTTGGCAATGGTTTTGCACCCGTACCGGCTATGCTTCAAAAAGGCATCAACGTATGCCTCGGAACGGATGGCGCAGCCAGCAACAATTGTCTTAATATGTTCCATGAACTGAGTCTGCTCACTTTGATTCATAAAGGTGTTGGCAGAACGCCCCAGTGCATCAGCGCCAAAGAAGGGTTCTGCATTGCAACGCGAAACGGAGCGAAGGCGCTTGGCATGGAGAAGGAAATCGGAAGCATCGAGGTCGGCAAGAAGGCTGATTTGGCAATTCTTGACTTAAATACGCCGTCTCTGACACCCAGAAATAATCTGATTGCGGGATTGTCCTATTCCGCCAACGGTTCCGAGGTTGATACGGTCATTATTAACGGACAGATTACGATGGAGAACAGAAAGCTTCTGACAATCGACGAGCAGCTTGTATACCGCAAGATTCAAGAGATTATCGTGAGGATGGGGCTTCATAAGAAAGTGTATTAACCGGTGGAACAGATAACAGAGCAGGAGCAGTCTTAAAGAGTTGCTCCTGCTTTTTGAATCAGCGCCCTTGCAAAACCAGTCTATTCATGATAGACTAAAATCACAGTCTACCAAGAATAGACCAGTCAACGCGGAAAGGGGAGAATCAAGTGGAAGAAAGGAAGAAAGAACATAAGAAGGAGTACCGGCTGGCGGAGACGGAAGCGCGGTTTGCGGAATTAATTTGGCAGAGGGAACCGATTTTATCGCCGGAACTTGTGAAATTATGTGAGAAAGAATTTACGTGGAAGAAATCAACGACCTACACGGTGCTTAAGAAACTGTGCGACAGAGGGATTTTCCAGAATGAGAAGGCGGAGGTCACGTCCTTAATCTCCAGAGAAGAATTTTACGGCTACAAGAGCAGGCAGTTTGTGGAGGATTCCTTCGGCGGTTCCATTCCGAGGTTTTTGACGGCTTTTATGGGAGGGAAGAAACTGACGAAGAAACAGGCGGATGAAATTAAACAATTGATTGAGGAGCACACGGCGAAATGATAATGACGATTTTTACGACAATTCTCAATATGTCCCTCACGGCGGGTTACTGTATTGCGGCGGTTGTTTTGCTGCGCTTTCTGTTAAAGAGACAGCCGAAAATATTGTCCTATCTGTTATGGAGCGTGGTGCTGTTCCGTCTGTTGTGCCCGGTTTCTTTGGCAAGCAGTTTCAGTCTGCTGCGGATGGATACGAACATGGTTTCGGAGCGGGATTTTTCGGGGCAGCATACGGCGGAGAATGCTTTGGAAAATAATCTGCATGCGGGAATGGCACAGCAGCCGGAAGAGAATCATGCAGCGGAGATGGTGTCGGCGGCACGAAGCGAACATACATCTGCGTCGGTTATGCAGATTGTCCTTACAATTGGCGCGTGGGTATGGCTGGCGGGCGCATTTCTGTTTGTGCTGTACGGAGCCTTGTCAGCATTCCGCCTGAAAAAATTCTTGCAGGAAGCGGTATGTGTGGAGGAGAACATCTATGAGGCAGGGAACATTTCTTCGCCTTTTGTGTTCGGCGTCATCCGCCCGCGGATTTATCTGCCTGCAGGTTTGCCGGTAAAAGAGCGCGGCTATGTGGTGGAGCACGAACGTGTCCATGCTGCCAGAAAGGACTATCTGGTAAAAGTTCTTGCTTGGTTTGCAAGGTGTATCCACTGGTTTAATCCGCTCGCATGGCTTTTCTTTGTATTGCTGGAACACGATATGGAAATGTCCTGTGACGAAGCGGTTCTGCGTAAGCTTGGCATGGAGGAGAAAGAAAATTATTCCCGCGCGCTGCTTTCCATGGCATGTGATAAAACGGAGCTTGGCAGTTGTCCGCCGGCTTTCGGGGAAGGCAGGGTGAAAGACCGTGTCCGCAATGTGCTGGCTTACCGTAAAAGAGCGGTAGCGGCAGTGGCGGTGATTGCTATCCTATTGCTCGTCATTGTGATCGGGCTGGCTTTGAATCCCGCAGGACAAGGACAGGGGAATGGGGAGGCAGAGGAATTACTCCGGCTGGGAGAAAAAGATCAGCTTGTCACGGACTATGCGAATGCGTGGTGTAACCGGGACGGAGAGACGATAGCAGCGCTTTATATTGACGAGGATACGGCGCTTCGCAGCCTGCCGATGTTAGAGAAAACAGGCGGGGCGTATGATTTCGGGTTTTCAAGTCCGTGGCCGGACGGGTTCTGGCGGACGATACCGACGGGTGAGGGAACGGACGAGGGTACAGCCACAATCCGTTACTATGCGTGGACGTCGGATCCGCATGTAAGCGTCTGGAAAGAAGAGATTTCCTTTGTCAAGACAGAAAATGCGGCGGACGGTACGTCGTTTGATTCCCGTTACCGGATAACGGGCAGTACGATGACTTATCTCGACAGCATTGCGTCTAAGGAGGAATATATGGATGCTTACTTTGATGACGGGGCATATCATTTCGTAGATTATGTGGAAAAGGGATTCGTGGAGGGAATCAATTTTCAGACGGAATATGATATCGAAAACGGTGAGACGGACCGGAATGCGGTCTACCGGACGCCGGAGACGGCGGCGGAGTATATTCTGAATCTGACTGGCGGTACGGGCACGGCACAGATACTTTCTAACGGTACGGCAATTGTAGGATACACGTTTGCGGACGGCAGCAGCGTTTTGATTCCCATGAAGGACGCGAATTTTGACGGGCAGACTGACAATAGCGGACAGATGGATACCGGGGAGGAGAACGGGGACGGGGCGGAGGATACCGTCAATAATGAAGTGTGGATACCGGATTTGGATGTATGGAATGCAGGTGCGCCGTAGGAATGTTTCCTTTTCTGCTTGCACTTCTACCGAAATTTAGTATAATAAGAAATAAGTAAAGAAAGCGCCTACATAGTAGGTGCTTTTTCTTAGAAGCATGATGTTGGGGTCAAAATGAACTTTTGGTAAATTGAGAGGGCGGATTGCACACATGCGTAGGCGTTTTTTAGGATACGGAAGGACATGGAATATAGATGGAAATAGAATTTGATGTGAAAATAACTCCGAATATTTTGTATGATTATATGATGCATCACACCTATAGCAGCATGTCGGGCATTATGGGTTCCATTGTGGGGGCGTTGATGCTGGTGCTTTTTGCATCGAACAGGCAGCCGATTTGTCTGGTTATCGGGGCGGTCATATTATTGTATCTGCCGTGGACGCTTTTCTTAAAGTCCAGACAGCAGGCGCTTAATACGCCGGCATTCAAGAAGCCGCTGCATTATCGTCTTTCCGAGGAAGGAATTGAGGTGTCGCAGGACGATACCGTAGAACAGATGGGCTGGGAAGGCATGGTGAAGGCAGTCTCCACCATGAACAGCATCGTAGTGTACACGACGCGCACAAACGCGTGTATTTTCCCGAAGAAAGATTTGGGAGAGCGCAAGTATAAGGTGATGGAGATGATTTCTACGCATATGCCGCCGGCGAAAGTGAAAATCAGAGGGTAGCAGAACGGGAAATTTTGGAGGCGGCATGAACGTAATAGAGACATACAGCGCAGAAGACACTTTTGAGGTTGGCAGGCGGATTGGACAGCGGGCAAAAGCAGGAGAAGTTTACACACTGATTGGAAATTTGGGCGTGGGCAAGACCGTTCTGACGCAGGGCGTGGCGGCTGGGCTTGGAATCGAAGAGCCGATTAACAGCCCTACCTTTACAATCGTGCAGATTTATGAGGAAGGAAGACTGCCCTTCTATCATTTTGACGTGTACCGTATCGGCGATGTGGAAGAGATGGATGAAATCGGATATGAGGATTATTTTTATGGGGAGGGCGTCTGTCTGATTGAGTGGGCAGACTTGATAGAGGAACTATTACCGACCGAGTATACGAGGATTACGATAGAGAAGGATTTGCACAGGGGATTTGACTACCGCAGGATCACGATAGAGGAAGGGTAGCCGGAGGATATCTTTGAAGCAGATAAAGCAGGCGTAAGAAGGCAGAGATAAGAAAGCAGGATATGACCATGAAAATATTGGCACTGGACAGTTCCGGACTGGTGGCGTCCGTGGCGCTTTCAGAAGATGATAATTTAATTGCGGAATATACCATACAATATAAAAAGACACATTCACAGACGCTGCTTCCCATGCTGGAGGAAGTTAAGAATATGGTAGAGCTTGATTTATCCACGGTGGACGCGATTGCGGTGGCGGCGGGACCGGGTTCGTTTACAGGACTCAGGATTGGTTCTGCTACGGCGAAAGGGCTTGCTTTTGCCATGAAGAAACCGATTGTTCCGGTTCCTACACTGGAAGGACTTGCCTATCAGATGTACGGCACGGATGGGGTGGTGTGTCCGATTATGGATGCCAGAAGAAATCAGGTCTATACCGGAATCTATGAGTTTGTTCCGGCGGATGACGAAAGGGATACTGACACAGACGTCATATCTGAAACAGCACGTGACACGTCGGATGAATATAAATATGACATGAATATCATAAAAAGCCAGTGTGCGGTCTTTTTTGATGAGATTGCAGAGGAATTGAATCGAATCGGGCGTAAGGTGGTGTTTGTCGGAGACGGCATACCGGTGTTTAAGGAGCGCATGAAAGAGATTCTGAAGGTTCCTTATCTGCTTGCCCCGGCGCACAGAAACAGGCAGTCAGCCGCATGTATTGCCGCGCTCGGCAGCATTTATTATGCGAAGGGCATGTGCGTTTCCGGCGATAAGTTTGTGCCAGAGTATTTGAGGCTGTCGCAGGCGGAACGGGAGCGGGCGCAGGAATTACAGAAGATTACATACCGGCGGATGACGCCAGAGGACGTTCCATTTATCAGCAGACTTGAGGAAGAGACCTTTTCGATGCCATGGTCGGCAAAGGATTTTTTGGAAATGATCAGCAAGGACGACGCCAGATATTATGTGGCGCAAAAAGACGGACGGCTGCTGGGCGGCTGCGGTGTGCTGCTGATTGCGGGCGAAGGCAATATCACCAATGTAGTCATCGCGCCGGAAGCAAGAAATCAGGGAATCGGTACGGGAATGTTGCGCCATTTGATGAAAGAGAGCGAGAAGGAAGGAATCGGGGCGTTTACACTGGAGGTCAGGGTGAGTAATGCACCGGCAATCCATGTGTATGAGAAGCTTGGGTTTGTGTCGGAGGGAATCCGTCCGGGTTTCTATGAGAAACCGACCGAGGACGCCATGATTTTATGGAAGAGATAGGCAGTGCATGGAACAATTACCACTGTTGTTACACATTTTGTCTGATAAAATGAGACATAGCGGATAGCTGATTTGCAACAGATGAAGTAACAGTATGGGAGGATTGTTATGCGCATTTATTCAGAACAGGACAAGACAGAATTGGTTCGGGTAGTTTGTAACTGCTGCGGCAAAAATTTGTTGGTAGAAAATGGATTTCTCAAAGAGGAATGTGTTCATGTGGAGCACGATTTCGGTTTTTTTGGAAAAAAGGATGGAACAAGTGAGAAATTCGATCTCTGCGAAGAGTGCTACCGGAAAATTGTCGAGAAATTTTTGGTTCCGGCAGAAGAGTGGGAGCGTAAGGAATTGCTCTGAGGATTTCAACTGCCCCGGACCATAACAGAAGGGAAACTTACATGTTAGATATCTGTTTATTGGGAACGGGAGGCATGATGCCGCTGCCATACCGGTGGCTTACATCGTTGATGGCAAGATATAACGGGACAAGCATATTGATTGACTGCGGAGAAGGTACGCAGATTGCGATGAAGGAAAAGGGCTGGAGTCCGAAGCCCATTGATATTATCTGCTTCACGCATTACCATGCGGACCATATCAGCGGACTGCCCGGTATGCTTCTCACTATGGGCAATGCGGAGAGGACAGAGCCGCTATTGCTCATCGGGCCAAAAGGACTTACAAAAGTAGTAAATTCTCTGAGGGTGATTGCACCGGAGCTGCCTTTTGAGATTCAATGTATGGAACTGACGGAGCCGGAGCAGACGGTATCCTTCGATGGTTTCCGAATTGAGGCTTACAGAGTCAATCACAATGTGGTCTGTTACGGATATAATATCGTAGTGGATCGTATTGGCAAGTTCGACGTGGCAAAAGCGGAAAAACTCAATATTCCAAGAAATTACTGGAATCGTCTGCAAAAAGGTGAGATAATAGAGATAGGAGAGCAGAGGTTTACGCCGGATATGGTGCTGGGAGCGCCGCGCAAGGGGATTAAAGTGACCTATTGTACGGACACCAGACCGACGGAGAGTATCGTGCGGGGCGCTGCGGAGGCTGATTTGTTTATATGCGAGGGTATGTACGGAGAGCCGGAGAAGCAGCAGAAGGCGAAAGAGTATAAGCACATGACGTTTTATGAGGCGGCAAAGCTTGCAAAGAAAGCCGGGGTAAAGGAAATGTGGCTGACACACTACAGCCCCTCCCTTATACGTCCGGAAGAGTACATGAAAGATGTGCGAAAGATTTTTCCCAATGCCATTGCCGCCAAAGACGGACGTAGTGTGGACCTTCTGTTTGAAGAGGATTAGTAAATGAGCCGGACCGGTACAGGTCCGGATTTGGAAAGGGGCAGATGAATATGAAGCGTTCCAGAGTTATCGGTTTAGTTGTGCTTGGCGTGGTTCTTGTGGCGATCGTTGTGGGATATGCTTTCCATATTAACCGCAAAGCGGCGAGGGATGCGGAAAGAGTGGTGGAATCAACGGCAGTACAGAAGGTTCTGATGAGAGATTTGGAGAGAAATTATCCGCCGACCCCCAAGGAAGTGGTGAAATATTTCGCTGACATCACAAAATGCTTTTATAATGAAGAATACACGGATGAAGAGTTAGAGCAGCTTGCTGTTAAGATTCAGGGGATATACGATACGGAACTGATTGAGAATAAATCGCAGGAAGATTATATGACAGATTTGCGCAATGAGATTGCGGATCGGAAGAAGAACGACTTTACGATATCGAGTTATGTGCTCTCCGCCAGCGTTGACGTAGAAGAATTTGTTGAGAACGGTGATTCCTGCGCAAGACTGTATTGCACTTTTAATGTGAAACAAGGTACAAGCGGTACGGTGCGCTCCATGGAACAGTTTATATTGCGCAAGGACGATGACGGACACTGGAAGATACTTGGCTGGGATTTGGTGGAAGATTAGAAAGATGGGCAGAAAGTGCGCATCCATAGTGAAACGGAGAAAGAGGCACGGATATGGATATAGTAGGAACGTGCGGTAAAGAAGATATTGTGATACTTGCCATAGAAAGTTCCTGTGATGAGACTGCCGCTGCGGTGGTCAGAAACGGCAGGAAAGTGCTTTCTAACATCATATCTTCACAGATAGATTTACATACGTTGTATGGTGGTGTGGTTCCGGAAATTGCATCCCGGAAGCATACGGAACGAATCAATCAGGTGATTGGCGAGGCGCTGCAGACGGCGGGGATGGTGTTGGAGGATATGGATGCCATCGCGGTAACATATGGTCCCGGGCTGGTGGGTGCGCTTTTGGTAGGCGTGTCTGCGGCAAAAGCGATTAGTTTTGCGTCGGGTATTCCGCTCATTGGGGTCCATCACATTGAAGGACATATCAGCGCCAATTATATCGAAAATAAAGATTTGGAACCGCCCTTTGTCTGTCTGGTCGTATCGGGCGGACATTCCCATCTGGTGCGGGTGACAGATTACGGGGAATATGAGATTCTGGGAAGGACGAGAGACGACGCGGCGGGGGAAGCCTTTGACAAAGTGGCGCGGGCAATCGGCTTGGGATATCCCGGCGGACCGAAGATTGATAAAGTGTCTAAAGAAGGCAATCCGGACGCGATTTTTTTCCCGCGGGCAAAGGTTGGGGACGCAGTCTATGACTTCAGCTTCAGCGGTCTAAAGTCTGCAGTTTTGAATTATCTGAATTCCTGTGAAATGAAAGGAATCGAAATCTGTCAGGCGGATGTGGCGGCGTCGTTCCAGAAAGCGGTAGTGGACGTATTGGTGGAGCACTCCATGCAGGCGGTAGAGGAATGCGGTATCAACAAATTTGCAATTGCGGGAGGCGTGGCTTCCAACTCTGCACTCAGAAGCGCATTTGAGAAAGAGTGTGCAAAAAGAAATATTACATTTTATTACCCGTCTCCCATCATGTGCACCGATAATGCGGCGATGATTGGCGCGGCGGCGTATTATGAGTACCGCAAAGGCGTGCGGCACGGATATGATTTGAATGCGGTGCCGAACCTGAAGTTAGGGGAAAAATAGATTAAGAATGGTAAAGACATGTATTTTTCCAAAGTAGATTATGAAAGAAGGCAATTATGCACCCGAAAAGATGTACCGCCATTGTATTGGCGGCAGGAAGCGGCAGCCGCATGAAAAGCGATGTCGCGAAACAATATATGCTTCTGCACGGCAAACCCCTCATATGGTATGCGCTGCATGCGGTTGAACAATCTTCCGTGATTGATGACTGTGTTCTTGTTACCGGTGCGGAAGATATTTCTTATGTGAAAGAGGAAATAATAATGCGCTACGGATTCCGTAAGATAGCAGCGGTGGCGGCAGGCGGAATGGAGCGTTACGATTCTGTCTGGAATGCTTTACGGGTAATTGCAGACGGTGGACTGAGGGAGCCGAATGCGGACGGGTATGTGTTTATTCATGACGGCGCGCGTCCTTTTCTTACGGAAGAAATCTTACAAAGAAGTTATGAGGCGGTACAAGAGTCGCGGGCATGTGTGGTGGGAATGCCGGTGAAAGATACGGTCAAAATAGCGGATGAAGAGGAGTATGCCAAGCAGACGCCGGACAGGAGGATTGTCTGGCAGGTTCAGACGCCGCAGGTATTTGAAACACGGCTGATTACGGATGCTTATGCCCGGCTGATGCAAAAGAAGGAAGAGACGGATTCCGGAGAGATTGCGATTACGGATGACGCGATGGTGGTGGAAAATTTCACGGGACACAAAGTAAAACTGGTGCGGGGCTCCTATCAGAATATTAAGATTACCACACCGGAGGATTTGGTGATAGCGGAGGCGCTTTTGCGAGATGGCGGTGAAGCCGTGCTGTAACTTGTGTAATAGGAAATTTCTCCAAAGCGTGGAAGAACCGAAGGCTCTTCCCAAGATAATCTGCGGAGCAGATTTTCTTGTGTGATAGGAAATTCCGCCAAAGAGTGGAAGAACCGAAGGTTCTTCCCAAGATAATCTGCGGAGCAGATTTTCTTGTGTAATAGGAAATTTCTCCAAAGCGTGGAAGAACCGAAGGTTCTTCCCAAGATAATCTGCGGAGCAGATTTTCTTGTTTTCCGAGGGGAATGGATGAAGGCGGGAGATATATTTTAGGAATTCGTACCAGCTTGTGGAAATTGCATATCATAATTTAGAGTTTTTATTTATATTCTGCAACCTTTTAATTTGTTGACGGGTATTTATGATGTAAGACTTACAGATTAATCTGTCAATAGGTAAGGTGGCAGAATTTTTTATATAGTAGGATGATGTTGGGGTCAAAATGAACTTTTGGTAAATTGAGATGGCAGAGCACCTTTGAGTAGGGTAAAGGAGAGGAAAATGAGTAGACGAAGAAGAAAAAATAATTTTGCGGCGGCGGCGTGCATGTTGCTGCTGACGGTTCTGCCGGCAGGCTGTGGTGAGAATGAGACTTATGAGGAAGCCGGAATATCCGGAGAACAGATGGATACGGCGGCTGCAGCAACCGAAGAGACGGGATCGGATGCAACTGATATCGGGACGGAGGATGCAGAAAACGGGGCTGCAGAGGATGCGGGTGATGACGTTGGAAAGTTTCTTGATGCTTTAATGGGTGATAGTGATGAGGAAATCTCTGACCAAGCATCGGCGGATATTGCAAAGGACGAATCAGATAAGGTGCAGTCTGGAGATGAAAAGACAGATTGGCAATATCTGAAGAAATATATGGTCGAAGACTTCTTCGGTGATACAGGGGAGTACGAGATGTATGCGCCGGCAGGCGCCACCAATGAAGACGGCTTACTCAGCTATTACGAGCATGGAATTTGGTTTACCGGAGCGGTATATAGTGATGAGTCAAGAGCTATGTTATATGGCAGTCTGGACATGGCGATAGAAGCACAGAAAGAAGACTGGGAAGAAGGGACCGGAATTTCTGATGTAGAGGTTGGTGAGACGCAGAAGAATGGCGATGACAGGTATGCATTTTTGTCTGCGCGCGCAAAAGATGCCAATGGGACAGCTTATGAGCGAAAAATGATTTTTTATCTGGATGTGCGCGAGGAGGGAGTCGGCGTCATATGGAATCTGGAGATAGCTGAATTTACAGTAGACGACCAGACAGAACTTATCGTTGACGAAATTGAGAAATGCTATGGCGTAAGTCTGGATGCTCTGACCGTAAGCGGAGAATGGGCGAAAGAGGATGCGCAATTTAGAATGGAACAACAGGACATCTATGAGCCGGCAGAAGGGGAAGCGGAGCTTGCCAGAATAGATGGGTATCAGTATCTGGGAACTACGACGCTCTCCTTAAAGAATGGGACAATCCAGTGTCCCATCATGCTTCCCATGGGAAGAGGGACAAGCGTTAGGGAGGATGGCGCTTCTGCTGTCATGCACGGTGTGTCTGTGCATGTGCAGGGCTATCCGACAATTTCCAAGAACTACTTTGCTGAGGTAGAGGACAGCGCAGACTTCCATTATCGGGATATTTCTGAGTACGAAGAAGGCAACCAAAATGTTGAGCTGAGCGAAATTATGCCGATGGACGGGCTAAGCGAGGCAGTTTACTTTGTCGTGACCTATGACGAGCCGGACCGGAAGGGAGAAAACTACTACAGACAGGCTGATATGGAGTGTTTTATCAGATTGGAAGAAAAATATCTCCTCAATTACACTATCTGGCTCAGCAGTGAAAAATATGATGCGGCGACAAACACACTGTTAAAAGAACTGGAAACAGCTTATGGAATAGATTTGTCAGAGTATTATAACAAAAATGAATGAGCGCATGCAGTTTTGTGGGGAACTTGTAAACGATAAAATGACAGGAGAAGACAATGATACAATATAAAAATAGACAAAGCGGATATCTTGGGCAGAAGATACGGCAGGTTGTTTGTGGAATCTTGCTTGCCGGAATGATGACTGGCTGCGCCAGCACAGAAAATGCGGCTTCGATTCCAGAAAATAGTTCCCAAACGGGCTTGGAACAGGAAGAGAGCAGCAGAGAAACGGCAGAGGCGGAAGGTACGGAGCACCTAGAAGAGCCAGAGGGTACGGAGAATATAAAAGATGCAGAAGACCCGGAAGGTACAAAAGATGTAGAAGAGATAACAATTAAAGATGCAATGGACAATCATGATGCAGAAGAAGGGGAGGACAACGGAACCGATGGACAGACCGAATTAAAAACCATGGGCGATTTGTTCAAGGAAAGCGGACTTATCAGTGAGACTGCACAGAATACGCCGGAAACGGTGCTTTGGTTCAATGCGACTTATGCAACGCTCACTTACAGTAACGGCTGCAATTGGCGTATCGTCGGCGGACTGGAACCGACAGAGGACAATGCTGATTTGACCAAAGCGCTATTGCTTTCGGGATGGAATGTATTGACGCGGGAGGATGCGTTGGATACGGCAGAACGCTTGCTTGAGGAAGGACATAGAAGCAAATGCAGGGAGTGTATGGATGAATTGGAGGAACTTGGGCTTTTAGAATTAAGTGAAGAAGAGTTTTTCAAAAAAATTCTGGAAATGGATTTGGAGCAAAATCCGGGGCGCTATATCATTACATATTATATGCATCTGAGTGGAATAGAACCGGAGTATATTGCAGCGTTTGATTTATGCAGAGTGAATGAATTGTACGGTTATTATTATGTATGCGGATTTATGGATTACGAAGAAGCTATGGACGCTTCCTTACAAAATTCACTTGCTCTGCAACAGATGTATGGTTCATGGGAGGAAATGATGGATGCGTATCTGCTCGGTTATCAGTTTTGGAAAGGGGACTTTGCAATTGATGACGACTCCCCGACGAAAGAGAGGTATCATTATTATGAGATGCTGAGCGGATTATCTGACGGACCCTTTACCATTGATTGGGATATGGAATTGAAGAAGAGCTGGTAATCTGCAAAAGCTAGGGTTTGCAACGAAGAAAAGGCATGCAAAATTATTTTCAACCGGCAATTTGTGCCGGAGCGTCACAAATATGCCTTGATGGCAGACGGAAATAAAAGTATTCCTTCGGAAAACTTTGAGATTTGCGTCGCCCCGTCGCGTAAAACGCTCCGGAATGGAGATTAGGTTGCACAAAATATTCCTTTGTGTCGGGTTTCGTCATATGGATTTTCTAAATATTCCGTGAAAGGTTTTGCAAGGAAAGGTTTTGCAAGCGGACGAAACCGCCCTCTATTCGCCATCCGGGTTCATGACGGGTTTTTCGGGACATCCTTGTCCCGAAATTTCTGAATGTTGTGCGGAATATTAAGAAAATCTCATATGACTGCACAGGACAGCTTCGCGAATAGTTTGTGCATCTGACGGTAGCATTTTGCAAAAGCTCATTTTGACCTCAACATCATCTTTTAAGTGCAATAAAAAAGGCATGAAAATCATATTTTTGAAAAAATTTGAAAAAATAGAAAAAAATAGGTTGACACCGAAAATCATTTTTGCTAGAATAACTCTTGCGCTGACCGAGAGGAAAGCGTGTTGCGAACCCGGAGAGGTATCGAAGTGGTCATAACGAGGCGGTCTTGAAAACCGTTTGTCCGCAA
>CANOEC010000027.1 GCA_947564735.1 uncultured Lachnospiraceae bacterium | reverse complement strand
ATAAAATTTTCAAAGTTCTTCAATTTCTGCTTGACTTTTATTTGCAGACTTTTTTTAATGAAAACCCCGGAAATCCGCATAATTTCGTGGATAGCATGGTAAATTAGTGCTAAGCCCATGCAATTTTAATGGTAAATTAGTGTCGAGTTGACAAGCCCGCGATTGACCGTTTTCTTGGGGACACCGCATCTGGCTGAGACCGTGATTTGACAATCTCAGAATCTCTCGATATTTGGCCATGGTAATGACCCTCCTTAGAATGTAAGCATACACCTTACGTTACGCTGTATGCTTACATTCCAAAAAATATATGTTAATGCTTTTCTCTTCCAGAATGGTGGTTTCTTTAAAACGGATTCGCGGTTTCCTGTCACCGATACAGCACATGCCGCATCTCTTCAAATGTCTCCGCAAGCGCCTCCGGCTCAAAGTCCACCGCGTACTCTCCCGCTCCAACGATCGCGCCGACACTTGCCAGAACCGAATTGATCCCCATCTTATCCGCCATCCTGCTTTTGACCCTGTTATAGGGATGGTTCGCGTAGGTAAGGTTCAGCAGCTTCTCCATATCCTCATGAAATTCCCGGATGACGCCGCACAGGATATTATCCTCGGTGTTCCCCGCAAGCGCCTGCCCTATGCAAGGCTGGTCCAGCAGATTTTTTTCCATATACCAGCAGACCGCCTGCGTGTACTCTTCATTCATGGAGTCCGTGGCAATCCCGAACATCGTTTTCATATAAACGGAAAACAGCATAAAGACTTTCTCCGCGTCCGGGCTGTACCCGGCCGTCTCCACGCCAATGTCATACCAGTAATGTTCCGCGGACAACGGATAGGTACTGATATCGGGGCAGACCGTCCACTCGTCCCCAGCCGCAAAGATTTGCTGCCCGGACAAATATTCCATCCCGTTTCCGTTCTCAAACCCAAACAGGACCGCAAGCTGCGGATCCAGCACAAAGGGCTGGGAAACATACAGCTGCGCCGCCTTCTGTCCTCCCATGGGCTCATGGTACACCGCCGCCGTGGTAAACAGGGCAGCCGCCGGGTAATCCCGCACGCCGTCCCATCCGTTTCCCACGCAGAAACTGTTCTCCCGCATACCATGCAGAGGCTCCACGGAAAAGAAATCGCCCGTCAAAGCGCCGTTCTGATACACGGACAGCCTGCGTGATGAGGCGTCATAGGTCACGATCAGATCCTGCCACGTGCCGGAGTCCGCCTGTATGCCCACCTCATAGACCGTATCCCCATATTTGATTTTCAATTCCGACTCTCCCTCAAAGTACAGCCATACCGCGCCTGGGTGGTGAAAATCACCATTCGACCAAAGCACAGATTTGGCGCCGCCGTGAGGCAGGATATAACATTTGACGTATACGCTGAAATCCGATCGCTCCTTCCCTGTAAGCCGCACACGGCCGTTGGGGAGACTAGCCCCATGCCCCTTTGCGGGCACAAAGCCTCCAACAGCGGCAACTCTATGACAGGATGCGCCGCGAAGCACTTTCAGCCTGTACGGTCCGACATCCTTAAGCGTTTCCGCGATGCCGTCGAGAAACGCCGCCAGATGTTCCATGTCTCCCGAACAGATATTCTGGAACATCCGCCGCCGCAGAACGCCGGTCTCAATGTATGCGCGGTATAGGATAATCCTGCGTATATACCCGGTGAAATGCCGCCCGATCACCAGATCGCAGTCCGGATCGAGAAGCCTTCCTTCCAGGGCAAAGCTGTCTGTCTCGAAGCCGTTGATGCCGACATGCAGCTGCTGTCCGTCGCTGGCAAGGAATATCTGGTTCCACGCCCCGCGAAGAGGTACTTGAAAGCGCACGGTATAGACATGTGCTTCATCCGCCATAATGACCAGCTCGTTTCCGTCAGCCTGAATCCGGAATCCGCTTTCCTGCGAAAAGAGTTCCCGGCTCTCCCCCTCAATATACATCCAGAACTCCAGACACAACGGCCCGTCCCCGAGTGCCCCGGTGCCTTTCAGTTTCAGTACGGCGCTGCCGCCCTCCTCATCCGCGAACCGGCAGGCATAGTATGGTTTCGCCGCCATATTTTCCGCCGCGTTACACTGCTGCGGCCTCCTATGAGCAAGCAGCATGGCAAGGTCGTCCGCCACGGGACTGGGATAATAAGGCTTCCACTCCTCCGGCTCCCGCTCATAGGGAAGCTCTGACTGCTGGGCATCAAAGTCACCGCTGATCATCCCATCCGCAATCAAATTTCCCGGCTCCCTTAGCTGTAAGTTGTACACCATGCCCCGATAGGCCTCCTCATAAGCGCCCTGCACACTTTCATACCCGTCCTCCGTGGCGATCCGGTCCGCCGCGTTCAAATCTTTCGCCCGGACAAGCCCCCTATCTGTCAGAACAGGATGCATACTGCTGGCCAGAAGCTCATGCTTTTGCGTAACAATATGTACCACCGTATCCTCCCTGCCGGACAGCACCGCATCCACCACCGTCTCGCGCCCATCCTCCAGTTTCACTTTATCTCCCTGGCCAATTTCACGGATGGGACGCTTTGAACCGTCCGCCATCCGTACTTTTGTATTCTCCCCCAGACAGCCCCACCAAAGGCAGATATAATCCATCTTTTCCACGCTGCCTGTGCCGCTGATGGCATCAGAACAAAAGAGCACATGGTGGGGAATTGGATTTTTTCCGCTCTCATCACTCGCTAAACATACGGAAAATGCCACTTTGGCATAGAAGGAAACCAGCACATTGTTGCTCACCCTCTCCGCCAACAGCGTGTTATTCCAGTTTTCATAATCATAACCGCCTGTCTTTTTCGGAAAACTGTCTTCGATCTTCCCCAATTCCCTGTCTTCCTTAAAGTTCCAGTAAAGCACATCGTCCTTTATTTTAAAAACATTTTTGAATACGTCCTTATCCGGATAACTGCAGGCTCCCTCCTGCCCCTTGATGCTGATCATAATCTCCGTCTGCTGGTCCATAAACTGAAGAAACCGGAATTGGGGATTTAGTTTGATATACCCGGCAAAGGGCAGGTGCACGCTCAGCCACTGCTTGCCTTCCTCCTTCTTGACAATCACGTCGCTATAAGAATAATCCGCCTTGTCACTCGGCGCTGCCTCCCTGTTATAACATACGATGCACTGTCCCGGTGTTTTTGAGTAGAGACGTTTCGGGTGGTACGCTTTCTTTTCATTGACTATCGTATTGTTACTGACCCCCAGACCCACCGGTATGCATATCGGCGCGGCAAGGCTGCCGTCACGATTCACCACCATGTATGTGGCAACCGCGGTAAAGGGCGTCGGCTCATCCACAATAACTGTACCCGACATAAAGTCAGCCAGCAATTTCTGGGTACTGCATTCAAAGTTGTCATCCGTATAAACCGGATATTGATGTTCCTTGTCTTCTTTTTCGTTGTACACATCCACTCTGACCCCAATGAACTCTTTCTGTTCCAGCGTACTCGCCTCCGCCACGGATTTAATACTATCATCGGCACCGCCTTCGGATTTTACCTGTTCCGCACGCAGCGTATACTTATCCTGATAATCATCTTTCGGTGCCGCATTCTTTGCCGTACACGCGCAAAAGCCTTCTATTGCCTGATAGAGCGCCGGATATTTTTCTTTCATCCTGTCCTTTTGCACTTCCCCCGTGACACCCAGATGATGATAAAACGCCTCCCTATGCTCCGCATTGGCCAGATCAAGTTCCGTCCTGCCGGCCCGCCCAGCCATCAAATTTCCAATCGTCCTAAACTTTCCTTCCATTCGCTTCCCCTTTCTTTTTTCTGAAACACGCTTGATCCCGCTTTTTGGAACCCGTGCCCTTTTTGTTATCGAACCGTATACCCACCGCTGTTATCCGTCACATGCAGTCTCGCCCACCCGGCGTTACTATGATCAGTCAGGACTGCCTGGTTCGGATGGTGCTGTTGCGCGTACGGTCCACAGGAACAGATTAGGACTCCCCCGTTTCCCGCCGGACACGGTATATCCTTCCAATTCCTTGCCGCCGGAGCCAATGCATAATTGCCGCCATGATGGGATGCCTGCAGATGGGTAAACCCTTTCGCTTTCAGTCTGGCATTGATCCCGGCATATGTACAATCGCCTCCCAGAAACAGCTTACTGCCGCTTATCAGTTCCACGATCATATACATCCCGTGATGATGCGGGTGCCTCGATGCCCTTACGACTGCCGGAACCGGATGACGCTTAAACCCAAAATCAATTTTGCCGTACCGCAGATTCCCATTGCCCATCAAACTCAACGCGTCAAAGGGTCCCACCACAGCTTCCACCTTTCCGCCGTTTGCCTCAATGTGGTTGCGTATCCTCAGTGCGGACGGCCCCAGCCCGTCACAGGGCACATGCCATACCGTATGCGCAAGCTCCGTCGTCAGAAGCTGCGCCAGTATACAATGATCCAGATGCCAATGGGACAGTACGATGTGGATGTGGTCCCTCGTCTCGCTCCCCAAGCCATATCCGTTTACGAAGTTCATGATTTCCGTGCGGATGATCCAGTAATCTCTTGCGGCTCTCACTCTGGGCCTCCCAGCGGTATAGGGCAGGCCGAAGTCAAAAAATGCCGCCAGTCTCTCCTGCACAGGCTGTCCCTTGTCATAACTGAAAGCTTCAAAAATGCCGACGCACAGAGCCTGCCCCACATCATAAATCACCGCCTTCACAAATCCCGTGTCAGGACCGATTCTGCTTACACTCCGGCATTCCGTCTCCTCTCCCACGTTCAGGGTAGAATTGATCCTGTACGCATCCTGCAACCGCTCCTGCTCCCCATCTCTCAGTATCCTATAGGAGCAGACCTCATACTGTTCCGCTTCCGGCAGATACGCAAACCGCCAGCCCTGTACCTGCGCATGGAGCATGAGCTGCTCTTCCGAGGCCATATAGTAAAATGTAATCCCATACCAATTGGAAACCGCCATATTCTCCAGCTCCGCCGCATCAAGCTGCAGGTAAAGCCATTGGGAACTTTCCTCGCCTACACAATTTGCAGGAACCAGTTCAATCTGTACCTTTGTATCTCCCAAGACTTCCTCGTCGCCTGTCAATTCCCCGTTCCAGTTCTGATAATCCACCACAATGCCGTAATAGGATCCCTCACAGTAAACCACCACATCCGTGACCCCCACGGCCGCTAGCACAGACTCCAGCTCCTCAAGCGTCCTCTCTGTCTCAAAAGGCAGCGTGCTGGGAAACGCATCGCTCTCCACACAGACTGCCCTCTCGCCTCTCTGGATACCTGTATAGGAAATACGGAAATCATCAAACTGTTCGCATATAGTTTGCTCCATCAGTTCCGTCACCGCCACCTGCTCCCCCGGATACGCCTCATCCCGCGCCATAATATAACGAAACAAAAAAGACAATGCCATCCCTCCTCTTCTAAGCTGCCTCACGGTCTGAACCGCAGGCTGTTAATCCGCTCCCCTTCATCGGGCCAGACCAGATAAACACGGTCAGACATCATACAGACACGGATACCGCCAGCCTTTGATAAATCTGGAAAATCCTGATACAGGCTTCCTCCCTCCAGATCAAGGATTCCCTCCTTCCGGATCAGAAACAGCCGCCTTTTGCAGGCAAGCAGCCGAAACCACACGCTGCCCTCCGCCACATCCACCTGTTTCCAGACTTCCAGATCCTCCGTTCTGTAGATCACGATATCCCCCTCTTTTTTTTGCACCGCGGCATAGATATTCCCCTGAAATTCAATGAGGTCGAAGTCCGCAATCTCCCCGCCCGCATCCAGAAAATAATTGTTATCCCATTCCTGCCGCTGCCTGTCATAGCAAGACAAAATCAGCATATTCTTTGTATAAGCGGACGCGTACACCTGCTCTCCCTGAAACAAAACCGCCCTGCACACCCTGCCTTCCCCATAGGTAAGCATATTCTCCACACTGTCCCATTTCCCTTCTTGAAAGGAATAAAGATACTGCACGCCGCGGCAAATCACAAGAAAGCCCTCCTCCGTGCACAGGCAGGTATACAGGCCATAATCCGCCGCGGCTGCTTCAGGACCGGTCAGCTTCCTCCAATCCGGTTCTTCCATATCCGCTGTCCCATATAATGATCCGGCGGCAAACGTATAATACTTTCCCCCACACCCATAGATTTCCGCATTAGATGCGCACGGATCCTCCTTAAGCGGCAGGCTGCCCTGACATGCCGTCCCGACAGCACTCCAATTTGTGAGGTTCACCTGCAAAGTGCTGTTCACGACCGCGCCGTACGCATTCTGCGCAAGCAGTATAAAGTTCTGCGGGTCCGCCGTCGGAGACACGGTGCGGGAATCCTCCGCCTTCACCTGCGCACCGTCCAGAAAACAGGCGGAGCTGTTTACCACCCGCCAGTCCAGAATACAGCAGCCACCGCGCTCCACTTTCTGCCTATCGCTCCTAAAGTGCTCCACGCACAGCGCGTACCTGCGTTCCACCACAGCGGTAAAGGGCGCTTCCTCCTCATAGCCTGGAAAAGAGTGGAGCGTCACGTGAAGAACCGCCGTCCCCTCCCGCAGCCTTGCCACCACATTGTCAAAATAGAGCGGCACGGAAAACCCCTTCGACAGATCCGCGCCCTGGGGCGGTTCAATCTCCCACCCTGTGCGTTTCCACCGGGGTTTCCATCCCTCACAGCTCACCCGGATATCTTTCGCGTCCTCCAAACAACAGAGACTGCTCTCCTCATTATCCCACTCGCACTGAATCGTCACGCGGGGAGACACAGCCTGCCCTGTCCTTTCCGCATCTCTGCGGACAGTGCCGCACGCCTCCGCGCCTGTGAGACTCAGCGTAAAACTGTTTGTGTAAGTCTTTTCCTGTCTGCTTAGATAAATCACATTAGGAACTGACTGACAGATCAGTGTCCTGCCCATGCCCTTCTCCTTCCGTTAACTGTCCTTCCAGTATCCACAGCCCCTCCTCCGCAAAGGCCGGTAGATCCGGCAGGATGCGGTTCCTCGTATATCCGCCTGCCTGTTTCGGACAAAGCAGGCTCCACTGCCCGCCTGCCGCTTCAGGCACAGGCAGGCGTACCCCTTCCGCCGTGCCGAGGAGCGGGTAAAGCGCGGTGCTCTTATACATACGTCCGCAAGCATCTTTATAACATTCCTCCGGCAGTTTCAACCGTACGGCCGGATAAGTCCCCGTATAAAAGGTCACCGGGGACGCAGGATCCACAAGAAGCGCCATCTGGACCGGGATACCATCGTGCTTCACTCGCAGCATGTGGCCGCAGTGGTACCCGACATCGTACATAGTCTTTCTGTCCGTTCCCACAAAACATCTAACGCATCCCTCATAGCAGCGCGAAGGATCACCCACCGCCACGCCAAACCAAGCCTCCTCAAACCCCCCGCTGTCAAACTCACCCGGATTCCCGGCGTTTTTCCGATATTCCGGCAGCCCCTTCAGCGACAGTGAGACACCCGCCCGCACAAGAGCCATCGGTCTTCCGCCAAGCAGGGATTCTTCCGCACTGTTGCTTACGTCCTCCGGGAGCGTTCTGTCCTGTCTGTCCTCAATCGACTGGAGGAATCCGCCAAAAACCCCTTCCCCGGTACGCAGAAGCGCCTTTGCAAAACCTTTCAGATCCTCATTTTGGAAACCGTCCACATCCACGATTTCCCGTCCGTCCGCCAGCGGAATCGGCTGCCAGCGGCAAAAAGACTTTCCCTCTCTCCATACGAGCTGCAGGTTCCCGAGCCTGACCCCTTCCGCATCGTACACCATCAGCCCGTGGTTCCATCTGTCGGGAATGACATAGCCGCAGACCGGGGAGACCGCTTCCTTGCCCGCAGGCATCCACACCGCCGAAACACACCCGCCTTGGGATATCCTTGGCTTCAAAACCGCGTCCGCCTCCACGCCCGCCGGCGGCCGCATATCTGCGGTACATGATACCGTATCGAAATCCGCCGTAACCACCTGTCTCTGTCCGAAGGAACCAACCAGTTGTATTTCCTGTATCTTTAAAAACCCCGCACGTATGGGAAAGAAGCGGTCGGAATCCATAGCCGGGACAGCGGGAAAATCCTGCAGATACTTTTTCACCGCCAGCGTCATTTCTGCCGCCATCCGATCCTTTGCAAGATCCTTACTCGTAATCATATAGGGAAACCTGGGACTTGGCTGCCGTCCCGTCAGGTTCTGCAAAAAGCCGTCCAGACTCTGGGAGAGCAGGCACAGATCCTCCAGCATTTCCCCCGCCTGCTCCAGCTTCTTTTTAAGCTCCGTATCCCCGCACTGCCCGGCCTGCTTTTTCAGGGCCGCCTGAAAAATGCGCTGGGAATGCGGCGTGACCACCGTCCGCCCCATATACATCGCAGGCGTACCGGCCCCGGCCCCGTCATATACGTAGTCCGTGCCGCCAAACTTCCAGCCCGGCAGGGCGTATTCCGCCTGGCCGTCCGTCTTCGTCGGATAAAACATGACCTTCCACTCCAAAAACAGCGTGTTCATGGACGGCTCATAAAAATTCACCGCCACCTTGGACGGAAAGGTACCCTGAAACCCGCACCGCTCGGCAAGTTTCTGCCCGTTCTGTTCCCCGGCTCCACTCTCCCTGCGAACCAAACCGCTCCAAGGTATGGCCTGCATCCTCCTGATCCGGCCGGCAAGCTCCTCCACCTGCGCTTCCCCACAGGCAATGCCTGCCAGCCGGTAAGCGGCCGCCGCCAAGGTTTCAGCCGAGGAAGTATCCAAGAGCAGGGACTCGCACAAAAGACTGTGCATATCCTCCGGCAAAGACACCCCTTTGCAGAATGCCAACAGCTCCGTTTTGCCAATAACAGTCGCTATTTCTTCTCCTGAAGATGTCCGCACCGGCACGTCCAAAGACTTTACGGTCTCGCCAAAGAAACGGCAGCGCAGCTTATTTTCCTTGTCAAAACGTCCGTCCTCCCCGTATACAAACCCTCGCCGCAGACCTTCCCCGCTGAAGAGCAGCACTGGCGGAACACACTGCCCGTATTCCTTTGCCGGTATGTTCTCTATCCGATAGGAACCGTCACTTTTGGAGAGGGCAGACCGCAGCGCCTTCTTCGCGGCGTCCCGTCTTTCGCCCAGTTCCTCTCCCCGTTCCCGTTCGCTTTCAAGCTCTTTACAGAGGGATTGAAAAAGGGAGTAGAGCGCCTCCCTGGAGGGACTCCCCGCCGGGGTGAAACAAGGATCCTCATACAGGAGAAAATAAGTGTGCCACACGTCGTAAAGCCGCTGCTTGAGCGAATCATAATCCCTTGCCCAGCGGTTGACTTCCTCCTGCCTCTCTGTCAGGGCGCCGTACAAAAGACGGCTCTCATCCGTCAGCGGCCCCGCCTTCTCATCCGCCGCAAGCTCCCACTGTTCCCCGGCGCGATCACCGGAAAAACGCGCACTCTGTATCACATCTCCGATTTTCTGCCTGCCGTCGATTTCATCGGCAAGCTCCAGACAGCCGTACTGCAGCGCATTCAATAAAAACTCCATATCCTGCGGATTCCCGCCCTCCAGCTTGGATGCCATGAGCGCGGAGAGCGCCTCTGTCGAAGTATCCCCCACAGTGACGGCGACATGTCCCTTCGGCCTGCCGTCGTCGTAGGACGCCTCGGGACCTCTCCACTCCACGCCGCATGCCAATCCATGGCACAGGATCCGGCTGCACACACGCCCATACTCATCCGTCTCCGGCGCACCTGAAACCTTCCATGCGAATTCCTCCATCTTACTCTGCCATGATCCGACGTCCAACCGTACCATGGGGTCCGTCCCGCTGCCGTACCAGCCAGCCACAAAATAGGACAACGTGCCGTAAGGCACATCCTCCAGCGGGTCATGAAAGCCCAGCACGCCCCTGCAGTTCGGATAATAAGCCGCAAAGGAAGGATCCCCCGGTCCAAACACAGTCAATCCGCCCAGATAGGTCCCCTTTTCCGGCTCTTCGCCAAGCCTGTAGCAGCGCCCCATATAACGGTATGGCTGTTCCCCGTCCTTAAGGTCCGGTGCAGGGACATGCGTTTCCTCCATCCCCACATAATCACTTTCCACCAGCCACGCAGCCAGCGCAAAGGCCGGCTCCATGGACTTTTGCCATATCCGCACCACCAGCCAGCGGTCGGGAATATCCGGATACCGGAAAGTACCCTCCTCTTCCGTTCCATGGGTCAGGGCATCCGGCAGAATAAAATGAATATGTACCCCCGCTTCCAGAGGTTCCTGTAAGGAAAATGGCGGTTTTTGCAGATTATCCCCCAAAATAGTGTCAGACAGCGCGGTGAAGTCCGGCATCACATCGCTGATCCACTTTTCCTTTTCATTATGCCGGTTCGCAACAAACGCTTCCACTGCAATCGGTACAAGCAAATAGCCCATATTAACCCTACCCTTCGTTTTTGATTTCGCAACAATCCCCCGATGAGAGAAGCTGCAAGGCCAGTTCCGCCGAATACACCGTCCCCGCCCCGCTGCCAAGCGCATCCTGCACTGCCCGCGTAAAACTTCCGATATCCGCCCTTCCCTTATCGTTTACCGCCAGCGCTGCCTCCGCCCCGCTGTATTCTCCGACCTGCCCGGCGATTTTGCGGACTCTGACCCGATTGTCCGCCGACCCCCGGCATACATCCGATACCCCGAAATGAAGCTCCTCTGCCGGTTCCCGGATGAGAACACGGTCAATCTCCCCGTCAAACAGACAGAAAAGAATCTCCGCGGACAGCGTGTCCATTCTCAGGATATGCCGCTTCTCCTGCTTCTCATATCCTCCCACCTCCACTCCCTTCCAGTACCGCACCAGACATGACCGCAGAAGAAACCCTGACAACACCGCGTCTTCCCCGATTATTTCCGATAACACAACGCCGTTCATACGCAGTTCCTCCCGCAGATGATTCTCATGCATCATTGTAAGCCTGCGCTTTGGCAGCCGGGAAACAGCCTGCGAGACGAGCAGCGGATACACCGCCCCGTTCACCGCCGCATCCGGTCCGGTCTGCCGACCGATGCTGAGAGCCCCTGCCGCCATAGCGTCCGACCAGTTTCTATCCATATAAAAGAACCGGATGGATTCCGGCGGCAGGAGCCCCTCGTCCGGCACCAGATAGCGAAAGGGAACGCCACACATCTGGTACTTATCCGCCAGCCAGAGCCTGACTGTTTCCGGCAGCTCGTCCGCCGCGTCCTGTCCTTCCAGATACGTGTATAACTCCGCCTTCTTCATTCTTTTGCCTCCAATCCGCTCTCAGCCATAATCCGCTCTCCCGCCGACACGTCCCGCATCCATTCCAGCCCGGCCCGCGCAAGCCCGTTTCGATCCCCCATATTTTCTTCCTGCCTTAACAGACCAAGAACCGAATCCTTCTGCGCAAGATACCACAGAAAACCTTGCGGTGCGCTCCCCCTCTCCTTCCCCCGTTCCACCGCAGCGCATCCGCGAAAGGCTGACAGCATCCGTGCTCTTTCTAGGCTTCTGTGCATCTTTGTGACGACGCTGCGCCGCCATAAATAAATCTGGCGGGCAATTTCCTGATCCGTCATAGCCATAAACCGTCCGATCTGCCATGCAGCTGCGTAAGTCATATCAAACATGCCTATTTCCGGATCATAACGAATCTCACCGTCCGCTGTATGGCATTCCTTATACGGAAACACCTCCGTCCTGCAGGGCACAAGGGGGCTGCGGTAAAAGGATACCGTCTTCTCCCCCGTCCTTGTCAGGTGTACGAGGGGAACATAGCCCCGCTCCGCGATTTTTGACGCCTCATTCTCCTTCCCCGTCTTCGGGAGGGCAAAGGCCCCCACATCCAGATTCTTCATAATATGCGAAAAACCCGGCGTATCCCCTGCCGTCGATTCGAAAGCCCACTTATGAAGCACAATAAACCGCGCCCTTTTCCTTGCCGTCACCTCCGCAAACTTTTCCCCCTCCGGCAGATGACCGTGGTAGTTTTCCATAGACACCAGAAAGACATAATTTCTCCTGCTTTCCCCCGACGGAGACTCCGGGAACCGGTTGCAGACGACCACCGAAAAACTTCCGTCCTGCGAAATCAGGGAATCCGACTTATCGTACAGACTGGTAACCCGCACATGCGCAAGACAAGCTAACTCCTCCTCCCTGGGCAGGATTTCCGCGCAGAGGGCGGCATCAATATCCACAAAACTACAAATATCCTCCGCCTTTTCCCCCACCATACCTTCCAAATCACACGGGGGAAAGTAAGGATCGTCGGCTCCAGGCTTCACAAGCTGGCCGATGGCCGCCTGCCCCTCCTGAAAATCCTCGCCTTCCACCAGACAAATTAACGCCACAAAAGGTACCGTATCGTCCTTCTGTCCGTCATACATCCTGCGCAGCCATGGAAATGATGCCTGGCTGCACACCATATGAGGCAGCGTCTCCTTATAACAGCCGTTGCTGTCCGCCGGCGGATAAACCGAGTGTATGAGTCCCTGCTCCATGCCAAACCTTCTGGCACCGACATGAAACACACTATCCGTCGAAGGCAGCGTTCTGTTTTCCGGCTCCTGCACATCCTGTTCCACATGTACGGTATAGGTTCCGGCCGCCAGGTCGGGGAGCTTTGCCCGCAAAAGTCTGATATTCTGAAATTCCATCTGTTGTCCCCCTCCTTCCGGCCGCCTTTGCGACACCATACGGCAGGTGTATGACGCGGGTGTGCAAAATAACGCCCTCACACCATTGTCTGCAGCCGAATATCCTCCGTAAACAAATCCTGCGCCCGCTTTGCCAGCTTTTGCAGGCCGATCTTTTCCTTATCAATATCAAATAAAACCCCAATCTCCCGCCACTGTGACAGCATCTCTTCTCTTGTCTTCCTTGTCCCCTCCGCGTCCACCGTGCCGGCAAACGCCGCTATGGTATCCTGCTGCGGATAGTCCGGGCCGGACAAAGGCTTTGGATGATTCCACGCAAAAGTCCTGTCGATTCTGAAATCAAGATCCTCCGTATGAAGCCAGCCTTCGGACGGGAGCATATTATATTCCTGCTTTACAATCGGGGACAGACTGACTCCGACGCAGGCCTGTTCCACAAGTCCGGCTCCGTTCATCCCTGTTTCGGACAGCCCCCACATCGCTGTCGGGACGTTCTCCCTCACACACGCCGACCTCATGTCCTGCTGCCGCCCTGCGCTGTCTGTCACGCTGACCTTGCAGGACGATTTAAGCCTCTTATTCTCTCCCATGGGCAGCACGCCAAGAGGCGTCGGCGGCACTTCCTGATTTTTGCCGTTTACCTTCAGTTCCGTGACCGGCACTTGGGAGCGGACGCAGATCCGAAGCGCCTCCGGATCCACAAACACGCCTTCCGTTTCCGACTGCCGAAGCAGGCCGGCCGTGTAGGATACCGCATGGATTTTCCTCTCCTGCGGCGCCAGACCGGCATCCGCAGACAAATTCCTGTTCCCTGATACAAGAAAAGATTTCTCAAACTCATCCCACACAAGGTATTTTTTTTCGTTTTTTGAATGCCCGAACCGAATCGTAAAGGAGATGATAAACCAAGTAATTCTGGCCTCCCCGGAAAAATCCGGCCCCCAGATATGCAAATCGGCCGACAGCTCCGCACTGATCGTCACGTACCCGAACAGCAGAAACAGCCGATAGGAAGCCCCTAGGCCGATATAAAGCGAAGCTTCATAGTAGAACGGTTTCCATCCAAGCAGGAAATCCACCCGTGCGCTAAACCATGCCCGCAGATCCCCGGACTGGTAAACGGCATCCAATGCGCCGCCCGCCATCAGGCAGCGAGGTGTCAACGCAAAATACAGTTCTCCACTGAACGTCAGTTCCGGTGTCACGCACCACCGGAATCCCAGTCTTGGAACCGACGGATAATGCTCCGGTTTCCGATAGGCCGGATGATACCCGCCAAGGGTAATCACAAAATCCCCCTTGTGACTGCCCCCAAACCACAAATAAAAGGCAAAACCGCCCGTAAGATGGCATGCCTTTGACAGGATATAGGACTCCCTCGTCAATTCCGCCATAACGGACACAATACCCTCATCCGGCACACAAACCGCTTTCAGCGCAAGCTGGGCATAGGCAATCGGCGCCGCCCCGGTATTAGCCGGCACCGAGATCTCCGACAACCCGAGCAGCCCGATCTCCAGCCTGTTCCCGAAAGAAACCGTGCACAGGACAAACGAATCTATCATTTGGAAAGAATTAAACTTCACGCCCGCCGCCAAAAAATTTGTCCCGTATGCCACTGTGACATACCGCTCCAGCTCCGTAATCATGGCGCTTTTGTCCAGTCCGCCGACCGCCGCCCGGATCATCGGAAACTGCCCCACATCTTCCACCGCTGGCAGCCTTAAGCTGCGGTTATAACCGAATCCGCCCGCAATGCCTGTCACAGTGAACGCCGGCGGACCGCCGATCTTTCCGGTCAGCAGCGCATAGGCAAACAGGGACTTTGCCTGATAGGAACCGACCGCGTACAGCGAAATCCCCGCCATCTTCACCAGAAGCGCACCGTCATAACCCGCATCCCCATTGGCGGTAAATTCGCCGTTCACCACTAACGTCCGGCTGGTATAGGAAACGCCCATGCCCGACAGAAAAAACCGCACATTAGACGGCTTTTCCAACTCAAAACCCATCCCGATACCCAGCAGTTCCATCCCGATCGGCGACGCACTGAGGGACGCGTCCAGCAAAAATCCGACAGCCCCTTTCTGATAAGTCACCCCGATCCTTTGAAACGAGAAAATCCCTAGGTTCTTATTGACCGGAAACCATTTATACAACCCGACTGTTTCCCCGGCGTCCGCATACGCATCCGCCACTTCGTTCCCCTCCGTATCTTTCTGCGTCTCCAACTCGAAGGGATACCGGCCGCCGCCCACCTCCACAGTACCCCGGATCCCTGCGCCCACCCGGATTCCACCGTAGGCTGCGGATGCCGCCGACAGACCGATCCCCGTGATCCTGACGTTGTCCAGCAGCTTGAAATCCCTTCCTACGACGGGCAGGTCTGATAATTCCAGCGTCTTGATACAGGTAAGCTCCAGCGCGTACTGGAAGCGATTCTTCCCGTCTTTCCAGATATATGCCGAAAACTGCCCATGTCCGCGGCTCACGAGTGTCAGTGACAGCTCCTTTTTCCCGATGTCATAAGAAGCGGACACCTCATTCACGCCGATGGAAATGCGCCGAACAATATCCGGGACATCCGTCACTTGAAATTCAGCCAGCAACGTGACAAACGACAATTCCTTCGTATCGCTTTTCCATTCCGCCGATATCCGGCTGCCGCTTTGGCGGCCAAATTCATAGGCCACCGTAAACACCTGCCCGGCAATCTCAACCGCGCCTTTCAGATTGCCGCAGTAAGTGCGCACACCGCCCTGCAGCGCGGATTCCAATTGAATCTGCGCACCGATATTTAACAGCTTCTTTGCGATATCATCCTGCCCGTCCGACGGCCGTACATCCACGAACGCGGACAGTTGGAACGGTTTTCCGTTCTTTTCCGACGTGCTGAAGGAGACAAAAACAAATTTCAACAGAATATCCGGGATCGGCAGGGACACGGACGGTACGCCGAAACTCTCCGCAAAGAACTCCACCACCGTTTTCAGATTCAGCTCCGAATCCTGAGGCATCTGTCCCCGGAACGTAAACCCGTCCTGCTCCTTTGTGCCGCATAATTCTATATCAAAAGAACCAACGGAGAGCATGCCCGAAATTTCCGCCACGCAGGTACACTGCGGCGCGAAGGACATAGAGAACGAAACATGGATATCCCTCAGCTGAAAACAATCCACTCCCAGGAATCTCCATGCTTCAAGCGAAGTGATTTCAATCTCTGCCGCCCGGAGCGCTCCCAGACCGGAATCCAGAAAGAACAGAAGCCTGTGCAGGCGCAGATTTTTCAGCACCGAAAAATAATCAGGGATTGTATCTGCAAACGGGGCATCAACCAACTGCAGAAGGTCTTTCAGGGCAAGTTCCCCCACATCGTCCTTCTTTGCCTGTATCCCGAAAACGAACTCATTCTCCCGGGCATGTAGAACTACCGGAAGCGATTTTTCACAAAAAAAGATGCTCCCCTTTAATGCCAGCCCGTAAGCCTTGTCAGAACGCACGGCCTCAATGCCCAAGCCGCCGATTTCGATCTTGTCCGTGATGCGCAGCACCGCGTCCGATTCCGCCCGGACTCGCCTTTTATCAATCCCGGCTTCCCATACTTCCTCCACCGTCAGCGCCATCCCGCGAAATACCGGCCAGACTTCCGCCTCTGCCAAACACGCCCCTTCCCCTGCAAGCCCCTCCAAAAACAGCGCAAGAAACTGTGTGTAAGAAAGTTCCTCCCGCAAAACGCCGCTTCGCGACCGGTAAACCTTTGCTTTCTGATCCATGCGGAAACGGTATTTTTTCACCGCCTCCCCCGTACGCAGCGTCCTGCCCGGAAAAAATTCCATATCCATATCCATCAAAAAAGACAGGCGCAGTTCCATCATAAGAGCCGACGCCTGCCAGAAAAATCCGGCCTCCGCCTTCACCTGTCCATCATTGCACGTACCGCACACCGCCACCAGATTTTTCTCCGGCGGACGGCACTCAACAGAACGCATTTCAAAAACAGGACTACCTGTCACTTCCTTAAAATATTCTTCCAAAAACTGCCCTGCTTCCCCAAGCGTCTGCCCGCTGAACACAAAGCCGCCTTCTTTCGTCACATTTGCTATGATGCTTTCGTAAATCTCTTTTAACTGCATAATTTTCCCTTTTACCATGTCCATGCAGATCTTACGCATTATCCTGTTATGGGCTTCCAATTCACGTCCAAGCTTACTTACTTGCTATTTTGCACTTTATCTGTGAAAATGCAACGTGATATACGCTTTCTTGCATTGTTCGCCGGGATAAAGCTCGAAATCTATGGTTTGAACTAATTATATCATATTTTATTTAAAAATAGCACTGAATTTGCTATTATTTTATAATTGTCTAACAAATAAGCTCTTTATTCGACACCATATATACCTAAACAAAGTACTTATTACACCAAAAGTCTATTCATTTTTACCCCGGCAGACTATTTTCCACACACAACGCCCCATACCCCACTCTCGCATTCGGATACTCCGTCTCCCCGCGAATCGGCTTCGCGCCTCTTCTTAGATACGCCTTCACCTTCTCCCCATACAGATACGGGTCATTTCCCATCACGATTCCCCACTGCATCAGAAGCGCCGCCGCTCCCGTGACAAAAGGCGCAGCAAAAGAAGTTCCCGTCACCGGCGAATACCCGCCGTCCCTGTCAGGCGCCATTACGCCGACCCCCGGCGCCACCAGATCCGGTTTCACAAAGGAATCCGACGTACGGCTGTTGACCTGTTCCTGATACAGATAGCCTCTGCCGGAAAAATCCGCATATGACTCGTATACCGAATCGTATGCGCCCACCGTAACTACCTTAGAGGCAGTTGAGGGAATCGTCAACGTCACATCCGGCGTCGGTCTGACGAAACGCGTCTGGGCATTCCGTACCGTACCGGACGGCAGATAAAATGTATAATTTCCCGTCACCGTCTCTATGGGTTCCAAGAGAAAAGTCCACACACCACTGTTGACATAGCGACTGCCAGCCACAGGAAGCAGGTCAAAATAAATCTCCTGACTGGTAAGATAGGGCGCCGGCTCCCCATTGTACAGCAGAATTTCCGTCTGTTCAAGACGGTAAGTCTGTTTACCCGGTCGGTCAGTATCCACAATCAGATAATTTCCGGCAGGTGACACAAGAATGACTGCATATCTGTCCGTATATTCTTTCCAAAGCTGTATATTTACGCCACTTTCGTAATCTCCCACGACCAGTTCCACGCGTGTCATATTCTCTGTGACATTACTGTCAAAATCTATGACTCTTCCAGTCAATCCATTTATAAGCTGACTATTCCGCATCCCTATTCCTTGAACATCCCGCACCCCTGCAAGCAGTCCATCTCCTACGGATGTCGCCCGTCCCCCTGCTGCCGTTCCGCTTCCATTACTCCTTACGCCGCCTCGCCCGGTGACCACCACACTTCCGCCCACATGTCCTCCGGAGGCGCCTTCATTCCCACTGCCCACACAGATTACGCTGCGTCCAATCTCCGACACGTTATCCAGAAATCTTTCCAGCAGGGACGTACCGTTATGGGCGCCGTAAGTATTTCCGAAGCTTAAGTTAACCGCCACCGGCATCTGCAGTGCAACCGCCTTATTGACCGTATAAGTCAGTGCGCGCATCAGCTCCGTTGTACGTGGAAAAGAATCTGCTCTCGGCGTCCCCAGCCGCACAATCAGCAAATCACTCTCGCGTGCGACCCCCGCATAGGATACGCCACCTGTACCGCCGCCTCCTGCCGCGATGCCTGCCACCGCCGTTCCATGTCCCGTCGTATCAATACTGGAGACAATCTGCTGCGCCTGCTGCCTGCTGCCCGCAGCAAGCGCCTCATTAATCTGATCCCTTGTAAATTCTCTATCCAGTACCTGATCCCATAAATATAAGATTCTTGTCGTACCATCCGCCCTGCGAAAGTCCTCATTCCAGTAGCTGATACCGGAATCAATGACCGCCACCAGCACGCCCTTTCCGGTCAACGTACCAAACAGCCGGCTTCCCGGTGCATAACAGGACGCATTGTTTCCCGGCAAATCCGCAAAAAACAGCCTTTTAGGCTTCTCCACATACTCTATCTGTTCTGTTGCGGACAGAACATCCATTTCCGATTCCGGCACCGTCAGGATTGCATAGCCCGCAATCAGTTCTTCCACAAGAATACGCCGCGTTTTTAACTGCTCCAAAGAACCGTGGTATTTTACAATCACTTCCCATGTTTTTTCTATCGCATCATACCCCACATTCAGCTCCAGAGACCGCTCGCGCTCCGCTTCAGGCGTGTCAAGCGCCAGATTTAGAAGATTTTCGTTTTTTTGAGAGTCCATATCATTTCTTCCCCCTTTTCCTATAGATATGCTGAAACATGCTTTGACTCTCATAAATATTCATGTTAAGATAGTGTAAAGGACTTCTTCGGAATTACGAACAAAGGTATGCCGCGGCATTTGCTTTGCACACGCAAAAGGTAACGGAACTGGAGGTCAGTCATGAGCATATCAACCGTTATGAAAAGTATGGATACAGATACATCTGCAATACACAACACATCAAAATCTGTGCCGGTCGAAGCATCTGCCTCCGATACTACTGCTTTCTCCGATATGGAAACGGACGAAATTCTAGCCTCCCACAGCAGACGCTATGAACAGAATGATTTTGGAACGTTAGACTACCCTGTCAACGTCTTCTATCTTGATTTGCGCAAATCATACCTAAACAGAATCCGCTGGCACTGGCATGAAGAAATGGAAATATTGATTATTGACAACGGCTTTGCGGAAGTCGCAACAGACGATACTTCCTATACATTGAAACCCGGTCAGGGCATTATTATTAACCAGAATGTCATGCATTCCATCCATTCCCTGAATGCCGAAAACTGTATTTTCTACTCTGTTGTATTTCATCCGGACTTTCTGTTCGGATACAGACCCAGCTATTTACAGACGCAGTTCCTGCTTCCGATTCAGAATTTCCGCCTGTTTAAAATGCTTGTTCTGGATGAAACAAATGCATGGCACGAACGTATCATTGACGCTGTAAACGACGTTATCGCCGTCAATATGACGAAGCCCTTCGGCTATGAAATATCGACCAAGGGATATCTGTGCCGTTTCTGGTCTGAACTTATCAGCCGACTGCCGCAGATGGAAACCGCTCCTCCACCGCATGTTTCTTTGGATGAACAGCGGGTGAAGCAGGCGATGCTGTATATCAGGACGCATCACGCCGAACCGATTTCCTTAGATGAGATTGCCGAGAGTGTGCACATCAGCAAGAGTGAATGCTGCCGCTGCTTTGCGCGCACATTGCAGATGACGCCTTTTGAGTATTTGATGAAATACCGTATCTTTGAAGCGACCAAGAAAATGATGGAACATCCCGACGAGCCTGTTTCAATTGCCGATCTGGCTCTGTCGGTAGGATTTAACAACACCAGTTACTTTAACAAATTATTTAAGAAGTTTCTTGGATGTACCCCGACCTATTACAGAACCCACAAAGTACTGTCCGCAGAAACGTCAGGCAAGGAATCCTTCAGCGTTCCTTTGCCCTAAATTCATGCTTTGCGCCATCATGAGGCTTTCACCCCACACGATTGTGTTTTTCCACATCTACGGGGTTTTCTGGAAAACGCCTCATACTCCCTGTCGTCTGCAGATATCCTGCAGGCAGCATTTATCGCAATACGGTTTTGTTCTGGCTGTGCAGACCTCTCTGCCGTGCCAGACCAGTCTATGGCAGAAATCGTTTCCCTCTTCGGGCGGAATGATTTTCCAAAGTGCCATTTCCACTTTCTTCGGCTCTTTGATCTGATCCACCAGTCCGATTCTGTTACACAGACGGATGCAGTGCGTATCCGTCACGATTGCCGGTTTTCCGAAAACATCCCCCATAATCAGATTTGCGCTTTTCCTCCCTACGCCGGGCAGCTTCAGAAGCTCATCGAAATCATCCGGCACCCTGCCGCCGTATTCCTCTGACAGCATCTTCATGCATGCGCTGATATCTCTAGCCTTGCTGTTTCCCAATCCGCAGGGATGTATGATTTTCTCGATTTCGTCTACTTCTGCCGCTGCAAGGGAAGCCACGTCCGGATACTTTTCATATAGCTTTTCAACCACAACATTGACTCTCGCATCGGTACACTGTGCCGCCAGCCGTACACTGATGAGCAGCTTCCACGCCTCATCATATTCCAATGAGCAGCCTGCATCGGGATACTCCTCCTTCAGCCGTGCAATTACTTCCAATGCCAGTTCCTTTTTTCTCATGTTCCTCTCCTCCATCAACGCCTCATCTCTTTGTACTTCGTCTCATACAGTTTCCGTTTATCCTCATACATTCTGTTATCCGCAAGCGTAAGCAGCCTGTCCAGTTGTTCCTTGCCATCGGCACGCCAGACACAGCCAAGCGCCATGGGCGCATGATGAGCTGACATCTCATCCTTTAACAGTTCAATTCTTCTATATAACTCCTGTTCTTCAATTCCGACGCACAGTGCAAGAAACTCATCCCCGCCTATGCGGAACAGTTCATACTCGTGAAAAACTCTTTTCAGACATTCACTGGAACGAATCAGCAGCTGGTCGCCCGCTTTATGTCCCATACTGTCATTCATCTTCTTTAACCCCATCACATCGCAGTACAAAATGCCGATGCTGTCGTCCGGATTTAACGTTCCGAAATGTTCCTGCACAGCATGTCTGTTGCCTATTCCGGTCAACTGATCTTCAAAGCAAAGCTCTTCGAGCCGGCGTACATGATTTCTCCTGTGAATCAACGCCACAATAAAATGTCCTAATATCTGAAGCAGTGTCGTGATATGCTCCAGATATTTCTCCGGCGGATTATCCACGCCGTAAAATCCTATTATTTTCCCTTCGTTGACTAATGGGGACACTACCAATGACCGTATCTGCTGTGGTGACAGATACTCATAAACCGCCTTGTCTTCTTCCTTAATGCTCTCCACACTTTTGATTATAACGCTCTCGCCCTTGACAAACCGCTGGTACCACATCCTTACGACTTCTACCGGTACCTCCTGAAGATTTTCTTTCTGGGGAATCACATCGCTTGCGCACCACTCATAAGTATTATTGACCGTCTGACAGTTTGTTTCTTCAAAAATATAAACTCTCTCGCTTTGCAAAGACTGCCCTAAATATTCCAGCAAAACGGCGATGGACTGCTCCGGAGAATGTGCAGCCAAAGCAATTCTGAGTCCTTCGTTCACCATGCTTTCATTGGCTTCATATCCGATATTCTGCTGTTCCCACGCTCCTAAATCCACCGCCAGTTCAAACCGGTACCTTCTACCGTTTTCCGCAATCAAAGTATCCTTTGACGCCATCTTCTTCTTGAGAACCGGATTGTAGCGTATCTCCTCAGCAAAAAATCCCTCTTTGAGTCTGTTGCCATTACAGCATACGCAGGGTGCACTGCTTCCCGACAATATCTCGAAACATTTTTTTCCTTCTATTTTTTGTATGTCTTCTATATTGTATACTTCCCTAGCCTTCCGATTCATATATATCAGTTCATGACTGTCAATGTCTGCGACATATACGATTTCATTCAATTCCTCATAAAACTCCCACAATCTCGGTGCTGACCTATCTTGATTCACTAAAATATCCCGTTCCATAGTCAATCTTTTCCTCTCTGTTTTCTGAAAACACAATCCGCATATGATAATATATATAAGTATCTATCGTTTTTTCATTCACAATACATTATCATACAAAGCGGCAAAACTGCATTTATTATATCAGAAGTCATATAAAAAAGAAACTATATGGAACACATTGCATATTTTACGGCATTCTTTGCACCTTATACAAATACAATACAAATTCTGTCCTTCCGTCATGCGTTGTTCCCACTGTCACATACCCCTTCTCTTCCTCCAGTATTTTTCGTACAATATACAGCCCTAAACCGGACCCCTCCGTCATTCCGCTGTCTTTTCCCCTGTAAAAACGCCTAAAAAGATGATGGTACTCCTCCGCATCAATCCTAAGTCCTTGATTTCTCACGGCAACAGCCACATAATTGGTCATCTTCACTGCCTCAATCTCAACTTTGCTTCCTTCTTCCCCATATTTTACTGCATTGTCCAACACGTTAAAAACCGCCTCCGCCGTCCATTTGCCGTCCACGGTCACATCCGCCTGTACATCGCCTTTGAATATGATATTCATATTCTTTTTCCGTGCTTTTTCCATAATTTCTCCCACTGCGCGCAAAATGACCGGCTCTAACTTCTGCACCTCCGGTTTAAGACGGATAATTCCCATTTCCAGACGGGAAATCTTGGAAAAACTTTCCCCCAGCCATGACAGCTTCTGCGCCTGTTCTTCCAGACACTTTGTAAACCGCTCCCTCTCCTCTCCTGTCAAATCTTCTCTCTCCAAAAATCCGGCATAAATCTTAATATTCGTAATCGGTGTGTTAAGCTGATGTACCAAATCCCCGATATTTTCGTCCAGTTGTGTACGCATCCTCTTTTCACGCTCTTCAGAAAAATGCAGAATATCATAAAAACGCAAAAGCTGCCCCTGCAGCCTTGATAAAATCGTATCCTCCGCCACCGGAAATACCAGCTCTGTCTGCCCGTCCGTCAAACTTTCCATCCACTCTCCAAACTGATAGAGCGTGCCATTCGCGTTTTGCACCACCATAAAATATACGCCTGTCAGGACTCCAAGCCCCGCTATGCCATATCCAGCCATCAACTTTATACACAAATTCGCCCTGTCTGGAAAACCGGTGTTCTCCCCTGCGGTTCCTAAAACCCCTATGCACAGGAAAAGCAGTATGAGCATAATACCCATACCGCCTTTCCACAACATATCCGTATCGTTACGCAACTGATATAGAAGTCCCCGTTTCATGACTGTTTGTCCTCCCATTTGTAGCCCATGCCAAATATGGTTTTGATATACTCCGGCTGCTCCGGGTTCTCTTCCACCTTCATACGCAGCCTGCGGATTGTGACGTTGAGCGTCCTATCCTCCACAAACCGTTCGTCAGCGTCCCAGATTTTTTCAAGCAGCCTCTCTCTAGTCAGTACGATTCCCCTGTTATGCAAAAATAATTCCAGCAGTCTGCATTCTAACGCTGTCAGTTCCACCATCATTCCATGCCTTGTCAGACACTTCCTCTCAAAATCATACACAAGAGCGCCGTCCACATAAAGCTGCCTCGAAATTCCCTCGCTGCGCCTTAGCACCGCCGCAATTTTCATCATCAGTACCGGCACGGAAAAAGGTTTCGTAATATAATCGTCGCAGCCCGCCGCAAATCCCTTCAGCATATCATGCTCCGCATCTCTTGCCGTCAATAAAAGCACTGGCACCGGCTGTTCTGACAAGACATTCCTAAGAAAATCCCTGCCGTCCCCGTCTGGAAGATTGATGTCAAGCAGAATCAGATTTATCTTCTGTTTCAGACACTTTTTTGCCTCTGCAAGGGTGTAAGCTCTGTGAACAAAATACCCTTCCCGCTCCAATGCAAAGGCGATTCCATCATTCAACGCCTTGTCATCCTCTATCACTAAAATATGCTTTTCCATTATCATTACACTTTCTATACAACATCCCGCAGTCTGTCCACGATTGACCGTCTGTTCATCACCTTTGCCAAAATCCGTGCCATCATTATGCACAAAAGCACTGAGAAAATAAAGAACAACAGGATTGCCGTCAAAAGCGCCGCCAGTGAAAAGTTAAAGACAACGCCTGAACCGACCATATAGGAGATACCCGATCCAACCACCACCGCAAGGATAAGCGCTGTAAAAATATACTCCGCATATTTGCGGAAGATATCCTGTTCCATCTGGCGTCCTGTCATGCCGATGGACTGCATGGCGGCATATTCCACTTTTCTCGCCATCACATCCGTCGTTACCGTATTGATGATATTGGCAACTCCGATAAGCCCGACAATCACAATCAAAAACACTCCAAACACCGTAACCGTCCTTTTCGTCTCCATAAAGTCTACACCGGTTTGCCAGACAGAATCAAGCATAAGCTGCAAATTTCCATCTTCTTCTAACACATGCTCTACCTCTTGAAAGGTCCCGCCGTCCGGCATAACGTCCTTTACATTAAACGTAATCGCGCCCACAAGATTCTCGTAATCAGAATAAATGCTCCGAAAGTCCTCCTGCGTCACCCAGATATTTGAGTGGTTTGAATTTCCGCCTCCATACGGGTCCACATTTAATACAATTGCCATCACCGTAAATGTCCTGTCCACATAGCGGTCTGCCACATCGTCATAGAATGTCACGCTTACCTCGTCACCGGCATGAACCGCATATTCCATATTCCCGCTCTGATCCCTGTCCGCGACAAAGCCGTCACGAAGATAGACCATATAGTTCCCAGACGCAAATTTCTCTGAATCTATGCTGCCCTCTAAAACCGTATGCCAGCGCATTTCATCCTGCAGCCCTTCCGCATCCATACCGCAGACGGTAATCGGCAGATTTCCCCTGTCATTCGTTCTGTATGCTATTTCTTCATCAGCCGTCTCCTGAAACTGACTCTTCACATAAGCGATTTGATCCTGCGCAATCTCCCCTTCCGGAGTCATTTCCGCCGATGTCTGATACCAATAAATACCGCCAATTATGCTGCAATCCGGCTTTGTTCTTGCAATATAATAGGTTCTCAAATCTTCCACGAACTCCAAGTCACGCAAGGCTTCCACCAGTTCTTTGCTGATTGGCTCATAGGGCTCATTCTGCGCCCATAGAATCCCTTTATGCCTAATCTGAAAATCCGTATTGTGACGCCTGTCAATCTGTGCCTCCACCGAAAAACCGATTGCCAGCGTAAAGACTACCAGAAACAGAATGCCGCTTAGGGCAAACGATATTACGGAAAACACTCCTTTTTTCCTCTTCGCACGGTATCTTGCAGCTTCCACCGGGGAAATCGTACATGCAATCCGAAAGGGTTTTAACGTGCTGATAAGCAGGGTCAGCCATGCAAAAATCCCCCCTGACAGAAAGGTTGTCGCAATGCCTGCCGGCTGATAATACATCGCCACGTTCTCCGCAAACGCCTCCGTAATCTTAACAGCAGCCGTCCGGCCGATAATACAGCCCGCCAGTCCGCCAAGGGCAATTCCATAACACGCGATTTTGTTCATCTGCCACAACAACATACGCCGAAGTTGCTTAGAAGACATCCCAATGGTCTTTAACTCCCCGTAAAACCGTATATCATTTACGACAGAGATATCAAAAATATTATAGATAAAGAAATAGCCGCAGAACATAATACACACAATCACCAGCACCATCGGAATAATGATGGCAAGCGTTGTATCACTTTCCTTAAATGATCTGCCGTTACCCTCCACAATTTCATTCAGTTCGATTAACTTCTCTTCTTGATCATGTCCGAATTTCAAAGGATTCAGATTATTTAACTTCACATAAATCGTATCATAGCCCGCCGGAAGATAAGGATTATAAATATCGATAAAAGCCTCTCCCGTATAAATTTCCTCATAGATATCTGCACAGCTTCGCAGCGGATTGCGATAATAGCCGCACACTGTCATGGGTATCTCTTCTTCCGTCTGCTCATCACCCTTCTGTACGACCACTTTAAGGCTGTAGGATGCTCCCACCTGCTGCCCCAGACCGAGACGCTCGGACATCGTATCCGACAACAGAATCTCATTCTCTGTCTTTGGATATTCCCCAACGAGCAGCTCTACCATATTTTTATCATAATGCACCTCGTCCGCTGCCAGCAGATAAACGTCCAGCCCTGCAAACTCCCTGTTGTGAAGCCGTGTACTGCTGCATCGTCTCACATATGCCGCCCAGTCCACCTGCGGCTGCTTACGCACTTTTTCAAGAATTTTCTCATCCCCATAAATGGAGGCGCTGTCGGCACCCGGTCCCAGCGAAGCGCCAAGCGCGCGGGTGAGCGTCTGCACATAACCGATTCCCACAGAAAATGTGACACTCAGCAAAATTGCGCACAGCGCGACGGCAAGGACTGCCAGCCTGTTTCTTATAGGATGCGCCTTATAATCTTCCGCTGCCAGTTCCTTTTCCAATGCCGTATTGGAATTTTGAAACATGATACTCATAAGGACGCCTCCCTTCCACGCATGTCTTTTGCAGTGTGTGCTGCCCACTCCGACGCATCCTTCCAAATAGCAGCCGCCCTGTCGTCTCCTACGATTCTGCCGTCTTCCAGATGAATCATCCTGTCCGCAAGCTGTGCGATCGCCTCATTGTGGGTAATCATGACGATGGTCTGATGGAACTCCTGCGACGTCATCTTAAGAAGCCCCATCACCTCCGCACTCGTCTTGGAATCCAGATTACCGGTGGGTTCATCCGCAAGGAGCACCGCCGGCTTTGCCGCAATTGCCCTCGCGATGGATACCCTCTGCTGCTGCCCGCCGGAAAGCTGATTGGGATATCTGTCCATCTTATCCGCGATGCCAAGTTCCCTGCAGATATGCTCAATATACGTCTGATCCGGCTTCCTGCCGTCCAGTCTGATGGGCAGCACAATATTTTTATAAACATTCTGTATCGAAATCAGATTGTAGTTCTGGAAGACGAAGCCGATATTCCTGCGGCGGAATACCGTCAGCTCCTCCTCCGACATTTTCATAATCGAATGCCCGTCTATGATGATTTCCCCACTGTCCGCATAATCCAGTCCGCCCATCAGATTTAAAAGCGTGGTCTTACCGCTGCCGGATGTGCCCACGATTGCCGTAAAGCTTCCCCTCTCTATGGAAAAGCTGATATCGTCCACCGCCTTAACCGTATTGTCTCCGCTCTGATAGTATTTCTTTAAGTTTACTGCCTGTAAAATTTCCATCATACATGTCTCTCCTTGTTTCCATTATATGCCGCCGCTATGTTGACCTGCTTTGGCGTTAACCCTATCATAAAGTGGAGATATTACAGCCGTGTTACAAACCCCATTATCATAATAACACAATTGAAAAGACACAGCCTCCTATTTGGCTGTGCCTCCACGATAGTTACCTTAAAATATGATTTCTCTCTTGTACAGCGCTCTTTCCTCCAGAATTTGCTTAAAATTACTATCGTTACGATGTCCTTTGATGTCATCCATATATTCTGTATAGTCACAGACATACGCATATACCTTCGAGACGTCCCTGCCGTTGATGGCATATGTGTCCGCAAAGCTGCTGCTCCCGCTTGGAAGAAGCTGCCCGTCCGCGTCAAGCACCACCAGAAATACACCCTTTTCGGCACGCTCCTTACTGCACTTTTCCTCCACCGTAATCTCAAACTTCGTCTTTACAACCTGATACAGACCGGCTCCGGTATCATTGATTTCATCCACCGTGACTACCTGTGCACCGTCGTTGTCCATCTTTATATGGAGATGGAACGTAAACGGTCCGTCAAACCACCAGTTTTCATACTTATTCGGGAACTGATTCCTGTCGGGCGGCGTAATTTCACTCATAAACGCCTGCCACTCCTCGTCCGACATCGCCTCCAGCTCCTCCTGTGTCTTGCCTTTATAATCAAGCGGTTCCGGCTCGGCACGATCGCCGATAATCCGATTAATCGTATAATCCATATCAAAAGAGTCTAGGGTCCGATAGGTTTCTTTCAGTTCCGTGTCATTTCCAAAGATATCCAGCGCATCTATCCGGCAAATGCCTGCATAAGTATGTTCATCTATAAATTTTCCTTCCAACGAACCCGTACCGCCATTGGAATACCCATTTGCCTCGCCCCCCGTGGAAGGCATAAAGGAATAGTCCGCCATTCCCTGCAAATAAATAATCGGCTGTTCTTCCATATCCATCATTGTCTCTGGAAAAGCCTGTTCACTCGTAATCATCATTGACAGATAAATTGCCTCCACAGAACAATATGCCTCCGAAACAGATACCGTAACGCCGTTTACGGACTTCGTGTAGGCGGAATCGACTGTACTAGTATTATTTTCCATTGTTCCTAAGGCATCGTCCTGCGATAGACCGCCGCCTTCTGTATTCTCATTCTGCCAATCCGCGCCGCCATCACTTCCTTCCGTCTCATCAAATTTCTGTGCGACTGCATCCAAATCTCCCTGATAAGAATAGTCCTTCTGCAAAAATTTAAAGATATTTCTGATAACCGGAATCTTTGACGCCAGCGCTGGCTGGGAAGCAAAAATTCCTAAGCAGCATAACAGCGCCGCCGCAGACGAAGCAATCCGTATCATCATTTTCTTACGTTTGTTACGCATATATATTTTTTCACCCTGTCTGATACCCTTACGCACACACTGAGACAAATTATCAGGTATCACTATCGTGTCAAATCTTTCACTTTTCATTCTATCTACCGTTTTCCTTTCTCTTTTACCAGACACACTATCATTCTTTTCCAGCATCGCTTTCTATTACTCTTTTCCTTCATTTTCTGCACTGCGCAGCTCTATTCGGCTTTCTATACCCATGTTGTCTCTTACTTTGCCCATGCATCAGCTTCCTCCCCATCATCGAGCTGCTGTCTTAACAGCTCCTTGGCACGATATAAGTACGCCTTTACACTGCCCTGCGGGATACCCATGACTTCCGCAATATCCTTGATTTTCATCCCTTGAAAATACTGTAAAATAACTACTGTTTTGTATGTTGGCGGAAGCAAGTCTATTGCATCGTACAAATCGGTTCTTTCTTCTATTGATAACGTATGTTCTGGCGCCGCTTCGTTATAATCCTCAAAAGGACTGCTGTCTTTGTACTTTTTCTGTGCCTTGTAAATGCTGTTAATCAGTATGCGTGTAATCCATGTCTGGAAATATCTTGGCTCACGAAGCTTGTCCATGGAAATCATTGCGCGCATGGCGCATTCCTGCACTGCATCCAAGGCGTCCTGCTCATTCTTGGTATACATATATGCCAATTTATACAGATACTCCTGATGCATGATAATCAGTTCCCCAAAAGCTTCTCTGTTTCCTTTCGCTGCCTTCTCGACCAGTTTCAGGCTTACTGTGTTCTTCATTTTTAAACCTTGCCTTTCTTCATCTTCGTATTGTGCGGTCATGCCTCTGCAGCGGCAGCCCCCGTTTACACATGTGTTATACTGATTAGATTCCTAATGTGCGCAAAAGGTTACATTGGTGGTGTTATTTTTTGTGGGATATTCGATGAGGATTCACAAAAAAAGCATCCTAAATGAGCCACAACGGCTGCATTGGACGCTTTTTGGATTGGTTCATTTATACTATCTCTCTTTAGAAAAATAAATGTGTTCTTACACTATCTGCATTTCATATATTGCGGCTTACGCAATTTCCTCAGAATTACGCTTGATATCCTCGACGACTTCCATGATACGCTTTGCCGTTCCTATGTCGTCCTTAAATAATGTAGTAATACTTCCCACGGACCTGAACGGTTCTTGTGTAAGTACCTTGTTATCATCGATATTACCGTTTACAGCAATATAGTCAACAATCAGATTAACAAAACGTATCTGATTAATATTCAGCCGCTCTTCTGTAAGAAATTCACTAAACGCTTCGTTGACAGCAGTTCTGTCTACTCCAATCACCCTGCGAACCAGCCTGCCAACCGGTGTATCTCCATACTCCTTTACATAATCGTCCTTAGAGCCAAGTTCCTGCCACAAGATACGTTCCAATTCTTTGAGGTCGCCTTCGGATAATCGCTTATTATTTCTCAGTTTATATACAGAAATCTTGTCACTATGCTCTTTCAGATAGTATTCAACCTTTCTCCGATAGTTTTCCAAATCATTGCTGTCATAGATAGGTGCCCCTTGCATGGTATCTATAATCGTATCTGTAAAATTTGTATAGTAAATCTTTGTACGTTTCTTATCAATGTATTGCACCAAATCACGGATTGCCGCCCGGACATGATCAAGCTCCAAAATCGTGGTATGTTCCCAAAACTCTGCCTGTCTAATCTGTTCAATCACTTCCTTTTGTGCCGCAACCTGCGGAATCGAATACTTAGTGGATAACTGCTCTGCTGTCTGGTTCACAATATTAATAGGCGTCTGGACACTCTTACTCTGTAAAATCCCCAAGACAATGCTGTAAATCAGATAATCAAATCGCCTTGCCAGTTCATCCTCTTTTCCGGGTTTTACAAGCGGCGCAATATGTGTCTTAATATCCGATATCTCAACAGTTTCAAGATTACTCCAACTAGACAGAATACGATATGTCTCAACATATCTGCGATGCAGTTTTACCATAAAGCTACTATCATTTAGCGCAATTACCGCCTGATGCAGATCATCTACCAAATCAGCCCGATAAGAAGCATACCCTTCATCAAAAGCAAATGACGGAGACTGCAGCTCCCTGCAAATCTGCGCTTTCGTATTATAGATTTTCTCGCAGAGTGTTTCCTGAATACCACTCTCACTGCCTTTCTTATCCACTCTGAAATACTCAAAATTATTACAAAAGTCAAAAATCAAAAAACGTTCCTTTTCAACTCCTTCTCCCAGCAAGTCACGACAAAGCCGTGTTCCTCTTCCAATCATCTGCCAAAACTTCGCATAACTTTTAACCTTCTTAAAAAATACCAGATTCAGTATCTCCGGAATATCAATACCCGTATCAAGCATATCTACTGAAACAGCAATCTGCGGCATTTTATTTTTTGTGCTGAAATCATCTATTAAAGAATCACAATAATTAATACTATAATCAATCTGTCTTATAAAATCTCCACCACATTCAGGAAATAACACATGAAATCTTTCCACAATCACTTTTGCATGTCTGCTATTCTTCGCGAAAATAATCGTCTTTCCAAGCTTATCGCCGCCTTCGACCTTAAGTCCCTTCTCCATGAGCTCTTTTAATACTTTATCTATCGTATCACTATTAAAAAGCCATGTATTGATTGCCGTACTGGAAATATCATCTGCAATCATTTCATCATCACCAAAAGTTTCCTCATACTCCTCCTTTTCATCCTCAGACAACTCATCATAGTGAATACCGTCTTCCATGATTTTGGTCTTATATTCAAGCGTTGAATAATCAACCAGATATCCCTCCTCAACGGCTTTCTCTAATTCGTAAGCAAAAGTAGGAACGCCTCTCTCAAGGTCAAAAATTCCATATGTATTTTTATCAATTTCATTTTTTGGCGTTGCCGTCATACCTAAGAGCATTGCATCAAAATATTCAAAAATTTCCTGATACTTTTTATAAATAGAGCGATGAACTTCATCGCAGATAATCAAATCAAAATGACCGGGACTAAATAACCGCTCCCCGGATTTATTTTTCTTCTCATCAATCGCATTCATCATAGTTGGATAGGTAGAAAAAATCATTCTTGAGGATTCCGGGTCGTCTTTGTCCTCCAATAGATTGCAGCATGATAAATCCCCAGCAAATTCGCATAACTATTCTTTGCCTGTCTTACCAAAGTAATTCTATCCGCCAAAAAAAGAATATTCTTCACATAATTGTGGCGTCTTAACACATCGACGATACTGATGCTGACCCGCGTTTTACCCGAACCCGTTGCCTGCACGATCAGCATTTTCCTATGTCTTTTTGAAATCGCATCACAGACCGCCGTAACAGCTTCTTTCTGGTATGGACGGTCAGTAATCTGGTCATTAATCTCTATATTTTCTAACGGTTTGCGAAGCTTTCTTCTATCAATTTCAAGCTGCAGTTCTTCCTGTGTAAAGAAACCCGAAACCTCTCTGGTAGGATAACGCATGTAATCATCTGTATAAAAAAACTCAAAGCCATTCGTTGTAAAAATCAGTGGTCTTCTGCCATATTGATTCTGTAAACAATCGGCATATAGTTTAGCCTGCTGCCTCCCGACCATTGCATCAGCAGACGCTTTCTTCGCTTCAACCACAGCAAGCGGAAGATTGTCCTTACCCCAAAGTACATAATCCGCAAACCCGGTTCCTGTATGATTGGGCATCCCGATAATCGGTTCCTCCACCGTGCAATTTCTGCCAATCATCCAGCCTGCTTCTCTCAATTCCACATCAATGTATTTCTTACGCGTTTCGGCTTCACTGAGGGTATCAATATGAAATTCCCTTGTCTGAATATTCTGCCTGCGCTCCTTCGCCATTTGCTGGCGGAGAGATTCATTTTCCTTGAGAATCTCCTCAAGATTCCTGTCTTTGCTGCTCAGACTATCATACAATTTCTGTAGTTCATCTGCCTTCACCCGTTTTTCATTTCCTGATGCCAAAATAGATTCATCAAACGCTTTCTCTTTGTATTCCTTCGAATAAGAATAATCAATCCAGTCACAGAACTCAAAGAGGTCTCTTAAAGCGATAACAGCCTCATCCCTTTTAATGTTACTGTTGGTATGAACCGCAACATTGCCAAGATGAATTGTATATTTCAACATCGGAAAGAGTCTTGGTTCAATCATATCGCGAAACGTCCGCTCATGAATCAAACTGGAAACATTGTCCTGATAAGGCAGCTTCAACTCTGCATCATAGGAAAATACGAATCTTATGGCTAATTCCAAGGCGCGTCTCGACAATATCGCGCAAGTCGCCGGAGAAATAGAGAGACTCTTCTCCGCCTCTACTGCCTGAACAGCAAAATCTGCATATTCTTTTTTCTCTAATAGATAGTCAAAGTTCGTTTCCATAATGGCTTACCTCTTGTAAATGTGTAGTAGCGGGGTGTTTTATGCGGCAAATTTCAATTTGTCGGTCCGGCGGACGAAGGTGGCAAACTGGTTTTGAAGTTTCATTGCAGGTAAAGGAATAGTAATCTTGTGAATTTCAGAAAGATTTAATGTTTTTTGTGCTATTCCTTTTACCTTTTCTTCAATCTGTTTTTGTCCATCGTCAGATAATAACACCGCTTTAAGATATTCGCTGTCTATAACAACACGGTTTGGCTTCAAATAGGCAATATGGCGTTGAAATAAAAACTTTCTATTACTCCTAACAATTGCGGGATGTCCATAAGACCCGACAGTCGTAAGTAAAACATCCCCTATTTCTATGGGTGTTCTCCCAATCAGTTCATTGTATGTTCCCTCGGTGATGAATTTTTCCGTTTCATAAGTTACTTCATTATTTGCCAGATTTGATACAAATATGAATGGTATCCCCTCATGAACAAACTTAGGGGGCTGATGTGTTCCATCAGTAATGATTGTGCAAACTTCTCCAACTGTAGTGTATCGATTAACATTTCCAAACATCTCCACAAATCGGGATTTGATGAGGTTACCAAGTTGCTTGATTTGCTCTTTGCGCATTGCTATTAAATCCCAGCACTCTTTTAATACATTCGCACATCGGACTTGCTCCTCTACCTCCGGTAATGGAATTTCAATATTTTCAACTATAGCTTTTGAAATTTCCTTAAATGTTGCCCCTCTGCCGAGTGAATTTAAATAATCAGTATTGCCTTTAAGATACCAATACAGATATCTGTTGTCTATTCTCTCTGAACATATGAGATTTTTAAATCCCTGATTACAATACATTTCCTTACCTGCAATAGCAACCTTACCTATGGGCGCTCTTGAAGATAAAATTACGGTTCCCTTAGGAAATGGGTGTAAACCGGTTTTCTGAACCGCTATATTCGTTATTTTTCGCTGGCTCTCCTCAATAATGTACATCTCATCTGTTAATTCTGCAGGAGTAATCCAACTGATATCCCCATCCCAATATTCATTTACTCCCGTCTTAGGAGTGCTTCCTGAAACAATTTCACATACTTCTCCTAATTTTGTTCGCTCCACAGTCTATTCTCCATCAATCTAACGTAACAGTTTAAATATTTTCTTGACATTGATTTCTATCTCATATAATATACTTCTAAAAGAAGCGGTTTTTACCGTACAGTCTCTTAAGACTCATGCGGCGTACTCGCTTCTTTTTTCCTTTATCGCCTCTTATGGACATTCTAAAATATATTCCATAACAATACCATCCTTACTAATTATATTTATTTTCACTCCAGAGTCCTTTAACCATACTTATTGCCATAGAATCAATACTTTGCTTTTCTGCCAACTTGTTCTAAAACTTTATTGCACAACACTCTACTAAGGCGTATTTTACCATTCCTCATCACATCCAAACACTTCTCCACCTCTTCGGGTGTTATATATCCTTCTTTACAGGCACTGACCAGTAATCCTACTGTTCCAATATGGCGGACTCCCATCTGTTTTGCGACCTTTCTTCCCTTATTCTCGTCTATTAGAAGCAGGTCTGCACCTTTTTCTCCATATGATACAATCGCTTCGCTTTCTCCTGCGTCTAAACCCGACACTTCTCTCAAAATTTTTACCGCCATAGTATTAAGCACAGTCTCTGTTATCAAGTAAGAAGCACTTTTTACAATCTTCGCCTCATCAACAAATAAAGCGTTGTCTGTCAATTCTTTATATACCGCCTCAGGAATAAAAACCTTACCATATAATTTCTCTAAAATATCTATCTGCCCCGCTTTAATCAATGAGATAATCGGCGTTGTATCTGATATCACAATCATAGGCTTGCCCTCTGCAAGTTCTGGACAGTTTCCATCTCTTCTTCAAATTCTTCCTCAGTCATATCCAGATAGTCTATTCCCATATCACTGTACAAACCTATGAGTTCCAACTTGTGCATTCCCAATAATTCAGCCGCTTTTCCGTGAGAAATTACCCCTCTTTTTATATATGGGTATAGAACCATAGCATTCCTAATATTAGCAGACTCCAAGTCATCAGATACCATATACTGTATCATAGTTTCAGGAATATCTATCTCTATTTTAGCCATTGTCATGATATATCTCCTTTCTTGTCTTCCATCCCGACAAATCTAAATTTGTCTGCTCAACATCTTCTTTAATTCAGCCATCTCCATCTGAATCTGCGCCTCAATCTGCTCAATTCGCCCCATAATAACCTCTGTGGGCTCATACTCTACTTTCTCATATACAATTTCTTTATACTTATTAATAGAAAGGTCGTAACCGTTAGCGACAATCTCCTCCAGCGGTACAAAGAAACTCTGTTCAGTCCTTGCGCGGCTGTCCTCCCCATCTAAATGACTAAAACGGTCAATAATATCCGGGATATCACTCTCCGCTATCTCCTGCCTTTTATCATCCAGACTGTACCCGTCCGCTTTCATATCATAAAACCACACCTTGTCTGTCCCACCAGTTCCGGTTTTTGTAAATACAAGAACAGCCGTCGAAACACCTGCATAGGGTTTAAATACACCGCTTGGCATGGAAATCACTGCATTCAGTTTATTATGCTCAAGAATTTCTTTTCTGATTTCTTTATGCGCGTTACTGCTGCCAAACAGCACCCCGTCTGGAACAATAACAGCCGCTCTTCCACCCTTTTTCAAGATACGAAGAAATAATGCAAGGAAAAGCAATTCCGTCTTTTTTGTCTTTGTAACCTTAAGCAAATCCGCAGACACCGCATCATAATCAAGACTTCCCTTAAAAGGCGGATTCGCAAGCACTAAACTATATTTTTCTACATCGGCATTCTGCTCCGATAGACTGTCCCTGTAAGATATGTTCGGATTATCGACGCCATGCAGCAACATATTCATCGCCCCAATGCGAAGCATGGTCCTGTCCATATCATTTCCATAAAACATGTTATTGTTGAAATGCTCACGCAACTGTGCATTAAGGAACATGTCTGCATGATTTTCACGAAGGTACTGCTGCGCTTCAATCAAGAATCCTGCGCTCCCCATAGCCGGGTCTATAATAATATCCTCCGGCTGCGGTTTTACTAAGGCAACCATCATTTTAATAATATGCCTTGGCGTTCTAAATTGACCATTCGTCCCTGCTGTTGCAACTTTTGATAATAAATACTCATACAAATCGCCTTTAGAATCTTCATCACCGAGTTCTAACGCATCAATCCCGTCTATAATTTTGGAAAGCATTGCCGCCGTAGGAATCTTAAAAATTGCATCTCCCATATAACGCGCATACGCTGAATCTCCATCCCGATGTAAATTCTTGATAAACGGAAACACACCATTTGCAACGATTTCATACATTTCTTCTGCGGAGCCTAAGTTCTTGAATTTACTCCACCTATATTTCTGGTATTCGTCCGGAAACATCGACGAAAACGGCACGCCAAGGAAATTCGCGTCACTCTCTTTTGTCGTCTCTACATCATCTAACTGTTTGATAAACAGTAGATAAGTAAACTGTTCAATCACATCTAACGGATTGGTAATGCCTCCTGTCCAGAATGTTTCCCATATTCTGTCAATTTTATTTCTTAACTCACCCTTAATCATAGTACTCTCCATTTTGTGTCCGTACAAAACCTATATTCACTTTTATAATACATCCTGTTTGTATTTTTGCTTCAATATTATGGTAAAAACTAAGTATTCAAGCTGCTACGCTCAGCCGCATTACAAAGCACAAAAATTTTACCATTTTCATTTACTACTCTCAAATTGCGCACATTACTCTCCCAATCTGGAATTTCTATGTTCAACATATGATTTACTGTATCAATCTGGTAAATAAGTCCTTCAAACATTGTCGCGCTCAATATTAGATTAAATGTAGCATTAATCTCATTATTTGCTATGATGTGCATACTTGGATATAAAATACCACCAATATCCAATCTCAATGTATACTGTTTCATAATACACCCACCATACCAAGCTGTATATGCCCCTCCGGATTTGTATGACGAGCAATAATTTCCCCTTTTAATACCAATCTGGTCAGTTCCGATTTCTTTTTATCCGCATATTTAACAACGGCAGATTCTACAGAAATTCCATCATTATTTTGATACTGAACTTCCACCAGCCCAACCCACTGGTCAGGATATTTCATTTGTATCTGTTCCCAAGTCATTCTCTCGTTCACAAACAACGCACCCTTCCATATTTATATCTTTATAGCTTAATTGCTGATTATCTTACATACATATTGTAGCACAGCATACCATAGATTTCATTCATTTTCTTCTTCCTAAACAAGCAGAAAAATATTCCACAAAAAGGCGAACCTTGACATAAAGCAAAGTTCGCCTCTTTCACTTAACTATTCTGCTATATAGAGCTTTTACCTCATTCTTAATACGCTCTCCTCAAATTCCTGTTCCGTCTCCACAAATTGATAAGGTTCATACTCACCATACGCAGAGGGACGGCTAATCGTCACTAATTGAATGGTATCAGTTCCCACCATCTGCATCAGTTTCTCCTTGAACTCAGCTAAATGCAATCCATGTGTCGTCTGCAAAGCCAAACAACCTGTATCATTAAATTTCTTCGCTACCAGATAACACATATTCCAACATCTCCTTGAACTCATTTTCGTTTCTAATTCTAGCATTTTCATAAGCCTTACGCAAGGCACAGCCCAGATTATTTTTATATTCCCTTTTATATACATATTTATGCAGCCAATTATTAAATTGCCTATCATAATATGTATTATACTGAATTTCAATCGGATAATGAAAACTGCTCATCTGAAAATAAATATGCACACCTCTATATCCATCATCATTTGATTTTCCGTTTGACATATTTGCTACACGGATATGTTCGCATGTTTCCATCTCCAATATATCTTCATAGTCATCACATAGAGTCCGAAATCCTAACATATCATTAAAACCTTTAGCTATTTGATGATTTGGATAGTATTTATCATATTTTAGTTTTGCTGATTGAATACTTTTTATGCGATAATCTATCGTCATGTCATGAAGATGTTCACATGTGTCATACCATTTATTCACCTTAATTAGTTCATCAAACAATTGATTTTTATCCAGATAATGCAGATTTTTCTTCAATCGTATACCTATATCAGATTTGTAAGATAAATCTCTCAACTGCGCAAAAGACAACCCATCTCTTCTTAATATATTCTCAAAAATAAGCAACTCCTTACCCTCACCATTTTTCACCGCTTCATTGAAATATCATAATCCGGCTGCAATTCCATACACAGAGGGACGGCTAATCGTCACTAATTGAATGGTATCAGTTCTCCCCCATCTTCACGAGTTTTGCCGCTTGGTCCGCCGCAATGCACGCGTCAAGGATTTCTTGAATATCCCCGTTCATTACCTTATCCAGCTTATATATTGTCAAGTTGATTCGGTGGTCAGTGACACGCCCCTGTGGAAAGTTATACGTTCTGATTTTCTCCGAGCGGTCGCCTGTACCAATCTGGCTGCGCCGCATCTCCGCCTCCGCGTCATGACGCTGCTGCTGCTCGATATCATATAATTTTGCTTTCAACAGTGCAAACGCTTTCGCTTTATTCTGAATCTGTGATTTTTCTGTCTGGCTATACACTACAATACCCGTAGGATAGTGGGTCAACCGAACCGCAGAATCTGTCGTATTCACACATTGCCCACCGTTTCCAGAGGCCCTCATGACGTCTATTCGTATATCTTTATCTTCAATAACGATATCTATATCTTCATCTACCTCCGGCATAACCGCCACGCTGATTGTAGAAGTATGGATGCGCCCGCCACTCTCCGTCTCTGGCACGCGCTGTACACGATGCACACCGCTCTCATATTTTAACACGGAATATGCACCCTGCCCGCTCACCATAAAGGTTACGCTCTTCATGCCGCCGATGCCGATTTCCTCCACTTCCATCGTCTCCACTTTCCATCGTCTGCCTTCTGCATAATGCACATACATACGATAAATCTCCGCCGCAAAAAGCGCCGCTTCGTCTCCACCTGCGCCTGCACGGATTTCCATGATAACGTTTTTCTCATCGTTAGGATCCTTCGGCAGAAGTAGAATCTTCAACTCCCGCTCCAATTCTTCTACGCGTTTCTTCGCGCTGGCAAGCTCCTCTTTTAGCATCTCACGCATCTCTTCATCCGACTCGCCTTCCAACATGGCAAGTGAATCTTCGATATCCTGATTACACTTCTTGTATTCTTTATAAGCGTTCACGATGGGCGTCAAATCACTCTGTTCTTTCATGAGCGCACGAAAGCGGTCCTGATTCTCCGCAACGGTAGGCTCACTCAGCTCATTCATGATTTCCTCAAATTTTCTCAGTAAGTCTTCTAATTTATCAAACATAATTACCTCCAAAGTACTCCATGCACCACTCTGTCTAGTCCTGCAAAATCCTTTACCACTTCTATCTCTTCATATCCGGCATCTTTCATAAGCATACAGACTGCTTCCCCTTGGTCATATCCGATTTCAACAAAAAGCATGCCCTCGTTATTCAGATATCCGCCCGCCTCTGCAATCATCTTACGATAAAAGTACAGCCCGTCCTCCTGTCCATCCAATGCCATCCGTGGCTCATATTCCCTCACCTCCGGCATCAGAGTATCTATAACATCTGTTTTTATATATGGCGGATTTGATACGATTATATCAAACTTTTCTCCAGAATCCAACTGCTCAAACAAATTGCTGTGTATCCATGAAACGCGCTTTTTCTCCATGTCCACCGCACACAACGATGCATCTGCCGCTTCTTTTGTCTGCCCTAGAAGCCGCACCGCGTTCTTACTGGCAACCTGCAAGGCTTCTTTGGACAAATCGACGCCCACTCCCGTACAGTCATTGGAATAATGCAGCAGGCTTATCAAAATGCATCCGGAGCCGGTACACATATCCAGAATCCGCATACCGTCATGAAGATACCGCATCACTTCTTCCACTAAGATTTCCGTATCCTGCCTCGGAACAAGTACCTTCTCATTCACGGTAAAAGTCAATCCCATAAACTCCTGCTCACCGGTAATATATTGCAAGGGCACATGTCTTTCACGCTCTGCAATACACTTATGATAACGATTGTATTCCTCCGCTGAGATATTCCGCTCCCCATGTACAAGCAGTGTATTTCTGTCCGTTTTGCAGCACCATTCAAGTAAGAGCCTTGCATCCAGTTCTGCTTCTTGAATATCTGTCTGTGTCAGCCGCTCCGCTCCCCACTGATATAATTCCCGATAGGTCAGTCCTTCATTATACAACATATGTTATTACCATCCGCACTTCCAGTCAATCATCCTCTTCTTCCGGCTCCTCATCGTCCTTCAGCCAAGAATCATCCACCTCATATCCAAATGCCTCGTACAAATATGCCTTCCAGTCAAAGACAGCTTCCACTGCCGCAATGGCAACCTCCACCATACTTTCATCCGGCTCTTTTGTCGTAAGTCTCTGCAGCCACATTCCCGGCGCCGAAATCATTCTGACTAATATGTTATTGCTTCTGCCCGCAAGCCGGATAATTTCATAAGAAATCCCTGCAATCACCGGAATCAATGCAATACGAATCAAAACACGGTACACAGGATTTTCCACCCGGATAAAGAAAAACAGGATGACGCTGACCAGCATAACGAACAGCAGGAAACTTGTCCCGCAGCGCTTATGCTGCTTCGAACTTCTCATGACGTTCCTTACCGTCAACGGGCGCCCTTTTTCAATACAGTTGATACATTTATGCTCTGCGCCATGATACATATAAACACGCCTGATATCTTTCATCAGAGAAATGCTTAAAACATATCCTACAAAAATCACAATACGGAGCACTCCCTCTATAATTGCCATGAAGGAGGCATTTCTGATATATCCCTCAAAAAGAGAGGTCACGTAATACGGCAGCACCATAAAAATTGCAATCGCAAGCGCAAAAGATAAAATCATCACCATAGCGCTGAACACCTTGTCCGCCTTATCCTTGAACAGTTTGTGGAACGCTTTGTCCGCCACTGTCTCCTTGGCATCCTCATCTTCGTAAAAAGCCGCCGAATAATTCAGGCTCCTCATACCCAGAATCAAAGAATCTACAAATTGAAAAATCCCTCTTATGAACGGGACATTCAAAAGCTTGCTTCCATGGACGATACCGAGATAATGCTCGACCTCTACCTCAATCTCTCCATCGGGCTTTCTCACCGCCACCGCGTACTGTTCCTTGTTCTTCATCATAATCCCTTCCAGCACCGCCTGCCCCCCGATACCGGAATATCTCATCTTCTTTTTCTTAGCCATTTTGTATTCCTCGCTATTGAAATCTAAAAAGGTTGAGATATGCACCTCAACCTTTTTGTACAAACTTATTTGCTTTCCACACCGTACTTCTTGTTGAACTTATCAATACGTCCGCGCGCCTGTGCCGCTTTCTGCTGTCCTGTATAGAATGAATGGCACTTGGAACAAACTTCAACGTGAATCTCCGGTTTCGTAGAACCGGTCACAAATGTGTTACCGCAGTTACACGTTACTGTTGCCTGATAATATTCAGGATGGATTCCTTCTTTCATCTTATAACCATGCTCCTTTTCTAACTTAAAAGTAAATAGACGTTACCGTCACTGCTATTTCTCATCCCATGCCGTCTCGAATCGACAGCTTTTACATTGTAGCATAGGAATTTCAGGTATGCAAGCCCTTTATCGAATAAAATCTGTCAAACATCAGATAAATTTCATTTTCTTAACCATATTTACAAATTCAAAATTGTTCTTCGTCCTCGCAAACATGTCCAGAATCTTTTCTACCGCCTCGTCCGCCTTCATACCATTCAACGCCTTACGGATAATGTTGATGGCTTCCAGTTCATCCGGAGATAATAGCAAATCTTCTCTTCTCGTGCTGGATTTCGGAATGTCAATTGCCGGAAATACTCTCTTCTCGGACAACTTGCGGTCAAGCACCATCTCCATGTTACCGGTTCCTTTAAATTCCTCGTATACGACGTCGTCCATTTTACTGCCTGTCTCCACCAGCGCCGTGGCAAGAATCGTCAGGCTGCCGCCCTCCCGCATATTACGCGCCGCACCAAAAAAGCGCTTCGGCATATGTAACGCTGCCGGGTCAAGACCGCCAGATAAGGTACGTCCGCTGGGCGGAACGACCAGATTATAGGCTCTTGTCAGACGGGTAATGCTGTCTAAGAGGATGACTACGTCACGCCTGTGCTCCACAAGACGTTTTGCCCGCTCGATTACCATTTCGGACACTCTCTTATGATGCTCCGGAAGCTCGTCAAAGGTAGAATAAATAACTTCCACATTTGGTCCTTCAATGGCTTCTTTGATATCCGTTACTTCCTCCGGACGTTCGTCAATGAGCAGAATAATCAGATGGGCATCCGGTGCGGTTCTTGTAATGGATTTTGCCACCTGCTTTAATAAGGTTGTCTTACCTGCCTTCGGAGGTGACACGATCATTCCTCTCTGTCCTTTACCGACGGGACTGATTAAATCCATAATCCGCATCGCGACAGACGCACCCGGCGTCTCCAGCTTCAATCTCTCATTCGGGAAAATAGGCGTCAAATCCTCAAAGTTTGTCCGCCTCATGGCAATTTCCGGCGGATAACCATTGATGGACTTCACATACAAAAGTGCGCTGAATTTCTCATTCTGCGTCTTCACTCTTGTATTACCCTCTAAAATATCACCCGTTTTTAAACCAAAACGCCGAATCTGACTGGGCGCCACATACACGTCATTCTCACCGGGCAGATAATTCTCACAACGTATAAATCCGAATCCGTCGCTCATAACCTCAAGAATCCCGCTGGCAGTAATGCCGCTGTCTAACTCGCTCGGGAATTTCTCTTCCTCTGCGCCATCCTTTTTAGGCGTAACTACCGATTTCACCGCCACTTCTTTACCAGCCGCCTTGTCCTTCTCATCTTCCGCAAGCATCGCTTCCACAAGCTCCGCCTTCTTCATCGTCGAAGTACCCTTGATACCTCTACCCTTTGCAATCGCCTTCAAATCGGCAAGTGCCAACGACTCATATTTTTCTCTCATACATGCCTCCTGTATTTTAATCAATTATCTATATACACTCTTCCGTATACGTTCTTTCGTCTAGGGATTTTATTCGCTGATGTGTTAATCGAATTGATTTACTGTCATTATTGCACATTATACACTACCTTTTATAAAATAGAAAGTATTTTTTGCGATTCCATAAAAAATTCCCTAACAATTCAGCTTTCCATGTCAGTTCATCCATTTAAACGCGTCTGACAGGTTGTAGTTGTCCTTGCACAGAAGTTATAAATATTATATGATGTACACGTTGGCAGTGCGTGCGCTGATGAAATATTGCGCCCATTGCGCTTATCCACACATTAAATTATGTTTTAAGAATCGAGGTATCTCATGACAACGAACGAAAAAGCACTGAAATTACACGAACAATGGCACGGCAAGCTGGAGACGCTTTCCAAAACACCCGTGAAAACAAGAGAAGATTTATCCCTCGCCTATACCCCGGGCGTTGCAGAGCCCTGCAAGGTCATTGCGCAGGATACGGAAGCCGCCTACACTTATACGTGGAAATCCAATACTGTCGCGGTCGTATCCGACGGGAGCGCCGTACTCGGGCTGGGGAACATCGGTCCCTATGCAGCAATGCCGGTTATGGAAGGAAAAGCCGTACTATTCAAGGAATTTGGCGGTATTAATGCCGTTCCGATTTGTCTGGATACACAGGATACGGAAGAAATCATTAAGGCTGTAACCTATCTTGCACCCGGTTTTGGCGGTATCAATTTAGAAGATATCAGCGCGCCCCGCTGTTTTGAAATCGAGGAACGTCTGAAAGCAGCACTGAACATTCCCGTCTTCCATGACGACCAGCATGGAACCGCTATCGTGGTGCTTGCCGGCATCATCAACGCCTTAAAAGTTGTCGGAAAACAAAAAGAAAACTGTAAGGTTGTCGTAAATGGCGCCGGAAGTGCGGGCATCGCCATCACAAAACTTTTATTAAATTATGGTTTAACCAACATTATTCTGTGCGATAAGGTCGGGATTATCGGCAAAGACACCGAAGGTCTGAACGATATGCAGAAAAAAATGTCCGAAGTCACAAACCTAAACAATGAGAGCGGCTCCCTTGCCGATGCCTTGAAGGGCGCAGATATTTTTGTCGGCGTCTCGGCGCCAAATATCGTAACGGCTGATATGGTATCCTCCATGAACAGCGATTCCATTTTATTTGCCATGGCAAATCCTGTTCCCGAAATCATGCCCGACGTCGCGAAGGCCGCTGGCGCCAGAGTCGTCGGCACGGGTCGTTCCGACTTTCCGAACCAAGTCAATAACGTGGTCGCATTTCCCGGTATTTTCAAAGGAGCCTTAGAAGGACGCGCCGTACAGATTACCGAAGAAATGAAACTGGCTGCCGCTCATGCCATCGCCGGACTTGTGCCGGAAGCGGAACTGAACGAGGACAATATCATGCCGGAAGCCTTTGACCCCAAAGTTGCACAGGTTGTCGCCGAGGCAGTAAAGTCACACATCAGATAACACGCAGACAGCATGGAAACAGAATCAGTATGGAACAGAATCATTGGCACGGAAGACCCTATTACTCGTTAGATGCATATTTGAAAAACACTTACGGAAAAAAACTATATAAGATTGCCATTGACGCCGGTTTTACCTGTCCGAACCGTGACGGAACACTCGGCGTCGGCGGCTGTATCTTCTGCAGTGCAGGCGGCAGTGGAGAGTACGCAGTCAAAAGAGCTGATTATCCTTCCATCAGGGAACAGATTACCGCAGGTATTTCCCTGTTTCAGCATAAATCGCCCGTTCTGCCTTCGGATGCATCAGACTGCCGCTTTATCGCTTATTTTCAGGCATACACCAATACTTACGGTCCTGTTGCACACCTACACGCCCTTTATAAAGAGGCTTTAGAAGAGCCTTCCGTTGCCGGTATCTCAATCGCGACAAGACCCGACTGCATTTCTGAGGAGATTGCATCAATGTTAAATGGTCTCATGAAAGAATATCCGGATAAATTTATCTGGATAGAATTGGGATTACAGACTATACATGACAGCACCGCACATTTTATAGGGCGCGGCTATCCCTTATCCGTATACAACCGATGCGTCTCCATGCTGCAAAGGGCTCATATTCCTATCATCACTCATGTTATTTTAGGGCTGCCGCAGGAGACAAAAAAACATATGTTATCGACAATTGATTATTTAAATGACAATGGTACATGGGGCGTAAAGCTGCAACTCCTTCACGTTCTGCAAGGCACCGGATTGGCAAAGCTTTATGAGCAGGGCGACTACGTTCCTCTGTCTGCAGATACCTATATCGGACTTGTCATTGACTGTCTGGAACGTCTTTCCCCCGATATCGTTGTCCACCGCCTTACCGGAGACGGCTCAAAAGCCCTGCTTATTGCTCCCCTCTGGAGCCTTGATAAACGCGGCGTCTTAAATACGCTGCACCATACCATGAAACTGCGCGGCGCCCGGCAGGGGCGTCTGCTCAATGATAGAAAGGCATGACCATGACTCAAGATCCTCTGACCCTATATAAATTAATCGTTCTCTACATGCTTGACAAGGCTAATTTTCCTCTGACAAAAGCCCAAGTCAGCAATTTTATCTTAGAAAAAGAATACACAAATTTCATGACGCTGCAGCAGGTTATTTCAGAGCTGGTTGACGCCGGTCTCATCACCGCCAAGTCTACTCGCAACCGTACCCATCTGGCAATCACGGACGAAGGGCGTGACACGCTCTCCTTCTTTGAAAACCGCATAGGCGACTCTATCAAAAAGGACATCGGCGCTTTCTTTTCCGACAATGAAATGGAAATGCGCAATGAAGTCTCCATCATATCCGACTATTATAAAGCCGTTTCCGGAGAGTATGAAGCGCATCTGCTGGCAAAAGAAAAGCATGTCAAATTGGTGGAAATCACCCTGTCGGTTCCCGATGAAGATACCGCCTCCGCCATCTGCGCCAACTGGCAGAATAAAAATCAAGAAATTTATCAGTATATCATAAAACAATTATTCTAATTGTTTACAATTAGAATAATTGTTTACAACTCTTCTAGTTATTTACATTTGAAAAGCGCCCCTGCAGTTCTTGTGCAGAAGACGCTTTCTTTTTTTACTCAATGTTTAGATATCACTTCTCCCCAGCTGCTGACTCCGATGATCCGCAGGGCAAAATCTGTATATGCGGCAGATTCCGGCGTATCAACATATTTGAACGCATTGTAGATGGATTTGCGTCCGCCGCCCTGTGTATTGATGCCGAGCGCCAGCCCCTGCGCCACCTCCGATGCCGCATCTGTTTGCCTTGAGAAAAGCATACTGTCAATATATCGGTTGGACTCGATTACTTTATAGGCATACACGAATGATGCCGCCTGTAATTCCTGCCCCGCCGAAGATGTATACCCCATTTCACTTAAGATTACATGTCTCACTTCACCCGAATCCGTCAGATATTCCGGTTTTTGCAGATAGTCTGTCAGTACATGTATATTCTTGATGGTAATGACAGGCGTCGTCTCCGAATTGAGCACATAAGACCCAGCCCTTCCACTGGTACTCCACGCCTTTGCGCTGGTCAGCGGATAATTGTAGGGATGCTGCGCCACGCCCCAGTCGATATTGCCGCCTGCCGTAATATTTCTGTTAAATTCGTCCAGAATCTCCTTTGAACTGTACCCATTACTGGAATATAAGCTCTTCCCCCACTGCTGATCCAGCGAAATATAGACTCTGGCATTGCCGTTCACGGCTACAATCGAGTTATAGAAAATACGGAACGCCTTCGCATACTCTTCCACATAACTTGCGGTATCCATATATTCTATATAATTCCACTCGCTTCTGGCATTGATTTCATTGCCAATAACCCAGTTCATCACTTTCCCATGCCCGCTGCCGGAATAGCGTTCCGCCAGAAACGAAGCGATTGCAGCAATGTATTCCGTACCGTCTGCATCCGTGGCATTGAATGCATAATATGGCGCCCTGCCGCCCGAACGTGCCCTCGGATGGATGAGCTGCATATAGCCGGGGTGAATATCGTTTAAAATAATAGCTGTTGTTGTAATACCTTTATTGGTCAGCGTTGAAAAGATGTAATCATACTCTGCGATAATCTGTCCGTTAAAAGCATAACTTCTTCCATTATAATTATAGTATACCGTCGGATAATACTCATTGCTTGTGCCTCCCAAGATTCTGCTTAAGGGAATGTTGTATGCCGCATGTCTTACGCCCAAATCATCCAGCTCTGAACCGCTTAATCTCTCCGGATCCACCAAAAGACCTTTCTTGGATGTGGTATTCCCAAAAGATGGGCTGTATCTTGCGGTTGCCTCCGGATTCGTGATAAATTTCGGTTTGCTGATAGGAAGGAACTCGCCATCCTTCTTTACTGCAACGACAAATTTGGAACAGAGTCTGGAGCTTGCGCTGTTATAATTTAAATTAACCGAAAACGTCAAGTCTACATCCTTCTGCTCTTCAATGATATATTCATCACTCCGAAGCGCCGTGTCATATATCTTCTCCTCAAAAAGATAATAATACCCGTCGTCGCTGACTGCCAGCCCTTCCGCCGACATCGTAACATCTACCTTCCCTGTCTCCGGGTTAATCTTACAGCTCTCTATGGTGATAAAATCCGCAGAATTCTCTGCCGTCAGTTCGATTTCCGGCGGTCTGCTGTGCACGCCGTCTATAAGGAATTTTGCCGCATCCACCAAGGCTTTGGAAGATTCCTTGCCCGCATTCTCACGCACATGGTCCTTTCTTCTCTGGGTCAGACTGTACTCCGCAAGCCCGACTGCCTCGGTATGTACCATCGCTTCCACTGCTGCGCTCTCGTTCGCCTGTATTGTCAGATAATGCCGGATTCCAAAAAAGCCGCCGGTTCCCGCCACAACAAGAACCGCTGCGGCAACGCCGGTGACTGCCAAAAATTTCTTCCGATTCTTGTCCTTAACCTCTTTTGGCTCTTCCGGTTTCTGCTCTATTGTATAAGTCTCCTCTACCGTAATCGTGCGCTCTAGGGCTCCCTGCTCATTGAGCGTCACTGATTCTTCCATTTTCACGGACTCTTCGAGAACCTTACCTTTCTGCTTCTCGGCTTTGATTCTTGCCTTCTCTTCCTTCAGCTGCCTTTTCATGCGCTGCTTTTTTGCCTTGGCTTTTCTCTTATTGGCAGCTACCTTTTCTTTATCTATCACACGCTTTTTCTTCTTTTTCTTCTGATTGCCCGACGAATCCGTCTTATTGTTCTCTGCCATGTGCCGCTTCTTCCTTTATCCGTTTCATATGCTCTTTAATCTTTGCTTCATACCCGTTGCCTGTTGGCTGATAAAATTCTTTGCCGTTTAACTCATAGGGCAGATACTGCTGCTCTACATAATGGTTCGGATAATCATGCGCATATTTGTAACCGGTTCCGTGTCCCAATTTCGCCGCTCCTTTATAATGGGCGTCCTGCAAGTGTGTAGGAATCGGCAGATTGCCTGTCTGCCTCACCGTTTCAAGCGCCTGAAACACCGCTTCACAAGAAGCGTTGCTCTTAGGGGCGCACGCCACATAAGCAGCCGCCTGTGAAAGAATAATCTGCGCCTCCGGCATCCCCACTCTCTCCACCGCCAAGGATGCACTAACTGCCACATTTAACGCCATCGGATCCGCGTTGCCGACATCTTCCGACGCGCAAATCATAATCCGTCTCGCAATAAATGTCACGCTCTCGCCCGCATACAGCATCCGGCTCAAATAATAGACCGCCGCGTCCGGATCGGAGCCCCGCATACTCTTGATAAAAGCGGAAATCGTATCATAATGGTTGTCCCCCGATTTATCATACCGTAACACACGTTTTTGAATGCATTCCTGCGCCACTTCCAATGTAATATGTATTTTACCGTCTTCACTGCGGTTCGTCGTCATAACACCAAGCTCCACCGCATTGAGCGCATGTCTCGCATCACCGCCGGACAATTCCGCCAGAAAATCCACCGCATCTTCGTCTATGACCGCTTCATATGCCCCCATGCCTTTGTCTTTGTCATATACTGCACGGGTAATCAGCGTCTTAATGTCATCTATAGATAACGGATGCAATTCAAAAATAATGGAACGCGAAATCAACGCACTGTTTACCTCAAAATATGGATTCTCCGTCGTCGCACCAACCAGTATAATCGTGCCGTCCTCCACGAACGGCAGCAGATAATCCTGCTGTCCTTTGTTAAACCGGTGTATCTCATCAATGAAAAGAATGGTTTTCCTGCCATACATTCCCTGCAGGTCTTTTGCCTTCGACACCACCTCTTCCATATCCTTCTTACCGGCAACCGTCGCATTAATCTGCGTAAACTCGGCGCTGGTCGTGTTGGCAATAACCTTGGCGAGCGTCGTCTTACCGGTTCCGGGCGGTCCGTAAAATATAATAGAACTAAGCTTATCCGCCTTGATTGCACGGTAAAGCAGCTTGTCCTTTCCTATGATGTGCTGCTGTCCGACCACCTCTTCTAACGTGACAGGTCTGAGTCTTGCCGCAAGCGGCGACTCTTTCTCCTGATTTGTACTTCGCATATATTCAAACAAATCCATTTTCTACATATCCCTTGCGCTTATTAACATACACTCTCTATAAAAGACGAATCTTATATATTTTACCATTTAACGGATATAAGCGCAAATATAATATTTTCCAATGTCCTGCCTTCATTGCCCTGCCCACGGATGCCGCCGCAGGGCAGGACGAATGCTGTTGATAGTTGTTGACATCTGTTGGTATCTGCCAGCTTACTATGAATGCTCTAATCCCATTTTAATCAAACAAAAGTTCATCCACTGTCACAAACTCATACCCCTGCTCCTGCAAGATGTCTACGATCTGCAACGCCGCGGTCACCGTGCTCTTATATTCGTCATGCATCAGAATGATGGCGTTCTCCTGCGCCTTCCCCGTAACCCTCTGCACAATGCATGCAACGTTATCGCTGCACCAGTCCAACGGGTCAATGGTCCATAGCACTGGAAACATATTTAATTCCTGCTCAAATTTCTTATCCCATGTGCCATAGGGCGGACGCACATACTGCACTTCCTGTCCCGTCAGTTCCTCGATCAATGCATTCGTTTTCACCAGTTCCTGCTTAAATTCTTCTCCGTTTGCCTTACTGAGCTGCATGTGGCTGTAAGTGTGGTTCCCTATCAAGTGCCCTTCCTCATTCATGCGTTCAATTAACTCCGGATACAACTCCACATGCTTTCCCGTCACAAAAAAAGTAGCATGCACGCCCCGCTCCTTCAATCCGTCCAGAAGCTGCTCTGTATAGTAGGGATGCGGACCATCATCAAAAGTCAGTGCAATTTTCCTACTGTCCGCCATGCCATTTGCCGCAACCGCTTCACTCCTGTACCCAACGATACCCGGCACACATAAAAGCGCAGCTACAGCTAAAAGAATACCCGTTCTTATCAGTCTGCCTCTTTTCATCGCATACATCAATTCCTTTACTCTATTCATAGCTTCCGTTATTATATAACCTGCGGAAATTATGTATCATCTTTATATTATATATGCGCCTATGAAAATTGTAAGAAGCATAAAAACTTACAGTACAATCTGAAATGCCTTCGTATACCCATGTCCGTAGGCGCGGTCCAGTTTCAGTTCTCCGCCATGCATCTGGACAATCTTAGAGGCGATACTAAGCCCCAGACCGCTTCCTCCCTTAGTGCTTCTCGCCCTATCTGCTCTGGAAAAGGGTTCAAAAATATGTTTTGCAAACTCCTCGTCAATCTCCATGCCGTCATCTGCTACCGTTATCGTATATTCCTCCAGACGCACCAGCGCTTTTCCACCTTCCCTGCCGTATCTGACTGCATTGGTCAATAAATTTGTGACAGCGCGCGCCATCTGAACCTTATCCATCTGATAAGGAAACCGGGTATCCGGAATCTCTACCGTAAGCTCTATCTTCCGCTCTTCAAAATCCGTATACAGCATAGCGGTACATTCTCTGAGAAGCTCTCCCAAATCCCCCTCTTCCTTATACAGCTCAAACCCGCTGCTGTCCATCTTCACATACTCAAAAAGCAGCGTAACCAGTTCACTCATCCGCATGGATTTATGATAAATGGCATCCAGATATTCCTGTCTTTTTTTCCCCTGTACCACATTGTCCGACAATGCCTTACTGTAGCTGCATAAGGTTGTAATCGGCGTCTTGATATCATGGGCAATATCCGACAATAGCAAATTTCTCTGTCTGTCATAAGCGCGTTGCTGCTCCTTCTCCTCCTCTATCAATTCATTGACTTTCTTCGTCACCAGACGGCAATAGTAAAAAGCGCCTGCCAGATAAGGCAGAACGCTTATTATAAGCAACGCAAAAAACAATACGATCACCACGATTCTTAAGACGATTCCCCATTGCCCCGTAAACATAGGTGAATCCACTGCAATCTGAAACGATTCGTCCACATGTTTATTGAGAGAATATTGCACATAATTTCCGATACCTGCCGGCAAAAAAGACGCCAGCAAATAAAATAACATATATAATAATAATGCAACCGGGCTTCCGTTGGATGTAATCGTGATCTGCTGGTTTTCCAGAAATAGCGATATCCACGGAATGACAAAATTATCATAGAGCATTCCTATGATTTCCTCACTGACAAGAATCAACAGCATAATCATAAGAAATCTTTTGATTAAAAACCACTTAAGCGTCTGCTTTGTCTCTATGCCATTTCCGTTTTCCATAAGTTCACACGCCCTCCTTCCACCCTTATGCCCTCCTTCCGTTCCGGCTTTCCTTACGCGCACCATATATGCGGCAGTATCCTTCATACCGCCGCATACTCTTACTTCTCAAGACGATATCCAAGCCCCCTGATGGTCTTAATATATTCCCTGCCATCACGCTCCAGCTTGGCACGCAGCTTGGAAATACAAACCATAATGTTATTGTCGGAGACCAGATACTCATCCTCCCAGCCCGCCTCATATATCTGCTGTTTCGTAAACACCTTCCCCGGTTCTTCCATAAAAAGCTGCATAATCCGATATTCCACCGATGTCAGTTCTATCGGTTCTTCCCCGCGATACAAAAGACAGGCTTCCAAGTCAAGGCGCAAATCCTGCACCATCAGCTCTTTGATTGCCTTCTGTCTGTCCCCGCCTGCGCCGAGCGCATAAAACCGTCGTATATTAGAATTTACTCTCGCTACCGCTTCCAATGGTGCGAAAGGCTTTGTAATATAATCATCCGCGCCAAGATCCAGTCCTAATATCTTATCGGCATCGGACCCCTTTGCCGAAAGCATGATTACTGGTATGTTATTTTCTTCCCTAATATTTCGTAACACCCGATATCCGTCTAGCCCCGGCATCATAATATCCAGAATCGCCAAATCGGGCTTTTCCTTTTTCATCTTTTCCATAGCTTCCATGCCATCTGCCGCTTCCACTACTTCGTACCCGTCTTTTTCAAGATAGAGGCGGAGCACGTCACGAATCTCCGCCTCATCATCCGCTATCAAAATCTTGTATCCCATATCCATCCTCACCTCCACGCATACCATTTCACCCGTCATTTATGCTGCCGGCTGTATCTTGTCACGCAGCTCGCAAAGCTTACGATACAGTGCCGCATCTGTCAGCCAGACATATGGATTAACATAGAACAGCTCTGCCAAACCACACGTTATCGCACCAAGCATATGCCATAAAATAAAGGAAAGGTCCAACACAAACGCATGCCACTTCTCACCATACATCATGTCTTTGCTCCTCTGCAGTACCTGCCTGTAATCCATATCCGGCTGCTCCGCCAGAATATAAGATACCATGCGATATTGATATTTTTTATAGATGCCCGGAATCACAAACAGCAGCGACCATAAGAATACCTGTATATCCTGATGAAACATTGTCCTTACCACATTCTTGTAGGAATGGTCAAAAGCGTAGAATACTTCCTTCGCCTCCGCTTTGTCGTCAACACTCTTAAGCATAAAACGCTGCACACCCACCCGGAACGGATTGTACAATAACTCCGCCACTGCAAATGCAATTGCAAAGACCACCAAGATGATACCGATTACAATAATTGCAACAACTACCATATATACCGCCACGGTCGTATCTCCTATTTCATCCTTTGCCTCTTCAAGCGAATACGAAAACACTACTTCACCGGTATTCTCTTCACTTGTCACCACAGCTTCCCGCTCCGTATTTTTCTCTTCATCAACAGTGGTATCCGTGGCAACAACCGTACTGACACTGCTTGACACCGAGGAGCCAGACGCCCCCATTCCTCCGCCTAAAATCATCACCAATGCCGCAACCAGCATAATTTTCCAATAATTCCTCTGCAAAGCCTCCTTCGCCTTCTGTTTTAATTCTTTTCTCGTCCACATATTCTTTCTCCTTTCCCTCAGGTTTTTCTTCTGCTTCCATCCTTTCCTTTCGGTATGGACTGATTTTATTCATAACAGTTGTGTTCACCTGATTGTTTCGCTGTTAAGGTTAGGATAACATCCATTCCTTAACCAAAAAGCGGAGAAAACTTAACCTAACCTTAATCCTCACACAAATTCATGTAACGCACATACAATTTATCAAATCCTTCCTGCTCTGCCAGATTCATCACGCCAATAGATGAAAGACTTCTCTCAAGCTCCTCTTTATCAGTCTTACGCCGCCAAAGATCCCGTCCTATCATAGAAGCGCCCGCCAACGACGTATTTCCCGCCGCTTCGACCCGTCCGCGCATAGATGCCGGCAGAAGACCTATACAAAATGCTGCCTCCACATCGAGATAATAACCGAATCCGCCTGCCAGATAAACATGCTTTATCTCCGGGACCCCCATCTTCCGCCACAGAAGCTCCACACCCGCCCGCACCGCCGCCTTTGCCATCTGCAGGTCACGGATATCTTTATTGCATAATCTCACCGCCGGTTCTCCGACTATCACGCCCTCCGTAAAATAAGGCTCTATCAGCAGTCCGGTCGCATCCAGAATCCCCTGCTTTAATAAAGAAGCCGTACATGCAATCATATCGCTTCCCACCACTCCCGCGCCTGCACCGCCTTCAAATGCGGGACCTGCCGCAGTTGCCGTGACTATCATGCGATTGCCGTCCGTCATCGCCATCTCACCATTTGTACCTAAATCAACCAGCAGCGTTGCCTGATTTGTATCCCCTTTCCTGCTATACATGCCGTCTGC
>CANOEC010000026.1 GCA_947564735.1 uncultured Lachnospiraceae bacterium | reverse complement strand
GGCAATCATGATTGCCACATCATTTGCGGAATAAATCAACAGAATATGCAGCGCCTGATCTAACGTCATCTGGTCGCCCGGTTTCAAATTGCAAAGTACGGCTCCGGGCTCCGTAATCAGCACATTTTCAGAAGCGGTAAGTATCTGATCCGCCGAACCGTATTTCATGGCGACGAGCGCCGTCATAACCTTAGTCAGACTGGCAGGATTTACCTGCACATTGACATTCTTAGCATAGAGCGTATCAAGATTCTTAAGGTCAAACAGACCGGCTGCGCCGACTTCGGACAGATTGACTCCTGTTGCGCTCACGTCTTTACTGGCAACGCATAATTCCGAAGCAAACGGTTCAAGCGTCTCCTGATTTGTCGTATTCAGAAGCTGGTAACTGCTCACATCATTATTCAATTCATATGCCATATCATATTTTGTGCTTCCGCAGCCGGACAGTGTCAAAGCTGACGCAAGAAACATGGCTGTCAAGCGGAATATGATTGTTCTATTTGTACATTTCACGCCATTCAAGGTCTCCTCTGTCGAGTGATTTGATTAAAAGTTCCGCCGATGCCAGATTTGTGGCAAGCGGAATATTGTGTCTGTCGCACAACATTACAACATTATTGACATCAGGTTCATGCGATTTCGGATAAAGCGGATCGCGCAGAAATATGACAAGGTCAATCTGATTATGCTCAATTTGTGCGCCAATCTGCTGGGCGCCTCCCAGATGCCCTGCAAGATACTTGTGAATCGTCAGATTTGTCACTTCCTCAATCAGCCGCCCCGTCGTTCCGGTTGCAAACAATTCGTTTTTACTTAAAATCCCCCGATAAGCGATACAGAAATTCTGCATCAATTTTTTCTTCGCATCGTGCGCAATTAATGCAATATTCATAGAAACACCCAGCACCCTTCTTTTTTCATTTTTATTTTTTGCACTGCAGCCGTACATTTAGTACGAAACCAACCCCAATATATAGGCTAATCAGCGAAGTCATTCCGTAACTGACAAATGGTAATGGTATCCCGGTATTTGGAATGACCCGTGTGGCAACAGAAATATTGATAAAGCCTTGGAACCCAATAAGCGACGCTACCCCTGCGGCGATTATCGTTCCCGCCAAATCTTTTGCCCTCCTAGCTACCATAATACATTCAAATGAGATTAAAATCAATAAGACAATTACGGTACAACCGCCAACAAACCCAAATTCTTCTCCGATAACTGCATAAATAAAGTCAGTCTGCGGCTCAGAGATAAAATTTCCGCTCTTTACGGAACTAAATTCATTGTTCTTATATCCTTTCCCATACAGCATGCCGGAACCTATGGCAATGACAGAGTTTTTCTGCTGGTATGCTTCCGTCGAGGCATATTCGTCCGGATAAAGATGCGCAAGAATACGCCTCTGCTGAAAGTCTTCAATAATGTCCTGATCCGGCTGTAAAATGAGCGTAAGCAAAATGATGAACGCCGGAATCGTCACCGCTATCGCCATAATAATATATTTCCAACTGATTCCGCCGACGAATAAAATCACGCAAAACAACAATATTACCATAATGCTCGTTGATAAATCAGGCTGTTTATAAATAAGGGCAATCGGCGGTAAGAAAAGAAGCACGCACAATCCAATCATTTTGAGGGAACCCATCTCATCTTTATGTTTCATGATGAGCTGCGCAAAAAACAAAAGTAACAAAATTTTGGCTGTTTCTGAGGGCTGGAACTGGATGCCGAATATATTTACCCATCTTTGCGCGCCGCCTCTCTCGACCCCAAGCTCACGGACGAGCTCCAACAATACAAGATTTAACAGATACATCAGCCAGTAAAATTTGAGGATGATGGAATAATCAAACAAGGAAAGGACCACCATCAGAAAGAGACCAAGGACAAAGCCTGCAATCTGTCTGTTCTGTGAAGATTCCTGCGCACTGCCGATGGCAAAAATGCCGATAACAGTAAGTGATATTACCAGAACGATTAATTTGAAATCATAGTCCCTGATATGGTATTGCCTTAACATGTTAATATCCATGTCCTTTCTCACCGGCGAATATGACCGCAGGTGCCTTTTATGTTATTTCGACAGCATAAGATCATCTAGGGAGAATGCGAAGCATTCTTCCCAAGAAATTCTTATGTCTGTGCACGAGTTTGCGAAGCAAATCTCGCAAACGAGCAGCGCTCGTTTTTTTACTTGATAGTATTGATATCCAGAATCGGAATGTTTGCATAGAGCGTCGGATTTTTGAGACTGCGCCCTTTGCTTCCTGTCTTCGTAATTTGTATCTCCATGCTTTTCGTATCAATTTTCATGTACTTTGAAATCACTTTTGCAATATCATCTTTGATCATTTCCATCATTTCCGGCGAACAATTAACCCTGTCGGAAATTAAGAGGATTTTCAAGCGGTCTTTTGCTATTTCTCTGGAGCTTTTCCGTTTTAATATATTCTTAAACACAATCATCCCCCCTAACTCCGGTGAAAAATGCCGGACACTTTTGTCCAGAAAGAAATACCCTTCTCCAAATCAAGAAAGGGAACCTCTCTGCCGAGAACCCGGTGACAGATATTCTGATAGGCTTTCCCCGCAAGCGTATTGTTTCCGACCAACGGTTCCCCTTGGTTTGTTGCGATGACTACATTTTCATCATCCGGAACCATTCCTATTAACGGTAAGGAAAGGATGTCTACCACATCCTCGGAGGACATCATGTCCCCGCGTTTGATCATATCATAGCGGATACGGTTGATGACTAAATCAATCTTATGTATTTCATTTGCTTCCAGAAGACCGATAATACGGTCGGCGTCCCTGATTGCAGACACCTCCGGCGTAGTGACGACAAATGCCCTGTCAGCAGCCGCAATGGCGTTCTGAAATCCCTGCTCGATGCCTGCCGGACAGTCGAGAATAATATAATCAAACTGGTCTTTCAGGTGTCCGATCATTTTGACCATCTGCGAAGGATTGACTGCACTTTTGTCCCGGGTCTGTGCGGAAGGAAGCAGAAACAGGGTCGGATAACGCTTGTCCCTGATGATTGCCTGCTTAATGCGGCAGTTGCCCTCCACGACATCGACCAGATTATAGACAATTCTGTTTTCCAGCCCCATGACGACGTCCAGATTGCGCAGTCCGATATCAGTGTCGATTAAAATCACCTTCTTGCCCATTGCTGCCAGACCTGTACCAACGTTTGCGGTAGTAGTGGTCTTGCCTACTCCGCCTTTCCCTGATGTGACGACAATTACTTCACTCATATTTATAACCCTGCTCCTTTCTCAGCCTGCGATGTCTGGGTCTGATGCCAATGGTGCCAACGCCAAACTCGCGGTTGAAAGAATACAATCCTTTCAACCTTTGACCTCCTCAATATGATATGTATTATCGTCCCCCAAACGTTCTTCCTTAAATCGGCAGATCGTTTAGTAATTCTTTGGTAATCGGCTCCATAATGACTCTTCCGTCCTCCACATAAGCAATTTTAGGCTGAATCTTAGGTTTGATTGACCATTTGCTTTGTTTCGCTGATGTTTTGTATTTGAAATCACCGATTTTCAGTTTTTCCGGTGACATTTCAAGCGCAACAACAAAGTGTCCTTCTTCACCAGAACCCCCGGCATAGGCTTGTCCGAACAGACCGCCGATGATCACAATGTCTTTGTTTGAAACAATGCTGGCACCGGGATAAACATCCCCCAGTACAATCACGCTGTTTTCCGTCTCAAGCGTCTGTCCGTCCTTCAATGTGCCTTTGTAGAACTGTCCCGCATTCTCCATTGCCTGCTGATGGTAAGAAAGCTTCTGCAGCGCCTTGACAAAATTTTTGTTTGTCTCCTCATTTTTGCCCATAATGCACACGATATTCAGCGAAGAATTCGCCGTAATCGTATTGACAATCTGTCTCTCCTCCGTATCAGACAACTGCCGCCCCTCGAAGGACAGCACCATGCTGGCATCTTTAAAAAAATGTGCGGATTCTTTAAATTTAAATGCAATTTCTTCAAGAAGCTGTGAAAACGGCAGCTCATCGTCCAGATAAATAGACAGCCCGTTCTGAAAACTCTTGATAATAACCGGATTTTTCATGATAATCCTCCATCTGACGTCACTTCGTCATTTAATCTCCGTTAATCGTACCGCCCTCCAATTCACCAGCGGTTCCGGTCAGGATTTCCTCTTCTTCTTTCAGTCCATAATAATACTCATACACTTCTTTTGCAATCTGTGCGCTGTAATCGGATGTATATCCGTTGGCAACACGTACCGTAACCGATATTTCCGGGGCTTCATAGGGTGCGTAACTGATAAACAGTGCATGGTTGGGACGATTGGCATTTTCCTGCGCCGTACCGGTTTTACCTGCCACATTCACATCCAAGTCTGCAAAATATCTCTTTCCTTCTACCACTCTGCGCATACCGGTGTGAATGGCGTTCCAGTATTCTTCATCCATATCGATTTGATTGCGCACCTGCGCATAATTATCTTCAATCAGATTATGATTATGATCCTCTATTTTGTCTACTAATGTTAAATTATAACATGTTCCGCTATTGGCAACAGTTGTAACATATCGCGCAAGCCCTACCGTGGTATAGTTGTTATTGCCGTGTCCGATGGCGGAACGGACAGCGTCCGTATCTGAAACTTTAGGGGTATATTCCTCAATCTCCACACCGGAAGTCTCTGACAGTCCATACAAATTCGCTGCTTTTGCCAGCTTGTTGAGCGCCACATCACTGTTGTAGGAATCCCCCACGATTCCCAGCCGGTATCCGACTTCAAAGAAAAACCAGTTGCAGGAATGCTGTATGCCGCCGCTTACATTCAAAGAACCGTGTGCCCCTGGGTAAATATGACATTTTGGTGAAGGCGTAATCTTCTCAAATATTCCCGTACAGGTAATCGTATCTGTCGTCGTAATAACTCCTTCAGTCAAACCAGCGGTCGAAGACACCACCTTAAATGTGGAACCGGGAGCCGTCCTCTGCTGTGTTGCGTAGTTAAGCAGCGGACTGGACAAGTCGCTGTTTAGACGTGCAAAATAACTTGCATTGACCCCATTTGCCATCTTGTTGTTGTCATAACTCGGATAAGAGACCAAAGCCAGTACATCTCCCGTATTGACATCCGTGATAACGATAGAGCCGGAATACGGGTCGAGTGCAAGCTGTGCCGGCGTAATATCAAGATTATCAATCCGGTTCATCATAAAGGTATAGGATGTCTCATTACCTGCTTCAAACTGCCGCAGCTCCTCTTCCGGAAGTTCCACAAGATTCTGTTCCAGCAAAAGCTGGCATATCTGTCTGCCGGTCAGCTCATCATTGTTAATCATGTAACGGTACAGCTTTTTGTCAAACATATTGTCGGTGTCAAACTGTTCAAAGATATATTCCAGTACTTTACGGTATATCTCTACAGAATCCGAATAGCGTGAGTCAATATCCAGTTTAGACACATCAATCCAGTTCTGTGCGATGGCATAATTTAGGTACTCATTCAGACTGATTACTTCATCTTCGGTCCAGGCGATGTAGGTCTTGTCCTCATGGTCTACTACATCCGACATGATAATGTTACGGTCATTCAGCATTAAAACGATGTAGCTTTCATAGTTCTGATATTCTTCCGTCAATGCCTCATAGGGGGTGCAGGTCTCTTCCAATTCTTCCCGCAAAGTTGCAAAGACTCTTTCCTTTTTGTCCTGATAAAGCTCATAGACAAGCGCCTCCGTCTCTCCGGCATGTTCCGATTTGAAATGTGCCGTATCTATGATATTGTTATTGATACAGGCAAAATAGACATCATAAATCGGGATGGGAATTTTACCGCCGCTGCCACCCTCCGGCGGTTTGTATTCTTTTATATTTTGTATTTTGTCAAGGAGTATTGCGGCAAGCTTGGACTCCAATATATGATAACCGATTCTTTGCAGATCGGAATCTATCGTCAGATAGATATCATTGCCTGCGGTCGGCTCCACCCGGTCGCTCGTCATAATGACTTTTCCAAGATTATCGACATAAACCGTTTCAGACCCCTTCAGTCCCTGAAGCTGCATCTCCATAGACGCTTCGATACCGGATTTGCCGACCGTATCATTTAAATCATACATCTCATTCTCTTCCTGAAGCTCTTTTAAGCCCTCTTGGTCAACCTTGCCGGTATATCCGACAATCTGTGAGAAATAGATGCTGTCGTTATATTTTCGGATGGTTCCTTCCGCAATAGAGACACCGTCGAGAATGTCGGCATTTTCCATCACAACGGCGACTGTTTTCTCAGATACGTTATTCGCTACGGTAGTCGCAATATATTTCTGAAAGGTATTCGCGCTCATGGCATAACGGATGGTGATGATTTTGAGAACTTCTTCCTTCGTGTACCCGTATCCCGGCACGAAACTGTCGGAATCATCTTCATCCATATATTCGCCGATTCCATAATGTGAGGAAGCGGATGTACCGCACAGATAGTCTATGACTTCACCGGCGGTTGCGGTTTTCTCTTTTTCTTTCAGTTCTTCAATCGTCGGATGACCATAAACATCCGCAAGAAAGCGCAAAAGCTGGGTTCCTTCCACGCTGAACTGATAGTTGCCGTTATTATCCAATACGATATTGAAATCGCTGATAATCTGGTCGCCGCTTGCTTCAATCATTTTAATCAGCTTGTAAATGGTATCGTTTAACTTTGCGTTTTTGCCCCTGCCGGATTCATATACATCTTCTATTGTCACCGAATAGGCAAGTTCATTATAGGCAAGCAGATTACCGTTCCGATCCAGAATATTGCCCCTTGTGGGCATGATTGTCCGCTCTCTCGTGATGCTGAGCTCAAAATTATTGTAGTACTCTTCCCCGTGAACAATCTGCAGCTGAAAAATCGTATAAATTAGATAACCGCCCATACCAAACAGCACAAACACAAGTACGAGAAGACGGGAAGTGACCATATTCATGAAGTTTTCTTTAAATTGTTCCAGTATATGTTCAAACAAACTTTTTCCCACTCCTTAGTTCACTGCGCTCTAATCTGCCGTTAATCCATAGAATGAGCGGATACAAAAATATGGTTACGACAATCGTATAAACGATTTCCGGCAAAATAATATGCATAAAATAATACACGAAATCAAATCTGCTGCGCAGAAGAAACAGTATCACATAACAGATGATTCCATAAAAACAATCGCTTGCAAGAATCAGCGCTATGGGAAGTTTGATATCCTGCGGATAAAATATCGTACAGAACTTACCGTTCATGTAACCGATATACATGTACAGAAGCGAATAAAAACCGATGGAATCCCCGAAAAAAATATCCGCCAGAAGCCCGCAGAAAAAGCCGATTAACAAACCGGTCTTCTCCCCGCGCATAAAGCCGAAGGATGCCGTCAGCACTATGAGCAGGTTCGGGACAATCCCGCCGAATGCCAATGTATGAAACACCGTGCATTGCAGCAGAAAACATAGGAAAATCAAAATCGTAGTGATGATAACGCGTTTCATAACACTCCTTATTCTTCGATTGACTGCTTGAGCTGCATGATAACTAGAACCTCTTCTAAATGCTCAAAATCGACTGCCGGCGTAATGTATCCCGATTTCGTCAGGTTGTTGGAATCCTGATTGATGGTATTGACATATCCGACCAAAATTCCCGGAAGATATTTGTCACTGATATTGGAAGTGACAATTTTATCCCCCTCGACCACCACGTTATCGCTGTCCACCAGCTGTTCAAATTCAATGACGCCGGATGCATAAAGCTTCAGATTGCCAGAGACAATCATATTATCGGAACTGGATAAAACCATCGCGCTGACGTTGGAATCATCGGCGATAATCGCCTTAACCTTTGCCCAGTTGGGACCAACGTCCACCACTCTGCCGACCAGACCGCTGCCTGCCATCACATTCATATCGACTGCAATCCCGTCTTTGACGCCCTTGTTGATGACAAAAGAATAAAACCAGTTACCGGAATCCCTTGCAATAATGCGGGCACCGGTTTTTTCATACTCATCGTACTGCGCGTCGAGATGATACAGTTCCCGCAGATTGGTCAGTTCATAACGATCCTGCTGCAGTCTTGTGTTTTCGATTGTCAGCTCATCCACCTGTTGCCGCAGACGTTCATTCTCCGCAAGCAAATCCCTGATTTGCACCAGTTCCTCAGAACGTCCGGCAAGCCAGCTGCCGACAACGCTGATGCCCTCCTCAAAGGGCACGACCGTATAACCTGCTATCGCGCTCAATGGACCGCTGAACACAGTCGTATTGAAGGTAAGAAGCACCATGCCGGTACATAGGATTGTTAAAATAAAAAGGAGATATTTACTTGGCAACGTAAATTTCTCTCCTTTTCTTTTTACGATTGGACTCATTTACTCATTCCTTCTATTGCATATGCTACCGTTTTATAATTTTCATCGTTGATGATTTTTGCAAGTCCCAGCGCAACGCTTGTCATCGGGTTCTCCGATACGTTAACATTCAGTCCTGTTCCTTTGCTTATCAGTCCGGCAAGCTTGCTCACCTGTGAAGCGCCGCCGGTCAGGTAGATGCCGTGGCGGTAAATATCTGCGGCAAGCTCCGGAGGGGTACGCTCCAAGATAACCTTAATATTATCTATAATGGTATTAAAATGCTCCGTCAGACAGTCGTCTACCAGTGCCGTAGGAATCTCTCTTTCCACCGGAAGCCCGGTTACGATATCCCTGCCGTATACAAGCGCACCGAGGCGCTGTTCTTCCAAATCAAGCAAAGACGTCTTGACAACTTCCGCCGTTTTGCCGCCGATAATCAGACTGTATTCCCGGCGGATTGCCGCCTTGATTGCCTCGTCGAATTTGCGTCCGCCAACCTTTATCAGACGGCTTAACACAATACCGCCGAGGGAAAGAATCGATATTTCCGTGGTGTCAAATCCGACATTGACGACTAGGACACCTTGGGAATTCTTGACATCAATACCAAGACCAAGCCCGTCGGCAACGGCCTTATCCACCACCATAACTTTCTTTGCCTTGACATTTGACTCCTTAATCAAGTCTTTAAAAGCTCTCTTTTCTACTTCGGTCACATCCCACGGCACGGCAATATAATAATCTGCCGGTCGGATATTGTTCTTCATCAAATCGCCCATAAAATACTTAATCAACATCTCCATGTTCTGGATATCTGCAATCACACCGTTGCTGAGCGGATAAGTAATACTGATGTTGCTGGGCGCTTTCTCATACATCTCGAAAGCCGAGTCGCCATATGCGAACAGATTTCGTTTGTTCTCGATGGCAATCATGTTTTTTTCTACAAAAACCTCATCATCCGCGCGGTTATATATTTTGATATTACTCGTACCTAAATCAATTCCAAATGCATTGTTAGCCAAGGCAGCTACCCCTCTCTTTCTTGTATTACACTCCCGGAATATGGCGCCTGCGCCATTAATCTACTTTCTTGAAAGCTAAAATACTGATTGTCTCCAAGAATAATATGGTCATAAAGCGGTATATCCGTCAACATGCCAATCTGCTCGATGCGTTCCGTAACCCTGATGTCGTTGTCACTGGGAATCGGATTGCCTCCGGGATGATTGTGCAGCAGCATAATGCCTGCCGCCTGCGCCTGTAGAGCATGTATGAACACTTCTCTCGGCGATACCAGCGAGGCATTGACGGTTCCTTTAGAAAGAATGCTTTCTTCAATCAGATGCAGCCCGGAATCAAAAAGAAGAAGCATGATATGCTCAACATTCTCGTGCCGGAAGCGTTCCATATAATATTCCGCCACGGACTTTGGGCTATGAAAGGACAGATTCCTTTTCGCCTTTGCCTGCGCCATTCTGGTGCAGAGCTCTGCGACGGTTTTCAGCTGAATCGCCTTCACTTTGCCGATACCGTCAATCTGCTGTAATTCTTTGAGCGGAACATGATAAAGCCCAAGCAGTCCATTGCCATAGCGAGCCGATTTTGCGAGCACAGTCTCGGCAAGCTTGCGCACATTTATCCCCTTCGTACCGGTCCGCAAAAGAATTGCCAGCAGCTCCGAATCGGTAAGTGACTGACTTCCATAGGAAATAAATTTCTCATATGGAAGATTCTGCATCCTATAATACTCATTGTTCTCATACTTGTCTGATTTCATTCAATCTCTTTCCCGACAGCTTCTCTCTCCTTAAACGACGGGCAAAGACGGAAAACGTAAATTCTTTCCAACGCTCATTTTATCACAACCGCATTTTGATGTATACAAAATTTGGCAAAATTTAAGAAAAGTTTCTTTTGACAATCTGTTTGTCAACCAGATTCTGAAGCGTCTTTAAGATTCCAAGTTTAGCATGGGGAAACGTCAGACCGCCCTGAAAATACACGGCATAGGGCGGCGCAATCGGTCCGTCGGCGCTCAGCTCAATGGAAGAACCGGACACAAAAGCTCCCGCCGCCATAATGACCTGTGAGTCATAGCCGGGCATATCCCACGGCTCCGGCGTCACAAAGCTATCCACGGGCGCCGCTGCCTGAATGCCTTGGCAAAACGCTGTCACTCCTTCGGGAGAACCGAATGTAACTGCCTGTATGATGTCATGTCTGCTCTCCGCACCGTCCGGCACGACAGGAAATCCGAGTTTCTCATAAATATTTGCTGCAAAAATTGCGCCCTTGAGTGCACCTGCCGTCACAGTAGGCGCAAGAAAGAGTCCTTCATAAAAGGACGAAAGGATACCAAGCGATGCGCCGACCTCTTTACCAAGTCCCGGCGAGGTCAGTCTGTAAGCTGCATTTTCCACACATTCTTTCCTGCCGGCAATATAACCGCCGATGGGGGCAAGTCCGCCGCCCGGATTTTTAATCAGGGAACCGACCACCATATCGGCGCCCACGTCGGTCGGCTCGATTGTTTCCACAAATTCGCCGTAGCAGTTGTCTACCATACAGATGATATCGGGACGGATTTTTTTGATAAAGTGTATCAGTTCGCCGATGCGCGAAACCGACAGCGTCGGTCTTGTCTGATAGCCCTTGGAACGCTGAATGGTAACGAGCCGTGTCCTGTCGCCTATGGCGGCGCGTATGTTATCATAGTCAAAGGAGCCGTCCGAGAGAAGGTCAACCTGTCTGTAAGAGATGCCGTATTCTTTGAGCGATCCCTTGGAAGGTCTGATGCCGATGACTTCCTCTAGCGTATCATAGGGTTTTCCTACCGGGGATAACAGTTCGTCTCCCGGACGCAGATTGCTCATTAAGGCAAGTGCAAGCGCATGGGTACCGCATGTAATCTGCGGGCGTACCAGTGCGTCCTGCGTATGAAACAGGGCGGCATAGACCTTTTCCAGCGTATCTCTTCCCAAATCATTATATCCGTACCCCGTTGTCCCCAGAAGACACGCCTCGCTGACATGACATTCCTGCATGGCGCGGATAACCTTCAACTGGTTATACTCTGCAACTTCATCAATCTGTTGAAATCTTTGTTTTAAGGAGTCGAGAATCGTTTCTCCAAACCGGTATACCTCCTCAGAGATTCCGAATTGTCTGTACTGTTCACTTAAATCAATCATTTTTATAACCATGCTCCTTTCTCAGCCTGCGATGTCCGGGGCTGATGCCAACGGCGTCAGCTCAGCTTAGATGTGGTTGGTTCCATGGGGATGATTGCCTTATCAGATAACGCAGAAATGAGAAACTGAAGAATCATTTCCTGAATCAGTTTTTTGTCATAATCGACTTCCGGCTTTTCTACCCAGATAACGTCGCGTTCCCTACGAAACCAAGTAAGCTGTCTCTTCGCAAAATGCCTTGTATCACGCTTAATCAGATAGACGGCTTCTTCCAGAGTGGACCGTCCTTCCAGATAATCGATGATTTCCTTGTATCCGAGTCCCTGCATCGAAACCATGTCCCTCGTACAGCCATGCTGCATAAGCTTTGCCACCTCTTCGACCAGCCCCTGCGCTATCATGGTGTCAACCCGCGCGTCAATCCTTTCATAAAGCTTTGCCCTGTCGTCATTCAACACAAAATAGGCAAAACGATAGGGAGAGCTGTTTTGGCGCTGCCTCTTGTTATGCTCCGATATTTTCATACCGGTCTTCTCATAAAATTCAATCGCCCGGATAACCCGTTTTACGTTGTTGGCATGAATGATTTCACAGGATTCCGGGTCAATCTGCTGAAGCCTTTGATAAAGCGCCTCGTTTCCCTGCTCCTTGGCAATCTGCTCCAGCCGTGTTCTGAGTGCCGTATCTTCATCGTTCTTTGTAAAGTCTATGTCATACAAAAGCGCCTGTATATAAAAACCGGTGCCGCCGGCAACGATCGGGATATGTCCCCTCGCATAAATATCGTTGATGGCGGTCTTTGCCATCTTCTGAAAAGTAACGACATGAAACTCCTGTGTCGGTTCAAGGACATCAATCAGATGATGCCTGATGCCTCCCATCTGCTCCGGCTTGATTTTGGCGGAACCGATATCCATATGACGGTATACCTGCATGGAATCCGCCGAAATGATTTCCCCGCCAATCCGTTTGGCAAGTTCCACGGACAATTCCGATTTTCCAACCGCCGTAGGACCGGTCAGAACAACTAACGGTGGTTTCTCATGTATCTGCGCTTCCGGTCTGTCAGTCTGCTTCATGATGTCACAATCCTCTTAAATTTCTTCTCAAGCTCATATTTTGACATGGAAATGACGGTAGGTCGTCCGTGTGGACAATGATAGGGATTCTCAAGTGTCAGCAGTTCGTCAATCAACTGCTCCGCTTCCTGCCTGCTCATCCGCATATTGCCTTTTACTGCGGCCTTGCATGCCATTGTCGCAATGCGGATACGAATCCCCTCCGGGGTGCCCGTTACATTTTCTGCTGAAAGTTCATCCAATATCTCATGAAAGAACTCTTTCTCGCCGTAACCGTACAAATCAAGCGGAACGCCGCGGATGGCATACTCGTTGCCGCCAAATTCCTCGATCACAAAGCCCAGCGCCGCAAAATCATTGGCATGCCTTACATAGCATTCTTTTTCTCTTCCGCTCATGGTCACGATGATGGGCGGAACCAAGGTCTGTGAAACGATATCATGTTCCTTAAAATGCTTCATAAGCCGTTCATATTTTACTTTTTCATGGGCAGCATGCTGGTCAACAATCAGCAGCTTATCCTCATAAGAAATCAGCCAGTAGGTATCGAATAATTGTCCAAGCATCTGATAGCGCACCCTTGCCTTTGCCGACAAAATCTTATCTTCAAATAATTCCATCTGCACCGGTGTTACGACAGACGGTGTTCCTGCTGGCGGTGTTACGATATCCGCTGCCACAGGTTCTGCCTGCATAACGTGTTGGTTTTGCATACCTTCTTTTGACACATAATATGCGTTCGGTTCCTGCACCCGGTCACATGCAGACTGCTGTGCAGATGAAATGGTCTTCTTCATCTCCTCTGTGGCAATGCGGCTGCGCTCAAAAGGTTCCGGGCAGGATTGCATGGCGGATTCCGGTCCGCCCCGGTGCGCTTCCTTTTTCGTAAGCGTAACTTCGGGAATCATTTCCGTTTCGTGCAAAGCCTGATAAATCGCATTTTTGACCATATCATAGAACAACGGTTCGTCAGCAATCCGTACTTCCATTTTGGTCGGATGGACATTTACGTCAATTCTGTCTGCATCAATCTGAAAATGCAGTACGCAGAAAGGAAATTTGTGCTGCATCAGATAGGTGCGGTATCCCTCTTCAATCGCCTTGCTGATTAAGGTGCTTTTGATATATCTGCCGTTGACATAGAAAATCTCATAACTGCGGTTTGCCCGGTTAATGACCGGTTTCCCTAAAAGCCCCTCAATTTCCACACCGTTTTCACGGGAATGAAAAGGAATCAGCTGGGCGGATATTTCCCTGCCGTAGATACGGTAAACAATTTCGTGTAAGTCCCGATTTCCCGTCGTATAGAATTTCGTCTGACCATTCATGACAAATTTGAAGGATACGCCGGGATTGGACATGGCGAGATGCTCCATCAGGTCAGCCACATAGGAGCCTTCTGTCTGCGGCTGTTTTAGGAATTTTCTGCGCGGGGGCGTATTGTAGAAAAGACTGCGTACCAGAACGGTCGTTCCGTCGGGTGCGCCAATTTCCTCTTCCTCCTTTTCAACACCGCCCTCTATCACATACCGAATACCTGTGAGTTCCTGCGGTGTCTTGGAAATCAGTTCCACCATAGAGACAGCCGCGATACTTGCCAGCGCTTCTCCGCGGAAGCCAAGAGTGACCAGACTGGTCAAATCCTCAGCGGAAGTGATTTTGCTGGTGGCATGACGCAGGAATGCATTTCGGATTTGCGTCTTTTCGATGCCGCTTCCGTTGTCGGTTACCCGGATGAGACTGGTGCCGCCATCCTTAATTTCCACGGTCACAGCGTCCGCTCCGGCATCAATGGCATTTTCCACCAGCTCCTTGACAACGCTTAAAGGACGCTCAACCACCTCTCCGGCGGCAATTTTATCGATTGTCTGATGATTTAAAACATTGATAGCAGCCATGCCAGTCTTTCCTCTTTCCCCGCCTCATCTTGCCGGACTTTCTTTTTCATGTAATAGGAATTTCAACAAATGTGGAAGAACCGAAGGTTCTTCCCAAGATAATCTGCAAAGCAGATTTTCCTGTGTAATAGGAATTTCAACAAATGTGGAAGAACCGAAGGTTCTTCCCAAGATAATCTGCAAAGCAGATTTTCTTGTGTTACCAACGATTTTTCAGCTTATTTTGAAGTCGATATAACGTATTGAGCGCATCGACCGGCGTCAGGTTTCCAACGTCGATTTCCTGCAGTTCTTTGATAATATCTTCGTCTTTCACCGTGTCGAAGAGCGACATCTGTTCCATGTCCACCTCGTCATATTTCACCGGTCTGCGTTTCTCGCTCTTCATATTTACTTCAATATTCTGTATTTTCTCTATAATATCGTTATCGCTCAACTGCTCCACGATTTCCTTGGCACGGTCGATAACCATATCCGGAACCCCGGCAAGCTTTGCCACCTGAATCCCGTAACTTTTATCCGCTCCGCCCTTCACAATTTTGCGAAGGAACACGATATCGTCGCCTTTCTCCTTGACGGCAATGCAATAATTGTTGACATTATCCATCTTGTCTTCCAGTTCTGTCAGCTCATGGTAATGGGTGGCAAACAGTGTCTTTGCCCCCAGAAGCTTGCGGTTGCTGATGTGTTCTATCACCGCCCACGCAATGCTTAAGCCGTCAAAGGTGGACGTTCCCCTGCCGATTTCATCTAACACGAGCAGGCTGTTGGACGTAGCGTTTCGCAGAATGTTCGCCACCTCATTCATTTCTACCATAAAAGTTGATTGACCGCTGGCAAGGTCGTCCGAAGCGCCTACGCGCGTAAAAATATGGTCTACAATACCGATATTCGCTTTTTTCGCCGGAACAAAAGAGCCTATCTGCGCCAGCAGGACAATCAGGGCGGTCTGCCGCATATAGGTGGACTTTCCCGCCATATTCGGACCTGTTATCACGGCGATACAATGCTTCTGGTTGTCCAGATAGGTATCGTTTGAGATAAACATATCATTGTGAATCATCTGCTCCACTACGGGATGCCTTCCGTCTTTGATGTCAATGATACCCTTTTCGTTGAGGGATGGGCGGACATATTGATTGCGCTCCGCCACATAGGAAAGTGACGTAAAGACGTCCAGCTTTGCAATTGCCCGTGCGGTCCGCTGGATGCGCTCTATCTGGGCGGTGATCGTATCCCTGACTTCACAGAACATATCATATTCCAGCGTGGAAAGCTTATCCTCTGCATTCAGAATGGAATCCTCCAGCTGCTTAAGCCGCGGCGTCGTATACCGCTCCGCATTCGCAAGCGTCTGCTTGCGTATATAGTCTTCGGGAACAAGATTCTTGTAAGAATTGGTTACCTCGAAATAATACCCGAATACTTTGTTATATTTGATTTTCAAATTTTTGATGCCGGTACGTTCACGATCCTCTTCTTCCAGCGCCGCCAGCCAGTTTTTTCCGTCCGTCTTTGCACTGCGAAGGGAATCAATCGTTTCGTTGAACCCTTGTCTGATAATGCCTCCGTCCCGGATGGAAATCGGCGGTTCCTCTATAATAGAATCGTTAATTAACTGATAAATATCTTCCAGACCGTCGATATGGTCGTTCATTTTTGAAATGAGCGCCGCATGAAAGTCATCCAGTACAGTCTTAATGGATGGCAGCATGGCAAGTGAATTGCGAAGCGCAATCAAATCTCTTGGGTTTGCTGTCTTATAGCTTACTTTGCCAAGCAGACGTTCCAGATCGTAAATGGCATTCAGATACTCACGCAGTTCGTCCCTGTCCACACTTTTTTGACAAAACATCTCCACTGCATCAAGACGCTGTTCTATTTTCTCCCTGTCAATGAGCGGCTGCTCAATGTATTTACGCAGAAGACGTCCGCCCATAGCGGTCTTCGTCTTATCGAGCACACCTAGAAGAGAACCCTTTTTCTGCTTCTCGCGGAGCGTTTCCGACAATTCCAGATTTCTTCTTGTGGCGCTGTCTAAAAGCATGTATTTGCTCGTCACGTAGGGATAAATATGCGTAAAATGCTCAAGCTGCGTCTTCTGTGTCTCATACAGATATTGTAACAGCGCGCCCGCCGCAATAAGCCCCGTGGGAAAATCTTCTATTCCGAGTCCGGCAAGCGTATTCACATGGAAATGCTTCATCAGGCATCGGCGGCAGTGCTCCTCATCAAAATAGTGGGATGCGAGGGAATAGAGTGTCACGCCAAGGCGGCTCTTTAATTCGTCCGTATCGTAGCCGCTGACGCAGAACTGCTCGTTGCAGATAATCTCGGAAGGCACATACTTGTTGACTTCATCCTGTAATTTACGGATGTCATCCACCTCCGTCAGATAGTAATCGCCGGTTGTAACATCTGCAATAGAAATCCCTGTTTTACCCGGAAAGTAGACAACACACATCAGATAATTATTTTTACTTTCCTCAAGCGCCTGCACGTTTAAATTTGTGCCGGGAGTCACAATACGGACCACTTCGCGCTTCACAATCCCCTTCGCCTGCTTCGGATCCTCCATCTGTTCGCAGATGGCTACTTTGTGTCCTTTGGATACCAGCTTGCTCAAGTATCCTTCCAATGCGTGATGGGGTACGCCGCACATCGGCGCCCGCTCTTCCTGCCCGCAATTCTTGCCCGTCAAAGTAATCTCTAATTCCTTGGAAGCTAACAATGCATCCTCATAAAACATCTCGTAGAAATCACCAAGACGATACAGGAGGATACAGTCTTCATATTCTTTTTTTGTTTCCAGATACTGCTGCATCATCGGAGTAAGTTCTGCCATTTATCGTAACCGTCTTTCTGTATTTTCATAACCATTTCAGCTGTTTGCGCACAACGCCATGCAAAAAAACGCTTTTTCATTCAGATATATGCCTTTTAGCAAACTACATGTCCAGTATAATAGAACCCATGACAGACATCAAGGGACACGTTGACAAATTGACCAATTAAGCGCTGTTCTGCCGGAAAATGAACGAGCATGTTGTTGGTCAGACGCCCGGTCAGATAGGATGCATCCTGCTCGTTTACTCCTTCTACCAAAGCTTCCATGACCTTGCCCTGCAACAATGCCGCCCGCTCTCTTGCCGTATCCTGCACTACTTTAAGCAGCTTATCAAACCCTTCTTTGACAAGCTCATCCGGCACCTGATTGGTCATTGCTGCCGCCGGCGTTCCTGTTCTTTTGGAATAAATAAACGTAAATGCGTTGTCGTACTGCACCTTCCTTACCACATCAATCGTTTCTTCCACATCTGCTAACGTCTCGCCGGGGAATCCTACGATAATATCGGTGGTAATGGCAATATCAGGCATTGCCGTCTTAATCTTGTCAACCAATGACAGATACTGTTCTTTTGTGTAGCGTCTGTTCATTGCCTGCAATATCCGGTTGGATCCTGCCTGTACCGGCAGATGAAGATGACGACATATTTTATCAGACTGTTGCATCACTTCAATCAATTCGTCTGATAAATCCTTCGGATGAGACGTCATAAACCGGATGCGCCTAAGCCCTTCTATTTGCTCCACTTCCCGCAGTAACTGCGCAAACGTCATTGGCTGTGGCAGATTTCTGCCGTAAGAATTCACGTTCTGTCCAAGCAGCATCACTTCAACGACACCGTCGTCTACAAGACGTTCTATCTCTCCCAGAATGTCTCCCGGTTCCCGGCTTCTTTCCCGCCCACGCACATACGGTACGATACAGTAACTGCAAAAATTATTACAACCGAACATAATATTGATACCGGATTTGTAAGGATACTTGCGGCTGACCGGTAAATCTTCCACAATCTGGTCTGTTTTTTCCCAGATGTCAATGATCATTTCATGATTTTCAAACATTGTCACAAGAAGCTGTGCAAATTTGTATATATTATGCGTTCCGAAAATCAAATCGACAAAGCGGTAGCTGTTCTTTATTTTTTCAATAACCGCATGTTCCTGCATCATACAGCCGCACAGGGCAATCCGCATATGCGGCTTCTTTTTCTTTAAGCTGTTTAAAAATCCGAGTCTGCCGTAGACGCGCTGATTAGCATTGTCCCTCACGGTGCAGGTATTATAAATGACAAAATCCGCTTCCTCCTCACAGTCTGTCGGCACATATCCAATCTGCGTCAGAATTCCCAGTAGTTTCTCTGAGTCCCGGGCATTCATCTGACAACCGAACGTGGTTACACAGCATAACGGCTTGCGCCCAAGCTGCGCCTCTAAACCTGTCACATAGGAAGCGGCTTTCTTCATATATTCTTTCTGTAATGCTGATTCTTTCACATCGTTTGCGGATGCATACTGTGTCATATCATTTCTCTTTCTAATAACCATGCCCTTCTCTCAATCTGCAAATTTGTAAGCCAAGACGCTATCAGCGTCGGCACAAATTTGCGGTTGAAAAATACAATTTTTCAACCTATTTTCTTGCAGCACGCAATCGCCAGCGCGCCGGGTCCTATATGGCAGGCAACGCTTAATGACAACGGATCCACATGAATATCGAATCCCGGAAACTGCGCCTGTACCTCTTCTTTTAACTGTAAAGCAGCGTCCGTATCATATGTATAGGCAATCTGCAGCCAGATAGCATCGCTGTTGACACCGCCGAAACGTTTCTCCATATCATTACGGATAGCACTCATCATAATGGATTTCCCTTGTGATACCGTTCGCGCTTTCGCAAAAGCATCCAATTTCTCACCCTGAATCTGTAGTACAGGCTTGAGTTTTAGGATGGTGCCAAGCGCTGCCGCCGCAGGGGTGATTCTGCCGCCCTTTTTCAGATAATATAACGTATCAAGCATAATGTAGATGCTGGAATTAAACTTATCATTCTCCAGAAATTCCTTGATTGCCGCCGCATCCATTCCTCTTTTTGCCAACAAAAGCGCATCCAGCGCAGACTGTCTCTGGGTCACGGAAATCCGCTGGTTATTGACAACAGCAACCTTCCCGTCATAGTCTTCGGCAAGCATCAGTGCACTCTGGCAGGAGCCGCTTAGTCCGCTGGACATGGGAATGTGCACAATTTCATCATATTCCTTTAAAAGCTCGTCCCACAGCTTCATGACAGCATCCGGGGAAGGCTGGCTGGTGATCACGTCCGCCCCTTCTGCCAGACGCACATAAAACTGTTCCTGCGTCAATGTGATATCTTCATAATAGGTCTCGTTGTTAATCATAAAAGGCATCGGAAGCACATATAATCCCATGTCCTTTGCCTGCGACTGAGTAATACCGCTGTTACTGTCGGTAACAATTGCAATTTTCTTTGCCATAGTATTCTTAACTCTCCATATCTTTTCTTATTGCTAATCATTCTAAGGGATAAAAGCCTACCTATACCATATTACTGTCAGATAGTTCTAAAGTCAACCTCATTTATAGAAGCCTGTTCTAAATGCTTTCGCAGCAGCGCGTATTCCTCTCCGGCAAGTTCCGGTGACTGTTGCAGTATTTCATCAGCCCATTTCACTGCATCTTGTAGGATACGTGCGTCCTGATAAATATCTCCCAGTGTAAAGCAAAGTGCCCCGCTTTGTCTGATGCCGAATAAATCTCCCGGTCCGCGCAGTTTCAAATCCTGTGACGCGATATAGAAGCCGTCATTGGATTCATTTAATATTTTCAGCCTCGCCATGGTATCCGGTTTATTTGAACTGCTCATGAAAATGCAGTAGGATTGGGCATCGCCGCGTCCCACGCGCCCTCTGAGCTGATGAAGCTGCGCAAGCCCGAAACGTTCTGCATTTTCAACCATCATTACCGTCGCATTCGGCACATTGATGCCGACTTCAATCACAGTAGTGGATACAAGCACATCTATCTTATGGGAGGAAAACGCCTCCATAATGCGGTTTTTCTCCGCAGCCTTCATTTTACCATGGAGCGAGGCAATCTGTATGGAAGGATTCAGCACTCCCTTTAACTTTGCAGTACAGGAAACCACATTTTCCAGTTCCTCCGTCTCGCCTTCTTCCACCATAGGACAAATCACATAGACCTGCCGCCCGGCAGAAACTTCTTTCTCAATAAAACGGTAGGCGGTCTCACGGTAGGAAGTATCCACCACACAGTTTTTGATGGGAAGCCTGTCTGCAGGCAGCTCGTCCAACACAGAAATATGCAAATCCCCATATAAAATAATTGCCAATGTCCTTGGAATTGGTGTTGCACTCATGACAAGCACATGTACCGTATTACCTTTCTGCGCAAGACTCTCCCGCTGTCTGACGCCAAACCTGTGCTGTTCGTCCGTGATGACCAGCGCTAACCGGTGATAGATGACTTTGTCCTGTATCAAGGCATGGGTACCGAGGATGACATTTGCCTCGCCGCTCTCAATCTGGGCATAGATTGTCCGCCGTTCCTTGGCGGAGGTTGCGCCGGTAAGCAGTACGGGACGAATGGGCAGGTGGTACTGCTTCTGCATCTGTAATAGTGACTCATAATGCTGCACCGCCAATACTTCCGTAGGCGCCATCATTGCTCCCTGATAGCCGTTCGCCACGCACATGAGCAGAGAAAGGAACGCAAGAATCGTTTTTCCAGAACCGACATCTCCCTGAATCAGACGGTTCATCGTATGCTCCGAAAGCAAATCGTCCTGAATCTCCTGCCATACTCTAAGCTGCGCACCGGTCAGTCTGTAGGGAAGCGCCTCCAGCAGACGCGCCGTATCCGCAACCTGTATCATAGGATAGTTGTTTGAAATCTCCTGATTGACTTCTTTCATTCTGCGTATCATTAGAATAAAAAGCAGAAATTCATCAAAAACAAGCCGCTCCCTCGCCTTGATTAGCGATTCCTTGTCATCAGGGAAATGCATTTGTGTAACTGCCTGCTCATAAGTATAGAAGTGATTTGCCTTACGAATCTTATCGGGAAGGTAATCCTCCGTCAAATCGACTATCCGGATTGCCTGTCGGACTGCCTTGGTAATGGTATTACTGCTAAGCCCCTTAGTGGTTGGATACCGTGGCAGCATACGGTCCGTCATTGCAAGGTATTCTTCCGGTTTATACATTTTTGCCTGTTCCATCACATAACGGCTGCCCTTCATCTGGAGATTACCCCGGAAAATGTAACGTAATTCTCTCTTCAGGCTGTTTTTCAGATACGGCATATTAAAGTAGGTCATATGCAGAATATTACCATCCGTACAGATTACTTCAAAGGAAGTAATACTCAGTCCCCGCACATGCCTTGTAGCAATGTTGCCGCGGACCATGCCGGAAACCGCAACAAGCGTTCCCGTATCCGCCTCATTCAGACTGCATGGCGCCGAAAAATATTCATAATCCCGCGGGTAATAGCGGACCAGTTCCTCCGCAGTGGAAATATGGAGTTTTTGAAACAATGCCGCTGTTTTCTCACCAATCCCCTTAAGTTCTATAATGTCCATAACGTTACCTTAACCTAAAAATGCCCCTTACCGTCAGGCATAGGCATCTCATTTTTCATCCGGAAGAATGCGGTTATCCCGCACCTTCCGGATAAGTTAACTTAGTGAATCTGTAACACTACTCTGGTTTTCCGAGTTTGTTTATCTGTATAATAGGAAATTCCTACGTTTATGCACGAGTTCGCGAAGCGAATCTCGCAAACGAGCGCAGCTCGTTTTTTTACTCCGCAGACACAATATAGTAGTATATGGGCTGACCGCCGTACTGCAGTTCAATGTCGCAGGACGAATACTTTTCTTCCACCTTTGTGCGAAGAATCTCGGCGTCTTCCTCTGTAATCTCCGACCCGTAATAGATACTGATCAATTCCAAATCTTCCGACATCATCTCCTCGATCATCTTCATCGTCACATCGCCGATGGCGGTTCCGACCGAGAGAATCCCGGCGTCACCAATGCCCATGAAATCCCCCTGTTTGATTTCCTTACCGTCGATACTCGTATCCCTTACAGCATAAGTGACCTGCCCGGTGGAAACATTGACAATTTCATTCTTCATGGTCTCTTCGTTCTCTTCCACACTCATGTCCGGAACATAATTAATCACCGCCGTAATGCCCTGCGGTACGGTCTTTGTGGGAATCACAATAATTTTCTTGTCCTTGACAAGAGACTGCGCCTGATTTGCTGCAAGGATGATATTTTTATTATTCGGAAGAATGAAAATCGAATCCGCATTCACCTGCTCGATGGCATTTAACATATCTTCCGTGCTGGGGTTCATGGTCTGTCCACCCTCGATAATATAATCCACGCCTAAGCCTTTGAAGATTTCGTTGATGCCGTCGCCAACGGATACCGCAATAAACCCAACATCTTTCCTTGGATCATCTGCAACCGGTTTTTCTACGGCAGACGCTTCCTTTTGGGACATCTTAAACAGTTTCTCCTGATGTTCCAGACGCATATTATCAATCTTCATGTTTGACAAAGCACCGTACTTTAACGCCTTCTGGATCGCAAGACCGGGGTCGTTGGTATGTACGTGTACCTTAACCACGTCCTCGTCAGCAACTACGACTATAGAATCGCCGATGGATTCCAGATACGCCTTGAAGTCCATTTCCGTCTTAATGTTAAACACCTTATTTAACATAATGATAAACTCGGTACAATAACCAAATTTGATTTCCGCATTTGCCTGCGCCTCCATATTCACGCCGGAAGACTTGCTTCCTGCAGAAGATGTGGACGCATCGCTTAATGTCAGGTCAATTTCCTTGCCAAGATATGCATCATGTGCCCCCTTCAGCACCTGCATGAGTCCTTGACCGCCTGAGTCAACAACTCCCGCCTGCTTTAAAACAGGAAGCATTTCCGGCGTCTGCTCTAACACTTCGTCGGCACGGATGATAATCTGGTTCATAAATTCTGCCATATCTTCCATTCCGCTGTCTGCTAATTCCCTCGCCTTAATGGAAGCTCCCTTGGCAACGGTCAGAATGGTCCCTTCCTTTGGCTTCATAACCGCCTTGTAGGCAGTCTCCACGGCTTTCTCAAAAGCCGATGCCATGATCGGGATTGTAATTTCATCATATTCCTTGACGCCCTTGGTAAAGCCGCGGAACAACTGTGAGAGGATAACGCCCGAATTGCCCCTTGCGCCCCTTAAGGAGCCGGAAGAAATCGCCTTGCATAAAGACTGCATGTCGATATCTCCCATATCATGAAGCGCAGCCACTTCTCTCGCTGCGGACATAATCGTCAGTGTCATATTCGTACCGGTATCACCGTCCGGCACCGGGAAAACATTCAATTCATTAATCCATTCTTTCTTACTCTCAAGATTCTTTGCGCCTGCGAGAAACAATTTTGCCATTGTCTTCGCATCAATCGTATTTGAAGCCACCTCACTGTCCTCCCTTAGTCAATTACTCTGACACCTTCGACGAAGATGTTGATTTTTTCTATTTCAATTCCAGTAAACTCTTCTACCTTATACTTCACACTGCTAATCAGATTATCCGATACCGCAAGGATGCTTACGCCGTAGGAGACAATAATATGAAAATTAAGCGTTAACTTATTATTGTTCAGAAGAACCTGAATACCGCGCGTCATACTATCCATTTTGAGTAATTTGACAAGCCCGTCTTTCACACTCATGCTCGCCATACCGACTACACCGAAACATTCCATCGCCACTGTACCGGCATACTGTGCAACGACTTCCTGATCGATAGAAATATTCCCCATATGTGTGTCCATTGAAGAAACTTTCATAAGTTACCTCCTTATTATTCTGAATATACACTGATATTATAACCCGATACAACAAAAAAAGAAACATAAATTATCCAGAAATTACCGCTATAATGATTCCAAATAATAATTTATGTCCAAAAAATGTAATTTTTGCTTGCATTTCAAATTACTTTCTGCTATTATACAAATGTTGTGTGAGTGTACGACATACACACGGATGCTTAAAAGAAAGCAAATAAGAATCGCTTGTATCGTTGGGAGGTGCAAAGATGGCTAAATGTGATATTTGTGGTAAGGGCGCTCATTTCGGAAATAACGTAAGCCATTCTCATAGAAGATCTAACAGAATTTGGAGTTCTAATATCCAGAATGTTATGTGCAAAGTAAATGGCGCAAACAAGAAACTGCACGTTTGCACGCGTTGCTTGAGATCCGGAAAAGTTGAAAGAGCATAAGAAAATCTGCTTCGCAGATTTTCTTGATTTGTCGGGATTTTTTTATACAAGGATAAAAGGAGTTGACGAAACGGTCAGCTCCTTTTTATTTTTATCGTGCGCCTTGCGGCGCTTTATTTTTACCATAGAAAACTGCTCCGTTCGCGCACGGAGTCTTCCTCAAGAAACGCCCATGGATTACGCCTGTTTGAACTCTTCATAGGTTCTTTTCAGACTCTCATACTCTTTGTTGATCCGCTGGATAATCTCTTTGTCCCCGGCAACGTTGTCCGGATGGAATATTTTTATCAAATCTTTATAACGTTTCTTCAAAGACAGCGGATTGCGGACACCCTGAAAGAAAACAGACACATCAAGACCATTATCATAGATAGTCCGCTCGCCCATCAGTTCTTTTTCGGCGGCAAGCCTCGCCCACTCCTTGTCCAGCCTGCGGCGGTCGATATCCAGCTGGCTGAAGCCGCTCTGTAAAATTTCCATCTTTTTCTCAAAAAACTGGTTGTCCTCCTTCAGACGCTGGCGTTCGCCGGACATTTTCTGATTTAACAGCTTCATTTCTTCCTGAAACTGTATCTTCTCCTTCAGAAACTGCTCCTGCATATGCTCCAGTTCTTTTGTTGCGGTCGCCAGCCGTATATTTTCGCGAAAAAGCCAAGACTTCAGTTCCTGCAGCTCTTCTTCGGAACCGTCTACCAATGTTTCTTCAAAATTCTCCATAGATAAACCTCTGCCGGATTAATCACAGCAAAAAAAATTATAACCAATCAGTAACAATAAAACGATGAGAACAAGCCCGACAAAACGATTTACCAAAAAAAGCATAAACAACATGCCGGCAGCGATACAAAATGCGATAAGACCTATTAACTTCTTCATATGCTCCCCTGCTTATGCCTCTTGATACAGTATATGAAAAGCAATGCAAAATCGTTCCCGTATCTGCCTGTCTAATTTATTTTTGACGGGTGCTTACGCCTCTTCCGGAAAGGCTATGTCAACCGCCTTGTCGTCCTCGATCATCTCTTCTTTGGGCGCTGTAAATTTGTCTACAATATCCGGAATCAAATCCAGTACTTTTGTAACCGTATCCTGATTCTTAATATTGACCAGTTTAGTCGAACCATTCTTGATGACAAGTACCGCGCTGGGAGACATCTTCGCTGTAAATCCGCCGGCGCCCCCGTTCTTTTTGTCTGCAGCGCTTGCTCCCGCACCTACGCCAAAACTGACATCCACTAACGGCAGGATAATCGTATCTCCAATCTGTGTCGCATCTCCTACAACCGTCTTCGTACCGACTACGGCATTCATACCTTTCATCAATGATTCAATTACGCCGGTAAAATTATTATCTGACATTATACAGCCTCCTTCTTCAATAGCTTAATCAGTTTCCTGATATCCTTGTTAAAATATATCTTGATTGCCGCCTTCAAAAACGTAAGCGCTCTGATTTTACCGCGAATAAACAATTCGCCGGCGGCATATGTCTGTTCCACCCCAAAATTTCCCACGACGCGCACATGCTGCCCAAGCAGCGGATAAAGCATACCGTATGCGGCTAATATCTGTCCTGTTGTCGCAGGATCTGCCATGCCGACAAGCAAATCCGCTTCCAGCTTATCGGGTTTCAGACTCTTACAAATAGCGCCCAGTTCACTCCTGCACAGGCGAAATGAGCGCCTAAACGGTTCGCTTTCTATCACCCCGCGATAATACTGTATATTATCCAACACAGATTTTATTTTATCACAGAACTTTCTGATTGTGTACTGTATATTTTCAAAGAGCGCCTTTATTTTTTCGACAATCTCTTTGATTTTCTGTAACCATTTCCTGATTTTATCCGTAAATGCAGGCTCTTTGCCAGTAGCAGAAGCTTCCTTATCTTCCTTTTGCACATCTGCCGCAGGAGCTTCCTCCTTCGGCTCTGCTTCCGGCATCTCCTTATCTGAAACCGGTGAAGTTGAAGTTTCCCTATTCGTGAAGTCACTCTCAAACGCTTCATAGGAAGCGCCGGACTGGCTCACAGACGTGCTCTTAATCTCCGCCTCAACAGGCTGTTTTGCTGCTCTGCTATCAACAGGTTCCTTCTTTACATCTTTGCGGGGCTTTTCATCCGGTGGCGTTTTTGCACTTTTTTTCTCTTTTCCGGGCAGCCTGAGGATTGGAATCACAGTGAGTCTTACACGGACAATCACATCAGAAGGATACCGTATCAGAATATTAACGAAATGAAGTAGCCATGTAATCTTAACGGATGCCACAAAGGGCGGTTTGTCCTCCCCCTCTTCTCTGCCCAGCTTAATCCGGTATCTCACCGGCACAAAAAGCGCACAAAAAATTGCAGATAAAAGGACACCCAGAATGATTAAAAGGATGATCCCTATAATTTTTAAAATAAGCAAAATAATATGTAGCATACGATTAAAAAACGATTCCTTTTCCTAAACTGAAAACAGATATCCGACCAAATCCGCTTTGCCCGTTCTTTGCACAGCTTCCTCCGCAATCCGGCGTATCAGTTCATTCGCCTCTTCCTGACTGCCTGCAATGCCGACAATATAAGGCGGATTCTCCCGATAATAATATTGCTGCAGCATCAGACTGTGATAAATTTCAAGCCTTTTTTCCTGAGCTGCATACACAATCACATAGACATTCACGAGCTTTGCATGTTTTTTCAATTTCCGTTTGATTTTATCGGGATTACTGATAGTATCCCCGACGTAGAGATTTTTATAAAATTTCATATTCATTTCCTAGAGCCAATGTCATTTTATCCGGTTCAAATCATTTTAACACACTTTTCTTGAAATAAAAAGGGCTGACTATGATTCGTATATTGCATGAAATTCACATACAAAAGTATCAAACAATGATGATTTTAAGTTATTGACACATATTATGCGGCGGTTTTATACTATTATCAGATAATTGTTGTCTTGAAATACATATTGTCGAGCGGCATTCATTTTCTGCTTCGGCACAGGAATGTCCGTCAATCCGGTTAAGGGGGAATTCATATGAAAAATGTGGCGCGTATGGCACTGGAAAAAGGAATGGTTATCGGAGAAGATGTCTACAGCTATCAGAACAAACTTCTTTATCCAAAAGATACAAAGGTCGATGATGCCGTCATCGCCAGACTGGCGCGGTACTCCATTATGTGTGTCGCTGTCAAAGAAGAAATTGACTACGCGACGACCCATTTCGAGAAAGTTCGTCTCAGTCCCGAATTTAAGTCTTTTGAACTCACCTATAACAATTGTATGTCCATTTACCGCAAACAGATGAAGAGTTTCGTAGAACAGGGCGTGCCAGTTAAGATGAATGCCTTGATGGAAATGTACGTTAAAATCACATCCCGCGCGCGAAGCGGCGAGCAGCTGCTTGATTTTCTCTACAATATGCTTCCCAGTGAGGACGACATGACCTATGCGCACTGCCTCAACTCCGCTTTGATCGCCGGCGTATTTGGCACATGGCTAAAACTCTCGGAGGAAGATATCTTTCTGCTCATTCAATGCGGATTCTTCTACGACATCGGCAAGCTGAAGCTTCCGCAGGATTTGTTATGGAAGTCCGGAAAACTCACCGATTTGGAATTTACGAAGTTAAAGACGCACACGATGCTCGGATTTGATATGTTAAAGGATAAAGATTTGAATGAACACGTCCTGAAGGCAACGCTGATGCACCACGAACGCTGCGACGGTTCGGGCTACCCTTCCAGACTGCGTTCTGATAAAATTGACGTTTATGCAAAGTATATCGCCATCATCGACGCCTATGAAGCAATGACTTCCGCCAGAACCTATCGGATGTCCTTAAATCCGTTCCAAGTGATTGCCAATTTCGAGAAAGACGGATACGTGAAATTCGATGAAACCATATTAAAACCGATATTGTCTCATATCGCGGCGACGCAGCTGGGCTTTAACGTGCGGCTGTCGAATGATGTGGAAGCGCAGATTATACAGATTAACGAAGAACATTTGACCAGACCGATGTTGAAAGCCGGGGATGTGGAAATCCATCTCGCAGACGAACCGGAACTGGAAATTACCGCCATCTATTAACAGACAGGGCAGCTTACGGGCTGCCCTATTGTGTATTTTTAAACCACAGATTGTCTTTTTTCAGTTCCAGATAGCTGTTATACGCCCGCTCCAATATCTGCTTTTCATTGGAAAATTTCAAAAGATGGTACGCCTCATGATATTTATAGTAGCCGGAATCCGTGAAATATTCCTCCTTCTGAGGCTTGCTGTAGTAGCTGTCCGCGATCATAAGATACCAGTGGACTTCTTTGGACACAATATCCTCCGGCACAGCGAACGTATACTGGCTTTTGCCGATATACTTCATGATTGCAGCCTCCACGCCTGATTCTTCATACACTTCCCTAAGCGCGGTATCGCTGCGTGATTCGCCTTCTTCCATGGTTCCCTTCGGCAGCACCCAGCCCTCATATTTATTATGAAAATGTTTATAAAGTACGAGTATTTTTCCGCGAAAAATGACAACACCTCCGCAGCTTACCGCTTCTATCATAGAGACTCCTTTTTTCTGTTATAAGCCAAAATATTCGTTAAAAATCCGCTTGGCGATAGGCACCGCATAGTCGCCGCCGCTCCCGGCGCCCTCGATAATAATCGTCACGCAGACTTCCGGATTCTCAGCCGGTGCAAATCCTGTAAACCATGCATGGGAATCGCTCTTATCACTGTTGTATTCCGCCGACCCGGTCTTGCCTGCCGCCGTATATGACAAGCCGGCAAGCTTCGTTCCTGTTCCGCTTGTAACGACCGCCTGCATCAGCCCGTTCAATGCCGCCGCCTCTTCCTCGGACATCAGCTTTTTATAAGTATCTGCTTCAAACTGTTTGACAATACTGCCTTCGTTATTCTTGACACATTCCACCAGATAGGGCTTCATCAGAACGCCCTTATTGGCGATGGCGCAGGTAATCATATTTAAGTGAAGCGGCGTAATCTGTGTGGTGCCCTGCCCGATTGCCGCCTGCATCACATCGGAATCCGACGTGGATTCATCCACGACCAGCCTGCTTTTGTTATAGGCGAATGAGACAGGCAGCTCCTTGTTAAACAACAGATTATTCAAAGTATCGCCGAACCGTGTCCTGTCAAGCTGCATACCGATATTCGCAAAGGAGGCGTTGCACGATTTGGCAAAGGATTTCGTAAAATCTTCATATCCGTGAACCGAACCGTGATAACAATTAATGCGGTCTTCTCCCAGCGTGAATCTCCCGTTACATTGATACGAGTACTGATGATATGTGTCGGGATTCTCACGGATATACTCAAGCGCCGTCACAATCTTGAACGTCGAACCCGGCGGGTACAGCCCCTGTGTCGCCCGGTTCAGCAGTACTGTACTTTCTTTATCCTCCAGCAATTCATCCCATATCGCATCGATTTCGTTCGGATTGAAATCCGGTTTTGATACCATTGCAATAATCTTACCTGTTGACGGCTCGGAAACAATGATTGCACCCTTGTAAACACCAAGCGACTGATACGCCACCTCCTGTACACCCACATCAAGCGTGGTATATACATCGTCACCGGGATATTTGATGCCGGCGACGTCGCTTGCAACCTTGTCCGATAACTTTGCATTGGAATTAATCAGATAATAGTTGCTGCTCGATTCGATGCCAAATTTGCCGTTGGATGCATACCCTACCGCATGCGCAAACAGATTTTCATAAGGATAGGAACGAAATTCCTTGCCGTTTTCGTCCGTCTTTGTCTCCGCAAGCACCTGTCCGCCCGCCGCATAAATCGTCCCCCGCGTATTTTGTGAAATAAGCAGCTCCTGTCTGCCGTTGTAGCTGTTGTTAATCAGCTCCTGCTTGTGCGTGACGGCATAATGGCATGTGTATCCCATCAGACAGAGAAACACGGTGACAAAAAGGTATGTGACCTCCCTTATCTGCCTATTCCTCTTCTTCCGCCTCCGGTTCGTCTTCTGAGTCTGCTTCGTCTGCGGCGATTTCTTCCGTGACGGCTTCATATTCTGTTCTTCGTCTTCTCTTCTTCTTTTTGACACGCCTTTCCCCTTCTTCCCGTCTGATGATGTAAAGCCCTTCTATGATAAAAAACATCATCAGAGACGTCAATACCGAACTGCCGCCATAGCTGACAAACGGAAGCGTCACACCGGTCATCGGTATAAACTTCGTACCGCCGCCAATCGTCAGAAACACCTGAAAAATATAGGTGACGCCCAGCCCGAAAGCAATCAGATGATAAAATTTGTCATTCAGCTTGATTGAGATATTCATAAACATAATAAAACAACTGATGCAGATTAAAATCATACACATGGAAAATGCAATGCCCAGTTCCTCCGCAACAGCAGAAAAGATAAAATCAGCCTCTACAAATGGGATGGAATCCGGTGTGCCGCGGAACAATCCGAGACCAAACCAGTCGCCGCTGCTGATGGCAAAAAGTGACTGCGTAATCTGGTAACCGGCATCGTCAATACAGCTAAAGGGGTCTTTCCATGCCTGTACACGCACCTGTACATGGGAAAAGAAATGGTAGGCAAAGACGGCGGCGCCGCATCCTCCCGCAGTGCCAAGCAGCAGATAAATCCAGTTGCCGGTGGCAATAAACACCATCAACACATAGACGATAAAGAAAATCAGCGCGCTTCCTAAGTCTTTCGACGCCACCAGAATCAGCACATGTATCCCCGCCACAAACGCCGTCAGCGCAACGTGCAGAAAATCATCTGCCTCATGAAGCGCACCGGCAATAAAAAACACAAAAATTATCTTCACAAACTCGGAGGGCTGGAACGTCACGCCCGCAATCGAGTAGGAAATCTTGGAACCATAAGTGGTCGCGCCAAGAATCAGCACAATGCCCAATGCAAGAACCCCGACCACCGCATAAACCCATGTGAGATTCTTAAGGAACTTCAGTTTATACACAAAATAGGGAATCAGCATCCCGATGATGATGGATACTGTCACAATGAAAAACTGTTTGATTGCACGCTCAAAAGAAAGGCGGCTCAGCACAATGAATCCGATGCTTAAGAGCATACACATATTGTTGATAATCAGCCTGTTGCCCGTAGGATAAATCATACGGAACAGAACAATCGTAGCAAACAACAAAATCTGCTGCAGTGCATAGAACAACAGATATTCCAGCTTCCCCGTCTCAAAGCAGATGACCAGAAAGCATGAAAAATGAACCAGAAACATCAACAGATTCTGGCGGATGTAAATGCCGCTTCTTCTCTCCTCATCCTGAAAACGAAAAACCAGAAAGCATTCCAGTGTATATAGTGCAATGAACAATGTAATAAAATACTTTGAAAGTTCGGTAATATATAATTCCATGAAATATTACTCCACGCCTCTTTTTAAATGCCCTGTCGTATATGCGTCATACGGAAACGCCTCACCTGTCAGAATCTGCCTGCATTCACCTGCCGTCTCCGTTGTAAAATCATAACGTCGTATGCCCGCACCAATCTTTTCTAACGCATCTGCCTGTAAATGCAGAGAATATGGAACGGAATTGTAAATAATATTATAGCAATGATTACAGTTTATCTCCACCGGAAAATCCGTCTCGTAGCGATCGCGCAAATACATCGCAGAATGGACACTCTGCTTTTTTTGCGCTTCCGTATCTGTTCTTCCCTGCCGGAGGAAGCGGTTTCCTGCATCCTCCATACAGCATTCTGCCGTTTTTCTGATGCAGTTAGCCGTAATCATCATAGGGATTCTGCCATATACAATCATGGCTGTACGCATACCAATTTGGTCTGCAAATGCAGTCAGATTTCCCGATTCCTTCCTGTTTAACTCAAAAGGCAGCGTATATTCATCACAATAGTCTGCCCAAAAACGAAGCGTTTCCCTGTTGAACGTATAGAGTCCGGCATCGGGAACAAATTCATAACCTTCTCCCAATGCCTTGACATAAGATACTTCCTCCAAATTGCGGATTAAAAAGCCTCTTATGAAGGCATCGGCTGCCACCTGTTCCCTTAGTGTGCGCAGATACTGTTCATCCCGTGCACGCAGTATATAAGGAAGCACAAGATAATACCCGATATGGGGATGAAGCTCCATACATGCCATCACTTTGTCATGCTGATTCAGATATAAATCACTGTCAACGTAGATTCTCCTGCATTTATGTTTGACTGACTCGGTCAGTTGGTCATATGTGGAAACCCTAATGTCTATAACTGCTATTATAGGGGCGGTACGAATAGTTGATTTATCTCTCACAGGCAGCACAGTATGTTCCGGCTCCTGCAACGATTGTCCTATTTCTGCTGACCTGCACCGGGAAACACTGCTCTTTCTGCCGCATGATAATCCCTGCCCTATGATATACTGTCGTTCATATTCCGCTACACCCTTTCGCCGCAGCTCGTTTAGGGCACTGACCGGCATAAACACAGGTTCATCCATCAAAATATCACAGACTGACACGGCAACACAGGAATTTCCCGTTTTTAACATTTGTTTTCTGACAGTTTCCGGCTGTAGAGGCGTCTTCTGCGCCTTATCGACAAGGTGTCCGTACACCGTCACGGTAATCTTAGGCAAACCTGCGCCAAAATGATCACTCCCTATAGTATGCTGTGTATTTTCTCCCGTAATATGCAGCGCAGCAGGTTCCCCGACCTTAAGCTCCACCTGCATCTTAACCGGCTGCCTGTCCGGCTCATGCACATAATCTGCCCGCAGCCGGTCAAGAAGAAGCTGGTCGCTTCCGGCATAGCTTGGCTTATGCAGCGTAATCATTTCTCTGCCGTTATGCCGTTCATAATATCCATTCTGAAGTTCACTGCGGATGTACAGACTTTGGAGCATCCGGATATCTTCTTTTTCCACCCGATATGCCTCCGAACCTTTTGTATCATACAAATCAATATATTTACGGTAAATCGCTGTTACGCCTGCCGTATATTCCGGCTTCTTCATGCGTCCCTCTATCTTGAAGGAATCAATCCCTGCTTCTATAAGCTTCGGAAGATACGATATCGTACACATATCCTTCAGACTGAGCGGATAATCCACCCCATTTTTCTTTTCCCTGCCTTCATAAATCTGATACGGCAGCCTGCATGGCTGCGCACATTTTCCACGATTGCCGCTCCTGCCGCCAAGAATACTGCTGAACAGACATTGTCCAGAGTAACAGTAACACATCGCACCGTGGATAAAGCACTCCATTTCTAATCCGGTCTGTTCCTTTATCTTACACACTTCCGTTAATGACAATTCCCTTGCAGGCACAATCCGACTAACCCCCTGCTTTTTCATAAAAGCCGCACCGCCCGCTCCGGTCAGCGTCATCTGTGTGCTTGCATGTAAAGAAAGCCCCTTAAAGTGGTTCCTGATATAACACAACACGCCTAAATCCTGTACAATCACCCCGTCCAGTCCGGCTTCGTACAACGGCAGCAGATAGGGGTAGAGTTCGTCAAACTCTACATCTTTTACTAACGTATTGACGGTGAGATATATTTTCCTTCCCATGAAATGAGCAGTATGTATTGCACGACAAATTTCTTCTCTGTTAAAATTATCCGCATAGGCTCTTGCCCCGAATTTATCTCCGCCCAGATATACCGCATCGGCGCCTGCGTTGACTGCTCCGAGAAAGGCTTCATAATTGCCTGCCGGCGCAAGTAATTCCACTTTGCTATTCATACACTATTCCTATCAGTGATTGCCTCTGTTTCACTTGTTATTTTACAGTCATCCAATCTTGTATTACATGAAAAGCCCTGTAGATTTCTCTGACAGGGCTATGGGATTCCTATTTTTTCAATTCTTTCAACTCAGTCTCCATGCGAATGATTTTCTTTGCATTCTCATTCGCCTCATTCTGCAAAGCACGGACGCTCTCCTCCGTGTTCTCCAATTTAATCTGCGATGCAATCAACTCATGCTTTAAATCGTACATGTCCTTTTCTTTGTTCTGTATTTCTTCTTCCAAAAGACTGATTTGTTTCTTCGCCTTGAAATAATCGTCCGCAATATTTAACTGCAGGAGAACATTCTGTGTATCAAGGGACTGTCGTTTGAAACTGTCAACTTTATTATACTCCGCCACCTTATTGTTTATGTAAGAGGCGACTTTCTGCAAATATTCCTCACTCTCATAGCCGCTTAAAGTAAAAACCTTGCCGGCAATAATTACCTCGGTATCTGTTTTCGTTGACATAGGGCGTTCCTCCAATACAAAATATGCCACCTAGGATAAATATACACTACCATATCTATTATATATAGCTTGTAGCGGAATTTCAAGTTTTTTTTGCGTGGTGGTATATTCTGGGTGGTATCTTCTCTCCCCGGTCAGAATTTAGCATTCGGTTTTATGAAACATAACCGTTTGCTCCTTCATAGATATCTTTCCAACCTGATAACCATACTCCGTAAGTTCTTTTTTGTATTTCAAAAAAGAATGGTCAATGGCAGTCCCTGCTATTGCAGCAATTTCATCAAAGGTTAATGTAACAGACTGGCTTCCGCTATCCTGTACATATTTCCATAAAGCATCATATTTACTCATCGCGTTTTCCACTTTACATCTTTCTATTCTTATTTGACTATTCTTTTCTCCATATTATAAAGTCTCCCAAAGGCGAACATGAGGACGCAAAAATGTCCGGTGAAAGTCTGTTCTGTGCCGACCGAATCGGAGCAAAGACAGCCTTGCAGCAAAGTATACCACAAAATAGTAATGCCGAAAAGGATTCCATGTCATGAATCAATATTTTTTTGTTATGAAAATAATAATGAAACTGCTAAAACACATTAACAAACCCCTGATTATGCCGATATAAAATATATAATAGTATCAGTATGATTCTATATGTAACAGAGGGAAATGGATTTCCCAATGTGGATTTTATCAGTTGATGTTAAAATTCGTACACTACTCCAAGGAAGGGGATTAATCAGTATGGGTATGATGATAGGAACGAGCAATTCAGATGTAACACGAATCGAATTTAGAAACCGTGACGGTTCCTATGCCGGCACATTAACCGTTTCAAGACCGAAAAAACAAACGACATCCAAAACGAGAAGCATCTCTATGCCTGCCAAGAAGAAATATAAGAAGCTGAATTATAACTTCAAGCGGCTTTCTAACCAAATCCTGCAGACAAAGACATCCATCAACGCGAAGCAGCTTACCACCAAGACAAAATTCCAGATTGCAGATTTACGTATGAAATTAATCAGCGGTGATTATAATTACACGGAAATCCACAATGCACTGACCCATGCCGAGAAAATCGCAAGGGTTGCAAAGAAACGCCTGAAAAATCTTCAGGAAGAAGAAAGCATCGAGAAGACGGGACGCAGTGGTTTCACGGACGCTGAGGAAATGAGAGAACAGGATGACGAGCAGGAAGAAATACTGGATACGACCGGTATGAGCGAGGAAGAAATGAAACGTCTCATGCAGGAGCTTCAGGAAGAGATGGAACGAATTGAGGATGAACTGGAAGAGGCAATGAAGTCCGCTGAGAATCTGATGGAGGAATTTACACAGGCAGGCAGCCAGCAGATGGATCCTCATGATTTAGATCTTCTCAAGAAAAAGCACCGCGCCGAGGAAATCCGCGATATCATGAAAGCGGACATGGAGTATCTGAAAGCCATTTTTGACAAGCTCGCCAGAGAAAAAGAATCCGGCTCAGGAGGCGTTGAAGGCAATTCTGACAATTCTTCCGACTCATCCGGAAACATATCCGGCGTATCATTGGAACTCGGCGGCATGGAAATTCCTGTGGATGCCGTAACGGAAGCTCCCGTCGAAGTTGCCGGGGCTAATGTGGACGTGACGGCATAATAATCGAAATGATTGTTTTTTTAATTTTTCTATCGTTAGACAGAGAAAGCATTCCTTGAGTTTTCCCAGCGAACGCTTTCTCTGCTTAACACCATACAACGCTCATTTGGATATCCCAACATTCAGTCAACGCATCTTATCACCATCGGTTCCATAGCGCCCGGCATAATCACAATCTGAAGATAGTTATCCATTTAACCATACATGCCAAAACAAATTCATGGTATCGCTGAAAAGTCAAAAGCATCAGCCAGCAGTTCCAGCCGCTCATCATTCACGTCAGTAATATCTGACATATCACCAAGGACATTTATCACGATAAAAGACTTATCCCTCTCTGTAATAATGTATGTATTTGTCCCTGTATCTTCCCTTGTAACGTTTGCGAAGAAAACTTTTTCTCCTTTTTTTGTTGTATATTCCCGCACATTGTATTTTGTGAGATCTCCTAAATTAAGATAGGAAGATGTAAAATATCCTTTTGTAACACGCGCGAACTGGTAACTTGCTTCATAAATTGATGAACCTGCAAGTGTAGCATTACCTTCCATAAGAAACGCTCCATCGTACAGATAGCTGGACAAAACAGTCTGCTTCACATTCTCTGCTTCCCTTTCGCAGAAATCCCCAACGCCTGCCTTACTGCACAATTCACAGTAATCATCAACAATCTGAAATCCGCTCAATTTAGACAGCCCATACTTTTCACATATCTCGTCTATCTTCTTCTCCATATCCGGCGAATAACAATTATATGCTTCATATTCATACCCTGCCTCAACCGGTTCATTTCCAACCTGCTCAAGAATCGCAAAATCTGTATCATATCCCTCGCAAAAATCCCACCATTCCGTACACGCCTGATATTCCGGACTATCTGTAAGCAACTCTAACGAAGCGCTGTTTTCCTGCTGTAACGTTTCCTGTTCCGTATCAGATATTTCCTCTTCACCTGTTGTTTCTTCCATTCCCTCTTCTGTCTGTTTGGCGTCATTATCTGTCTCATCCCCTGTCTTCTGACACGCCGTCAGACTGCTTATTACTACCATTGTCACAATCAAAATAACTATTATTTTTTTCTTTATCATGTTATATTTCTCCCTGCTTCATTATTTCTTATGGTATTGCCGAAAAGTCAAAAAGTTCCGCCAGTTCTTCCAGCATTTCATCACTTATCTCAAATGTGTCCGCCAACAAATCGCCTAAAACATTTACTACAATATAAGAAGTGTCCTTCTCTGCAATGATCAGCGCTTTCGAGTTACTGTTCGCCAACAGCACAGCCTGTCCATTTCCGGTCAGATAATTCCATTCATGATATTCTTCTATCTGACCCACATTAAGCGTAACAGGATTAAAAGAGTCTTTCATTGTCCGTTCGAGTTGATAATCCGTCACACATAATAATGATGAACCTTTCCATGCAACCCTGCCATCCATACCAAATGTTTTGTCATTGTACAGATACCCACCGCCAAAATCCCATTTCACATTTTCGTCCACGCCGGTACAGATGTCCCCGATAGCTGTCTGTCTGCATAAAGCGTCATAATCGTCCGCAATCGTTAGTCCCTGCAGTCTGGATAATCCAAACTTTTCACAAATCTCATCTACCTTGTCCACCATATCCTGTGTATAGCAGTTATAGATAAATTCATATTCTCCTAACCCTGCGAAACCATTTCCAATCTCCGAAAGTATTGCTCCATCCATATCATACCCATCGAGAAACGCTGTCCATTCATTGCAGGCATTGTACTCCGGACTCCCCGCTATCCCGCCCAGCGTAATGATATCCACTTCTTTTTTGGGAATATCTTTTTCAGACACTTCCCCACATAACTCATTCCGATTGGACAAATCTAAAACGGTATCTTTCCCCAGATGAAGATCGCGCATTCCATAGGTATAAACGGCATACACTGTTTTTTTTCAAAATCCTCCTTCCCCTTAGCAGCTGATTCCGTACCGTTGACTCCGAACAGTGCATCATATCTGCAATTTCCGAAGTTTGATATCCCTCATAATAATACAAATAAATAACCTGTTTATATTTGACTGGAAGAGCCATTACCCATTCAAGGACTCTGTCATCTTCTTTTCGGACAACACTTTCCTGTTGGATAAATGACTTAATATTTTCCAGCCTTCTTTTCCACCGTCTCAGTTCATCTTTGCAGGTATTGGACGCCGTTACAATAAGCCATGCCTTCTCATGCTCCTCCGACTCAAACTTCTTTTTGCTCGCAATCAGCTTTATAAACGTCTCCTGCACCATATCCTCCGCATCTTCTGAATTTTTCATAAAGGAAAAGCAAATACGGTAAACAGTAAGATACTGACGATTGTAGATTTTTGCAATTTCTCCATCCGCATACAGTGAAGAGTCCATTGTTTTTCACCTCCATTACAAATACGATTTATCTTAATAAAATGTCGCACCTATAAAAAATTTTTTGATAATGTGATTATTACATAATACAAACAAAAATGCTGCAGCCTAAGCCAACATATCACTTGCAAGCTCCCGCCCATGACATTAACCTGATTGCCTCCGGAAACTTTCTCTTGAACAATCTGAAATATGCAAAAAGCGCCGGAACAGTGCCGAAGGGAATACACAAAGAGCTGAAATGGATGCAAAAGAAAAAGGAACTGCTTTTCTGCAATTCCTTTTCCTGTAAATATAATTTCAATTTTCACCTGCTAAAGAATCTTTATGGTACAATATTTTCAACAGCACCGGCGTTAAAATGGACGAACAGAGAATCAGCACAATCACCGCTGTAAAAATAATCGGATCGACCAGTCCGGCGGACAGCCCCTTACTTGCCACCACCAATGCGACCTCCCCTCTGGTCATCATGCCTATACCGATTTTCAGGCTGTCCACCCAGCTAAACCTGCCAATTTTAGCTGCGGCGCCACAACCTGCCACCTTGGATACAAGAGCTACCACAACAAAACATACACAGAACAGCAGGAAGCTCTTATCAAGTCCGTCAAAACTTGTTTTCAATCCAATGCTGGCAAAAAAGATAGGCGAAAAGAACAGATAATCACCGACATTCATTTTTGATTCTATGTATGTTGCATCTTTCAGACTGCAAAGGATTAGTCCTGCAAGATAAGCTCCCGTAATATCTGCTATTCCAAAGAAATGTTCCGCTACAAATGCCATGCCAAAGCACAGTGCAAGACTGAATATACTTTCCCGGTGGCTTTTCCCATGCTTTCCAAAATAAACGCTTGCCGCCTTGTAAATTAAGATTCCGGCAATCACTGCAAACAGGAAGAAAAGCAGCGTCTTTATAAGGACATTGCCAATGGAACCTTCTCCAGTACTCATCCCCAGCACGCCGGTAAGTACAATAACTCCGATGACATCATCAATCACAGCCGCCCCGATAAGCGCCGTACCGACTTTCGTACTCACTTTATTCATTTCCATCAGAACATTGGCAGTAATGGACACACTGGTTGCCGTCAGAATCACCCCGATAAAAACCGCCCTGTAAAAGCTTTCTGTCCCCACTGCACCCATGCCATAAAATGCCCCATATAAGAAGGTGCCGGAGACCAGAGGGATGAACACCCCGCAGCACGCAATCAGAAGTGCCACCGGTCCGACTTTTATCAGCTGTTTTAAATTTGTTCCAAGCCCCGTTGAAAACATCAGCAGGACAACACCTATTTCCGCCATTTCAGCCAGAAAGTCCGTCGGCTGAACCCAGTTAAACAGACAGGGACCAACAATCAATCCTGCCAGAATCTCACCTACAACCTGCGGTATCTTTATTTTCTGCATAAGCAGTCCGATTACTTTGGCGAAAAGTATCAGTATCGCCAAATCCTTAAAAATAATATAAGCTTCCATATGTCCTCCGTTACAACAGTAAAAACTGATTTTATTTAATACCTTTTTTACTATACATGTTATAGCACCACTGCTGGCTTTCGTCAATAATGCGTGCCAGCGGTTCACATTTTTTTCACATATATATTGCGTAAAGCGGACTAATATGCATAGCTGAATATACCTTAATACAAGTGATTTTTTAGCGATGTGAATGGACATAAACGCTGGGGATATTCATATGGCTTTATCATGGTCTGCAATTGGAGGTGACGGGCGGAAAGTCACAGCTCTGCCAGAATGTGTTTCCGTTTTCATGCACTACCCGGCATTATTACACATTTCAGCCTGTTCATGGCATTTTTGAAGATGCACTACATAGTACTATAATGCACTATCAAACCCAAAATCGTTGCAAATCTGTTGCAAAACTACTTTTTTGTTGCAAAATGAGTGAATCCTTTTTCTTGGACTCTTTCCTAGAAAATCTTCATATTTTTTGATAGATTTTCCATTGCTTCTCTCTTTTTTGTTTCTGTTACTTCTGCGTAGATATCCATTGTTGTATTGATATCCGCATGTCCCATTACCGCCTGAATGACCTTTACGTTGGTTTTATTCTCACAAAATCTGGTACAAAAGGTATGCCGGAATGTATGGCATGAAAAGAACGGTAACATAATCGGCTCTCTGTGTTCCTTCTTTGCCTTAATTTCTTCTTCCGCATTATGAGTGTTCACTATCCGTCTGATTGAATGGTCAATGGCATTGTGCTTATACAGATTGCCCAATTTATTGATGAAGATAAAACCTGTAGCTCCGTCCACCACCAACGGACTAACCCCATTTTCTTGCTGATAATCATACATTTCCTTTAAAACTGCATATACATCATCCAACATAGGGATTTTTCTTATTCCGGCTTTTGTCTTGGGTGGTTCAAACTTAAATTCAAAAGTATACGGAGCCTGTTTCCCTCTGCGGAAATAGGTCATACTGTGGTTAATGTCAATGATACGGTTCTCCATATCCACATCCTGCCATCTAAGACCACAGATTTCTGCTTATGTCAAGCAAAATCTAAAAAAATAATCATCTTATTTTCGATTTATTCTTAACGAAAAAGACACCACAAAACCAGCTCCATGGTGCCTTTCCCATATCATTTCCTGCATTGATTTATTGCAGCGCAGACACTTCTTTTTCTCCGGCTGCTTCCCTGAAAAATCCGTCATCCATCTTCCAGATAATTTCAATCCGTTCCTCACTGTAAACCAGTACGCTTTCAATCACGGTGAGCAGTTTGTCCTTATCAAATGATTCAAGCGCTAAAAGACCCTCCAGTTCCGCCTCCCGTTCTTTCATATGAAGCACCTGCTCCCTGATCCGTGCAGCCTCGTCCCTTAATTCCGGTATTGCTTTTTCTATTTCTGATATCCGCCCAGCCGTGTTATCATATTCCCTGCGGTACTGCTCCTTTGTCATCCTGTCAGAGCGGTAATCTTCATAAAGCCTCAGCTTCCTTGATGAGAGCCGCTTCTCCTCCGCCTCCAGCATCCTTATTTTTTCTTCAATGACTGTCGTCTTCGCTTCTTCCTTTTTCTTCCTGCCTGCTTCCGCCGATACCCTCCCTGCCATAGTACGGGTGCAGGAAAGGACAGTACTCTCAAGCAGCTTTTTGTCCACATGGATGGTCTTACACCCTGCTATATTTGAGATTGCCGCCTGCCCGCACCGGTAGGCATTCCCCCAGCTGGTCAGCGTAAGCCGCCTCCCGCAATAGGGGCACATAAAGAGTGGTTTTGCCTTCCGTCCAGCCGGCACATTTTTCTTTTCATGGGTAAACGCCCTTGCATTCGCCGTGTCAAACAAGGGGTTCATGCGTCCCCTCCATGATGATCCATCATCCCCACCGCCTGAAAATGCTCCATACAGGTAGGTATGCCCTGTTCATTTAAGAAACGTGCGATCTCCGGCTTCTTTTTTCCTTCTGCCGCCATTGTAAATACCAGCTTCACAACCTCTGCCGCCTCTTCATCGGGGAGCAGCTGGTGGATATCGTCAGGGTTCTTCCTATAGCCGTAAGGCGCAAACGAGCCTACATATTCACCCCGCGCTGCCCTTGTCCGGGTTGCGCTCTTTACTTTTTTTGATAAATCCCGGCTGTACATGGCGTTGATGATGTTTTTCAGCGCGACGCCCATCCAGCCTGTCATCCCCATGCAGTCTTCACTGTCAAACTGGTCATTGACGGAAATGAACCGTATGCCAAGCAGGGGAATATCCGTTCAAGGTAGTTGCCGGTCTCCAGATGGTCCCTGCCAAACCGTGAAAAATCTTTGACGATGATACAGCCTATTTCCCCGCGCCTTGCGTCATCCATCATCCTCCGGAAAGCCGGCCTTTGGAAATCAGAACCGCTGTAACCGTCGTCCACACGCTCGGAAACCACTATAATGTCATCTTTGTCTTTCAGGAAATCCTTTATGAGATTTTTCTGGTTGGAAATGCTGTTGCTCTCCGCCTTTGCCGCGCAGGCAACATCGCCGTCTTCTTTGGAAAGCCTTACATAGATGGCGGCATGATAGATTCTGTCTACTGTTTTACCCATATACGTAATCATCCTCCTTAAACTCTTAAGCAGGACAAACGCCAGTAAACATTTATTAGATTTGATACTGATAGGGGTGCGCCCTTCTCATAGAGTACCCCCTGCCTTCCTCAATTCAAATCTTACCATAAACCGCTGCATTTTTTCACTGCTTTTTTATCAAATTTTATACCAAATTTCGTACCCATCTCTCGTCACCCCATAAGGAGCAGACCCTCAAAAGCGTCCTCGAAGCTCACGCCGTTATTGGCAAACCGCATCTTTACCATTGTACCTCCGACTTTTACAAGATAAGGATTCCCGACACTTCCAAGGTACTGTTTCTTTTTTTCTTCTACCGTCCTGCCCCGGTCAATCCTTATCCTGCTTATATCCTTCAATTCCTCTATCTTTACATCGTCAAAATCCTGCCCTAAAAATTTTCTGTGCTCTTCTACAGTCATGCAGACACCTCCCGATAGCCAAACGCCGCCACGCTCCGTGGAGCGGCCTGTTGATGAAAAGGAATCCCATATGCTGGGTTCTCTGATAATAAAAGGACAGGCAGGCATCCTTTATACCCGTCTGCCCCATCTTCTGTTATTTTCCCCTGGCAAATACATCTCCGGTTCAAATGACGTATCTGTCCCGGCGCAATGTATTCTGCCTGTCTGGTCTATATTTTTTATCCGGTGTCTCCCTGCTGTAATATCTGACAGCCCTGCGTTACAATGCCGCAAGGCTGTATGTATATAATCCGCCTTTCTCCAAAATCTGTATCTAAAATCTCTCTTAATATTGAGTTAACAATTTCCCACACGCCACAGCAGAAAAATATATCTTATGTTTCACCTGCCATGGTTTTATGATTTCCTCTCCCCCGATGTAGGCCGGAATATGCTAAGACCGTCCGGCATGGCTGCCTGATACCCTGCAGTTCCCTTTCCCGCTGCAGCATACCCCGGACGCCGCTCCGGCTGCCGTGTTCTCCGGCAGAGGTATCATTATCATACGGATTTTCAAGACAGCCTGCCAATTCTGCCCCATGCCGGAGATGCCGCTCATACTTTTCCTTCTCCTGTTACGGTTCCTTGTTTTATCTGCGTTAAAGCCCTGCCATCTGGCTTCCAGCAGACAAGCACTCTTGGCGAAGCTCTCCCCTCATCACCTTTTGGAATTGCATACACCCTCACCGTAAACCGATTCGAACTAAAGCAAAATGCCGGAATCTTTATTTTCAAGGTTCCATGTCTGCCAATGGCATTTATCTTCCTGTAAGTTTTTACCAGTCTGTTATTACAGACCAAGCCGGAGATACTTTTTATAGGCATTGGCTATTAACGAATCTGCAGTATATGATTCCCTGCTTACTTTACCGTATCTATGTTCTGTGCCATAAATTCCAGAACTTGCACCAAAAACAGTGCCTGCGTCTCCGTGATCTCCAGAAACACCTTCTGCACTCTTGCGGCACATTCTCCCTTTATTGTTCCATCAGAATTTAGCATAACAACATCCGCCTCCAATACCTCCATGATCTTCCGGTATGTCTCAAATCCTGGCTGCCTAATACCATTTTCGATTTTTTTGAGATGAGATTCACTGATCCCTGCAGCATCCGATACTTCTATCCTGCTCATACCTCTTGTTTTCCGCAGTCTCTTGACTGTGGTTCCTAAATCTGTGCTTTTCATGCTTATCATCATGTACCTCCCGACTGGTGTTATTATAGATTTACATTTGCTTTTTGAAAAGGGACTGGGTGTGTCCTCTTTTCCTGCTGGTTTTCAGATTTTGTCGAACGATTTTTACTGCATGCACCTCATTTTTTCACTTCTACATCTTTCCTCAAAAAATGAAGGTGTTAGTCAACAAGTGGGTTGGTGACATTTGTAAATCTATATATTGGGGTTAGCGAGTCTAAAATATTCACAAATATAGTGGTTCAAACAATTGCATAAGTCATGAAAGATAACCACCAACCCATTTATTGACTAACACCAAAATGAATATTATCCCTCTTGAGAGTCACCCGGACACAAGATATAGTAGTACTGCCTCTGTCAATTTTATTTCAACAGAGGCAGTCATAATCATCTGTCTGGAATCGTAATCGAGGGATTCCAAGCTTGCGGAAGGGTATTTAAAATAAGCATTCCGGATAAGCCTGTTTATGAGCCTGTTTTCCCGCTCCTGTATCAGTGTTTCGAGGAGCATTTCCAGACGCTTTTCATAGCTCATATCTACAAACTTGATATCTTTTTCCTGCATTTCTATGATCCTTGCAAGGTCGCCAAGTTCCAATATCGATAAACTCTTTTTAATTTCAATGTTCATTTGTTTGTTTTTCCCTTTCTATAGTAATCTGCACCTCTGATTATCCCGGATTTTTTATTGTTTTCCTGAAATTCTGTGCGTTCTTTTGGGCTGTTTAAGTTCCTGGCATGGGCATAAATGGTTTTATAATAGGGCATATAGTACTTCCTGAGGACTTTTTCGCAGACCTTTTCAAGGATTTCCGGTGAATAGATATCAGCGATTGAAAGTATGGCTTTTGCTGTCTGCATGGGCTGTTCTGCCACTTTTGCCTCGTCAAACATCCTGCGAACCGCTTCAAAAGTTTTCGGACCTGTTTCCTTTATGGATGTAAAAATAATCAACCGGTGCATATCTGGGTTTATATTTGAACTTATCCGGATAGAACAACCCATAAAGTCTGTCGTCATCCCAGCCTGAAATATCATCCCATGTTCTGCTCGATTGTAGAAATAAGGCCTGCACCTCGGCAACGGTGTTTCCGGATACACCTAAAACCTTTGACACCTCCTTTGCGCTTAGATTTTTCCTGGAAGTTCCAGAATGCTCCTTACCTTTGTCTTCTTAAACATAAAAAGACCTCCTTATAGATTATTGGGTGATACTGCATGAATGTCCAAACCATGATCTGTTTGCCCCGCAGTGTATCCATCAGCACTCCCTCCTTAAAAACAGGCATAAGAAAAGCGCCTATAATTCAGACGCTTTCATAAAACTGTATTTTTGGATGTTTTACCTATTTACCTAAAATCAACAGGCTTGATGCCCATCATATACATGGTCTGCCCCATTCCTTTATTTTTCCTTTCCAGATGCCATTGCCATGGCTGCATTTTTCATAAACTCTGTCCATTTTTGCCCGTTTGACCTCACTATAAGCGCCTGAAGGCCAAACAAAGGGACAAGCAGAAACAAAACAGCCCACAGCCAATAGCTGCCGCGCACAAGCCTCTCCGTTATTAAATAATAAAATCCATAGACTGCTACCGGGAACTGTACGGCAAGCGCCGTAAGCATACCCGGCGAATAAAACCGCCCATTATTGGCTCTTGCCGCAGCCAGATGCGCCGCCAGTTCTATGCATCCGATGAGGAGCGTTGACATCACCGGCCATGTGAGCCCGGAAAGGAATGCCGGGAGGACAGTCGCATACAGCGTGAACATCAGCAGCCCGAATTTCGCCACCCCGATATTCTTAATTTCTATCCCTGTCATTTCTGTGACAAGCTCCACAAAACCTCCCGGCAGACTAAGCTCCTCTATCTCATGCAGGGCAAGGGCGATGATGTATATAACAGGCAGCTTTGCAGCCATGTCCATGCTGTCCCATTTCCAGATAAGCCATGCAGCAGCGCATATTCCCAAGAGCGTAGTCAGCATAACACTGTATTTTCTCATAAACTGTTCCATTTTAATTCCTCCTTGAAACCATCCGACAATCTGTTGTATGATTATTTTACCGGCAGATATTCCGGTCATCAACAGACAATTCCAGCTTTTTTGTTGGACAAAAGAGGCGCTTATGAAGAAACACCCTGAAATGACAGCCATGACCCGGCAGCGCATTATTGATGCTTTCTGGCATTTATATGAAAATTCCCCAATAGAGCAGATCCGCATAAAGGAGATCGCGGGGACGGCAGGCATAAACCGCAGCACCTTTTATCAGTATTTTAATGACATCTATGACATACGCAGGCAGGAAGAGGACAGGATCATCGCCTATATCCTTGAGCATAAAGACCTTGCCACCCCAGACACGGGTTTCCAGGATGCCATTTCCGGCATAACGGAAATGTACCAGCACAACGGACGGTATATCTGCATCCTCCTGGGCGAACATGGCGACCCGTCATTTTCCATCATGCTGAAGGACAGGCTGCTGCATAAATTTGAACGACTCCACTCCCTTCCGGATGATGCGATGGCAAGGACTGCCTTTCATTTCGGCATCGGCGGTCTGCTCACTGCTTTTCAATACTGGTACCTGTCCAGACCACAGGAGCCGCTCAATGATTTTGTAAGCCTTGCCAACTCGCTTATTTCCCATGGGATATTCCCTACAATTGCAGAATTAGCCTCTCCGCGCCATGCCGATTGACATATCTGCCCTTCCTTTTGGGAAAACAATATCATCCAGCGGCGCAGATGTCTTTCCTAAATTAAAGAAATAACCGTTTCCTCCGAGCGCACCACGTCGTTGAACCATACGAGAGCCTTCACCGTGCCGTCCTCACGGAACTTCTGCAAATATGTTTCCGTGTGAGGAGTGTAGCCGGTTTTACCTGCATTTTAAGGTACATAAATTACACCATATCACAATTTTTATGGAACCTACATTTTATGCTATTATTTTCCCCTCGTTTCAGGGAAATCAAAAAACTGCCCCATATAAATCAGCTCAATCCCTTCACTTTCTCCAAGATTCCGGCTGTACAACTTCTGCTGTACATTATTCCAATGCTCATGTACACCGACATTCATAGCTTTTTCTCCATTTCCATTATAATAAACCGTTCCTGAAGGTGGATTCCCAATCAATGCCGCTTCATGTAGATAGTTTTCAACACTTGGATTGTCCCTTAATGAGCCATTATTCTCTATAACAGTCGGCTCATTCATCAAAAAATCCGCTCCTACAGAATCAATTGCCACCGGATCTTGAGAAACAAAAATACTGGAAGTATAATCACCGTTAAATGGTTCCTGCTGCCATCTGGTATTGTCCCCTGTCATGGATGATCCTTCTGAAACCGCACATATCAGGGCATCCAGCATGTACAAAATTGTCTTATCCCCATACTGCCAGTTAACCATTAAATCCACTAATGGACTATATATGCCCATCTCATTTTTTGTAAGCCACTGGTGTAGATTGGCTCCTTCTGGTGGGCGCATGGCATTCCCATTGATGAAAGAACCGAAATGATTTTTCCCACAAAGCGTAATTCCATAGCTATGCCCCTTTAGATTAGCAAGGTTTATCATATAATCTGCTTTTGTCACACAGGTTGGAACATAATTTACTTTACCCGAAAACTCATATGACCAGTTGATTGGAACATTTTCATCCGCCACCCCAGTATTCCGATCAACGAAATCCACACCCTCCAGAATCCCATCCGTACACATTTCTACCATGTAATCCGGGAAAAGACGGGATACATCATAAACCGTAATATCCGCAGGAGATACCCCTGCTTCTTCTACAAGAGAAATTAACAGTGCCTTCAAAAGCACAGGGTTCGTATAACTCATTTTGGTTTCCCCGGAAGTATCGTCACTAAATACGGCAGAACCATTGATATTAACTTTAATGGCAATCTTCTGTCCTGCTACATAGTCACCGCTTAATCCGTTCCTTTCGTTACGATTCCGGAATAAAGCATCCCACCCTTCGGCGGCTGTTTCCTTTCCGCCCAGAGATGCAATGCTGTCATTCACCATGCCCTGTACAATACCCTCATCAAAATAATCAGGGTTCCACCAATAGCCGCTGCCGTCCCACTCTACAGAGTCAGGATCGTGCGCCCATACTACCCGGCCCGGCATCGCTCCCACACCAGTTCCATAGGGTTCATGTTCCGGATAAACGCCATCATAGGGCATTAAAGCGATTTGCTCCATATTCTCTGTTTCTTTCACTTCTGTTTTACCTTCCGTCATGGCCTCATTTTCCATAGGTATGACATATTCTGTTTCCTCCTGCACATTCCCCGCACAGCCAACAAATGAAAAGAACAGGCAGAGCAAACATATATAACAAATTTTTTCCATTGATATTCATTCTTTCCTCATTTCTCTCAATTATATGCAGAATATGATTTTGAAAAAACCAGATAGCCGAATCTTTCCGCACTTCCCCAGAAAACGCTTACCATTTTGTGTATTTCCCTGTGTTCTGAGACTTCAATTTAAAATTATAATCCTCATAGCTACGGCTCTTTACTTCATATACTGATTGAAAAAATTCTCCAGCTTATCAAATGGAATGATGCTTTTCTGGTCATAGAGATCTGTATGAACCGCATCCGGAATGATTAAAAGCTCCTTATTATCCGCATAAGGATTATCTTTTATCATAGCCGCGTAGGCATCCTTTGAAAAATAGCAGCTATGGGCTTTTTCGCCATGCATCACCAATACCGCACTCCTGATCTCATTACTGTACTGCAGGATTGGCATATTGACAAAGGATAATGCAGAAGTCATATTCCAGCCCTCATTTGAATTAAGCGACCGTTCTGTGAATCCCCGCTTTGATTTATAGTAATCATGATAATCTCTAATGAAGAATGGTGCATCTTCCGGGACTTCTTCCGCTACGCCGCCTGCCCTCTTATAGACTCCGTTCCTATAATCCTCCGTGCGCTGTGCATTCAGTGCTTTTTTCATCTCGAAGCGGGCATCCGCGCTGTCGTTTTCGTCAAAATATCCCTTTGCATTTACACGGGTCATATCGCACATAGTAGACGCCACGGTTGCCTTGATGCGGGTGTCCATAGCCGCCGCATTGATTGCCATGCCGCCAAAACCACAGATTCCCAGAATTCCAATCCTTTCCGAATCAATATTCTCCTGCACGGAAAGGAAATCAACCGCTGCCGAAAAATCCTCCGTATTGATATCCGGGGACGCCACATTTCTTACTCCACCTCCACTTTCCCCGATAAAAGATGGATCAAATGCAAGAGTGATAAATCCTCTGTCTGCCAATTCATTTGCGTAAAAACCTGCTGACTGCTCCTTAACTGCTCCAAATGGTCCGGCAATCGCTATTGCAGACATCTTACTACCTGCGGTTTTTGGAGTGTATAAGTCCCCAACCAACCTAATTCCATAACGGTTATGAAACTCCGCTTTTGTTCTTATTACTTTGTCACTTAATACAAAAGAATATCCATCATGTGCTGCTTTCATTTTGAAAATCCTCCCTAAAATTTTTTACAGAATGTTTCCTCTATCAATCTGGTATACCATAAAACCCAAACGGTTAACCCATTTCTGATTTGTATGTGTTACATCCTTCGGTTCTGCCTACTGGTCAGCAAGAATCTGAAGCAACCTGTTTTGCAGATGATTTCCTGTCTTGTTAACACATTTTTCAATCATTTGACCACCGCAACCAGTATAGATTAACTTTTTCATTGACAATTTAAGATATTTCGTTGCCATATTTAATCCTCCGTACTGAATCTATATCCATATCCGTGCAGCGTCGGTATATTAGTAATATCCAGCTTGACTCTGAGCCGGTAGATAATATCCCTTATGAGATAGGAGCCGCCAGCATAATTATCCCTGCTTATCGCCTCATAAATCTGATCCCTTGTAAAAACTATATTGGGATTAGATGCCAGAAAACAGAGCACATCAAACTCCATTCTGGTAAGTACGATTTTGTGTCCAGCCACATCAACCATTCTGCTTGCGGAATGAATATGCAAATTTCCATATATCATTTCTTTGTCTGTTTCTGACATCATCCACACCTCCATATCCAAAAATTATTTTTTCAGTTTTTTATTTCCTCCCATTTCTCAATCTGCAATGACTTCAAAAGTAACATCCACATCTCCGGTATTTTCAAAAACCTCTACACCGGAATCAATATGTCCCAAGTGCTGCCGTTCAAACTGCTCGCCATTCTGTTTGTAAAGAATAACCAGACTGCCGCCCGGAGCCCAGTATGCAATATCGCCAACTTCATAACCATCTGACTGCAGATGATCTGTCGGAAGGGCGTAAGCACCATATCTGTAACACATTTCCCGTCCATATAAATCCATCATGGGCAGCGTCATAGGCATCTGCTCTATGATTGCCTGCGTTGTCGCATTGTCCTCCAATGTTGCAATCAGTTCCGTGTCCCCTACCGTAATTTTAATTTTCACTTCTGATACCTCCGTTTCCTTTTCTGTTTCGGTCTTTTCGTTGTTTTCTGTCTCTACGGATACAGATGTTTCCATTTCTTCTGCCAGTGCAATCGTTACATCAATCGTTCCCTCCAAAGCGTCAAGCGCCTCCTGTGATTCCGTGATTTTCCCCAAAATAACCAGATTTCCGGTATCCGCGGATTTTTCCTCATCATCCACAAAAATAACAAAGTTGCTCGCAGGCGGCCAAAAGGCCAGATCCCCATTTTTATAACCGCTCTGCACATCTTCTTCGCTGTATTGAATGTCAAGGCTGTCGCCGCAAAAGTCATTATCAGAATCATTTAACGTAACTGTTAAGGGAAGCTGGGAAATCAGACTTTTTGCCGGGCCTGAATCATTCAGGTATCCATTTAGGACAGTATCTCCGATTGTCAGCGTAATAGGCGTTGTTTCTGCCGTAAAGCTGTCTGCGCCCTCACTGATACTGTCTTCCATGTCCGGTTCCGTAGTTTCCGGCTGTGCTTCTCCGAAAAGCTCAGGGCTGCTTTCCTCCTGTGCGGCAGCCTGATTGTTTCCCCCACAGGCACAGAGTGACAATGCCAAAATCAGGGTAAAAGCTAACATCATAAATTTTTTCATATTTTCCTCCATTCCGAAGCGTTTTACGCTGAGGAGGCGAGCGAAATGTCAGATTTCGCTCTGCCATCATGGAATTTGTGACGCTTCGGCACAAATTCTTGGTTGAATAAATTGCTATCAAGCAATTTATTCAACCTTTTGTCCTTTCTATGGTTTTATTCGGTTGCTCCAATGTCTGCCAGCCATTCCGACACCGGATCGGCAAAGCTGTCACGTCCGGTGTGAAGTGTCAGACCGTCAAGTACAGTCGAATCTGGGCAAAGAGATTTAATATTATCTTCACTTTCTTCCACACCTGCCCCTAATGTAGTACAAAAAGGAATAACAGTCTTGCCTGAAAGATCATATTCTTCCAGAAAAGTCCGGACGGCCATCGGTTCGATATACCACCAAATCGGAAAACCGATATAAACCACATCATAATCGGTCATATTCTCCACATGAGAGGAAAGTTCCGGTCGGGAATCCGAGCGCATTTCTTCTTCTGCTATGGCAGAACATTCACGGTGATCCACTGGATATGACTGTACGGTTTTGATTGCAAATAAATCTCCGCCCACCTGCTTTTGAATTTCCATTGCCGCCGTTTCCGTATTGCCAATAGCGGGGGTGGCATGGGCAGAAGCGTCAGCTCCTTCCGGCACGATATCTGCCAGCGAAAAATAAGCAATCAGTATTTTATTTTCACTCTCTCCTGTATTGGAAGCTGTTTCTCCGGGTTGTTGCATCGTATCATCTTCCTCCTTCTCCGGTTCTGTTTCTTCGGGCTGTTCTGCCTGTGCCGGTTCGGAAGAAACAGCAGGCGTTTCCGACATTTCCGATAAATCCTGCTGCTTCCCACAAGCAGAAAGTGCAAAAAACATAAGCACCGACAGGCATAAGGGTAATATCCGTTTCATCATTTCACACTCCTTTCCGCAGAAGTTTCGCTAAATAGTAAGACAACGCCGCAAAAAATATTAAAATGCTGATATAATCTGCAAAGAAAAATACGGCAGGCTCCTCATAGTCAAAGAAGGCATATTCCATAAGCAGGAACATCCGTTCTGCAATCTGCCGGAAAAAAAAGGCATAAGCGCCATAGCATGAAAGCAGGATTGCGATTCCCCGTGCAGCAATTATCGTCCATTTTCCTTTCATCGGAATTTTTTTCGCCATTCCTACTGCCATTCCCCAATGCAGTCCAAGATGTGCCGCCATGAAGCAAAACCCCCATACGGTAGATACCATGTGCAGCCTGCGTCCAAACATTCCGGCCCGAAGGTTTAAGAAGCCGAATACCTCGCGGGAAAGCAAAACTCCGCTTATCATCATGCCAGCCATGGATGCGAACAGAAGAAAATTGATTGCTGTCATAAGAACGCGGGAAGCTGTATATTTTCCTTTGAAAATCCCGCCATACCATTTCAGGTTCAAAATATGATGGAGGATAAAAAGGAGAAAGAGCGCTGCTCCAAGCCATTCATGCAGCTTATTTCCTGTAACGTGATACGCCATCAAAACGATAAAGAGAACCGTCATGGCAATATCGACCGCTATTTTCAGTATTTGTTTCGGTTTCATAAGTCACCTCCTTCCGGTAATGTTTCTCACCAAATTGATTCAATATGACAGTCCCAGACCTGCCAGCCAATCAAGCAGTTTATCCTGAGAGCCTGCCACTTCCGGGCGATAAGCGCCAAATTCCGTAAGTACAACGCAGTCAGCAGGAAGCACAGCGCTAATATCCTGCAGGCTTGCTGCAAATACTCCGGTTCCATGTGAACAGAAAGGCACAATCGTTTTCCCTGATAAATCGTGTTCCTCAATAAAGGTCAATATTGCCATCGGGCAGGAATACCACCAGTTTGGGAATCCCAGAAAAACAATATCATAGTCCTCCATGTTATCAACATGACCTGTAATGGCCGGACGCGCGCCGGAATCATGTTCTGCAATCGCCCGGTCCAGGCAAATGTCATAATCGCTGGAATAGGCTTCTTCCGTAATAATGGAAAATGTATCCCCACCCGTTTCTTCCTGTATCCATTTCGCCAGCAATCCCACATTTCCCGGCATTAAAACACTCGCTGAGGTAGTTGCATCCACATCCACGGAATCCGGATCGGCAACATAGGTATTCTCCGCCCATGTAAAATAGGCAATCAGGATGTTGCTGCCCTCCTCTGCTTCAGTTGCAGATTCCAAAGATGTGTCCCTTGATGTCTGTGCTATATCCCCGGCGCCTGTTTTGCTTTCTTCCTGTGAAGGAAAAATGGAAACTAACGGCTCTGATACCGCAGGCGCTTCCGTTTCTTTTGGAATATCCGCCTGTTCAGACTGTTTTCCACAACCTGCTGCAGCAATCAATAAACCAAGAATGGGCAATACAACTGTCATCATTTTTGTACCAAATTTCACTTTGTACATTCACCTCCATTTCCGTTTTACCGCCGTATGATATGAACATATAAATCCTGATAGCTCTTTGCAGCAGTAAAGCAATTTTCCAAACCTTCTGTAAGATAGATTTCTCCCTCCTCCGATAAAAGGAGCAGCTCAAATCCGTCATGTTCCCGGTAATACTGTACCGCACTCTCTAAGCCTTTCACAAAAAGAGCTGTGGAAAGTGCATCGCACAGTTTTCCTTCTTTGCCGACTACCGTCACCGAAGTAATGTCACTTATCATGGGCCTTCCGGTTTTCGGATCAAGGATATGTCCGTATTTCTGTCCGTCCTCCCCGATAAAATACCTTTCATAAGTACCGGAAGTAGAAACGCTGCAATCTGATAAAGAGAGTAACCCTAAAGAATCCCGATTCCATGGATGCTGGACAGATATTTTGAAATCGCCGCCGTCCGGTTTAGAACCAATGGCACAGATATTCCCGCCAAGACTGAAAATAGCGGAAGTTACACCATTTTGTTTCAACGAATCGGCAATCAGATCGCTGGCATAACCTTTTGCCACTGCACCAAAATCAAGCTGCATACCGGGCTGCATTGACAGGATATTACCTAAAAGACAAACTTTATCCGTGCCTGTAAGCTGCATTTTCTCAGAAAGAAGTTCATCCGAAGGTATCTGGTAACTGCCGGTCGTAAATCCCCATGCAGTCAAAACGGGATATATTGTAACATCCAGTGCGCCATCTGTCTGTCCGGACATTTCCAGCGAAAAATTCAGAAGCTCTGCCGTTTTTTCGCTGATCGCAACAGGTTCCCCCTCTGCATGGTTAATCTGATATACCTCGCTTCCTTCGTTAGTAACAGACCAGAGGCTCTCCAATTCCGTTATTTCCGCCTCAGCCATATCCAGAACGCTTTCCGGCACATCCGTATAAATGGTAAATGAAATATAGGTATCCATAGCAAAACAATTTCTGTTCATAGATTCAGGCTCCCGCACAGACGGGGAAGAACATCCGCTCAGTAATAGCATACCAAGCAGCCAGATGCCAATCCTCTTTGCTGTTTTCAAGAATACTCCTCCCCGTCTTTATAAAAGTGAATTGTATTCTTCGTCCGAAACCGGCTCCATCCATCTGCAGGGACCGTTCTGCGGATTCGTAACAATGTAAATATGCACAAACCAGCTGTCTTTCGCAGCTCCATGCCAGTGCTTCACATTCGCCGGAATCCTCACTACATCCCCGGCATGGAGTTCCTGCGCCGGTTTTCCTTCTTCCTGATACCAGCCGCGTCCGGCTGTTATTAAAAGAATCTGCCCGCCCGGATGGAAGTGCCAGCTATTTCTTGCACCGGGCGCAAAGGTTACGTTTCCAATCGGACAGTTCCATTCTGACTGCATGGGAACCAGCCGTTCCTGCCATGCTTCACCTTTGAAATTCTCCCCTTCTACCCTTTTCCCAAGGGGAAAAATTTCCCCTTTGGGAAAAATTTCCCCTTTGGGGAAATTGAAACTGCTGCTTAAATCAATCATGTTTTTTCCTCCTCTATTTCTTTCCTCCGAATACAGGGAAACGGCTATATTCTCCATAATCCTTGATTTTCTCTATATTCATTAACACATCCATATTATCATCTGAAATGATGAAGTCACATTCAGCATTTTCCCTCATGTGTTCCGGGTCCGCTGTCTTTGGAAGAACAACCATTCCAAGCTGCAAATCATAGCGGATACATAACTGTGGAACAGACACACCATATCTCTCTGCCACTGCTTTGATTTTTTCGTTCTTTAATGCCTCCCCATGAGCAACAGGAGAATACGCTTCCATCGCAATCCCTTTGCTCTGGCAATACTGAATGAGGTCGGCAGGCGTGTTGGAAATATGGCAAAGCACCTGATTTACCATCGGCTTTATTTCTGCTGTCTCCCACAGACTGTCAATATCTTCTTTCAGGAAATTAGATACTCCGATGGCCCGCACTTTCCCGGCAGCTAAAGCCGCTTCCATTGCTTTCCATACCTGCCTGTTTTCTTCAAAATAGCGATTTGCAGATTGATTCACCTCTGCCCACGGCTGCGGGCTGTGAATAATCATCATATCAAGATAGTACAGTCCCATTTTCATAAGGCTCTCATCAATGGATTTTATCGCTGCTTCATAAGTTTTGTGTTCTGCCGCAACCTTGCTTGTAACAAAAATTTCATCCCGTGGGATACCACAGTTTTTTACTCCGGTCCCAATGCCTGCCTCATTTCCATAAGCCTGTACGGTATCAATATGGCGGTAACCGACTGATACGGCCTGCCGCACTGCCTCGGCTGCCTGACCTCCCTGAATAAACCATGTGCCAAGACCTAACTTCGGGATTGTCACCCCGTTTGGTAATGTATAGCTTTCATTCAATATCATATCTGCGCTCCTTTTCCTAATAAGCATGGTTTCCCGCCACCCTTTTTTGACCAGATGATATAATCAAGGCTGTCAAGAAACTGCTGTTTTTTATGAATATCATTCAAAAGTAATCTACGCCCTCTTTTCAACATCTTTATCTGCTGTTCCTCTGTTCCCATTTCTTCTGTAAGCAATAAATACTTTTTTGCTTCTTCCGGAGTGAAACCGGAACCGAGAAGTGTATCAATCAATCTCAACCGTTCAAAATCTTCATCCCGGTAGTTCTCAGGCACATTGCTCTCTCTGATTAAACCAAAAGAAACATATTTTTCCAAAACGCTGCAGGACAGGCCAAACCTTTTTTCAGCTTCCTCTAATGTCATGGCTCCCTCTCTTTCATCTGAAATAAAAAAATATAAGTGCCGCCGGATCACGTTTCTTGCGTTTACCGATTACACTTATATTTTACCTATTTCCCTTACATATGTCCAATACCTATGCTTTATATAAAAGTATTCATTTACTGCATACTTTTTAGATATTCCAAAAAGCGTCCTGCCGCACCAAAGTTCGGCTGAAATTTCTTCCATGCAAGTACTGAGGTCATGGCAAGCTCCGGATAAAGCGGCCGGAATACCATACGCTCACTGCCGAACAAATCAACTGCTCCCTCTATGGTCAGTGCGGAAGCCACACCGCTGTCAACCAGCATGGCCACATTTGTAATAATGTTATAGGTTGCGAAAATATCTAACTGTGAAAAGGAGCCGCCAAGCCAGTTCTCCAATTCCTTTTGTATGGACTGGCGGTTTGTTGTGATCAATGGCTCTCCGATCAAATCTTCTTTTGTGATTTTTTCTTTTTTTGCCAGCGGATGCCCCGCCCGAAGGAGCAGTCCCCATTTTTCCGCTTTCTTCATGCGGATATAATCAAATTTCGTCACATCTATCGGCTCTAACAAAAGGCCAAAATCCAGTAACCCCTGCTCCAGGCGTTCTTTGACATACTCCGCACTGTTTGTATAAAGCTGGAATTGTATCTTAGGGTATATTTTCCGGAATCCCGCCATAACCGCAGGCAGCATCCGGGAAGCATTCAGTCCTCCGCTCCCAATGGAGATAATCCCGCCGAGTTCTCCCTGACTTTCAAATTCATTTTCAATCTTATCCATCAATGTCACAACCTCCTCCGCACGGCGTCGGAGCATAACGCCTGCGTCCGTCAAGGCCAGATGCCGCCCCCGGATAAAAAGCTGCGTTCCAAGTTCTTCTTCTAATTGTGCCATCTGGCGGCTAAGCGTCGGTTGCGTAACATGAAGCACATCTGCCGCCCGTGATATGTTTTCCTCCCTGACAACTGCCAGGAAATATTGAAGCATCCGCAGTTCCATTTTTATCCTCCTCAGATTATTTTTTATATCATAACATTTCTATTCGTTTTTGGCTATACAATCTATAAACCATACATTTTGTGCATACTTTTCATTTCTTTCAGCTGCTAAATCCTTTCTGGTTCAAAAAAAAGTGTTAAAACCAGAGTACCTTACCTATTCTTATGGACAGATTTCGGGATTATAATAACGCCGCGCTGTACATTCCACCGGAGTGTGACCTGGGCGACAGACTTCCCATATTTTTCAGCAATCCCTTTCAGCACCGGGTTATTCCATATGTCATGCCCGCCTTCCGCAAACAGCGCCCATGCCATTGGCACAACCCCAAGTTCCTTCATAACCTCCAGATCATATGCTTTCTGATAGAACGGATGACATTCAACCTGATTGACTGCCGGAAGCACTTTGACATTCTCACAAAGATCCACCAGCCTGTCCGGATAGAAGTTGGACACTCCGATTGCCTCGGCCTTGCCCGCCTCATATGCTTTCTCCAATGCCCTCCATGCGCCGTAGTAATCGGACATTGCCTGGTGCAGCAGGACAAGGTCTGCTTGTGTCAAGTAAGGAATAAAAAAATTCATTTTTTAGCAAGTCGAAAACAAAATTACCTATTTAACCTCTAGTTGTTCCACTAAATACTCAAAACTGAATAGAATTGCTTATCTTGCCAAATCTACACTTACTAAAATATATTAAAATTTTTCAACTCTCCTACTGGCGTTTCAAACTTAACAAGCCCCAGTAAAACATTATCCTTACTACAAAATTTAAAACCCTTATATATTCCTTCAACATCGTTAAGTTTAGATATTTTTTCTTGATTTCAAACAACTTTCTTGTAGCATCAAGTGGTCTTCTTGCTTGACTCATTTGAGATAATGTATGATATGCTTTTCCCTCAAACACTTCATCCTCATTTTCTTCAAAAAGAAGTAACAGTAATTTAGCGATGTCCCTCCCTCCTAACTGTTTTCCAGACTTATTGTTCCTTAATCATGCTGACTCTTTTACACTATTTATAAATCAAATCTCTCTTAACCCCCTCTCTTTCCTTTCGTCTAGCCGTTGCTCTCTACTTTCTGTGTTCTATAAATTTATTAGCAATCACACTTCCTGCCAAAATCAATAAAAAACTCCTATTCTCTCTCATGCCCAAAATCCTTTCTATGCAAATGTATTACATTGTTTTTCGTAAGACGCTTCCCGGCATCTTCTTTTACAAGTTCAATTACTGTCGCCATCAATGGAATGAAAAATAAAATTCCCATAATTCCAAAAAGTTTTCCTCCTACCATTGCC
>CANOEC010000025.1 GCA_947564735.1 uncultured Lachnospiraceae bacterium | reverse complement strand
AGGGGCTGGTTTTCAGCATGATTTGTGCGAATTATTTTTTCCTTTCAAAGCTGATTATTATCCCAATCCCATGTGATACGACTTTGCATTTTCAATCATCGCTATTATTTTACAATCTCTTATGATACAATAGACGCAAGCCCAGCGGCTTATATTCGCGACTACTATTTGGAGGTTTATCCCATGTTACCGACAAGAAAAGAAGCAGAGACACTCTTGAGAGAAGCAGAAAGCTGTAACCCCGGACCTTGGGGAAATCATAGCCGCGTGGCAGCCCATTGCGCTGAAAAAATCGCTGCAGCATGCCCGATGTTAGATTCTGAAAAAGCCTATATTCTGGGTCTGCTTCATGATATTGGCAGAAAATTCGGCACCAGACATTTAGGGCATGTATCAGACGGCTATACATACATGATGTCGCTGGGATTCGACGAAGTTGCCAGAGTGTGCCTTACCCACTCTTTTAATAACAAAACAACTGATGACTATATTGGAAACTTTGATACGACTGCGGAAGAGCTGCGCACGATTCAAGAAGCGCTTCGCACGATTACCTATGATGAATATGACCGACTCATCCAGCTGTGTGATTCTTTGGCAGGCGCAGAGGGCGTACTGGATATCGAAGAGAGAATGGGTGATGTGAAACGCAGGTACGGCGCATATCCACCGGAAAAATGGAATCAGAATCTTGTACTAAAGAAACACTTTGAGGAACTGACCGGAATGGACACCTATCTTGTTGTTGAGAAAGATACTTTCCGCCCATCGGCAAATGATACCGTAGTACAATTTTATGAGAGCGTGCAGGACGAACTGCTTATGTTTGCTGTCATCATTGCCAGAAACGAGGGGAAATATGTCTTCTGCAAACATAAAGACAGGGATACATGGGAAGTGCCGGGCGGACACAGGGAAGCCGGTGAACACATTATAGATACTGCCAAACGGGAATTATATGAGGAGACGGGTGCTTTGGAATTTCATATAGAACCAGTCTGCGTATATTCCGTCACTTCACCGGACAATTTTGACGGACAGGAAACATTCGGCATGTTATTCTATGCAGATATTCAGTCCTTTGAACCGGAACTGCATAGTGAAATTGAGCGGATAGAGATTACCGAGACGCTGCCCGAAAAATGGACTTATCCGCTCATACAGCCTGAGTTATTGCAGTTTGTGAAGGAAAAGGTGATTCTATGATAACAAATCCGCTTGATATTTGCCCTCCGGTCTGTATCGCTTCTTGAATAAAAGAATCCAAGACTTTTACCTACACGCCGGCGCGCCATCCAGTAAAAGTGCACATCCTCCATCATCTTTTTCTTTCCACTCTAACAGACACGCATATACTTTCCTTTTCATACAAACCACCTCTTTGTCCTATCATAAAATATTACATTCCGAAAAGGCACAATAATTCAATTCCTTTTTTCACGAAAAGGCACTTTTATGGCAGACTCATTCAGTTGTTCGCAATCAATTATTTTTCTCTCATCTTTTTAAATAGAACCGCTGGCATCATCATACAAGCCAACAGCATTGACAAACTCAAAACCAAATACGGAATAATGGGATAGGAAAACACAAAATAATCTATTTTCCTCTTCATCGCTTCTCCCACCAAATATATGATTAGATTGCCAACGGATAAAAGAAACAAATTTACGGCAAGCCAGTACAGCAAGCCCTCTATTCTGAGCATTTTCAAAATAAATTTCCGAGTCGCTCCAACACAATTTAAAATAGAAAACTCCTGCTGCCGTACTAAGAGGTCAGTCACTATCACATTAAAATAATTCATGATGCCCATAACCAGCAGTGATGCGCTGAGTATGCCAATTGCCATTTTCCCCGCACCAAGATATCCTTTCTGCTCTGCTAAGATATCCGCTTTACATGTAAGAAACAATAAATCTACATTCTGTTTCTTTTCGCTTTGAAACTTACTATTTTCCTCCGCAATCAATTGTTTCAATGCACTCCTGATTTTGCTTTCTTTGCTTTGATTTACATCAAATTCAAGCTGAAAGATTTGTAATGGAAATGCATCCAATTTATGAAAAGTATCTTCTGTTACCAGAAAGTACAGCACATTCTGTCCAGACCAAGTCTGCGTAATATCGGGAAAGTCCTTCATCGTCCGGTCCAAATAGCCGCAATTTACAAGCTGCCCTCTTTCTACATATGTATTTTCCCGTTCGTGTAAATCAAATACTGAATATAAGTATAGGGATTTTCCAATTGATTCCTCTGTCTTTTTCTGTTCTTTTTCAGATAAAGCTCCCTCATGGATGATAAAAGCTCCATTCTCATTTCTATCTGTAAATGTTTCGATATTCACATTCAATTGATTTTCTTTCATATATTTTTGTAATGCTTCCACCTCATTCTCATCGATGACCTGTATAATCCCCAGTTCATGGAAGCCTGCACCAACACCGTCATAAAGTCCGTATTCATTGCCACGGATAGGTACAAAAGCAGTTTCTTTCTTAATTTTGCCCCGCTCTACAGAGTCAAGCCCATAAAAGGAAGACTCTTCTACATCATTTATCCTTGCAAAACAGCCATATGTATATTGCATATTTTCTGTGCCGGCAATCAGCATCATGTTATGGATTAATTCATCTGAAATTAGCGAATAATCATATATTGTTTCCTTCGCAACGGGCAGAGGCTTCTGATACGGAAAATCAACCAGTGCATCCTTTGTCACACCAATTGTAAAATCAGAATACATTTTATCAATTTCATTCGTGCGGTCTCCACCAGTAATAATCATTGTTCCAATCAACGCTACGAGACAGCCAGATATCATTGAAACAAGTGTATAACACATCTTTCTTTTTAATCTAAGCGTATTCTTCCATGCCATGTACAATACAATATTCTTTTTCCAATGATATTTAAAATAACCCTTGGATTTTCTCTTACTTTTTCCAAGCTTCTTACCGTCACCATTTCCATGGAACTGGGTTTGGACAGGTGTAGTGTCCGCCAACCGCCTAATAACCATCGTCAATGCAGCAAATAGCGTTCCAGTCGCAAACAAACCTGCTATTAGCAATAACCCCGGATGATAGACATGCAGGGATGGTGCCGACTCCAATTTCCCCGAATACAATCCCTTCAGCAATATAGACATGCCAATTGAAATCAGAATACTTCCTAATCCCGCACCAATCAAAAGCCCCCTTAGGGCAATTTTAACGCCTATGAGCCAGATGACAGCATACAACTGCCTGATTGTACCACCCACAATATGAAATATCCCAAACTGCCTCGTATCCTGCCCAAGTGATAGAAACAACACATTATAGATTAACAAAAACATACCGAGCAAAAATAAAAAGCAAAAGGAAATTGCCATTCCATATCCGCCCAGCATATTTTTGACTGCATCATATTGCGGTGAGTCCATACACACAAATACTTGATTATTTTGTGGTAAAGCAATCTGGTCATACAGCAATTCTTTTAGTTGATTGCCCGGTAAACCCAACTGCGTTTCTATTAAAATCCTTTGTGGATATAAGGCAATATTACTTTCCTCTAATCTTTCCGCAGAAACATAAATTGGCGGCATCGCTGACGAATAAGCCGTCAAATCTTCATAAAACCCTGATAGGACTAGTTCTTGTACTCCGGTATGATTTTCCTCCATCCCATACCAGTCAAATCTCATAGTTAGTTTTGTACCAACATCAGGATTCTCAATTCCTAAATGCTGGAGACTGCTTAGCGCCATCATGACTTCATTGCTATTTTGCGGATACCTTCCGATGATTTTTCCATAAGCAGGCTGCAGCATACTGTTAAATGTTTCCTCGTCCGTGTAAACGCACTCGCCGACCATTCTCCCGTTATCTGTCAATACGCCACATTTCTTATAACGCCCAACTTTATTGATAAAAGAAAGGTGTTCTATTTGCCGTTCCTGTTCTTCCATCCCATTTTCAAGCCATGCCGATGCTGTCATACCAAGCTCGCAAACAGCTTTTTGTCTATCCGCATTGAATTTGCCATATACACTGCTAAACACACCAAAAATCAATACAATTGTCAAAGACATAGCAATCACAACCATGCTATATCTGCGTCTGTCATTTTTATAATATGCCTGTGCCAGCATATGAATTGGCGAAATATTTGATTTGTCATTCCTATTTCTTTGTATAAAGTTTTCCATCTTCAATATATAAAATCCTATCCGCCGCCTTAGCAACCTCGTAATCATGTGTAACAATCATTATCGTCTGGTCATATCTTTTTCCCATCTGTTTTAAGAGACTTATGACCGCCTTCCCGCTCGCAGAATCCAGACTGCCTGTCGCTTCATCGGCGAGTATCATTTCCGGTCTTGTATAAATTGCCCTCGCTATAGCAATCCGCTGCTGTTCACCACCCGACATTGTATCGGGCATCTGATAGAGCTGCTCTTCTATTTCTAATGCATTCACAATTTCACCAAGTAATTCTTTATCCAGCTCTTCTCCACCCAGTCTGGAAGGTAAAATAATATTTTCATATCCATTTTATACTGGCAGCAAATTATAGTTTTGAAAAATATAACCAATATTACCTCTGCGAAATTCCGTCTTCTCTTCATTGGAAAGGGTTGTCAATTCAACTCCGTTAACAGAGATACTTCCTTCTGTGGGATTATCAATTCCACCAATGATATTTAACAAAGTTGTTTTTCCACTTCCCGACTTCCCCATAATTGCAACAAACTCTCCATGAGCCACGCCAAAGTCAACGTGATCCAGAACTCTCACCAATTTTTCTCCGCATATATAATCTTTTACAAGCGACGTTACCTTTAAAGTGTCCATATTTTTTCCATTCCTTTTTCCTGCTTTCTTACACTAAATAGTATTGAGCGGATGTACTTAGCCCCGTAAAAGTGTACTCATAAACTCCTCCTGTATAATAAATAACTGTTTTCGCTCTTGTATCGGCTATCTTGCCCGCTTTCATTAGCGTTACATAATATTCAGAACCCGCTTCGCTCCCTGCTCCGGCATCCATTGTCAATTTACATGAGGTATCAGATACTTTAAACTTATCAAATGTAATTGAATATGCAAGCACGGAAGCTGTAGTCCACCCGTCAAAATAATTCCCATCGCTAAACCTGTTGCTACCCTTTCTCTCCCACACTTATAGCAAACAAGGCTTATCAGCACGTTAAAAATCACTAATACAATCGTGATTCTCTTATACATGCGCTGCTCTTGCATATCAAGTTTTCTGTTCTCAGAATCGATAGGACTATTGTTTATCAACGATAGAGCTGCTACAATCATCGTAAATCCCAGCCTATATCCATATGTAATATATTCAGAAACCCATATGTATCCACACAGTATGATCGTTGAACTGATTAGGCACTTCCATGCACTTTGTGCATGGTATCCTCCACCAAACTTTCTAATCATCATAAATGGAAGAATAATTGTCACTGCTGATACTATACACTCAAATATCGCGCCAACCACTAATGCCAGACCAAGCGGCGCCAGAGTCATGATAAAGCTATGAGCTGCATACATCCATCAGTTAATCCAGTCGCCATCTTTTGGCAAAACTGCCCGTATTTGTGACAATAAGCTGCTCAATCTGGTCATCTATCAATATCAACAGCAGTGTAGTGAAAAAAGATTGATTTCCAACTGGATATACGCTGTTCTGTGATTGATTTTATGGAAGACAACGATATCACTGCTCTCTTCTGTAATTTACTGGACAACGCTGTAGAAGCAGCCGAAAAAATATCTGAAGGCTGTATTCAGCTTCACATCACCAGACAGGCTTCTACCCCTTTTACGTTCATATCCGTAATCAATTCCTGCCGCGTTTCTCCTTTTTCAAAAGACGGCAGGCTTCCCAGCAGCAAAAAGGACTCCCTTCGCCATGGGTACGGATTGAGAAGTATCACACGAATTGTCGAAAAATACTGCGGAGACATCCAGATGTATTATGACGCTGAAAATACTTCTTTTCACACGATTATCATGCTGAGAAATCAAGAGCACCTTACTCTTTCCTAAAAAACTCATAAATCTGCTGCAATGGTAATTATCATTGCTTCTTCAATATCTATATGTTACAATCAAATTACTAAATCATTGGAGGTGTAATATGGCGACATTACAAATTCGTATTGATGATACATTAAAAAAACAGGCAGATGCATTATTTTCCAGTCTTGGTATGGATACATCAACAGCGATTCGCATTTTTCTAAACGCGTCTATTGAAAATGCAGGCATCCCGTTTTCAGTACAACATAGGGCTGTCCCCTATTCGCTTCAAGACGCGGTTTATGACAGTAGATTCCAGCAAAATCTTCATGGTCCATTTACCACTGCTGAAGATGCGGTTGCTTCCATGTTAGAGGATTAACTTATGTATAAAATTGTATACACTAACCGCATGAAAAAAGATGCCAAATTGATGAAAAAAAGAGGCAAGGATATGCAAAAACTTGTCAACATACTTTCTATGCTTGCAAGTGGCAGTCAATTACCCGCCCAATATAGAGATCATTCATTAACTGGCAATCTAAATGACTTTAGGGAATGTCACATAGAACCAGACTGGCTTCTTATGTATCAAATTTATGAAGATACACTCATTCTGTCAGCTACCGCAACTGGCAGTCATGCTGATTTATTCGGAAAATAAAATAGCACCTTACTCTTTCCTAAAAAACTCATAAATCTGCTGCCCGATATGCTCCGGTATTTCCGGCACTTCGCACAGCTGCTCAACCGATGCTTCCTTGATTTCATTGATGGAACCGAAGTGTTTCATGAGCGCCTTGCGTCTCGCCGGACCCACTCCCGGTATCTCGTCTAACACGGACTTCACCTGCGCCTTGGAGCGCAGTGAACGGTGGTATTCGATGGCAAACCGGTGCGCCTCGTCCTGTATTCTGGTAATCAGCTTAAAGCCTTCCGAGTGCGTGTCTATGGGAATCTCCACATTATGATAGTACAATCCTCTGGTGCGGTGATTATCGTCCTTCACCATACCGCACACCGGAATATCAAGATGCAGCTCTTCCAATACCTGAAGGGCAATGTTGACCTGTCCCCTGCCGCCGTCCATTAACAGTAAATCCGGAAATTTCGTAAAACTCCCAAACTCGTGATCCATCTCTTTGCGGTTCAGTTCTTCTTTTTCCGCCATACCGTGTACAAACCGCCTCGTGAGCACTTCTTTCATGCACGCATAGTCATCCGGTCCCGATACGGACTGAATGCGGAACTTACGGTAGTCGCTGCGCTTCGCCTTCCCTTTTTCAAAGACCACCATGGAACCCACATTGGCAAAACCGCTAATGTTAGAAATATCAAAAGCCTCCATACGGTTCACATGCTCCAGCTCAAGCAATGCCGCAATCTCTTTTACCGCACCAATTGTTCTTCCCTCTTCCCGTTTTATGCGTTCTTTATCCTGACTCAAGATAAGATGTGCGTTCTGAGCTGCCAGCTCCACCAGCTTCTCCTTTGCCCCTTTCTTTGGTATCCGTATGTATACTCTGCCGCCTTTACGGGTACTCAGCCATTTCTCCAGAATCTCAATATCCGCAATCTCCTCCTGCAGCATCAGCTCCTTCGGAATGTAAGGCGTTCCCGCATAAAACTGTTTCACAAAATCCAGCAGAATCTGCGCATTGTCATACCCCTGCACATGCGTCATATAGAAGTGCTCTCTGCCAATCAGTTTGCCATCCCGCACAAAAAACACCTGCACCACCGCATCCGTATCATCCTTTGCCAGTGCAAGAATATCCTTATCTTCTCCGGCTGAGTCTGTAATTTTCTGTTTCTGCGCCACGCTTTTGACACTGTTATAGAGGTCACGGTAACGTATCGCCTCTTCAAATTCCATATTTTCTGACGCTTGCGTCATTTTTTCTTCTAAACTTTTCAACAGCGGTTTATAATTTCCATTCAAAAAATCCAGCGCCTGTTCCACCCTCTCACGGTATTCTTCCTTGCTGATATATCCCTGACAGGGAGCCATACACTGCTTGATATGATAGTTTAAGCATGGACGCTCCAAGCCGACCCGGGGCAGCTTCCGATTGCAGGTTTTTAGCTGATACAGTTTATTCATCAGCTCTATCGTGTCTTTGACAGCCGCCGCGCTGGTATACGGTCCGAAATATTTGGAACGGTCCTTTTTCATCTCTCTGGAAAAAAGAATCCGCGGATATTCTTCGCCCATCGTCACTTTAATATATGGGTACGTCTTATCATCCTTGAGCATCGTATTATATTTCGGGCTGTACTCTTTAATCAGATTATTTTCCAATACAAGCGCTTCCAGTTCGGAGTCTGTCACAATATATTCAAACCGCGCAATCTGCTGCACCATCTTATCAATCTGCGGACCTCTTCCGACAATTTTGCGGAAATAGGAGCGCACGCGGTTATGCAGGTTCACTGCCTTCCCCACATAAATAATTGTATCAGCCGCATCATGCATCAAATAAACGCCCGGAGAATTGGGAAGTTTTTTCAATTCCTCATCAAAATCAAACATATCTCGTTCCTCTGTGTTATCCTTTCACTTATTAAGTTTATTATGACGGTAAATAAGGCAAAGTCAATCCTTTCAGCTGACTTTGCCTTGAACAATTTTCTATCTCCTAAACTCTACTTGTTATCATCCTTCGGTTCCGGCGCCTGTGAAAAAATTCCACGGTTCTCCGTCTGTGGCTGTGTGGGCGGCATCCAACGCGGCTCCTGTCCGGACTGTCCATTTGGTACATTCTGCTGCCCAGACTGTCCGCCGGGTACATTCTGCTGTGCAGGCTGCCCGTCGGATACATTCTGCTGTCCGGATTCTCCGCCAGATACATCCTGCTGTGCAGGCTGCCCGTCGGATACATTCTGCTGCCCTTGTAACGGCGGCTGCCCGCCCGGCATATTCTGAGATGGCTGTCCGACTTGCGGCGACTCTGCTCCCTGTTCCTCCGCCTTCGGCGGCTCCACAGGCTTCTCCAAAACTTTCTCCCCGTCCTTTTTGCCTTCTTTCTCATCCTCTTCCGGCTCCGGAAGTCCTTTTTCCTTTCGGAAAATCTTCATGAACTCTTTGCCTGTAATCGTTTCTTTCTCTATCAGATGTGCCGCCAGCTTATCCATAATCTCGCGGTTTTCTTTGAGTAACTTCTTCGCCTGCTTATAACTGTCACGAAGCATTTTCATGACTTCCGTATCAATATCTGCCGCTGTCACATCAGAGCATGTCAAAGACGCCCTTCCGTCCAGATACTGGCTTTCGACTGTCGCAAGTCCCATCAAACCAAATTTCTTGCTCATACCAAAACGTGTAATCATGTTGCGTGCGAGACTCGTCGCCTGCTCAATATCATTCGCCGCCCCCGTGGTCACCGTATCGAATACAACTTCCTCTGCTGCACGTCCGCCCAGAAGGCTTACCAGTCTGTCACGCAGCTCTGCCTCCGTATCCAGATATTTCTCTTCTTCCGGCACATGCATGACATATCCAAGGGCGCCCATTGTTCTTGGCACAATCGTAATCTTCTGCACCGGCTCGGAATTTTTCTGCAAGGCGCTAATCAGCGCATGACCCACTTCATGATAGGATACAATCTTACGCTCCTCCTTGCTCATGACGCGGTCTTTCTTCTCTTTTCCTACAAGTACCTGCTCAACGGCGTCAAACAAATCTTTCTGGCTCACATATTCCCTGCCCGTCTTAACGGCATTGATTGCCGCCTCGTTAATCATATTGGCAAGGTCAGAGCCGACCGCTCCGGAGGTTGCAAGTGCAATCTCATTCAAATCAACCGTCTCATCCATCCGCACATCTTTGGCATGTACCTTAAGAATCTCCACTCGCCCTTTTAAATCGGGTTTATCTACAATGATTCTCCTATCGAAACGTCCCGGACGAAGCAACGCTTTATCCAGAATCTCCGGTCTGTTGGTCGCCGCCAGAATGATAATTCCCTTTCTGCCGTCGAAACCGTCCATCTCTGACAAAAGCTGGTTCAATGTCTGTTCTCTTTCTTCATTGCCGCCGCCATACTTGGAATCCCTGCTTCTGCCGATGGCGTCAATCTCGTCAATAAACACGATACAAGGCGCATTCTTCTCCGCCTCTTTAAAAAGGTCACGTACACGGGACGCTCCCACGCCGACATATAACTCAATAAAGTCAGAACCGGACAGCGAGAAAAACGGCACATGCGCTTCACCCGCTACCGCTTTGGCAAGCAGTGTCTTACCCGTTCCGGGAGGACCGACTAAGAGGGCACCTTTAGGCAGTCTCGCGCCAATTTTGGCGTACTTGCCGGGATTATGCAGAAAATCTACAACTTCCACCAGCGACTCTTTCGCTTCGTCCTCGCCCGCCACATCTTTGAATGTAATTCCGGTCTCTTTCTGCACATAAGCTTTCGCCGTACTCTTGCCTACGCCCATCGGGCCGCCTTTGCCTCCCATCCTCCTGAACAACAGACTGAGAAGCCCCCACATCAAAAGAATCGGGAGAACATAGTAAAGCAGCACCGTCATAATCACACTGGAACTGTCCGACGTCTGTTTGTTCACATCAATGTCATGTTCCAGCAAGCGTTTTGTCAATGTATCGTCATCTTCCATCTTACCCGTATAGTAAGTCATGGTTCCAAGACCATACCCGTACATAAAGGGAGAACTCGCCTTTTCTTCCTTCGGATAAATAATCACTCTGTCGGTCTCAACCGTGACGCTCTTGACGTCACCATCCTCTACCATCTTTACAAAGGCATTGTAGGTAATCTCCTGATTGCTCGCTCCAGTCAGCATTTTCATAAACATGCTGATACACAACAGTGTAACCAAAGCTGCTACTACGAGCATAATCAGACTTTGCTTGCGGGGATCGCTCCCGCCTCCATTCGGTCCGCCGTTATTATTCGGACCGCCCGGACCGTTTGGTCCACCCGGTCCGCCGGGACCACGATTTGATCCGCCGTCGTACTGATTTAAATTATCATCCATGAGGAATCCTCACTTTCTATCCATATCGCTCACGCGACATAAACATCTCTTATTTTTATTATTATAGAAAATTTCGACCAATGTGGAAAAATGCTTCGGTTGTACACGAGTTTGCGGAGAAGCGCAGCATCTCATAAGCAATATCTCGCAATTGAGCGCAACTCAATTTTTTCTTGTACAATAGGAAATTTCTCCAAAGCGCGGAAGAATGCTCTGCATTCTTCCCAAGAAAATCTGCGAATCAGATTTTCTTGTACTATAACATAGTATATAGAAGGCAAAATCATAAATCAATATGCGAATTATGAATTTATGAACACAAGTATTAAAGAATTCTAAAGTTTTTTACAAATTTTAACCTTTTCAGTAGATTTTTCCTGCCTTTTCATTGTATAATAAGCCATATATTGTTTTGTGTGTCAGCACATGACACAAGGTATTGCGCGATTAGTTTTTGTGATAGAAAGGCATGGAGAAAAATGGCAGTAAAATACGTGTTTGTAACAGGTGGTGTTGTATCCGGTCTCGGCAAGGGCATCACTGCCGCTTCATTGGGAAGACTTTTGAAAGCCCGCGGCTATAAAGTCACGATGCAGAAGTTTGATCCCTATATCAATATAGACCCCGGCACAATGAATCCGATTCAGCATGGCGAGGTATTTGTAACGGAGGACGGTACGGAGACTGATCTCGACCTTGGTCACTACGAGCGGTTTATCGACGAAAATCTGGATAAAAATTCCAACGTTACTACCGGTAAAGTATACTGGTCCGTATTACAAAAGGAACGCCGTGGCGATTACGGCGGCGGTACGGTGCAGGTAATCCCTCACATTACCAACGAAATCAAAAGCCGTTTCTATCGCAACTTTACCGACGAGGAAACCCGTATCGCAATCATAGAAGTCGGCGGAACAGTTGGTGACATTGAAAGCCAGCCTTTCTTGGAATCCATTCGTCAGTTCCAGCACGAAGTAGGAAGGGAAAACGCCATCCTGATTCATGTTACGCTCATTCCGTATTTAAACGCTTCTCAGGAGATGAAAACAAAACCCACGCAGGCAAGTGTCAAGGAACTGCAGGGCATGGGACTTCAGCCGGACATCATCGTATGCCGCAGCGAACATCCTCTTGACCAGACGCTAAAAGATAAAATTGCTTTATTCTGTAACGTACCAAGCAACCGTGTACTGCAGAATCTGGACGTGGAGCATCTCTATGAAGCGCCTCTTGCCATGGAAGAAGAGCATTTGGCGCAGGTTGCATGTGACTGTCTGAAACTGGACTGTCCTGAGCCCGACCTGACAGACTGGAAAGCCGTGGTTGAATCCTTGAGGACTCCTACCAGTGAAGTAACGGTTGCCCTTGTAGGTAAGTATACCCAGCTTCACGATGCATATATCAGCGTTGTGGAAGCATTGAAGCACGGCGGTATTTCTAACCGGTGCGTGGTCAATATCAAATGGGTTGATTCCGAGACCGTGACAAAAGATAATGTCAGTGACATCCTAAGCGGTGTCAACGGCGTCCTCGTTCCGGGCGGTTTCGGCGACAGAGGGATTGAAGGCAAGATTTACGCCATCACATACGCAAGGACAAACAATATCCCTTTCCTTGGGCTTTGCCTTGGTATGCAGTTAGCTATCGTAGAATTTGCCAGAAATGTACTTTCCTTTAACGACGCGCACAGCATAGAACTTGACCCTTCCACCACCCATCCGGTCATTGCACTGATGCCCGACCAGAACGGCGTGGAAGATATCGGCGGCACACTTCGCCTCGGCTCCTATCCCTGCGTATTGGACAAGACCTCCAAGGCGTATGCACTATACGGAGAAGAGACCATTCATGAAAGACACAGACACCGCTATGAAGTCAATAACGATTATCGTGCAGTGCTTACAGAGAACGGCATGAAGCTGTCGGGCTTATCCCCCGATGGACGAATTGTGGAAATGTGTGAATTGCCCAGCCATCCGTTCTTCGTTGCCACACAGGCGCATCCCGAATTAAAGTCAAGACCCAACAGACCGCACCCGTTGTTCAAAGGATTTGTCAAGGCGGCGTTAGAAAACAAGAAAATTGCTTCGCAATTATCTTGAGAAAATCGCTTCGCAATTATCCTGAGAAGAATGCTTTGCATTCTTCCGCTCTTTGGAGAAATTTCCTATTATAGAACAAAAACATGCGGGAGTTAATCTCTCGCATGTTTTTTATATTACTTATCGTATCTATGCACTTACTCTTCCAACGCATTCAGCCTATCCACAAGCGCCTGCACGTCCGCCATCGTTACCTTGCCGGTGAAACTGATTGGTCCGCGAAGCGGAAGGAATCCTTCCATCGCCTCATTCATCTCATCCGATATCGCTTCGCTTGTCGCCACGCTCTCAGCGCCCTCCGGCGGTGCACCAAACAATCCGTTCTTAAACAGCTCCTGTGCCAGCGCCCAAGCTCTTGGGTCTTTCTTGACGTCGCCTATCGTGGTGTCTGTTGTATACACAAACGGAAGCTTCTCTGTAGATTCCACTGTCACCGTCTTTTTCAGTACAATGTCTCTGGATGATTTACCAATCAAAATATCAAATTCGCCGGTCTCCACATGCCAGTCATGGATTCTCACACTATAGTATGCAAATGCCCTCTTATCCAGCATAAACGTCACCGTCTTGGTCTCGCCGGGCTGTAATTCCACCTTCGCAAAATCACGCAGTTCTTTTACCGGACGGATGACCATGCTCTCCTTATCCGCCACATAAAGCTGAACAACTTCCTTACCTGCCACATCGCCGGTGTTCTTTACATCAACCGTCACACGCAGGATATCCGAATCTTTCATCTGCTCTTTATCTACTGTCAGATTAGAATACGCAAATGTCGTGTAAGACAACCCATGTCCGAAGGGGAACAGGACATCCATCTTTTTCTTATCATAATAGCGGTATCCTACAAAAATGCCTTCGCGGTATTCTACCATATCGCCCTCACCGATATACGACAAATACGACGGATTATCTTCCAGTCTGAGCGGGAATGTCTCCGGCAGCTTCGCGCTGGGATTCACCTTGCCAAATAAGATATCGCAGACTGCGCCGCCCACTGCCTGACCGCCCAGATATGCCTCCACAACACCTTTTACCTTGTCAATCCAAGGCATCTCAACCGGTGAACCGTTATGCAGTACCACAACCGTATTAGGCTGTACTGCTGCAATTCTCTCTATCAATTCATTCTGGCAGTCCGGCATCGCCATATGCTGTCTGTCAAATCCTTCCGACTCAAACTTATCCGGCAGCCCTGCAAAAATAACTGCCACTTCTGCACCCTTTGCCGCCTCGACTGCTTCCGCCAGCAGTTTCTCATCGGTCCTGTCTTCTTTGTCATCAAATCCCTGCGCATAGGTAACATTGTCCATCCCTGCCGCCGCGTCTAACGCCGACGTCACCTTATGGCTGTTGATATGGGAACTGCCGCCGCCCTGATAGCGTGGAATTTTCGCATACTTGCCTATAAAAGCAACCTTCTGTTTATCCGACAGAGGAAGCACGCCCTCGTTCTTTAAGAGTACAATCGTCTCCTCCGCCACCCTGCGGGCTGTCTCATGATCTTCATCCCTATTAAATACTGCATCCTTATCCCGGTTCTCTTCATAACGGAATACAATATTCAAAATATGCTCAACCGCTTCATCTACAATGCCTTCATCCAGCTCTCCGCTCAAAACAGCGCCCACAATCAGTTTGTCATTCACACCGTTAGAACTGGGCATCTCAAGGTCAAGCCCTGCCTTCAAGTCCTCCACACGATTGTTGACCGCACCCCAGTCACTCATCACATAACCTTCAAATCCCCATTTTTCACGGAGTGTCTCCGTTAAATATAAGTGATTCTGCGCAGCGTAAGTGCCGTTAATCTTGTTGTAGGAGCACATCACCGTCCACGGTTTTTCTTTCTTCACCGCGCCTTCAAAAGCCGCCAGATAAATTTCATTTAATGTTCTTTCATCTACACGGGAGTCAGAAGACATTCTTCGCGTCTCCTGATTATTTGCAAGAAAATGCTTGATACTCGTGCCAACATTCTTACTCTGTATTCCATGAATCAGTGCACCCGCCATCTCGCTTGCCACAAGCGGGTCTTCCGAATAATACTCGAAATTACGTCCGCACAACGGTGAACGCTTAATATTGACAGCCGGTCCTAATATGACGCTTACGCCTTCCGCTTGACATTCATTTCCAAGCGCTTCGCCCATCTTCACAAGCAATTCCCTGTTAAAAGACGCCGCCGTGCCGCATCCGGCAGGAAAACACACCGCTTTAATACTCTCATTCACTCCTAAATGGTCTGCCTGCTCATCCTGTTTGCGCAACCCATGAGGTCCGTCAGATACCATGCTTGCCGGGATTCCCAAGCGCTCTACCGCCTCAGTATGCCAGAAATCTGCTCCCGAACACATAGCTGCCTTCTCCTCCAAAGTCATCTGTGCTACCAGTTCTCTGATCTTGTCTGCTGTCATTTGATAACCTCCTGCATTTCCCATATACTTTACACCTGCAGGTACAAAGTACCATACATGATAATTTCAGTGTAGCACAGCCACATGGAGTTTGCTATACCTTTCTTATCTTCTTTTTACACTATATGCGCTCAGCCTTATCTCACAAAAACTGCCTCCTTGTTTATTGTTTTCAAAACGAATTTTGCCGCCGTGCGCCAACACGATTTTTTGAACAATATGAAGCCCGCCGATGTTCTGCTGCACCTTCTTTTTCTTCCGGCTGTGCATCTGCCGCAGCAAATCCTGCGAATATCCCACACCGTTATCCGCAAAACTGATGCAGCACCACCGCCCTGCTTTCCACATGCGTAATGTAATCACAATTGTCTTCTTCTGCTCGCTGTGTTGTATACTGTTATTTAGCAGATTACGGAACGCCCTAAGCAGCAATTGACGATCCGCCTCTGTCCACAATTCTTCCGCCTGTTCGGACACCACCATATCAACGTCCGCTTCTTTTTCATTGACATCACTTAAAAATGACGCTGCCACCTCTCGCAGCACTGCCGCAGGACGCAATTTCTCTACGCGAAGCGCCTGCATGGAATATTCCAGCCGGGAAGTAAGGTTCAAATCTTCCACCAGCTCCTTCATCACGATGCTCTGATGCCTGATGACTTCCATCTGCCGTTTTTCTTCCGGCGACAGATTTTCACTGCTTTGCAGTGCATCCGAATATCCCATCACCATGGACAGGGGCGTACGAATATCGTGTGATATCCCGGATATCCACTCTATCCTCACCTGCTCCCGGTTTTTTGCCCATTTTCTGGTAAAGAAAAAAGCAGATACCAGAACCAGAAGAAAATCGAACAGAACAATCCAGAACCATACAGCTTTAATATAGTCTATCCACGGAATCGGATATTCCATATTATATTTCCACATGGAAAACTTAGGCATTCCCACCACCATGATCCGATCGTCCCACACTCTTAAGTGGACGGGATAATCCTCCAGATACCATTTACTCATTCTGGCAATTTCAGACTGCGTAAATGATTCCTTAATCTCCGCCGGCTTTCTGTAGCTCCAGATAACTTTCCCATTTTCATCAAGCAGTATCGCCCACTGCTTCAACTTGGTCATCGACTCCTGCACGGGCACACTGAGTTCATAGCCGTTCTGTGTCGGTGTCAGCGCCTCCATGATTTCTCCGCCCTCCACATACTCCGGCAGCTCCCTGTGATATCGTATCGCTACCACCACCAGCAGTATGACATTCGCAATGATTGTCAACCATATAATCAGCATAAGCGCAGTCACATGGTATAACGCTTTGCGCAATCCCGGCAGTCCGCTCCTAATTTTCATATACATCTCCTCTTTACACCAGCTTATACCCCAGTCCACGCGCCGTCAGCAAATATCTCGGATGGGATGGGTCCTCTTCAATTTTCTCCCGCAGCCGCCTGATATGCACAATCAATGTGTTCTCATATCCGTAATTTCCCTCCTGCCAGACCGCCTCGCACAGTGCGTCAATTGTCACAATCCTTCCCCTGTTGGCTGCCAGTTTTTCTATAATGGCATATTCCTTTGCCGTCAATGTCAGTTCCTTTCCTTTTGTCTGTGCTCCTTCCAAGCCGCTTTCCACCCTGCTGTTCCAAAGCGCTAATCCGCTCCCCAAATCAACAGTGCAGTCTCCCAGACGAATCACTTCATTCTCTTTGTCATCCGTCTTGATGCGGTACACTCTTTTTAACACCGCTCTCACACGCAGAATCAATTCTTTTGGCAAAAAAGGCTTCGTAATATAGTCGTCCGCTCCCAGCCCAAGTCCATGAAGCCTGTCCTCATCCTCGTCCTTTGCCGACAGGAAAATCACCGGCACCTCCGACTCTTTATGCAGCTCCTGCAATAAGCCGAACCCATCGCCGTCCGGAAGCATCACGTCCAGCAAAATCAGCCTCGGCGCTTCTCTATGATACACTTCTCTTGCTTCCCTACAGCTTCCGGCAGTCACCACAAACCGGAACCCCTCCTTTGTCAAGAAATCCTTCACCATTCTGCGCAGCTCCGGCTCATCATCCACCAGCATAATTTTATAATCATATAATTCCATATCGTTTGTGTCCTTCCCTGCTTTCTATAACAGAAGTATACTCTTTTTCTCCCCTTTGCAAAACAGCTTTCCCCGATTCTTAATGTAAATGTAATGTAGAATTCATCCGGGTTTAATGTAAGATGCGTATGGTTACGGTATCAGAATAAACAAGTTTATTCACAAACAGGTTCCATCACAAGTAAGTTTGATTGCGAACAGGTTCCATTACAAACAAGCTTGGTTGTGAACAGGTTAAAAATGATTAAGAAAAGAGGAATGTGACTATGGCTGTAACAAATTTAATTGAAACTACGAATCTGACAAAGCAATACGGCAAAGTCCGATGTGTCAATGCACTGAATATGAAGGTGCCGCAAGGTGCAGTCTACGGATTCTTAGGTCCGAATGGCGCGGGTAAATCCACTACACTCAAGATGATTCTGGGACTTGCCAAACCTACCGACGGTTCCATCACGCTTTTTGGCATACCAGCCAATGAGAAAAACCGTATCAAGCTGCTTGCCGATACCGGTTCCTTAATTGAATCCCCCAGCTATTACGGACATTTAACTGGTGAGGAAAATCTGCATATTCTGCAGACACTCAAAGGCTGTCCAAAAGAAAATATTGACGAAGTCATAAATATCGTGCGTCTGAATGAAGCCCGTAAAAAGAAGGTCGCACACTATTCACTCGGTATGAAACAGCGTCTAGGACTTGCCGCCGCTCTGCTCGGCTTTCCAAAGCTGCTCATTCTCGATGAGCCAACCAACGGTCTGGATCCCGCCGGCATTCAAGAAATGCGTGAACTCATCTGTACACTGCCCTCCCATTACGGTATCACAGTTGTGGTCTCCTCCCACCTTCTGAGTGAAATCGACCAGATGGCTGACCATGTGGGCATTATCCGCCACGGGGAACTGGTATATCAGAATACACTGGAATCGCTTCACTCCCACGCAAAACAACAGATTGCACTGCGTACCGACCAGCCTGCCACAACCATCTCCCTATTGCACCAAGACGGCATTGAAGTCAGCAAAGAAGAGGATTACCTTCTGATTCCCATGCTGGAAGACGAATACGTCGCTCATCTTTGCCGGAAAATGATCGAACATCATATTGCCCTATACCGCGTTGAAAAAAGAGAGAAGAGTCTGGAAGATATTTTCCTGTCTTTAACCGGAAAGGAGTCGAGTCTATGAAAACACTGCTGCTGGAATTTTATAAGATTAAAAGAAGAAACGTATGGCTGACAATGTTTGCCATGTTATCGGTTCAACTCCTGTGGGGACTCTGGGCATTCCGTGACCCCAAAGACTGGGAACTGCAATGCGGCTGGATGTCACTGCTGTATCATTTGTCACTTTTGGACGGAATCATGGTGCCCACAATGATGGCTGTGCTCGCCTCCCGCCTTGCCGACATTGAGCACAAGGGGAACACCTATAAGCAGCTTGAGACACTCCGCAGCGCCGGAAGCCTCTACCATGCCAAAGCAATCTGTGGGTGCATTATTATCATGTTACTGTTTGCCGTCCAATTCGTCTTTTTTATTCTGCTCGGTTATGCTCTTGGCTATGAAGGGAATCCAGACTTGAAATATTATCTGCTTTCCTATGTGCTGAAGATTGCCAGCAACCTATCCTTGTTCCTGCTGCAGCTTGCGCTGTCCATGTTCTTTGCCAACCAGATGGTTCCACTCGTAGCAGGGCTTGGCGGCTCCATGGCAGCGCTGCTTTTGATGTTTGTCACGACCTACTCTTTTCTTCCGTGGGGAGGCAACTTAAGCGCAGCTTTAGTCATGTCAGAATGGGACGAAACAACCAGAATCAGCACTTATTTCTATCGCGCGTTTTCATCGGTTGAGACAGCCGCCGTAGTCTGTATTTTCGTCTGGATTGTGGTCTTCTATGCCGCAGGCAGAATACTTTTCACAAGAAGGGAGGCATAAACTTATGCATTTATCATTTATGAAAACAATTAGGGCGGAGCAGTTGAAACTAAAAAGAAGTCCCGTCTGGCTTGCCTTCTTTGCCCTGCCGATAATATCCGCCTTTTTCGGGACCTTTAATTATATGGCAAACCAAGGGGTACTGAAAAGCGAATGGTACAGTCTCTGGTCACAGCATACTTTATTCCTATGCTATCTCTTTATGCCGGCTTTAATCGGCACCTACTGTTCCTACCTGTGGCGTCTGGAACATCTGCGAAACAATTGGAACAGCTTTCTGACTGCGCCGGTTTCCCGCACCTCCTTATATGTGGGCAAACTGGTCTGGGCAGCCATAATGATTGCTGCGGGCAATATCTGGATTTACTTACTATATTATTTGTGCGGCAAACTTTGTGGTCTCCCCGGCACTCCGCCAGAAGAATCCATCGGATGGATTATCGGCGGTATTCTTGGCGGCATTGTCATCTGCTGCGTACAGCTTACCATTTCCATGGTCATCCGCTCTTTCGCAATCCCTATCGGTATCGGGCTTGCCGGCGGCATCGGCGGACTCATGATCACCAACAAAGGATTGGGTACCTATTATCCCTACTCTCTCTACTGTATGGGAATGCACGCTAACAATCCACAGATGGAATTGGATATACAAGCGTTCCTCATCGGCTGCCTTTTCCACTTCCTTCTATTTTCCGTGATTTCGGTGGTATGCCTGCGGAGACATGAATAAATTTGGAACAAAATAGCACAATGCAAAGAGGACGGAACACAATCATATGTCTTCCGTCCTCTTCGTCTTTGATTATTTCACTACACATCTCATCCAGCACGCTTCTGCTTATCCAAAAGCTCCTTCAATGCCTCGTCTCCGATGCTCACCCACGCGTCTTCTTCCTCTGCATTTAAGCCAAGGTACTCCCGCAGCGTAACAGGCGTATCGCTAAATCCCCACTCTTGGCTGTAATCATCAATCTCTTCAAACGGGGCTTCTCCTGCCAAGTATTTTTCTTTAAATTTTTTCTCTGTATGTTCCATATCATCCATGCCTTTCCTGCTGTGCTTCAGCTTTCTATAACTATAACATAATTGTTGAATATTTGCTTACATTTTTGTATATGTTTATTTGCTGCAAATAGCAAATCAGTGTATGATACTATCCATACAGAGCCAAAAATAAGAGGAACTACTTTACAACATCTGCTAAGATAATAAGGCAAACTGAAAGAAAATAAACATAGAATGGAATGAGAATCTGCAAGTAATTATTGATTATGTCGAAAATCATTTACAGCGAAAAGAAGAAGCGATTGATAGTGAAGAAATTTCCAAAATTGCAGAATGTCCTTTTGTTTTTTTCAAAAGATATTTTCATACATGATTTCAGCTTTTTCATGGAGTAGCACCAAGTGAAGCACGAACCCGGCATGTTATTAAAAGTTGTTCCTAAAATGCAGATATCAGGCTGCCATAAATATTCGTGGAAACTTGAACAAAAAGACAGCCTCGTATTTTTGCAAAACTAATTTCGATGGATACTGCCACCCCTATTTTCATTTAATCACTTTTCAACATATATCTTCTGTTACTATTTCCGCCACGCGACTTAACATCTCCCATCTCCGCAAGCATTGCTCTTGTTCTTGCCGGACTTAATTCTATATAATCAGCAATATCATTTGTTTTTGATTCACCATGCTCACGCAAATATTTCCTAATCTTTTCCATGTTTTCAATCGTTTTCTTTGCTTGCTTTTTATCGCTTGTTTTTTTCTTCGCTTGTTTTTTCTTAAATTCAAGCGTTAAAATCGTCCTGTCCGGGTTAAACTGTTCTTCTATCATCGGCTCAACCCATCCCTCGTCTTCCCATATATTGAAGATATTTGGAACACCGCTTCCGGCACGCTCTCCCACATCTACCATGTTAAACATCTTTAGCAATATCTTATTACGTGGATCAGATATACCACCAAGTCTCATTTACTTTTTACCTGTTCTGATGTACCCCGGATTTTCCAATATTAACTTATCCTGTTCCTTTCTAATAACAACTCCCCTCACTCCAAAATAATCTGCGTTTACAAGACAGTTCGCAAGCGCCTCGCGAAGTGCATCATGTACCGGCGTATTATCAATTCTAACACCGTTTACTGTTTTAAATGGCACTTTGATATCCTTAATCAGTTTATTGTAAACTCTATAATAAAAGTCAAATATATTTCCAGACCATTCACCGGAACTCGACTGTAGACGATCCGTCCAGCGGGTAGCCGGGTCAAGTGTTTCCCGGTAGTCCAAAAAAAATTCTGGAAACTGACGAACAATATTATATTCATCACCAAACATCAGCATTCCTGCCGCTGTGGGATGTAATTTCTTATCGTTGTCTGAAATTGCTGCCGCACCAATGCTGCGTAAATATTCATTATCATCTAATCGTTCAAATGGGTGCCCCGGTCTTAACGCCCTATGGCTGTTTCTATATGCATGAATCGTCTCATAGTTCAAATCTTCCATCGGAATATCGTCAAGAACCTTCATATCGATTGTATCGTCAGTCTGGTCACGAAGCATGGCTTTTACCTGTGACTTTGTGCAGTGGTAATCCCCTGAATGATCCCGGCGAAATGTTCCATCAAACAAATCATCATTGATGTATATTGGTCTCTGATCACGTTTTGCCATTGGGACATATATTACTATGATCAAATCCTCACCAACGTCATAAACTTCTATATCATCTTCCGTTAAAAGATTCGCGTTGACCTTCTGGCGATTATGAAGCAAATTCCACAAGTCATCCAACAGTTTCTCTTTATCAGCAGCTTTTAAACCGGTTGTTTCCCAAATCTTATCCTCTCGTTCTTTCACTCCAAGTATGATAACTCCGCCATAAGTATTTGCGAATGCAGAATATGTTTCCCATAAAGCTATCGGAAGTCCGCCATTGGCACGTTTCACTTCCAAGCGATTATTTTCTTTATATGAATCAAATTTTGCTATGTCAAATAAGCCTTTCAAACTACTACCAACTTTCCTTATTAGGATAATAAATTCACTTTTTTACTATTTCCTCACTTAAGCCCGTCCGCTCTCGCCTTATCCGCTATCATCTTGTAAGTTGGCGTCGGCACTCCATAGCGCTCTCCCATCCGCACCACCTCATAAATCAATCCATCTATCTCGGACGATTTCCCAGCATAGACGTCCCTCTGCATGGAGGTGCTTGCATCCGGATTTAATGTGTCAAGAATCTGTAAATTCGTCGTCACAATATCCACTAAGAAAGGCACTCCCATCGCCACCGCCAATGCATCAACCTCTTTCATTAATTTTACAAAGGTATCTCTGGGTTCACCGGTCACCTGTGCTTCCTTCGCAGACACATGATAGTATAATCCACATGCCGCCATGGGCGAAACAAACGCGAATTTCTGTAGCGCATCACGTCTGATATTATCCGACAGCACACCCTCAATACCGCTGTCTTTCAAGTCCTGCGCCACCTCAAACAGCCCCTGCCGAAGCTCCTGCGGCTGTCTTACTCCATACACAATACGGAAAATATCTCCTTTTAGCAATATAGTTCCCGGCTCTTTAATCTCCCCGGCGATGTAGATACAGCCGTCCGTCACGAGAAGCTCCGGCAACTGCTCCTGCATCCTGCCGCCTGTGCCGTATATGTTAAGAATCGGAATCACGATAGTGCTCTCCTTCGCAACCCTGCGGATAAAAGGAATGGTCTCCTCCAACGAATACCCTTTCACACAGACAAAAATAATGTCAGGCTGCTCGTCATAATGTTCCATATCCGTCGCTTTGATGGGATTTACGGTATAACTCCCCTCCTTCGTCGTCTCCATTTTCAGCCCATACTGCTGCATCTGTCTTAAATGCCCGCCTCTTGCAATCAAGGTCACGTCTTTACCGGCTTTTGTCATATAAGCGCCGATGCTTCCGCCTGTGCCGCCTGCGCCAATCACTAAATATTTCATCCTATCGCTCTCCTTTCTTTTGAACATCAAGGGATGACAGCCGAAAACGTTGTCATCTCTTACTTATCCCTATAATGGGAACCACATTGGACAATCTTTATCATATTATCTTCTATGCGATATACAATACGATTCGCGTCATCTATCCGCCGACTCCAATAGGAAGCCAAATCACCGCTTAACCTTTCCGGTTTACCTATTCCGTCATATCCATTTCGGTCAATATCCTTCAATAACCGAAGAATACGTTTTAATGTCTTCTTATCCTGCTCCATCCAATACTCAAAATCTTCCCACGCAGCATCAGACCACACTTTAATTATCAAAGTCTACCTCATGTACCGTACCTCCTGTAGCTTCCATCTGTGCCACAGATTTTCTAAGCCTATCCATATTTTCCTGTGAATAAAATGGATCCACAGATACTTCAAACGGTATACGCTTCTCTCGTCCCAGCTTTTTAAGATAAATATTAATAGCTGTAGATAAAGACATCCCAATATCAGCACAAACCTGCTCGGCATTTTTCTTCACATCATCGTCTATGCGCAAACTAATTTGAGCCATTATATCACCTCTACCTTTCTAATGTTATTAGTATACTTCATATTGTAGCATTTGTAAATCATTTCGCTATACATCTGCTTGTCTGTTGTGGCGGTTCAGTCTTCCATGTCCATCGAACCATCACACAGCGTCCTTTGGATAACTATATCCTGTCAGATGCGTCTTGATGAATAAACTGACATGAAAAGGCAAAACTGTTACTGTCTATTTTGCTATATTCCCATAAACGGTAATTTAATGCATTATTATAAGCCCTATCGCTCTCCTTACGTATTTTTCTTTCTCCCTTTTCAGAAAATGTCCCCATTACTTGCCACATGCTTCCTATAGACTCTGGAAGGTTCTCCGTGCATATCAGCCATCATATCATAAAATTCGTATCCATATTTTTCATATAAGTCCGTATGGTCAGTAGAGATATAAATATCGGATACCTCTTCAGCTCTGGCAAGCTTCTCAATCTCCGCAAACAGCTTTCCTATATAGCGATGCCCTCTATGTTGGGGAAAGGTATAAACAAAACCTATCCACGGAGTCAGCTCCGTCGGCTGAATATCATCCTTTTCCGAATAGGTACAAAACGAAATGAGTTCCTCTCCATTCGTAAGCATCAGTACTTTGGAATTTTCTCCCACAGCATCTTGAAACTTCTTTTGACTTAATAATTCATACAGATATTGCCCTGCTCCCCAATCGCTTTTCCCTATCTGAGCCAACCAATGTTCTGGTCTGTCGCATTTGAAATATTCTATTACCTGCATCTTAACTCACTCCCTCTACCGCTCTTTTTAGTCTCTCAAGCGCCTCTAAAAGCACAGCCCGCGGACATGCGATATTGATGCGTTCAAATCCTGCGCCCTCCCTGCCGAATATCGCTCCGGCATCCAGCCACAATTTTGCCTTCTGCACAATCAGCTCTTCCAGCGCCTCCTCCGTCAGTCCAAGTCCACGGCAGTCCAGCCAGATTAAATACGTCCCTTCCGGTTCAATCAGCTTGATTTGCGGAATCTTCTCTTCCAGATAAGTGCGGGCGCAGTCAAGATTTCCTTTTAAATATTTTTTCAATTCTTCCAGCCACTCTCTCCCCGTCTCATAAGCCGCCTGACAGGCATGCAGCCCGAACATGTTAAGCTGACTGTATCCCACCGCCAGAATCTGCTTCTCAAAAGCTTCCCTTATCTGCGGATTGGGTATGAAAATATTGGATGCCTGCAATCCGGCAAGATTGAAGGTCTTACTGGGTGCGGTGCAGATAATACTGTTCTTGGCAAAGGCAGCATCCACCGTGGCAAATACATGGTGCTTTCGCCCTTCATATACAAAATCGCTGTGAATCTCATCGCTGACCACTTTCACATCATATTTCAGACAGATTTCCCCTAACCTGCGCAGTTCTTCAACCGTCCATACCCTGCCCACCGGATTGTGCGGGCTGCACAGGACGAACAGTTTTACCTTATGTTCAATAATCTTCTGCTCAAAATCATCAAAATCTATTTCATAATGTCCGTCATTTATGATGAGTGGATTGTTAACGAGCCTTCTGCCATTATCTTTTATCACGGCGCTGAATGGATAATAGACCGGCGGCTGAATGATGACCGCATCGCCCTTTTCGGTTAATGCCTGCACCGCCATACCGATGGCAAAAACAATGCCGGGCGTTTTCACCAGCCAGCTCTTATCTACCTTCCATTCAAAATAATCTTCATACCACGCGGCAACCGCCCGGAAATAATCATCCTTTCCTTCCGTATATCCATAGATACCGAACCGCGCATCTTTCAAAAGCCGTTCAATAATCCCCGGCGCCGTGGGAAAATCCATATCCGCCACCCACAGCGGAAGCACGTCCTGTGGCATCCCGTTCTCCACGGCAAAATCATATTTTAAACAATCCGTATTCCTTCTGTCGATTATTTCATCAAAATTGTATTTCATTACTGTCCTTCCTCTTTTCTCCCGTCTGTCGGTTTTTTCAGATTCTATTTTATGTCATAGGAAATTCCTCTGTTTATTCACGAGTTCGCGAAGCGAATCTCGCAAACGAGCTCTGCTCGTTTTTTTACTGTATAGGAAATTTCTACGTTTGTGCACGAGTTTGCGAAGCAAATCTCGCAAACGAGCTTTGCTCGTTTTTTTATAATCCATTTTCATTCTCATTGTTTTATACTTTTTTGTCAATCCCTTTTACCATGATATCTCATACACCATATATTCTTTGACAGTTACAGACCAGTCTTCCATGTCAGTTAATGGAGCCATTACAACTACATCCTGTCAGACGCGTCCTAAGAAATGAACCGACATGGAAGTCTGAACTGTTACTCTTTGGCAATTTCTTATCACATAAAGCACTTGACATTTTCTGTTGAAAGCATATAATTGCAATGGTTATATGATTATCCTTTTAATAAGAAGAAACTTTTCGGAGGATACAGATATGTTTGTACTATTTTTTCTGATTTGGATTATTTTCAACGGACAATTTACTTTGGAGATTGCTGCATTCGGAATCGTAGTGGCAGGCGCAATGTATTGGTTCATCTGTAAGTTTCTGGATTATAAACCCCGAAACGACATCGTTTTATGCAAAAGAGTCTTTCTGCTGCTCCACTATGTATTCGTACTTGTGGTAGAAATCCTGAAGGCAAACGGGGCAGTGTTTAAAATGATTTATTCTGCAAAATACCGCATAGAACCTGCGGTTGTCCATTTCAAAACCACTCTCCATTCGACTTTTGCCAGAGTGCTTCTTGCTAATTCCATCACTTTGACACCGGGCACCATTACCGTCAGCCTTAAAGACGACGAATATGTTGTTCACTGCCTTGACAAAGAGCTTGCCGAGGGACTTGATTCCTCTATTTTTGTAAAACTATTAGAAAGAATTGAAGCCATCAACTAGAGGAGGATCGTTATGATATACCACTACATCTACATCACCATACTTCTTATACTGGCGGTCATGCTGTTTGTTTGTCTTGCCCGTGCAATCAGAGGTCCCCGCATTGCCGACCGCCTTGTATCGGTAAATATGATGGGGACAATGGTCATGGTCATGATTGCCGTACTCGCTCTTATGCTTAACGAAGGCTATCTGGTAGATGTCTGTCTGGTTTATGCCATGATCAGCTTCCTCTCCGTCGTTGTCCTTTCTAAAGTATACATTGGTATTTATGAAGAAAAACGTCACAAATCAGAAGAACCGGATACCGGTAACGAAGGAGGTACATCAGATGGGAATATTTGAATGGATTAGATTAATTGCAGGCTGTACCTTCTTAATCTGCGGACTGGTCATCTTCTTTACGGAACTATTCGGTGTATTTCATTTTCAATATGTCCTAAACCGAATGCATGCGACTGCCATGGGCGACACGCTCGGCATTGCATCGTGCATGATTGGGCTGATTATTTTTTCCGGCTTTAATTTCACCTCCTTGAAGCTGCTGCTCATCGTCATATTTCTATGGTTTGCCTCTCCTGTTTCTTCCCATGTACTGGCAAGACTGGAAGTTGCAACAAATGAAAACCTCACGTCCCACTGCCATGTTTACACGAATCTTGCGTCGTTGGAAGCGGAACTGGAGGCGGAAAAGAAAAGCGCACAAAATGAAACGGGAGGCGAAGAAGCATGACTTTATTTCAATGTATTTTAATGGGATTTCTGATTGTATGTGCAGTCTCCGTCAGTTTTTCCAAGAATCTGTTAAATTCCATCCTAATATATATGTCCTACAGTCTGATTATGTCCATCCTGTGGGTCTGTCTGGAATCTCCCGATCTGGCAATCACGGAAGCTGCCGTCGGCGCAGGCGTGACCAGTATTTTGTTCTTTGCCACGCTGAAAAAGATTCAGGCGATTCGTATCGAAAAAGAGAAACAGCAGGAGGAGGGCTCGCAAAGTGAGTAAGCTAAGACCACAGAAAGAATATGAAAAAACAACTGCCTTCCGCTTTTTCCGCTGGCTGTCCGGCAGCAAGGACCCATATATTGGTGAAGTGGAAATGCATATACAGGAGGAAAACATTCTTCCGGAAGAAACCATCATTGAACGGATGCGTGAAGCACAGATGCGCCGTGACAAGGTTTACGACGATGAACTCAACAAACCGGCGCATCTTTTTCATAAAGTATATGTTATTATGGCAGTCCTGTTCTGCATCGCTTTGGTCGCCGTACTGTTGATTACTGTTTCTTATCTGCCGCCCAGCGGCAATCCGGATAACCCCGTCAACAATGTGGTGTCCGAGCGTTATATTGAAAGCGGACTGCAGGAGACGGGCGCGCTCAACATTGTGGCAGGCATGATTTTAACTTATCGTGCCTTCGACACGTTTGGCGAGACCAATGTATTGTTCATCGCTACCTGCTGCGTCATGATACTGCTGATGGTGGACGACGCCATCCTCAAAAAGCAGGCGGTTTTAAATGACCGCCGGTATGAGCCGAAAAATGACGCCATTTTACAGGGAACCGCTTTCATCCTCTGCCCGATTATATTTATCTTTGGCATATACATTATTTTAAACGGACACTTATCCCCCGGCGGCGGTTTTTCCGGCGGCGCTATCATGGGCGCGGGGTTGATTTTGTATGTGAGCGCTTTCGGTTTCAAGAAAACACAGCGTTTCTTTGACGAGCATATTTACAAAATTGCCAAGATTACCGCTCTATGCATGTACGGACTGATTGGCACTTACTTCTACATGACAGGAGCAAACGGTATTGAGAATCATATTCCTCTCGGCATTCCGGGGCATATCTTAAGCGGCGGCATCATTCTGCCCATTGATATCTGTGTCGGGCTGGAGGTTGCCTGCACAATGTATGCTTTTTATGCACTTTTCAGAAGAGGAGGGCTGTAAAATGGGCGCAAATTTATTTACAAATTACGGTGAAGCCGTCGCTATGCTCCTCTTTGGAATCGGCTTCGGCAATCTGCTGCTTCAGACGAACCTGATTAAGAAAATTATCGGACTGAATATTATGGATACTGCGATTTATCTTTTTCTTGCGGAAAAGGGATATATTGTGGGACGGGTCGCGCCCATCGTTACAGACGGCGTGCAGAATATGGAAGCTTACATCAATCCGATTCCAAGCGGACTGGTGCTGACGGGTATCGTCGTGTCCGTATCCGTATCCGCCTTGATGCTTTCGCTCACTATCCGTCTTTACAGACGCTATCATACGCTGGATCTGGATGAAATATCCAAGCAGCTTAAGAAGGAGGGACTGTAATGGATTTTATACAGAATTTCCCTTGTATTTCCATTATATTATGCCTGTTTGCAGGTATTATCAGCTCAGGGCTTAAGGATAAGGCTGCCATGTGGCTTAATGCCGCCCTCCTTACGGTCAATACGTTATTAAGCGCCTTTACGCTGACCTACACGCTCTCTATCGGTCAGCCCTTCGTCTATGTGATGGGCAGATTCCCGGCGCCTTGGGGCAATGAAATCCGTGCCGGCGCTCTGGAAGCTTTGATGGCGTTATTTTTCTGTGTGATTATGCTGCTGTCCTTGTTCGGCGGCAGACATAAGCTGGTTGAGGAAGTGGAAGAAGGCAAAACCTATCTGTATTATGTGCTGTCCGATTTGCTGCTCAGTTCCCTTCTTGCGCTTGTCTACACCAACGATATGTTCACGGCATATGTGTTTGTAGAAATTAACACAATCGCTGCCTGTGGACTGATTATGATACGACAGAACGGCAGGACTATCGAAGCTGCCGTCAGATATATGATTATGAGTCTGTTAGGCTCCGGTATGCTGCTCCTCGGTCTGTGCATGCTCTATGATCTGACCGGACATCTCTTGATGAGCAATATGAAGGAAGCCGTTGCCCTGCTTGTAGCAAACAATGCCTATCAGATTCCTCTGATTGTCTCTATCGTATTAATGTCCGTAGGTTTATGCATTAAGAGTGCGCTGTTCCCGTTCCATGCTTGGCTGCCGGACGCGTACGGTTACTCGACGGTATCCTCCGCCGCCATTCTCTCCAGTCTGGTGTCCAAGGGATACATTTTTCTGCTGATTAAAATTATTTATCGCGTCATTGGATTTGATATTTATCACGATACGCGGATTGTCGATATCCTGTTCCTGTTCGGTCTGATGGGAATGATATTTGGTTCCATCAGTGCCATCCGGGAAAATGACGTGCGAAGGATGATTGCCTACTCGTCGGTAGCACAGATTGGCTATATTTACATGGGCTTCGGTATGGGTACACAGGTCGGCATGATTGCCAGCATTTTTCATATCCTGTCCCACGCAGCGACAAAATCCCTGCTGTTCATTGCCGCCATAGGTCTGACAGATGTATCCGGCGGAAGCCGCAAATTTATCGAACTGACCGGTTCCGGTTACCGCAACAAGTGGGCGGGCGTGGCTTTTACAGTCGGTTCCCTCTCCATGGTAGGTGTACCGCTTTTTTCCGGATTTATCAGCAAACTGTTATTCTCGCAGGCTGCTGTCCAGAATCACACAAAAATGCTTCCGGCTCTTATTGTCCTCGGTATCAGTACGATTCTGAATGCGATTTACTTTATGAAAACGGTTATCCGTATATATACACCGATAGGCGAAACCGCCTACACAAATGTGACTTTCAAGGATATACCGATATACGCTGCTGTTCTGGTTGCTTTTATTATATTAAATGTGGTACTCGGTATCAGTTCCCAGCCGGTCGTAGATATCATCCAGCAGGGACTCTCCACATTTGCGTAAGGGAGGTGCAATATGTATTTTATCCTGATAGCAATCCTCTTTCCGGTCCTTGCAGGTATTTATCTGCTCGTCCGAAAAGAATTTCACAATAGAAAAGCTCTGTTACTGACTGCCGGAGCAGGATTCATTCTGACCGGGGTAGCGGTTATTTGCGTCTTGACTTTCTCATACGGCGATTCCTTTACACTGTTTTGGTTGACTGATTCTCTGCCGGTCATTTTTGCCGTCGATGAAATGAGCGTTATCTTCTCAGTTGTGACCCTTATTATCATGCTCTGCGCGGGTTTCTTTTCTTTTGAATATATGAAGCATGAGACGAAGGAAAAGCGCTACTATGGCTTTTATCTGATTGTCTTCGGCGTGCTCAATGCGCTTTGCTTTGCGGGCAGCCTTGTTACCTTCTATTTATTTTTTGAAATGCTGACCTTGACCTCCATGCCGCTTGTGCTCCACAACGGACAGCACGAAGCGATTATCGCCGGACTGAAATATCTGCTTTACTCACTGTGCGGCGCATATATGGCGCTGTTCGGTATTTATTTTGTCTACCAAAGCAGCGATACACTGCGCTTTACCGCCGGCGGCGTCCTAAATGAAAACGCCGGATTACACGCTGGAATACTCTTCATTGCCGCTATGGTCATGATTATTGGGTTTGGCGTCAAAGCCGGTATGTTTCCGATGCATGCATGGCTTCCGACCGCCCATCCAGTAGCGCCCGCACCCGCTTCTGCCGTTCTTTCCGCAGTCATTGTCAAAGCCGGTGTATTAGGAATCATCCGCGTCGTCTACTATATTTTTGGCGCTTCTTTTCTGCGTGGGACATGGGTACAGAATGCTTGGCTTGTTCTTACCTTAATTACAATCTTCATGGGTTCCATGCTTGCCTACAGAGAACCTGTATTAAAGAAACGACTCGCCTACTCTACCGTGAGTCAGCTTTCCTATATCCTGTTCGGTCTTGCCTGTCTGGAAACAGAATCCTTGACCGGCTCACTGTTACATGTCATTGCCCACGGCATGATCAAAGCTGTCCTCTTCCTCTGCGCCGGCGCCATCATCTACACAACCGGCAAAACAAAAGTGGAAGAACTGCGCGGCATTGGCAAGGAAATGCCACTTACCATGTGGTGTTATACGATTGTTTCTTTAGGATTGATCGGCATCCCGCCCACCGGCGGTTTTGTCAGCAAATGGTATCTGGCGATTGGGAGTCTGTCGGGTGGCATTCCCGTTTTCCGCTGGCTGGGTCCGCTCGTCCTTTTAGTCAGCGCCCTGCTGACTGCTGGTTATCTGCTGCCACTTACGATTCATGGTTTTTTGCCGGGAGCAGACTATGATTATGCGAATTTGAAAAAGCGGGAACCGTCCCTTTTTATGACAATACCAATCCTTATTATGACAATATTGTCAGTATTAATCGGATTATTTCCGATGCAGCTTGTCCACTGGCTCACACAGTTTATCAGCCTGATTGTATAGGAGAGAGGGGAAGACTTAAGCTATGATTATATTGGTGATATTAATTCCTTTTATCGCGGGAATCCTTGTTCCTTTGCTTCCCTTTAAGAAGAGAAGCCACTGGGAAATCTTTCTGGAATGCGCCGTTATCCTAAATAGCATTCTGGTATGGTATCTGTTGCTTCATCATTCGGACAGCACGTTCCTTCTGGCTCATTTTACCGGTAATCTATCCATTAGCTTCAAGATGGACGGCATGGGCATGGTTTTTGCCGGACTGGTATCCGCGCTGTGGCCCTTTGCCACGCTGTATGCATTTGAATATATGACAAAAGAAGAGCATGAAAAGGTATTTTTTCTCTTCTACACGATAACCTACGGCGTCACCTTAGGCATCGCCCTCTCGGCGAACCTGTTGACCATGTACTTCTTCTATGAACTGCTCACGCTGGTTACCGTACCCCTTGTCATGCATACGCTCACGCGGGAAGCCATTCTTGCCAGCCGTAAATATTTGTATTATTCGCTGGGCGGCGCCGCTTTTGCCTTTATCGGACTGATTATGATTATCGTCTACGGCACCACCACGGATTTTGTATTAGGAGGTATTTTATCTCCTGCCAAAATCGGCGACCGGACCAATGTGCTCCTGTTCGTCTACGTGATGGCATTTATGGGCTTCGGCGTCAAAGCTGCCGTCTGTCCCTTTAACTCATGGCTGCCGCAGGCAGGTGTGGCGCCCACTCCGGTCACGGCGCTCTTACATGCCGTTGCCGTAGTGAAATCCGGCGCGTTTGCTATCATACGCCTGACCTACTACAGCTTCGGAACCGATTTCCTTAGAGGCACATGGGCGCAGAACGTTGTCATGCTCGTTACCATGTTTACGATTGTCTACGGCTGCAGCCGGGCAGTCAAGGAAACGCATTTAAAGAGGCGGCTTGCCTACTCCACCATCAGCAACCTCTCCTATATATTATTCGGTGCCGCCATCATGACGTCGCTTGGGCTGGTGGGCGCACTGTCCCATCTGGTCTTCCACGCAGTCATTAAGATTACTTCCTTCTTCTGCGCCGGCGCCATCATTCACCAGACAGAACGCAACTATGTGCACGAGTTGGATGGGCTGGGCTACAGGATGCCATGTATCTTCGGTATCTTTACCGTATCGGCTCTCGCACTGATGGGCGTGCCCGGACTTGCCGGATTCATCAGCAAATGGAATCTGGCTTCGGCGGCTGTTGAGAGCGGCAATGTCATCGCTTACTTCGGCATTGCCTGCCTGCTGATTTCCGCACTTTTGACCGCCATCTATATGATGAGCATTGTGGTGCGCGCATTTTTTCCCAGCAAAGACTTTGACTACAGTACGCTCAACGGCATCAAAGACCCTAACTGGAAAATGCTTCTTCCGTTGTTTGTATTTACCGTTTTTATGGTATTATTCGGTGTTTGTTCCCAGCCGCTTGTAGATTTCTTCCAAGAAGTGGCTGCCGGGTTGTGGTCGTTCCAGTAAAAAAAGTAATTTGCTTCGCAAATAACTTTGCGAGATTTGCTTCGCAAACTCGGTGTGAAATGATGAGTAATTTGCTTCGCAAATAACTTTGCGAGATTTGCTTCGCAAACTCGGTGTGGGCAATGATTTTTTATAACAAAAAGTGAGGCTTAGATTATGGACATACTAGTATATTCAATTGTATTTCTGCCAATGGCGGCGGCGCTTATCGGTTATATTATAGGGCGGTATCAGAAGGATGTGCGCAGCTATTTTGCGGATATCATAACCGGAATCACTTTTGCGCTTTGCCTGTATCTGTTGATACAGACGCTGACGCAGGGAACGCAGAATATCCTCGTTGAAATTCCTTATATCTGTGGTATGGGACTTCACTTTACATTGGGCGGCTTCCGCGCAATGTATGGTACGATTGCAGCGTTTATGTGGTTTATGAGCACTCTTTTTACCAAAGAATATTTAAGCCATTATCACAACAGAAACAGATATTATTTCTTCCTGCTGCTAACGCTCGGTGCAACGGAAGGCGTATTTCTTTCCGCAGATTTCTATACTACCTTTATCTTCTTTGAAATCATGTCCTTCACCTCCTATATGTGGGTGGCGCATGACGAAAAGAAGGATTCTCTGCGTGCCGCTGCAACTTACCTTGCCGTTGCGGTTATCGGCGGTCTGGTGATGCTGATGGGCATCTTCTTACTGTACGATGTGACCGGCACTTTATTCTTTGACGACCTTATATACGCGTATCACAATTGCGGGCTGCTCAGTTCCCTGTCCACGACTCCTGCGCAGCTTTGGATTGCTGGGCTTTGTATGCTGTTTGGCTTCGGCGCAAAAGCCGGCGCCTTCCCGCTGCATATCTGGCTCCCGAAGGCACACCCGGTTGCGCCTGCACCGGCTTCGGCGCTGTTGTCCGGTATTCTGACCAAAGCCGGCATGTACGGTATTTTAATTCTGACCGCATATATTTTCTTAGGTGTCAATGCATGGGGAAGTCTGATTTTGCTGCTCGGCGTATGCACTATGGTAATCGGTGCGGTGCTTGCGCTTTTTTCAATCGACCTAAAGAGAACCCTCGCCTGCTCCTCAGTCTCCCAGATTGGCTTTATTCTGGTGGGCGTCGGTATGTCCGGGCTTCTCGGCACAGAAAACCTTCTTGCAGTACGCGGCAGTATGCTTCATATGGTAAATCATTCCCTGATAAAGCTTGCGCTCTTCATGGCGGCAGGTGTAGTCTTTATGAATGTCCACAAACTGGATTTGAATGACATCCGCGGCTTTGGTCGCAAAAAACCGCTGTTAAATTTTATCTTCCTGATGGGTGCACTGGGCATCGGCGGCGTGCCGCTCTGGAACGGGTATATCAGCAAGACGCTGATACACGAAAGTATCGTGGAATATACGGAACTTGTCAACGAAGGGCTTACTTACAGCATGTTCTCCACAAATATGCCTCATGTTATCGAATGGGCATTCTTAATCAGTGGCGGACTGACCGTTGCTTATATGACGAAGCTGTATGTGGCAGTTTTTATTGAAAAAAATACCGACGCAAGCGTGCAGACAGCTTACGACGGTTTACATGGCAGGTATATGAATAAAGCCAGCGCTTTTGCGCTGACCATAAGCGCTGTACTGCTGCCGGTTATGGGTTTTTTCCCTCATATCGTAATGGACGGGCTGGCAGACGCAGGACAGGAACTATTGCTGACACAGAATCAAGCAGCGGCAGAGTCCTTTTCCATCGCCTATTTTTCTCTGACGAACCTAAAAGGAGCGGCTGTCTCACTTATCATCGGCGCGCTTGTCTACCTTATCGTCGTCAGATTATGGATGATGCGCCCCATCCCCGGCAATGCCGCGGATACCCACGAGATCAAGCAGATTTCCGTTGCCGGCTCATCAGCGTTTATTACCCGCCGCACAAAGATGTATGTGAACCGCTGGCATAAATATCTGGATTTGGAAAACCTTATTTACCGTCCTGTTTTGCTTAAGATTCTTCCCTTTGTATTCGGTGTCCTCTGTCGTGTGCTGGACAGCTTGGTTGACTCCATCGTTGTCCTTTTCAGAAAGACATTATACAAAGATAGCAAGCTGCCGCATGAGTTACCGGAAGGAACGCCGCTTACCCATATGTTTGCCTGCATCGCCGGATTCTTCAACCGCATCGGCAACCGGACATTCCGCAGAAGGCATCCTGTATCAGTAGACTACGACCACAAATTTGCAATGATTCATGAAGAGTGGTCTGAAAACCGCACGATGATTGCACGCAGCATGTCCTTCGGACTTTTGCTGTTCTGCATCGGACTGCTGGCGATGATTGGGTATTTGTTTGTGATGGATATATTTTAATACGCTCCAAACAAATAGCTGAGTAGTCCTTTTTTCGCTTGTTTCTTTCTCCAGTTCAAATTGAAGTTGCAACACAACTATCCATATGCTATTATAGCCAAAAGAAAGTAATCGTGTTGCAGGGTGGGCTGACCTTCATTCTAAAGATGGAGGTGATGCCTATGAAAAATCATTTTGATTTTAAGGACGTGATGTATTTTGGCATGTTCCTTTTGGCGTTGCTTACATTCATATTTACATTTTGTAAGTAGTAAGCAGCCCTACATAGAAAAACCACCCGAAACTTTTGGCGAGTAGACGGGTGGATTTTTCTATCTAACATATTTGTCAACCCACCTTGTGGGCGGTTGCTTTCTTTTAATATAACATATTCGGATGCAAACTTCAAACCCTAAAATTTCCCACAATTACCAGAACAATATCAACCTCAATATTTTAACTTCACATTCTTTACAAAAAATGCCCATCCTGTGTTTCAGACAGGATAGGCATTTCTACTTGTTCTTATTCTTGTTTTTCCTCCGTCGCCTCTGCTTCCTTCTTCGTCCTCCGTTTCTTCCTGCGCTTCCTAAGCAACAGAATGACCACCACCAGCACAACCACTACTGCCGGAATGATATAAATCAGATACTCCGAAATATCTTTCTCGTGAATGCAGACGGCTATATCCACTTCGTTTCCTTCCACCGTAAACAGATGATAAATACCCATCAGTTCCGTATCCGCCTGCACCCATGCGCCATCTTTCTTCACATAGATCTCAATGTCCTCGGTCTGCCCTTCCGGCGCCTGATAACGTATCTGGTGACTGGTATTTCCGTCCTCCGGAATCTCTACCGTCCAGTGCTCCGTCGGATTGTCGGGGGAAATTTCCACATCAGCGTTGTCATTAGTATCACTTGTTCCCGTCTCCGTGCTGGTTGTTCCTGTTACGGAAGCATCACCGGCAGAAACATTGTCGGAAACGCCTCCTTCAGCACTTAATACATCTTCCTGTTTGAACAAACCGTCAACAAGAATTGCCGACTGTCCATTCGGGCGTGTCTGCTTTGACGCAAGCGTCGTCAAATAACGCACATATTCTACCGTGACGTCCTCATCATACAATACGCTGCTTAAATCTTTGATGTCCCAATCCGCATAAAACCCTTCCTTTGCCGGAATCTCCGGATACAATTCCATCGGTACGCTTCCACCATACGGACACTGTACCGTTTTGACTTCCGTATCATCAGCGTAGAAGGAAATGGTCATCATACGGAACTTATTTGGAATCCCCTCCAGATTCAACATCTCTTTGTAGCTGATAGGCTCTGCCTTTCCACTATAACTGATACGGTCGATTCCCGCGATTTCCTCGGATACGAAATAATTTCCCTTAATCTCCTTACTTCCGTCCACATCACCGGCTATCGCCCCCGAAAAAGCAGATGCATCCTGTATGCGCACAATCGCGCAGCATTCCTGTATTCCGGAACCGGAACCTGCTATACCTGCCACATACTCTTCTCCCGACAAGGTACATTTCGCATAACTGCCCACGATATTGGACAGCGACTGCCCCGCCACACCGCCAACATAATTTCCGGCGCTGCTGGTAATTCTGCCGTAATTCTCACAGCGCAGAATGGTTCCCATCTCCTGTAATCCGGAGATACCTCCGGCACAGCTCTTTTGTGCCGTCACTTTTCCCAGATTCATATTACCCCGAAGCACACACTTGGTCAAAAACGTGGAATTCATTCTGGCATCTTCAATGCCGGTTACATCGCCTTCCAAGTCAAAGTCATACTCAATCGCCATCGTTCCGACAACACCGGAAACATTGATATCTCCCTGTATCGTTCCGTTATTCCTGCAATCGGCAATCGTAGCATCTGTGCTTGTCTCGGCGTCCTCCTGTGAAGTATCCTCATAGGTCTTCGTGTAATCCATATCCAGAACACCGTCAATGGCATCCGTATATAATCTCATAATCGTACTGAACTGGTCATTGATATCTTCCAAATCATCTATCAGCACATCATTAGTGGAAGCCATTTCTCCATTCAGATACCCCATATTTTCCGATAATCCCTGCAGATTAGCCGTCAGGCTGTTCGTCGTGGAGCGATACTCATCGCCAAGCTGTGGCATCGCAATATCCGGCATTCCATTCAAGGTATCGAAAATACTTTTTGCCTGACTCCCCGCAGACTCAAGATTGTCGGAGGCATCTCTGACGTATCCGACCGCCCCGCTTAACTGTTCCGCCGCCTCCTTCGACATCTCACCCTGCACATCCATAACAATATTCGCCATGGTTTCCAGATAATTACGCATATCTGTCTCATAGCCAAGACTTCCTACATTTACCTTGCTATACTCATCTCTGGCATAATCAGACGCATTATCAGCCACATTGCCCGACTGGTTATACATCTCTTCCGCCACTTTACTAAGCAGACTCTGATCCAAATCACCTTGTGGCGTACCGCTTGGCTGCGGAAATTCACTATCCCCGTCCGCGTCAGAATGATGTACCCAGCCGTCACAATCAATATATGACTCCCACGGCTTTGAGCTTTCATCTGCAGTGCCATCCCATGAAGTATCCACTACGCCGTTTCGGATTGGTTTTAAGTCCATTTCATTCGGACTGCCGTCAGCAAACTCCGATTCCTTAAATGCATAATGGGCTATCCAATATTGATTCTGCGCCTCAACCGCCTTCGCATAATCCTCTGAATACTTTTTCGTCGCACTCTCCATATTTGCCTTGGCAGTATTGTACATGTCCCGCTGTTCTTGGGACATATACTGATAAATATCCAGAGAATCCACCGTATCTCCCAGTTTTCCGGCTGCATCTTTCACGTTGCCTGCAGCGTTTTTGGTCTGGTCGAGCACGCCGTTATCCTTTGCCGTCTCATCCATCACATAATCCAGACGGTTCACGGCCTCATTGACGGAACCAATCATCTCGTCCGTCCATCCAACCGTCCTGTCAGCCAGAAAAGACGTATCCTCCAATGCCTTATCCACAAAATCCTGCACCACTGTCAGTCTTGCAGATAACGTGTCAGATTCATTTCCTGCATCTTCCAGCATCCGCCCTGTCAAATCGTGCATCTTATCAATATTTTCCGTAAGCTGGTATGCAATATCTGCGGATAAGTCAACCGCAATATAGGGCTCCGTCTGTCCGGCAATACCGCCCACATCTTTACGCCCATAGACTGTTCCCGTGTTTTCACACGCGTACACATATCCCGACTGGCGTCCCACGATACCGCCGGTATTATATCCCACATGCTCATAACCAACCTTGCCGCTGTTATTGCAGTATTGTATGATGCCCGTAGACAATCCGGCAATGCCGCCCGAATCAATCGTATTGTTAATGACAGCCGCTTCTTTCTCTGATTCTTCGTTTCCCTCAACTGTATCTATCAGTCCGACATACTGCGCAATATTGATATCATCCAGCGACACCGGTTTATCTTCATTGGAGGTGTTGATTTCCGCTTCATTGACACAGCCTACAATATTCCCGGTATTTTCTCCGGCAATACCGCCCGTGTAATGCGTTCCTATCACTTTTCCACTATTTGTACAATCCATAATAATGCCGCATTGTTCATTGAATCCCGTCACGCCGCCGACATAGTCCGTTCCCTCCACGGTTCCGTCAAAACTACAGTGGATAATAATACCGCTGTTATCTCCCACAATGCCGCCGACTACCATCCGGTCGCCGCCGGGACGCACAGCGCCCGTCACATTAAGGTTCGCAATCACCGCCGACTTCTGTGTATAGCAGAACATGCCTGTATAGGATACAGAGTCTTTAATTGATAACCCACTCACTGTATGTCCCTGTCCGTCAAAATATCCTCCGAAAGTAGGTATGGACACAAAATCACTGCCTGCAAGATTCAAGTCCTGCGCCAGATAGACTTTTTTATTCTGGGACCATGTATCCAGTCTGCAGTCCCGGGAAAATTTGTCCAAATCATCTACGGAATGTATGTACAATTCTTCCCATTCGGTTTCTTCATCGTTATAAGTATCCAGCGTATCATTGGCGTCCTCCACGCTGATGATTTCTCCGTCCTCACCGGTATTTTCATCCGATATATTTTCCTTTTCTGTCGGTCCCGCAGTGTCACCATTTTTTGTCGTTTCTTCCGCCAGTACATTCATAACAGGCATCACTGCAAGAAGACCTACCAGCAGAAGGGAAAGCATCCTTTTCTTATGCATGTTCTTTCACCTCCCTGCTGCTTAGTTCCTCTTTTACCGTTTCAGACAGTTCCTTATATTCTTCTTCAGTTAATTCCGTCACGTCTCCGGCTTCCACATATGCGCTCACGTTACCTCTGATAATTGCATTCATCGTACCTGTCACCGTACCGTCAATCCTGCCTCGTACCAGACCGTCCACCTTCATCAGACCCGTCACATTCTTCGTCCTGATAGGCATATTCATAACAAAGGCGGTCTTCTCGATAATCGTGTCGCCCACAAGCAGAATTTGGGGCAATACAAACATCGTTATGAAGATAGAAATCAATGTTCCCCGTCCCAGACATTTACCGATACCGAATATTGCCACGTCAGAAGTCATCTGACCAATCAGAATACCGGATATCGCAAGCATGGTTCCCGAGGTGACTATCGTCGGGAAGGACTGATTCATGGTATCAATGATAGACTGTCTTCTTCCCATTTCCTTACGAAGTTCCGTATACCGGCTGGCAATGACAATTGCATAGTCGATATTCGCACCCATTTGAATAGAGCTGACAATCAGATAGCCCATGAAGAACAAGTTGTCATGCTGCAATGCCGGCACGGAGAAATTAATCCAGATACTTCCTTGGATAACCAGAATCAGAAGCACCGGCATACCCGCCGACTTAAAGGTAAAGAGCAGTACCACGAGTACCACCAGTATAGACACGACGTTGACCACAATATTGTCTCTGGAAAAAGTTTTCTGCAAATCATACTGACTCACCGACTCGCCGCACACAAGGACTGTCCCGTCATAGTACTTTCCGGCAATCTCATGCATCTTATCAATGAATGCAAATGTCTCCTCACTCTCCTCCGGCAGCGTCAGATACACAAGCATGCGGCTGTAATTCTCTCCTTGAAGCTGATTCTTTCCAAAGTTCATCTGCTTGTATGCATCATCCAGCGTTTCCTGCAGATCGTCTTCAAGCGTGACATAGCCTTCTTCTACCTCGTCATAGACAAACATAAACATTTCTATCAGCGGCACCTGATATTCGGATAAACCGTTAACCACCTTCGCGTAATCCTCATCGTTGACCGCATACGCCGCATAAATCAGTTCCGCTACCTCATAATCCAAATCAATCAATTCCGAAAACTGTCTGGGCGTCAATTTATCTGTCAGATGATAACCGTCCATCGCCTCAATATTGGCAAGTCCCATCGTATAATCCACTTCCGGACATGCCTCCAAATCACGCAGCAGCGCTTTCTCTTTGTCATAGTTCCCCGCCGGCACAATCAACGCTACCATGTTGGATTCACCGAAGTTCGTCTCCTGCATCTCTTCTGCCTTCTGTACGCTGTTCTGCAGCGGCGGCGTCACCGTACTGTAACCGAACACATACGGACAGCTTCCGGAAACCTTATATGCCACCATAATCACAAGAATAAAAAGCGGAGCCACAACATATCGGGACACATAAGCAAACTTGCCCACAATCGGAATGTCCGGAATAAAGTTTTTGTGCTTCGTCTTTTCCATCAGATTGGAAAACAGCATAATGACGCCCGGCATCAGCAGGAACACCGCGCACAAACTTAAAAGAATCGCCTTAATCAGTACAACACCCATATCGGGTCCCATCTTATACTGCATAAATGTCATCGCAATCAGACCGCCGATGGTCGTCAGGGAACTGCCCGCAATCTCTGGTATTGCCTTACTCAGCGCCACAATAATCGCTTCTCTTGCTTCAAGCGCCACATGTTCTTCCTTATATCTGTTTAAAAGAATGACCGCATAATCTACGGATAATGCAAGCTGCAGCACAATCGTGACCGAATCGGATACAAAAGATATCGTTCCAAGCAGGAAATTGGTTCCCATATTCAGAATCGCCGCCGACAGGAATGTAATCAGCAGCACAGGGATTTCCGCATATGCCTGCGTCGTCAGCAAAAGCACCGATACCACGATAATTGCCACAAGCACCGTAATCGTGTTCATCTCCTGCCCAATTAACTCCGACTGCGTATCTCCGAGCGCAGTCGTCAGATAATAATCGCTGCCCTCCAACAGCTCCTTCACACCGTCCAATGCAGTCAGACATGCATCGTCATTTTCATCATAGTCAAATGTAATATTGTAATAAGCGGAACCGTTCGTGTAGTGTTCCTCCGTATCATCAAAATCCACGGAAAAAACGCCTGCCGCTTCCTCTAACTGCTCATCAATACGTTCCGCCTGTTCATAGGACACATTGGCAACCATGACGCTGCATGTCCCGTATGTAATAAACTCCTCCGCCATCAAGTCAAGCCCCTGCTTCGTCTCCGTCGTCCCCGGCAGATAATGTGCCATGGAGTTTTCCACCGCGACCCAGTTTCTCGATATGGCAGAAAAAATAATCAGGAGACCGAAGATGAGGAAAAAGAGATTTCTCTTATCCACAATAAACCCGCATATCTTCAACATCGCCTGATTACCATTCTTTTTTGTATTTAATTCCTTATCCATTGTACAAGCGCCTCCTACACTCTTCGGGGGAATTATAGCACTGTGATATTTTTTTGACAATCCATTATGCCGCATATTACGACGACAATTTCGACAGTTTGTATATTTGTCCCGAAGTCTGTGGTGGTCTCCTCCACTATCATTTACTGATTTTGTAACATTTCCAACAGCATGATATGATATTCCTCATCCTGAATAATCCTTCTCAGCATCGCATTGATATACTCGTCTTCTATCTTGCTGATATGCTGCTCGTACTGTTCAATCGCCGCCCTCTCCGCCTTCAGATTTGCCCTAATTATCTCGGTCTCCTCATTCGCCAAATTGGTATATTCCGGCGTCCACATCTGCGTTCCGGTTCTTGTCTTAATCGAAAAATCAATATGACCGCCCAGAAGCAGTATCAGTTCTCCTAATTTCTGCAGATGAGTCATTTCCGCCACTGCCATTCCAACAATAATCTTTGCCGCTGCACACTGATGACAAGAAAGACAGCTCTCCCCGTGTACATACTGCATGGCGGCGGTCAGCTCCGATACAGACCCACAGTAATCCAACGTAAGCAGATTCGCATAAAACTGATTTTCTTCCATGACCCTGACTGGCGGGTACGGCAGCGGAAGATTTAACGCCGCCGTACCCCCAAAGCTACAGTCATTTTGTAACACTTTTTCTATTCCATCCATCACGCACGCTTCTCCTGCCATAGCTTTTCATTCATTCTATGATATTCAGGCAGGCGCCGTACTGTGCCCTTGGAAAATCATATATTTCTCTCATTGTACGCCCCTTACAGCATACCCTCTTTTAATACCTTTTGATCTCGCAACACCTTTTCAATCACGGTGCCTTTGATGACGTGAAGAATCGGCTTCTTTAATGCATTGAGCGGCCCCGGAAGTTCAATTTCTAACGGGGACTTGCCATCCATCAATTTCACGCTGCTGCTCAACAGCTCACGGATATCATATACGCTGCCCCATACCTCCGGTACGCCTCTGTCCACGCCAAGCAGCCCATATACAGCCTCCATTGCCGTTCTGACAGAATACTCCGTAGTGAACACCGTGTCTCTTGGCGTCTCGGCAAACTGCCCCAAGAATGCGAAATTCACGCAGCCATCCGGGATCACGTCCGGTCGGTCGCCCTTTGTCCGCGGCATGAAAAATGCTGTAATGTAAGGCATCATAGTAGGCACGCACACCGCGCTGTTTTCCGCCAGTTCGGCAATCTCCTCCTCAGGCACGCCCAGATGATACAGCCACTCTTCTGTGATTTCTTTACCGGTACACTCCTTCATAGGCTTCTTGACATAATTGCCGGGCACATCGGTGAACAATCCGTAAACCCATACGCATACCTTATCTTTATCCTGATCCTTAAACTGTCCCTGCCTGTTAATTGTCCAGCTCATCAGCCATGAAGAGTCCTGACAGCTTACAATACCACCCGTCACTACCTTGCCGCTCTTCGGGTCACGCTTGCAGATATTCGTAATGTAAGGAATAATTTTATCGTCTAATGTGGTTACCGTTGCAGACTCCCAGTTGGTCTTGGCAATATCAGAACAGAATTTCTCTGGGTTACCAAATGCTGCATCCTGCTTTGCAATATTTTTCCACAGGCTCCAGCAGCCGCTTGTACGAACTTCAGCGTCTCCGTTCGGCGCATGGTTCTGGTCTCCGTAAATCGTCCCTTCCGTACAACTTCCATTCGTGACAAATACAAGGTCATTCTCCGTAAGCACAATTCCCTTTTCCACACCCTTTACTTTACATTCAAGGGCTTTCGCAACTTTTTTATCATCCGCAATATCAAATATGACATTCGTCACCTCAGTGTTAAACCGGAAGTCAACGCCAACCTCTTCCAAGTACTTCTGCATCGGCAGAATCAAGGACTCATACTGGTTGTATTTTGTAAATTTCAATGCGCTGAAATCCGGCAGTCCGGCAATGTGATGGATGAATCTCTGGAAGTACAGCTTCATCTCCAATGCGCTGTGCCAGTTTTCAAATGCAAACATTGTTCTCCAATATAACCAGAACGTTGAATCAAACACTTCCTTATCAAACACATCTTCAATGGTCTTGTCATACAAATCTTCATCTTTTGTCATAAACAGCTTCATAATCTCCATACAGCCCTTCTGGCTCAGATTAAATCTGCCGTCCGTGTGCGCATCCTCACCACGGTTTACGGTTGCACGGCACAATGAATAGTTTGGATCCTCCTTGTTCAGCCAATAATATTCATCCAGCACAGATACACCGGGCGTCTCAATCGAGGGAATGCTGCGGAATAAATCCCACAGACATTCAAAATGGTTCTCCATTTCACGACCGCCCCGCATCACATATCCTCTTGTCGGATCGTTGATGCCGTCGCAGGCGCCCCCGGCAATGTCCATCGCCTCCAAGATGTGTATATGGTCGCCGGGCATCTGACCGTCACGCACTAAGAAACATGCCGCCGCAAGCGCTGCAAGACCGCTTCCTACGATATAGGCATTTTTCTCATCTACCCCTTCCGGCTTGCGGGGTCTTGCAAAAGCTTCATAGTTTCCGTTTGTATAGTAAATCCCCTTACTATTCTTATCATACCTTCCCAGCTCCGTATTGCGGTACTGCAAATCGTCTGCCGCCTTCTTTTGTGCGGCATGACTGACCGCTTCCTTCTTTTTGTGATTCTTCGCCGCGTAGGCTGCCGCCCCTGCGCCTGCTGCCACCGCTGCCACACCGAGTCCGATTCCTTTTTTATTTGCCATAATGGTTGCCACCTTTCTTGTAATGAATTGTTATGGTAATGAATTGTTATGGGCATATTGTATGCCTTGATTCTCAACAATCCAATTTACAAAAAAGGCGAAATGATAAAAAACTTATCATTCCGCCTTCTTTGTATAAAAAACGACTCTCTTCTATTGGAAAATTCATTTCATGGGTGCGACAGACTGCTCTACGCCCCCTAATGCTGCAAAATTATGAATGGAATTTGTAATGCTCCCGCGCAGTGTAACGCTCATCAGCTCTACGATCTTTCCATAATCATCTTTCATGCCGCGTTCAATCCAGTCGAGCATCACCCCGACAAAGCCGTATTTATAAAACTCGGCAATAAACGCCTTCTCTTCCTGCGGAATATCTGTCTCTCCGCATTTTTCTTCCACTACATCGACAATCAACTGATACGTCAGCTTGTGCAGATAATTTTCAAGTTTGCCACGATCAATCGAACGATAGACATTCAGAATAAATGCCTTATTCTCCATCACCGCCTCAAAAATCTGGTAAATTCCTTCCTGCCACGTCTCATAAGTCTTCTTTCCCTGCAGCGCCTGCCTGCCATCCTCAATACAGCACCACTCGACTAAATCATAGATATCTTTAAAATGATAGTAAAATGACATACGACTGATACCACAGTCCGCCGTCAAATCATTGATTGTAATTTTGTCCAGCGTCTTATTTGCCAGAAGCTTCTTAAGCGATGCCTCTAATGCATACTTCGTCGTGTTAGGCACGCCCATCCCTCCATCTATTTTTATACAACACTAAAATATTTTCTCAGCAGGAAAAGAACTTCTTCCAGATTAATAGGTTTCGCCGTATGCGCATTCATCCCACTATCCAGACATTTCTGGACATCTTCGGAAAATGCATCTGCTGTCATGGCAATGATCGGAACAGTCTGTGCATCTGACCGATCCAAAGCACGGATTGTCGTCGTCGCCTCGTAACCGTTCATAACCGGCATACGCACATCCATAAGAATCGCATCATAATATCCCTTATCAGACTGTGCAAACATATCCACACAAATCTGACCATTCTCCGCCCATTCCAGTTTCATTCCAACGTCGGACAGAAGTTCATTCAATACCTCCCAGTTCAAATCATTATCTTCAGCAACCAGTATACGTCGCCCGGACAAATCCATATGCTGCCTATCCTGCTCCTCTGTTGATTTCTCAACCCCCATATACTTCTGCAATCCGTAATACAAAGTTGACTTAAACAACGGTTTAGAAATAAATCCGTCCACGCCTGCATCTCTTGCCTCTGCTTCAAATTCGCTCCAGTCATATGCGGAAATTAAAAGGATTGGAACATTGTGTCCTAAGCTTTTGCGGATTTTTCTGGCAACCTGAATACCGTTCAACCCCGGTAGCTTCCAATCCAACAGGATAATCTGGTAGTCATCCTGCTTCTTATGATGCTGATCAACAAGCGCAATAGCCTTCTCGCCACTAAGCGTCCAATCCGCTTTCACCCCAATGTCCTGTAGCGCTTGTACCGTCGTCTGACACAGCACTTCATCATCATCGACCACTAACATCTTCCAAGCAGGAAGAACCATATCAACGTCTGTTACTTGTGCTTTCTCGAAATCAAGTATCAGATTGAATTTTGTTCCCTGACCAAGCTTACTCTCAACTTGAATCGTGCCTTCCATTGCATCCACAATGTACTTGGTAATTGCCATGCCCAGCCCGGCGCCTTCTGTTTTATGTACTCGCTTGTTGTCCGCCCGGGAATAGGAGTCAAATATCTTCTGCTGGAATTCCTCATCCATACCAATTCCATTATCCTCAACTCTGATGCAAACTCTTATATAATCGTCACCCCTCGGTGATGCTTCCTCACATAGTGAAAACCAGATAGAACCCTCCTCCTGTGTATACTTCACTGCATTCGACAACAAATTCAGCAATACCTGATTCAAACGCACACTGTCACAATAAACGTTCTCTACCTCTATACTCTCCACATGTACATTAAGGGACTGTTTCTTACCGTGAACCTGCGACTGGACAATACCGACAATTCCCTCTACCACTTCCGGAAGAGAAACCTGATCCATGCTGAGCGTCATCTTACCGCTCTCAATCTTTGACATATCCAGCACATCGTTAATCAGACCAAGCAGATGCCTTCCCGACAATGATATTTTCTTCAGACAATTCTGTACCTGTTCTTTGTCGTCAATATGCGCCGCCGCGATCGCCGTCATACCGACAATCGCATTCATGGGTGTCCGGATATCATGACTCATATTGGAGAGGAACTCGCTCTTTGCCTTTGTTGCCTGCAGCGCAATCTGACGGGATTCTTCCACCTCCTGAAGCTGTTGACGAATCAAGTGAAAATATCTAAAGAAAATTAACAGCATCAATGTCGCTATGATTGCAAACGCCGCACATGTCGCAACCAGTCTCTGCTGGCTTAAGCTGTTGACCGTTTCATTCAAAACCCCATATGGCAGCGCCGTAATCAGATACCATTCCGAATTAGCCAAAGCCGTACTGTATACCTGCTGCCTGTTTCCGTCAAACTGGAGAATACCGGAGTAATTTTCTCCCGCTTCCATGGAAGCCGCCAGATTTGTGATAAATTCCTCCGCCTCCTCCATTTTGTCATCATCCTGTTTCTCTCTGACAACGCTGAAGTAATCCGAATATTCTACCTTGGAATCCTGTATGACAAAGCTGCCGTCCTTACGAATAATGTGGGAATGCACCAATGCATCATCTTTATCCATGGCAAGCATGGCCGTAATATAGTCCGCCGGCATTGCTGCAATCATAGCCATGCACTCACTGCCGTCCTGCATAGGATACTCAGCATCCACACCAAACAATACAACATTATCTCCCTGTGAATCCACACCCACGGCAACTTTCTTCTGCTGATTTCTCAAAGATGTAAAAAATGGTTCGGGATCAACAAGATGTATCGGGTCACCATAAAGCATCTGAAGCTCTCCCGTTTCAGAGCAAAGCGCCAAATAATCAAAATCTCTGGCACGCGCCCTATATATCAATTCATCATACAAATCTTCGATATTATCATTATTTGCATCAACTACTTTAACCGTTGCTTCCGCCTGATCGAACTTTGAACCTATAATCGTCTGAAAATGAGCTGAAATCCGGTCGCTCATACCGGTCATGTATAAATCTCCCACAGCGTTAATCGTTCTTTCGCTTGCCCTGTTCATGTAAACGCCCAGAGCCAGAAATGCGATTACACTGATAACCATCAAGGCACAAAAACTTCCAATGAGAAAATGTGTCGTTTTTGTATTTACTATACCTTTGTTCATTTGCATTGTCCTTCCTTAAAATTCCCCAAAAGAAGAGCCATTTAAAACATACCGGCACTCTGCCGAATCTATGTTATGACACCCTCATATGCAAGTATTAATTATAGCATATTTCCTTATTACAATGCAATATTTGGTGCCACGCATTTCTAATCCGGATGATGTGTTATATCTTAGATTGAACCGTAACAATTCAATCTTCCATGTCCTCAGTATTCCTTTGGCACTTCATCCACCCCGCACCGCTCCATAAACTCCCGCAATTCACCCTCATTTCGTACCAGCATCACTTCTTCAAATTTTCCGGTCTGAAGGTTCTTAAATCCGGCTACCTGTTCTCCGTTGCAGATACTGCATTTTAAAATCGGTTTCTGCATTTCCTTGTCATAATCATATTGTCTGACAACTGATTTCTTCTTGAACATCCTGCCTCCTCCTACTCTTTTCCTAACGCATGTCCATCGGATATCATGACTCCAATTGTCCTGTTTTCATAGAAAATTACAGACTTATTATACTATAAACACTGCTATTTTCAAAGTCTACAAAAAATTTAAGATAGCCAGCAGTGTCCTTCCATGATAAGATAAACCTATCACATTACTCGACATACTAAAAATTTTCATATATACACCGGGAGGAATTAAGATGGAATGGAAAGACGGCAAAACACGCTGCAGATGGGCGAACCCAGACAACGAACTCTACATACGCTACCATGACGAGGAATGGGGTGTTCCCGTCCACGATGACCATAAATTATTCGAGATGTTGATTCTGGAATGTTTTCAAGCGGGACTGTCATGGGAATGTGTGCTGAATAAGCAGGAAGCGTTCCGTCAGGCATTCGACGGATTTGACTTAGAGAAGGTATGCGCATACGACGAAGAAAAAATGGAAGAACTGCGCTGCAATCCGGGAATCATCCGCAACCGGCTGAAAATCCGCGCTGCAGTAAACAATGCCCGCATTTTTCGCCAAATACAGGAAGAATATGGGAGCTTCGCCGATTATCTTTGGCACTGGACCGACAATAAAATCATCTACGAAAATGATAAAGTCAGCTCTCCCCTGTCAGACCAAGTATCGAAAGACCTGCAAAAAAGGGGAATGAAATTTGTCGGGACAGTGATTATTTATGCCTATCTGCAGGCAGTAGGCGTGATTTACTCCCATGACGGGGGCTGCTTTCTGGAGCATTAAACCACGCCTCTACCTATTATCATACTCATTTCATCCCCATGATTCTGCCTGTCAGCCCTTGCTTTTATCTGTCAGCCCCTAATTTTGTCTGTCAGTCCTGACTCCGCCTGCCGGTCACATCCCAATTTACTCGTCAGCTTCCAAAGCATCCGCACATTCCTTCAAGTGCTTTGGAATCTCAAGATGCTGCGGGCAGGCACGCTCACATTGTCCGCAGCCTATGCAGTCTGACGCCTTACCCATGCCTTCCACCGCTTTTGCGTAATCTTCTGATGCCTCACTAATCTGTCCGTTCCCCAGACGCTTGTTCATCACCGAGAAAATTTCGGGAATCGGAATTTTCTTCGGGCAGCCCTCTACACAGTAACGGCACGCCGTACAAGGAATCGTCCCAGACTTGCCGAGAATGCGCTGCGCCTCCTGCACAATCTTTTGTTCCTCTTCATTGAGCGGTTTGAAATCTTTCATATAGGAAAGATTGTCCGCCATCTGCTGCGTATCCGACATGCCGGAGAGCACCGTAAGAATCCCGTCCAACGATGCGGCAAACCGGATTGCCCATGATGCATAGGACATCTCCGGGTGATAATCCTTAAACAACTTCTGTATGTCCGCCGGCGGGTTTGCCAGTGTGCCTCCCTTTACCGGTTCCATAATCACAATGGATTTCCCGTATTTACGCGCAACCTCATAGTTGGCGCGCGACGCAACGGAAGGCTTCTCCCAATCCGCATAATTAATCTGCAGCTGCACAAAATCCACCTCAGGATGTTCCTGCAGCAATTTCTCCAAAAGCTGCGGTCCGGCATGGAACGAAAATCCGACATGCTTAATCAGTCCTTTTTCCTTCTGCTCTTTTACAAAATCCCACAAGTTGAGTTTGTCATATCGCGCATAGTTATTATCCATTAAAGCATGTAACAGATAATAGTCAAAATACCCTGCGCCAGTGCGTTCCAGACTTGTCTGAAACTGCTTCTTCGCCGCTTTCTGCGTCGGCGCCACCATCACATTCAGTTTCGATGCAAGCGTATAAGCTTCCCTTGGATGCCTGTCCACGAGCGCTTTTTTTGCCGCCGCCTCAGAACCGGGATAAACATATGCCGTATCAAAATATGTAAATCCTGCCTCCAAAAATGCATCTACCATCTGTTCCATCTGCCGGATATCAATGGATAATCCTTTCTTCGGCAGCCGCATCAGACCAAATCCAAGCTTCGGAACCTCTTTTCCAAAATAATCTGACATCTTGTCTTCCTCCTTTCAACTCTTGAAAGCTTCTCTCCATGAGATAAGCAACCTATGTTCTGCTTTGACAACATACATTCCAGCAGTCATCCATTCATTCCTCCGCCGCCTTGTTGACACAACTGATTGCGTTCAAACTCCTCGGATACCCGATATAAGGCAGACACTGCATGATAACCCTGATGAGAAACTCCTTATCGTTTCCAAGGTTCATATTCCCCTTGGCATGAGCAATCAACTGCGGCTCACAGCCGCCCTGCGCCGCCAGAAAACAAAACGTGATCATCTCTCTTTGTTTCAAATCAAGTCCGCGTCTTGTATAATAATCGCCAAAACAATTGGATGCAAGGAAACGATTGATATGCCCCGCCTTCCACGCCTCTTCCATATGTTCTCCGAAAATTTTTACCTGTGCCTCAATGCCTTTTTGCAGTCTGTCATCCAGCGTCGTAGTTTCCTGCGGCGGAAGCGGTAAATCTATCCCTTGGCAGTCCGCAAAAACCTCATTGGTTATCGTCAAAAATGGCATGACCCTTCCTAGCCCAAGATAGTCCACCGACTGATAGACAATCTCCTTTACCATGACCGGCGTCATCCCATAATTCAGCGCTTTCAGAAGTACTTCCCGGTAAACCTCTGTTCCCTGACATCCTATCAGCGCAGCAAGAACCGCCATATAGCGCGTGACATCCGGAAGCTCCAATTCCGGTTCATTCACTACTTCTTCTGTAATAAAATGTTCGAGTCTCTTGGTAAACTCCGGATCGGTTTCATAATAATTCATCTAAAATCCTCCCTGTTTTTTTCTAATTCCCGTCAATCAAAACTTTTCTGATAATAACAATATAAATCTTTATCACCTTACGCTTACCCCAACGATAGTATCTATCCACAAAGATAGTACTTGCACTTTCTCAATTACCTGTTACAGTTATATACAAGGACACAAGTTCTGTCAATCCCAAACAAGAAGCGAGGTTATTACGATGAGAAAGAATGTGAATATCACAGAGGGTATCTTCCCAATGCCGGTTCTAATGATTGCGACTTACAATGAAGACGGCAGCGTTAACGTTATGAACGCTGCTTGGGGTACGATGCAGGCGCGAGGCAATGTGGCGCTTAATTTAACTGAGACGCACAAAACCGTAAAAAATATTAAGGCACGAGGCGCTTTTACGGTAAGCATCGCCGATGCCGCACATGTAGTTGAGGCAGATTATTTTGGCGTCGAATCAGGCAACCAAGTTGCAGACAAATTCGAGAACAGCGGTCTTTCTGCAAGTAAATCGGAACACGTGGACGCACCCATCATCAATGAGTTTCCACTCTGCTTAGAATGCGAGTTCATTGAATATCAAGATGGAGCATACGGCTGCGGCGTTATCGGTAAGGTAGTAAATGTTACAGCCGACGAAAGCGTTATCGTTGATGACAAGATTGATATGTCTTTGGTAAATGCAATCGCATTTGACCCCTATACACATGGTTACTACAAAGTGACCGAGAGAGTAGGCGAAGCATTCAAAGACGGCTTACAGCTAAAAAAATAATGCTGATACCCTATAGGGTCTCTCAACGCCGAGAGACCCTTTTACATTCATAAAACTGCCTGCGGTTTCCAGTCTACTCCTCCATGTCAGAGCAGTTTACTGCGATGACATCGCGCCGAGAATCTCAAATTCTCGGCTGCGCTCAAGGCACATTTGAGGCTCTGACTCAAATTGCCGATTGAAAAATAAGCTATCAAGCTTATTTTTCAATCTACTCCTTAATAAAACGATTGTCTCCCTCCGGTACCCCGCCCTCGTCCGGCACATACCGCTCAACCTTCATATGCAAATCATATTTCTCCCGAAGCTGCGCAATCTTCTCCATCATCGGAGAATCGTGATGCCTGTCAATAGCCGCTTGGTCGCTCCAGCAGTCAATCAAAAGTATCGTCTCCGGCTCTGCCATTGGAATGAAATATTCATACCGCAGGTTTCCTTCTTCCTTGCGGATTTGGGCAGCAGCCCCGCTTTGCTCCATTTCCTCCGCGAACTTCCGTGCATTGCCGTCCGTCCCGGTATAATAAATATTCACCATGATACTCATGCCGCTTTCCTCCTGCTTTTTCGTTTCCTTTCCGGTTTCATGCAATCTTTTATTGCAATTTCTCAGTCCACTCCGCTTCCTTGAATCCGACAAGCACAGTATCCCCATCTACAATCAGCGGACGCTTCACCAGCATTCCATTGGTTGCAAGAAGCCGCAGCTGTTCTTCCTCATCCATTGTAGGAAGCTTGTCCTTAAGCTGCATGTCCTTATACATAAGCCCGCTGGTATTAAAAAATCTCTTGAGCGGTAGCCCGCTCTTCCCATACCACACTTTTAACTCGTCATAGGAGGGCTGATTCTCCACAATATGACGCTCCGTATATGTGATGTTGTGTGCATCCAGCCACTTCTTTGCCTTCTGGCAGGTCGTACATCTGGGGTATTGTATAAATAGCATTGTCACGTTCTCCAATCTGTTATTTTTTTGTTTCATTCATCATAGCACATAAGAAATAAAGATGAAAACCCTTTTAAACATTCAATTTACAGTAATTTTCTCCAATGTCCTAAGATAAATACACCTTTTCCAGCGCCTCTACGATTTTTTCCTTTTCACCGCTTCCATTTGTCTGAAATCTGAGCAGAGGGATTCCATATAATTCCAATATATGATTCTTCATGAAATCCCGAAAACCCTGCTTCGTATCCTTCTTATGATATTGATATCCGTCAACTTCAATTGCCAACACCGGTTTTTTGCTAATTCTGTTATAGATTAGGAAGTCCAAGTGCGTAGCCGGATTCATTGCATATTTACATTCCTGTTCATTTAGCAATTTCGGATTCTTAATCAACATATTCAACGAAAAATGGCAGACAACGTCCAAGCTTGCATACCTGTTATCCGCAATAATTTCATCTATCAGTGCATACATTAAATTTTCCGAATCATATTCTGATATCTTTTTATGTTTCTGCAGATATGCCTTTCTCTCCTCAGTATACTGCTTATAAAGATAATCAAAAATGGAATAAATCTGACTATCGGCAACCTCGAAATTATTATATTGAATGTAATCTATTAAATCTGTTATATTGCGTTCTTTAACCTGTTCGTTTCCAGTTACTACCAGCATCAGCTTCTTTTTTGCTCTTGAAACAGCAACATTGATTAAATACGGGTCATCCGCAAAATCTGAAATCTCATCATCTACCGTGGAGATAATGATGCACTCTTTTTCTTTGCCTTGAAATTTATGTACCGTCGCTGCATCTATGTCCTTAATCTCTCTGCCCAAAGCCTCCACTTGATTTTTATATGGTGCTATGATCCCGGTTTCTTCCGGATTTGAAACATATTTCGGTATAATTTCATTTTTAATGACATCTATCTGGCGCTGGCTGTAATGGTTCCGTTCATGATTTCCAGCCACCGTTTTTACCACCGACAAAACATCCTCTTCGCCTTTATCCGTTGTCATGATAATCAACTCACCACGATAAAATTTCTGGTTGCAAAAGTCGATTATTTTGGGATGACACCTATAATGTTCCCTTAACAATGTCTGCGCAGCATTTGGCATAACGTCCAGTATAGACTGTAAAAAGCTCTTCGTATACTGATACCCCTCATTCACTTGATAACAATCAAAGATGGCTTTTGCCTTAGCCTTAATTTCATCCGTAACAACATTTGGAAGCTGTTTGGTATCTCCTACAATCACAACATTTCTTGCGCAGGAAAGCGCCAGTGCACCCGTTGCAATATCTACCTGCGACGCTTCGTCCATGATGAGATAATCATACACCACTTCTGAGCTTAAACTGCTTGTTGACGAAAATGTCGTGCTTAAGATAACCGGATATTCCGCCAAGAAATCATAGGGCTCTTTCCACAGACTGTCTTCACTAAATATTCTGCGCACGTTTTGATTCCCATACTTTCCAGCCAGTGTATCTTTTAAGAGCACCATTGACTGATTCACTAAATCCGCGAGCAAATCTTTGCTAACACTGTTTAAATATTTTTCTGTTTCTTCAATCTCAGCAGACAGTTCCTCCTGCTTTGTGTCATAATACATCGCCTGAAATATTGTGATTATCTTTGAAATATCCTGTCGGTAAAAATTCCAATCCGTTATCCCATATTTTATAAAAGCTCTCATTTTAAACAGAAAGCTTATTGACTTTTTCTCTTCCGATATCGTCTGGCATTCCTGCCACAGCGTCATCCATTGCTTTGAAGAAAGTTTCTTCTTAAAATACTGATGTTCTAAATCAACATCAGACTCCTCGACATATACCTTAAAATAATCCAGCTCAGTAACTAACTGCGAAAGTTCCTGCCTTAAACCTGCCAATTGCTCTTTTTTATCAAAAACTGTTTTGAGCTGAACAGACTGCTCCAATATCTCTTTCAATAGAGCATCTTTATCTTCTTCTATTTTCCATGATGAAAATTCCGGGTAATTCGTACTCTGACTCTCAATAAATACTTTTTTGTTTTTAGCGCTCCCCAATGCCGCGGCAACAAAACCTAACCCATATTTTGCTGACGATAATTTCTCATATACGTTTTCCGTCGCCGAATTGTTATTAGAAACAATCTGAACTGTTTTCCCTTGTATCAGTATATTTGCAATGATATTTAGAATTGTTTGCGTCTTGCCGGTCCCGGGTGGTCCCTGAATCACACTAATCTGGTTTTCCATCGCATTTTTAACAGCTTTATATTGACTGTTATTGCATCCAAATGGAAAAATAGGTATATATTCCTGCGTCCCTTCAGAACTTTTCAGCAAAGAGGGATTTAAATATTTCGCCAAAGCCACATGACTGCTTACAAAAGATATCTTCTCAAATTTTTTTGCCAATAGCTTTTCGCCAGTCTCTTCATTTCTAATATCACTTAACCCGGCGATTTCTCTGATATATTCAAACACATTTGCAGACTGCCTCTGGCTTAAAACCGACTCCATAATATCTAAGTCTTTTTTACAATAATCTCTTTCACTTCCATCGCCAAAGCAAATATGCCAGTAGCAATCATCTTTATCATTTTTATTGCTAAATTCATAGATTGCTGTTACATAAGCGAACTGACGTCCCTCTCTGCCAATATGGTACATTTGCGGATTTAAAACGGTTGGCTCCGTCAATTTTTTCACATTCTCAAATGCATAGGAATATGTTCTGCCATTTTTAAATTTAACATCCCATTTCTGAGTATCTGCGTTATATCGGCATGACATTACCTCCGATGTCTTAATTTGATCCTTAATGATAACCATATAATATCTTGTGTTCATCTGTTTGTCTCCGCCTGCGCTAAAGTAAAAAGTCCTCCACCTTCCGGTAAAGGACTATATTCTCATCCTGACTATTGATATACCGTAATCACATATCAATCAGCACTAAACTATCTTTATATATACATACTAGCAAGCACAAAATGAAAAGTCAACAAAACTTTTAAATGGCGTAAATTTATGCATGAGAAGCGTTACCACTTCCCCTTTTTATGGGAATACATATCTCACTGACATAATCTGCAGAACTTGGGTCCCCCGGTAAGTAATTCTCGATATCATACTCTTGGACGATTTCATATTCCGTCGTTGGCAGCCACTCACGATAGATTTGATCCCACACCTTCTGGATTGCATCCGGCGATGGTCCGACACATTTAAATACCACCCATTCATATTCCGGTATATGCAGAAGTTCAAACCCCTCCGGAACTCCATCCACGTCACTGGCTTTACATCCGATGCCATATATAAAAGCACCGTCATCTGTCTTTTGCTGGGCGCATACTCCAAGATAACCGGGAACTTTACTGTATTTCTCATTTGCAAAATATTCATCCCAAAATTTAGGGATTTCACTGTCACTGGTTTCCGGCTGAACTTTTGTGGTATGGACTAGTAAATCCATTGCCTCCCATTTTTCAATCGTATAATTCATCGTACTGCCTCCTTCAATAATCATCTTGAGGGACAATCTATTGAAAAAATTTAAGGCACACCCACTTTTCGCCTGCTGGGGCGTAACCCCATGAAATCTTGAAAAAGCTTTAGAAAAACTTTCCGGGGTATCATATCCATATTGCAAAGCAATATCTATCACTTTTACACTGCCCCCTGCAAGTTCAGAACCTGCCAAAGAAAGCCGCCTTTTTCTCATATATTCCGCCGGCGTCATTCCAGCCATCATGCTAAACGCTCGCTGAAAATGGAATGGAGAAATATTGACACTCGCCGCAATATCACAAAGTGAAACATCCTCCGTCATATGCTCTTCCATATACGCGATCGCTTTGTTGATTGAATATATCCATTCCATATAGTATCCCTCCTGCCATCTAGTATATGGACGCTGATTCTCCTTTTCCTGTCTTAAATTGCTATGTTTTGTCAAACTGTAGAAAAAACGAGATACTACTATTATCTTAAAGTTTTTTAACCATTGCTGGAATACAGCTTAAGTGTCTTAACTAATCCTTCATCTCATCGTCTGTTCTCCTTCTACCTGACGTACAATAAAAATCCTGATATCCAGATACAAACTGTCCACAAACAGCATAATAGATTTTATTTTTATCCTCGTACCTAACAAGCAATATTTCGAATAAACTCCTCCGTATCATTTCTTATGTAATTGCGGGCAACAGCAGAGAATTCAGCTGTCGGTTTGGTCATATCTCTTAATTCTTTTATGTTCTTTTTCAGCATATCTCTAAAAACCAAAGAATGTGTTTCAGCATATTCTCTTTGCGCATTTTTAATCAATTCAATTTTGGTCTTACACGATTTCTGTATCTCTTTACGGGCATCAACCAGTGATATCTCATCCAAATTAAAAACCTTGACAGATAAGTACACTCGTATGGCATCCCAGCAGTCAGCATCTGCACAAGATGGACATACTTTTCCATCTATGCCAAATGCAATCAGGGAAACATCATATTCGTCCGTCGGATCAAGTAACCCACACCATTCTCTGCTTGGATCTTCCCCTTGTTTTATTGCATAAGTCCCATCCTTCAAAGGAAAATATGAACCTTTACTTGTATTAGGAATCGATGCTGATAAACGATAATTCTTCCAATCAAATACCAACCACCAATATGCTTCTCCACTATTTGTTGTTTTAATATCCGAAACCTCTTTCGGATTAAGTGCAGTGACACTCTTTTTAGGGCGAAAGTGATCCATATGATAATGCGAAGCCTTTTCTCTCGCTTCCGTATACCAACATTTATTATGTGATAACCCTGCATAGTGTGCTTTTAATTTTCCCCAGTAATTGTCATGCTTATCAATAAAGTCATTCCGTTTACCCGGCGGAAGCCCCATTAGCTGCTTTGTAAGTTTCGTCCCCTCATCAATCAACTCTTGTGATGGCGGATTTCCAAATAAATCAATAAATATCATTTGTTTTCCTCTTCCAGAATTTCTGCCAAAATATCATCAGTTAATTCTAACATTTCTTGTCTTTCTTTATCTGTAATGGGTTTCTCCTGAAATTCCGGTCTGGAGAACAACCGTTCAATATATTTATCATACATAGGGTCGCGTGTCGTTCTGGTAAATCCCAGCTTTTCCAATTCCTGTGTGAGATGTGAAAGTTCAACATTTTCTTCGGGAGTACGGTTTTCCTTAAATTGCAATTGTCGTTTTCTATCTAATTCATCCTGCGTTTCTGGGTCAAGCGTTGTGGGAAGACCAAACAAATCGCTCGTAAGCAATCCTGCTACGCCCATACCTTTTGGATTGACTCCGGGCATCCTAACAGACGTCCCCTCAGCAGTTCGATCAAAGATGACAACAGCTTCTTTATTAAGACCTCCAATCACAATCGGATCATGTGTGGAAATAATAACCTGACTGCTATCGCTTTGTCCAACCACTTCTTTAATTAGTGTCTGCTGACTAGGTCATAAATGCTGATAAATACTGAATTTTGAG